>NZ_CP110973.1:3303333-3922500 GCF_026248825.1 Larkinella insperata | reverse complement strand
CGCGTTCGGTTGAGCGGCCGCTTGGATCGCCAATCATTCCCGTGGCTCCACCCACTAGGGCAAAGGGTTTGTGTCCCGCCCGTTGAAAATGCACCAGCAACATGATGGTGGCCAGGTTACCAATGTGCAGTGAAGCTGCCGTGGGGTCGAAACCAATATATCCGGCGGTTGATTCTTTGCGGAGTTGTTCTTCAGTACCGGGCATCATGTCCTGCAACATGCCCCGCCAGCGGAGTTCTTCAATAAAATCAATCATTGATCAAGTTGAATGAGTAAACGAGTTAGTTACGATCGGGTATTCAATCGTAACTAACTCTCAATGAAATAAAATTGGGGGCAAAGATACGGTTTCAGGGCAAAAGCAACGAGGAGTCGCCGTAACTTAAAAAGCGATAGTTATTTTGTAGTGCTTCATTATAAATGGTCCGCCAGTCTTCGCCAACAAAAGCCGCTACCAGAAGAATTAAGGTAGAACCGGGCTGGTGGAAGTTAGTAACCAACCCGTTTGTCAGTCGAAACCGGTAACCGGGCATACAATAGATGCCTGTGTGGGCAACAACCTGCTGCTGGTCGGTTCCCTGAAGGTGATCCAGGACCGCCCTAATGGATTTCCGACTATCCGGCAAATCAGTTTCCGGAAAAGAATAGGCATATTGTTGATCCAGCAGAAACGGCTCGGCTTCGTTTTTTAAAAGCCGTACTCCAAACCAGTACAAACTTTCCAGCGAACGCATGGAGGTTGTCCCAACGGCAATTACCGGGCCCTGATGTTCCAGCAGGTTTTCCAGGTTTTGCCGGGTGTAAACCACCTGCTCGGTATGCATAGCATGCTGACGGACATCCGTTGCTTTGATGGGCTGGAACGTTCCGGCACCGACGTGAAGCGTCAGGTAATCCGTCTGAATTCCTCGTTGGGCCAGTCGAGCCAGCACGGCGGGGGTGAAATGCAGCCCGGCGGTTGGGGCCGCCACCGCCCCCTCAATGCGGGAGTAAACGGTTTGGTAGCTCTCCTGATCGGCGTCCGTAACATCGCGGCTCAGATACGGCGGCAACGGTATTTTGCCAGCTTCGTGCAGAATGGCCGCAAAGGCGTCGCTGCCGGACCACTCAAACCGAATAAAGGACCGATCCGCATCGTGCCAGAGCGCCCGGAGCACAACCGTCTGCTCGCCCACCCGAATCTCTTTTGTTAACGTTTCATCGGATTTCCAGCGTTTGCGGTTTCCGATCATGCACTGCCAAACCGTCTGGTGCTGATCCTGCATGGCTTCCGTAACGAGCCGGTCGGCGGGCACCGGGTTGAGCAGAAACAACTCAATGACCGCGCCCGTCGCCCGTTGAAAATGAAGCCGGGCCGGAATCACCTTCGTATTATTAAAGACGAGCAGGCTGCTGGCGGGCAACCGATCCGGCAGTTCGGAGAAGGTACGGTGTTCCATTACGCCCTGACGGTATTCCAGCAACTTAGACTGATCGCGCTGGGGCAACGGAAACCGGGCAATGCGTTCATCGGGAAGATTGTACTGAAAATCGTTGAGCTGCAGTTCCTCCATCCTATTCCTCGGCAGCGGGTTTCATCGCCAGACGGATCGGCAGTGAAACGACCACAATTAAAATAATGGCGACGCAAACCGGTAAGAGCCACTGGTGCCCGACCAATTGCGTCGAACCCAGCTGGTTGTTTAACTGGCGCAAAACCGCCAGGGCCAGGGCCATAACGGTATTGACGGCGGCCATCAGGCAGTAGAACCAGTTCTGAAAAATCTCGTTCAACTGACTGCGGTGCTGAAGCCAGCGCTGCTGGTGCGGAATGGGCAGCGCCGTACCCGAAACTTTCGGAAACAGTTTGGTCAGCATGTTGATCAGCGTATTGTTAATCAGAAAAATAGCGACACAACCGTAAAACAGGTAGTCCCGACTGATAAAAACATCCGGCCGACTATCGGGCGTAAACCCCACGGCAACAGTGGTTTCCAGTGAGGTATACGTATAAATAAGCATGGAGGCAAACCCGATCAGAGAGGCCAGCCGCCATAAACGAATAGCAAAAGTGGTAACTTTCATTGAATTTGATTGGTTGACCTGATAACAGGCTTTGGGCCGCAAAGGTACGGGCTACGGCGGTGTGTTCCCACACCGGTTTTGCCGTAGAACCAAGAATTCTTTATAAACACTGATTCTCAAGACGGGTCTTGCCCGACCAGCCATTACTTATCCAATGAAAATTTACACCAGAACCGGCGATACCGGTCAGACCTCGCTCATCGGCGGACGGCGGGTGAGCAAGGCTCATCACCGAATTGACGCTTACGGAACCGTCGATGAACTCAGTTCGTGGGTCGGCCTCGTGCGGGATCAGCCGGTGAATGAGAGCCGCAAAGAGTTGCTCAAGGAAATTCAGGACCGGCTTTTTACGATTGGCTCCGAGCTGGCAACCGACCCGGAAAAAACCGTCAAAAGGCCGCTGCCCGCCATCTTGGAAACGGATGTTGTGCTGCTGGAAAAGACGATGGACGAGATGGACGCCGAACTGCCCGAACTGCGGGCGTTTGTGTTGCCGGGCGGTCATCAGGCCGTTTCGTTTTGTCACCTGGCCCGCACGGTCTGCCGCCGGGCCGAACGACTGACCATTGCCCTGAATGAAGAAGAAACCGTCGATCCGCTGGTGATTCAGTACCTCAACCGGCTATCGGATTACTTCTTTGTGCTGGGTCGAAAAATGGCGCAGGAACTCGGGGCGGAAGAGACTATCTGGAAACCGCGTGTCTAGCGGTAAAGCCTTGCAGCCCGGGATTTTAGGTTGCGAACCGACCGGCAAAAAAATAATTAGCATAACAACTATTTTTTACTGGACACTTCCTGAAGTTTTCTCTACATTTGCTGACTATGAACCCCTGACGGCTTTTTTAGTTGTTCAGATTTGCCATCTACCATTATGACTACCGACTTAGTAAGCATTGAGCTAAGGAAAGCAGAACGCTCCCGGATTGCGGAGGTCGACTTCAACAACTTGCCGTTTGGCAAGCATTTTTGTGACCACATGTTTGTGGCCGATTTTGTGGACGGACAATGGCAGAACCTGCAGGTGGTGCCATTCAGCGATTTCACGTTCAGCCCGGCGCTGTCGTCTCTGCACTACGGGCAGTCGATTTTTGAAGGCATGAAAGCCTATAAAACAGAAACGGGTGAGGTGCAGCTGTTTCGTCCGCTGGAAAACTGGAAACGGATGAACGAATCGGCCAGGCGGATGTGCATGGCCACGATCCCGGAAGAAGTTTTCATGGGTGGTCTGGAAGCCCTCATGCGGATCGACGCGGAGTGGGTACCCAGCACCCCGGACAGCTCGCTGTACATCCGGCCGTTCCTGTTTGGCACGGACACGTATCTGGGTGTAGCCCCGTCGAAAACGTACCGGTTCTGCATTTTCACCTGTCCAGTCGGTGCGTATTACACCAAACCGCCGAAGCTGAAAGTGGAGACGGAATACATCCGCTCGGCACCGGGCGGGGTTGGTTACGCCAAATGCGCGGGCAACTACGCCGGATCAATGTATCCGACGCTGCTGGCGCAACAGGAAGGCTACGACCAGCTGATGTGGACCGACGCCATCGAGCATAAATACATTGAAGAATCGGGCACGATGAACATTATGTTCGTCATCAACGGTAAGCTGGTAACACCGGCTACCTCCGATTCGATTCTGAAAGGCGTCACCCGTGACAGCATCGTTCAGGTGGTCCGGAGCTGGGGCATTGACGTGGAAGAACGGAAAGTTTCGATTCAGGAAGTGATCGACGGAATTGAAAACGGCAACCTGACCGAAGCGTTCGGTGCCGGAACCGCCGTGGTGGTGTCACCCTACTCGCTGATCGGTTACCAGGGCAAGGATTACATGCTGCCGGAAGTAGCGGCAGATGATTCGCTGGCTACCCGCATCTATAACTACCTCAGCGATCTGCGCACCGGCAAGGTTGAAGACACCTTCGGCTGGATGCACAAGATTTAAGGTTACCGCTTATACAACCGGGGCGCCAACGGGTTTCAGATACCGTTGGCGCCCCGATTTTTTAGGTCCTGGCTTACGCGCGTGCGCTGGGGCCGAATACCAGTTTTAGGCCAAAGTCTTTGCCCTTGGACACATCCGTGAGCGTGACCTGCCGGTTGCCTGCCACGTTCCAGCCCTGCTGCGTTGGGCTGCCAAACCGCCGGGTGAAATAAGCCGCCAGTTCCTTCTTGTGATCTTCCACCGACTGCCGGTTGTTCAGGTAGATATCCACCTCAATCCGCTCCACTTTTTTGCTCTTGTCCAGGAAGTACTGAACATCGAACGACTCCAGGTTTTCGTATTCAATGGTGTAACCGACGTGCTTGGCATCCTCTTCGAACGGCTCGGCGCTTTCTTTGGCTTTCACTGTCGCTACGCCGTCGCCCAGGTTAATTCCCCGAAACGTACCTTCTGGCGGGCCAACCAGTTTGTTCAGCCAGTCACTGGCAGCCACCTCACTATCAGCACCGGTTTGGTTGTTTATAATTTCGGTCGTGTCGGCCGGTGATGTGGCCTCCGATGCTTGTTGCTTATTCTGACAGGCGTTGAAAAAAAGCGCTAACGCCAGAAGCGCACCGTACGTAAACGCTTGCTTCATATAGCTTAGGTTGGTTATGGATAGAGAAAAGAACAGAGACAAAGAACAAAGATCGCATAGTTAACCAACTACGAAGCCTTTTGTCTTTTATCTCTTCTTTACGACGAAAATCCCCGCGAACGCCCCCCGCCGAAGAAACCACTCCGCCCGCCCGCAGGACGGCTAATCCGCGAACTGTTGACATTGCTGCCAATTGAATTGGCCCGCTGGAAGGTCTGGGGGTTGTTGTAAACGCCCGAGCGGTATTGGTATTCGTTGGCAAAGCCGGAGTTATTCGACCGGCCGAGCATATACCCCAGGCTGCCCCACAACAGAACATTGGACAAACCGCTGCCGTGGTGGTATCCCGACGGATTGTTGAAATACTGGCTGGTCGACGGGTCAGACTGAACCAGTCGGCGGGCGGCTTCCACACTCAGCGTGTCGCGGTGTCCGTCGGCGTAATTGACGATGGCCCCGGCCTGCTTGGGATCGACCTGCACCTCATCCGTGATTTTAAAATTACCGGGACTGGTTTCGGTAATGTACGTCCGGACCCCTTTCCCAAACCGTTCCGCCGATCCGGAATCATTGGTTTGTTCGGTGTTTGCATCGTTTGAGTTCCCGCAACTCTGCAACACCGCCGTGCCGTTCAGCAGGGCGAGGCCCAGCGTGGCGCTCAGTGTGATATCTTTTACCCGGCGTAAAATGGTGTGTTTTCGAACTGGTGTCATGGTCTTGAAAATCATTTCGTATAGACGAAACTACGGAGAAGGCCGGGTGGTTGCAAGAAGTTAGCGGATGAAAGGAAAAAAGGCCGCCCAAAGGTCTACCTTCGAACTTATGAGCAGCGATTGGCGGCATGGGTTGGCAAAATTGGCGGCTGATGCCGTATTTTGGGCGCTTATGCCAGATAGTCGCTCTTTTGTTCAAACGTCACTCCAGCGGATTGCGGCCCTTCAATCGGAAGATACGGCTTATTTTCCGGCCGGTCTGCTGCCCTCCTACCGCAAGAATCCGCTGGTGCTGGGGTACCGGCGCCCGGATACCAACATCTTTTTTACCGCCATTACGGTTTTTGCGCTGCAACAAATCCGGAACCGGCTGTCGCCCGCTTTGCAGAAAACGGTGGACGAAATTATCCGGAACGCCGTAGCTCACTATCCCGATTTTCAAAACAAAGACGGTTTAAAGACGTACAATTTTTACCGCACTCCGAAAGCCGGGCGTCCGTCCGGACATTTTCCCAACGGCCGGTTTCTCAACCGAATGGAGCACTTCCGGCTTCCCGATGATGCCGACGACACGGCCATGATCTACCTGACCAGTCACCCATCGCCCGAGGATTTGCGCTGGTTTAAACACAAACTGACGGGGCACGCCAACCTCGCTACCCGGCAGGTGGAGGACACTTTTCCCGAATACATCAATCTGCGGGCTTACTCTACCTGGTTTGGCAAAAACATGCCCGTCGAATTTGATGTCAGTGTGCTTTGCAACCTGCTGTTCTGCATTCTTCACCATCAGTTACCACTCAACGAGCACGATCGCGATAGTTTTGCGTTCATCCGGTCGGTGGTTGAGAAAGGGCACTACATTCGGGAGCCGTTTCGGTGTTCGCATTCGTACCCGCGGGCACCCCTGATTCTGTACCACATTGCCGGACTGCTGGCGGCTTTCCGGCCTGAGCCGCTGGAGCCGATTCGATCGCAACTCATCCGGGATGCCTATCAACTGCTGGACGACGGGTTGTCCGTGATGGATCGGGTGATTGTTTCCACGTCCCTGCTGCAACTGAGTGAAAAACCGCCCCGCATCGACGTGCAGGTCATTCCCGAAAAAGAAATCGAGGAGTACTCCTTTTTTATCGCCGGGATGCTGACGGCTTCGCAAAACCCGCTGCTCAACCGCATGGCCCAATCCCGGTTGGTTCGGATGGACTGGACCTGTGAAGCGCATTCCCGCGCCCTGCTGGTTGAATACCTGGTGTATGCAGACGCGGTATGAACGCATTCTCTTCTTCAGCGAAAACCCGTTCGACCCCGTTTTTTTCGCGCGGCCGAACGGGTTTTTACAACAGGATAGCGCTGATTACCAGCCGGGGTTTTGTTTGATGGCCGGGTTTTGCGCCAGCGTATTCAGCGGAATCGGCCACAGATAGTGCTTGTTCTCATCGAAAACCGGGCTTGCCCAGTCGGTGCCTTGATACACGTCAATGTACGTGTTGCCGGACGCGGGATCAACGGCGGTTTTCACGTTGGCTTTCGGATACCGGGCGATGGCGGCCGCATCCCACCGGATTCCCAGCGTTGGCGTCAGCAGTTTTTTACCTTGTTTCCAGCGTTTGAGGTCGTTGTACCGGAAGCCTTCCATGAACAGTTCAATGCGCCGTTCGCGCCGGATCTCGGCGATGAGTGGGGAAACGCCGTCGGCGGTGTACCGTGGATCGACCGGAACTTTACCGATTGTGAGGTGCGGCATGGCCACGCGGTCGCGGAGTTTGTTGATACTGAGATCGAGGTCAGCCTGGGTAATTTTTCCGAGTTCGGCCTGCGCTTCGGCATAATTCAGCAAGGCTTCACCAAAACGTAGAATAATGGCGGGTGATTCGGCGGTATCAAACGCTTTCCCGATCATATCGTCGGCGTTGTAATGCTTGATAATGTGGTAGCCCGTTGTCGACAGATAGCCGCCTTCCATACCCTGAATGCGCGGATACGGCCGCCCGTCGGCCAGGTGGTATTTGTAAAAAGCGGCATCTTCCGGGTGCAAAACCGTCTGGCGTAACCGGGGGTCACGGTTTTCGAACACATCCTCAATTTTGGCGTCGCCTTTGTAGAGCGGAGACAGCGAGATGGGCAAACCGTCGGTGCACAGGTAATCTTCCACCATACTTTTTGTGGCCCCACCCGCGTATTCGAAATAAGATTGAACGTGGTTGGTAAAAACCCCCAACTGGTATTTCCGCCAGTATAGCACCTCCGGATTACCGGCCAGGTTAAGCACGCGGTGGTAGGCGTTATAATCCGTCTTAGGATTGCCGGTGTTATATAGGCGGTAGGGTCCTTTGTCCATCAGTTCCTTGGCGGCACTGGCGGCTTCCTCCAGCCACAGAGTGGCGTTGGTCCCACCGTGGTATTTGCGCCAGGTACCTTCATACAGGCAAAGCCGTGACTTGACCAGCAAGGCACACCAGCGGTTCAGTCGGCCCGGCGCGTTGCCGTCGTTCCAACTGTCGGGCAGTTTGGTAGCCGCAAAATTGAGGTCTTCCAGCACTTTTGTCATGGCCTCTTCGCGCGGAGTTCGGGCTGCGTAGAGTTCGGGCGAATCGACGTTCAGTTCTTTGTCCACAAACGGCACATCGCCAAACTTCTGCACCTTTTCGGCGTAGAACCACCCTCTGAACAGTCGCGCTTCGGCGATGTACCGGTCTTTAATCGCCTGGGCCACATTGGCCTTGTCGTAGTTAGCCAGTCCCACGTTGATTGCCCTGACGAAATTCCAGCCTTTGTAACCAAACTGCTGGGGGTCCGTCGGAACGGTATGTTTTCCGGAGCGTACCTGCTGAAAGAAAAGATGGCGGGCGTTGGTGGGGGCCATGTTATCGGCAAACTCATCCTGAAACCAAACGCTGCCCCAGTTGCTTTCAAAACCGTTGTAGTGGCCGTGCAGAATGGGGACGTTATCGTCGTTACGGGCCAGATCATACAGGCTGTTGTTGTACACCCGCAGGTCGTTCTCGGTATTCCAGAAGGTCTGGTTGGTGATGCGATCCAGCGGATAGCGTTCAAGGAATTCGTCGTTACAGCCACTCACCAGAAAAGCCGTTGCGAAGAGGAAGCCAGCTAAAATTCTATATTTTTTCATGGTCATTTTCAGGTTGTCAGATCAGAAAGAAACATTAAGACCCAGGGTGGCAATGCGCTGCATGGGGTATTCGATAGCCGCCGACTGAATGGTTTCGGGGTCCAGCGGTTTGCGCATTTTGGTGAACTCCCACAGGTTCATGCCGGTGGTGAAAACCTGCGCTCTGCCGATGCCCACTTTCTGAAGCAACCTCTGGGGAAGGTCGTAGCTCAACGTAATGTTTTTCAGACGGATATAAGCCGCATTCTGTAAATACCGCGACTGTACCTGGAGGTTTTTCTTGTCGTTGGTCGATATGTGAGCCGCCGGGAAGTAGGCATCCCGGTTATCCTCGGTCCAGGTGTCGGTGATGTAATATTTCTCGACGTGACCCGCGTTAAAGGGGAAAAACCAGGTCCAGTTGTCAGACGTGGGCCAGTGGTCTTTCTTTCCAATACCCTGGAAGAAAACCGTTAAGCGCAAGTTCTTGTAGCCCAATCCGCCGTTGATCCCGAACGAATACCGGGGGGTGCTGTTGCCGATCACTTTGCGGTCGCCCGGATTCGCCAGGGTGTTGTTTCCGAAATTAATCACGCCGTCGCCGTTCAGGTCGGTGTACCGGATGTCGCCGGGCCGCCAGTTGGCACCGATATTGGTTTGCTTGGGAGCCTGCGCGACCTCGTCCGTGGTCTGGAAAATACCGGCCGTTTCAAACCCCCAGATTTCTCCCAGCTTCTGGCCTACATAATAGATGTTGCTGTTGTTGGGCAGCGCCCCAGTCGGGTTGTTGAAGCGGGTAATCTCGGCGGTCCAGTCCGACAGCGCCAGGGTCAGGTCGTAATTCCAGTCGCGCCGGAATTTGTCCCGCCAGGTCAGCGACAGTTCCCAGCCTTTCGTCCGCAGATCAGCCGCGTTTTCTTTTGGGGCGGTTGTTCCCAGAATGGCCGGATAGGATACATCCATCAACATGTTTTTTGTATCACGCGTGAACACATCCAGCGAAGCGTCCAGCCGGTTCCGAAGCATCGTTACGTCCAGACCAATATTTTTGGAAATAACCGTTTCCCAGGTCAGCGACGGACTTACCAGACCGGCCGCCGAAACGAAGGGGATCAGGGCGTTTGTAAACATGTACGGCGACTGCCCCGTACCCATCGTGGCCACATACGGGTAGTAAATCTGGTTGCGGTTGCCGTCCAGCAGAATCTGGTTGCCCAGCGTTCCGTACGACGCCCGCAGTTTCAGGTTGTCGAGCCAGGAGCCGGTTCCGGCCATAAATTTTTCGTTGCTGATCCGCCAGCCCGCCGATACCGAGGGGAAGAAACCAAACCGGCTCTCCTTCGGAAACCGCGACGTTCCATCGTACCGTCCGTTGAATTCAATAAGGTAGCGCTCTTTGTAGTTGTAGTTCAGTCGATAAAAAGCACCCCGCAGCGCCACGTGCGCCTTGCTTCCGAAGGTCTGCTGCGTACCTGTCGTGGCGTTGATATCGGTCACCTGGGGCGTAATGAGTGCCCGGGCCTGCGCCCCAGCATACCGGTATTGCCCCCGCTCCTGATTGAAGCCAATCATGGCGGTCAGGTTATGATTCGTCGGCAGAGGGACGTTGTATTCGGCAAAGGCGTTGAAAACGTAATACTGGTTGTAGTTGTTTTCGTTCCGAATCCAGTCATCGCCACTAAAACCGTTGCTGACGATATTGGCCGCCAGCAGATTCGCATCCACAATGTCTATCTTGCTCTGGACGTCCTGATACATCCGGTTGAAGATATTATACGAAAAATCGGAGCGGATTTTCAGGCCTTTCAACGGGGTCAGGGTCACACCCTGCGTCAGCCAGATGTCGTTGTTGGTGTAGGTTGTCCGGCCACCGTCCATCAGGTACGGAAAGAAGTTGGTGCCGCCGAAATATTTGCCAATGTAGGGCGCGTATTTTTCGCGGTCGCCCGGGGTGACGTAATAGTCGAGGTCGGGAAACTGCACCGGCATGATCGGGCTGACCCGCGCCAGGGAGTTGATGTTAACATCCCAGTTATAAAAGTGCGGTTTGTCGCTGTTCTGCGAATTAAAAATCACCTTTTCGTCCAGACTCAGCCACTTGTTGATCTGGAAATCGGCTTTCATCATGATGTTGTACCGCTTGAATTTCTCGTTGTTGTAGCGCAGGTACCCATCTTTGGAGAAATACCCGAGCGAAACCAGGTACCGCGATTTTTCCGTCCCGCCCGATATGGAAAGATCGTGCTGACTGGTTGGGGCGTAATCGGTCATGATGCGGCTCTGGTAGTCGTTATAACCGTAATACCGGAGCACCCCATTTACGACTTTCCATTGCGGAGCCGTCGCCGGATTCTCGGAATAGGCTTTGGTTCCAGCTACCATATCATCGTCAAAAGCCGGTATTCCACTGCTGCGGACGTTCGCCCGGTTGCGGGCCAGCACAAACTGGTACGGGTCCGTCACCACATCCATGTTGAAAATGGGTTTGGCCAGCGAAAACTGCGTGTTGAGCGAGACGTTGATCTTACCGCTTTTCCCACTTTTGGTCGTTACCAGCACCACCCCGAAGGCCGCCCGGGCGCCGTATACCGCCGAAGCCGAGGCATCTTTCAGGACGCTGATGCTCTCAATATCGTTGGGATTAACCCGGTTCAAGTCCATTGGAACGTTATCGACCAGAATCAGGGGCGCCCCGCCGTTGATCGACTCATAACCCCGGATGTTGAACGTGATGGGCTGGGCCGGGTCGCCGTTCCGAACATTGATGTTCAGGTTGGGAATCACGCCCTGCAAGCCTTCCCCCACCGACGCAATCGGCCGATTCTGAAGCCGTTTGCTGTCGGCTACTCCCACGGCCCCGGTCAGGTTCACCTTTTCCTGCGTTCCGTACCCCACCACCACCACTTCTTCCAGCGATTTGGTGTCCACTTCCAACCTCACGTCCACCGCCGAGCGCCCGTTGACGGCCACTTCCTGGCTTAAATACCCGATAAAGCTGATGACCAGCGTAGCATTGGCATTGGGCAGCCGGAGTGTGTATTTGCCCGCATTATCGGTGTTGGTACCCTGCGTAGTGCCCTTGATGACGACACTGACGCCCGGCAGGGGCTCGCCGGATTCGCCCGCCGTAACGCGCCCCGATACGGTTTGGCTTTGGGCTGTGAGCGCCAGACAACTGGTCATTAAAATACTCATGAGCAATCCCTTGTAGAAGGTTTGCCAACCTGACTGTAGATGGTTTTTCATAGAAAAGGGAGTTAGAGATGATCGGTACTGTTACTTATTGATGGAGATTAATAGGCGGTTTCAGTCAGCATTGAGCCATTACTTAATGACTCTCTAAGCGGTACTTTATAAATTCAGAATATGATTTATGGTAGTAACATCGCTTTTTTCAATTCATGAAAGCAAAAATTTCAGCGTGCTTACTTATAAGTTTGCAAAATAAAGTCAATCAAATCACCGTATTATCATATTCTATTCATTCCTAATTTTGTGATTGGGGTCAGAACTCTTTCATCTAATTTGAAGAAGGTTAGCCACCAGCTGCCGATGATCGTTTAGAATCTTGTAGTTTCGTAGCCGAAATGATGAGTGTACATCCCTTTTATTCCGTTAAAATTTTATTCCGCATGAAGACGTATTTACGCGTAGTGGCAAAGTTTCTGGTCGTCGGTTGTGTCGCGGTGAGCGCCTGTCAGAGCCTGGAAGGACCGGCGGGGCCGCAGGGACCAGCAGGGCCAACAGGCCCAGCGGGAGCAGCCGGACCGAAAGGAGACAAAGGAGATCCGGGGGCAAAAGGCGCCGACGGCACGGCTAACGTGCAGCAAATCAATTTCTCAGGCCGCAGCCACGAAGGATTAACGGATTTGCTCCTGCCCCTGCCCCAGGCCATCAACCGGGATGTGGTGGAAAAGAGTGCGTTCTACGTTTACGTGAAACAGTCGGTGCCGAAGGGCAACGGCGAAGAAGATTCTTTCTGGTTTTCAATTCCGGGCGAAACCCTGAAGGGAAACGCCTATACGCATTTTGTATTTCCCGGCAACAACCAGACACTGGCCGGAATATTTCTGCGCCGAACGGTTAACTTTCAGACGGGTAATGAATATTTCGAAGCCATCCGCGTGGTGGTCGTCACGGCTAACGCGGTCAGCAACGGCCGTCGGGCGGCTATTGATTACAGCGATTACGAAGCCGTTCGGAAGGCGTACGGTTTGCCGGAGTGAGGAAGTTAAAGCTGGTTTACCCGTATATTAATCAGTTGATTCATTCAAACTTATTAAGAAAATCAGCTGATTACTAAGGATTCATCTTTAAAGACGGCCCGGAAGTTTTCCTTAAGAACTGTCGAATTATTCTCTAACTTTTCCTGCTGATCCATCCAATCGATAAGCTGAGGAATGACCGCAGTTTGGACCATCGTCTGAATTTGCGGCTTCAGGGAAACAGGCACGGCTTCTACTTCAATGTAGAAGCGGGGGTAATGGACCCGTTGATTAGGAAACCAGTATTCTCCTGTGACCAGCGTCCATTCGGTCTGTTCTGTATGTGGACTTCTATAAACCAGACGGATGCTGGTAATTAATTTACGAGCCGCTACAGCGTCCTGTAACCAAGAGGTTTTGAGAACATAGCTGTAACCCTGCCGTACTTTCGGCTTGTCGATAATAAATTCCATACTGGACTTATCATAAAGACATTGCAAATCTAAATTTACGGAAAATCACTCCCGCTTCGCCAGCAGATCGTCGGGCAACAGGGGCAGGTAGGGTGCCAGCGGTTCGGTGGAGGTAAAAGCCGACAGACGAAGGAGCTTGTTGCCTACGGCGTCGTATTGTAGCTCAACGTAAAATAAATCCAGGGCGTAAAGCAGAAAAATAGAGGCATCCTCGTAACGATTAGCCAGCACCGATCCGCGAAACCAGAGTTGTTCCTGTTGGTGGTTGAGCGGCAGGGTCAGAAAATCTTCGAGCTTCATGGGGTTGATTACACTTTCAGCTAAATATCTGTATTTTTCCGGCCTGTTCAAGCATTTTTGACAAATTCATTTTTCCTAAACCCGTTCGTATGTTTCGCAAATCTCGTTACGCAGCCGCTGTCGGCTTTCTGCTTCTGGCGGTGCAGACGTGGGCGGATGTCCGCTTACCGAAAGTTTTTGGTTCCCACATGGTCTTGCAGCGCCGGAAAGCCGTGCCGGTCTGGGGCTGGTCCGACCCCGGTGAAAAGGTAACTGTCCAATTCAACAACCAGACCAAAACCGTAAAATCAGACAAGTCGGGCAAATGGGTGGTTCGGCTGGAGCCGCTCGAAGCCGGCGGGCCGTTCACCATGACGGTGCGCGGCAAGAAAAATACCGTCACCTTCGACGACGTGCTGGTGGGCGAAGTCTGGGTCTGCTCGGGTCAGTCGAACATGGAGTGGTCGGTCAACTCCTCCGCCAATGCCGCCCAGGAAATCCAGCAGGCCAATTATCCACTGATCCGCCATTTTAAAGTGCCGCACGACCTGAGCTTAACGCCCAAAGACGATATTCTGGGCGGTGAATGGCAAGCCTGTACCCCCGAAAATGCCGGTAATTTCACCGCAGTGGGGTATTTCTTCGCGCGGGAATTGCAGAAAGAACTGCAGAATGTACCGATCGGTCTGCTCAATACCTCCTGGGGCGGCACACAGTCGGAGTCGTGGACGAGCCGGGAAGCCATGGAAAGTTTCGACGAATTCAAGCCCGCGCTGGCGGCTATGCCGAAAAGCCTCGACGATATTACCAACCAGCGGATGGAGGAATTGCGGGCTCAGATTACGAAACTACAGGGCGGCTTGCCCACCGCAACCGAAATCAAGCAGTGGACGTCGGCCGATCTGAACGACAGCAACTGGCAGACCCTCCGCCTGCCCGACCTGTTCGACCGGAAAGCCGTCCCCAATTTCGACGGCGTTGTCTGGTTTCGGCGGGACATTACGGTACCTGACGATTTGGCCGGAAAAGAAATGAAGCTGAGTATGGGCCCGATTGACGATGCCGACGAAACCTACGTCAACGGCGTCAAAGTAGGTTCAACTGGGGTGCACAGCACCGAACGGCATTACACCATTCCCGCCGGAACGCTGAAACCGGGCCGCAACGTGATCGCGGTTCGCGTGGAAGACACCGGGGGCGGGGGCGGCTTCATGGCCAGAGACAATCAGTTTCAAATGACGGGCAACGGCAAAATCCTCTCGCTGGCCGGCGACTGGAAGTTTCGGGTGGCCGATTACAACCGGACATTCGCCCTGACCAACCCCAACCTGACGGGCACCATTCTGTACAATTCCATGATTAACCCGTTGATTCCCTATGCCATGCAGGGCGTCATCTGGTACCAGGGCGAAACCAACGCGGGCCGGGCGTATCAATACCGCAAGGCGTTCCCGCTCATGATCAGCGACTGGCGGAAACGCTGGGGCCAGGGCGATTTTCCGTTCCTGTTTGTTCAGTTAGCCAGTTTCAACGCGGCCAACGGCAACAGTGCCAACGGCAGCACCTGGGCCGAACTCCGCGAAGCCCAGACGCAGACGCTCGCCCTGCCCAATACCGGTATGGCCGTCACCTCCGACATTGGTGAAGCCGGGGATATTCACCCGAAAAATAAACAGGATGTGGGCAAACGGCTGGCCGTGAACGCGCTAAAAACCGTTTACGGGCTGGACCGCGTGTCTTCCGGGCCGGTTTTTAAGTCCATGGAAATCAACGGAAACAAAGCCATGCTGACCTTCGACCACGTGGGGGGCGGGTTACAGACAACCGATAAATACGGGTATTTGAAAGGCTTTGAAGTGGCCGGAGCCGACCATAAATTTTACTGGGCCAAAGCCGAGATTCAGGGCGATAAAGTGGTGGTGTACGCCAACGAGGTGGCCACGCCCGTGTCGGTGCACTACGGCTGGGCAGACGATAACGGCGAAGTCAATCTGTACAATAAAGAAGGGTTGCCGGCAGTTCCGTTCCGGACCGACACCTGGAAAGGCATCACCGAGGCCGCAACGTTTAAATAAAAAGACCGGGGAATGCTCCAGTCCGTGAGCGTTCCCCGGTTTTTCTTATTGCTTTTTAGCTTCTTGTTTTCGCATCGGCATGCTGTCAATGAGGCCAAACAGCTCGGCGGTTTCGATCGGCTTTTTGAAAACGTGCTTCACCCCGCCGTCTTTGCCGATCAGCCAGCCCTGAAAATTCTCAGAAGGAATCAGTCCGAACGGTTGCTGCATGAGAAACTGCCGGTCGGGTTCTGGCAGATCGTAGCTTATCAGCACAATCACATCCAGATCGCGTTCCGCCAACTGATCTCTTTCGGCGTGCAGGGTTTCCTGCTGTTCAATCAATAGGTGCTGGGCATCCTCGCGGCCATACAAGACCAGCACACGACGTTGGTCCTGTTTTTCCTCCAGAATGGCTTTCAGCGATTTTTTTAGCGTTCCGTTACTTTCCATTGCTCCAAAAAGGGTTATACTCATCAGTATACCCATCAACCAGCCCGTGCCCATAGTGTTTAAAAAAGAAGTGTAAGAATACGAATCTCAAGCCCTTACGCTTCTTTCTATAACCCAGATTATTCGAAGAGGTTTTCGGAACGCTCCAGCAGCAGAATAGCCGACTGGGGAACAATGAGGTACTTTTCGCCCTCGTACTCAAGTTCAACCGCATTCCGTTGCAGATAAATGGCCAGATCGCCCTCCTGCGCCTGCAACGGCATGTATTTTACTTTTTCTTCGGTCTCCTTCCACGGCTCGTCTTCCGCGGGGGTCGGAATCGGGTACCCCGGTCCTACCTTGATGACATAGCCGCTCTGCACCTGTTCTTTTTCGTGGACGGTTGGCGGTAAATACAGCCCGCTGTTCGTGCGATCACTCGGATTTTTGGGTTTGACCAGCACCCGGTCGCCCACCACAATTAACCTTCTCAATCGGTTATCTGCCGTTATTTCCATGTTTGTCAATCAGTCATCAGTTTCATGCCCGTCGGATCGGGTAGGCACGCCCCAACAAGAATCAGGCAATCCCCGCGGTTTGCGCATCGATCCGACAAATTGTCAGCCTCCTGCTGGAACGGTTGCCGCCGTCAGGGTACGGGATCGTAGCCGCTCCCGCCCCACGGGTGGCAGCGGGAAATTCGCTTCAAGCCCAACTTGCCGCCCTCCACCGGCCCGTATTTCTGAATCGCTTCAATCATGTACTGCGAACAGGTCGGTGTGTACCGGCACGCGTTGGGCAGGTAGGGCGAAATTGCTCCCTGGTACAACCGGACAAATCCTATCAAGACGGTTTTCATAAGCGGTAACCACTCCTTCGTTAAATCTTTTCTATCTTTGCTTTCCGTGCCGGCCCGGATGGTAGGCAGTCGGTTCGTTTGGTCGAATTCAAACCCTGAGCCGCCAATGCGGGTCTATTCTTTAACACGTCACTAAATCGGATGCTCTCCTACATCATCTGGGATGTTAATCCCGAATTATTTTCCATCGGTTCCTTTTCCGTTCGCTGGTATGGTCTGCTGTTCGCACTCGGCTTTCTGCTGGGCCAGCAAATCATGCTTTACATTTTCAAACGCGAAGGAAAACCCGTCAGCGACATCGACGCCCTGACCATCTACATGGTCGTTGCGACCGTACTGGGAGCACGAATCGGGCATTTCCTTTTTTACGAACCCGAAGTTCTGTTCAGAAACCCACTGGAGGTAATCCTGCCGCCCTACCGCGGGCTGGCCAGCCACGGGGCCACGGTCGGTATTCTAACCGGTTTATGGCTTTATTCCCGCCGGAAATCCAGTGTTGCCACGAACCAGACGTTTCTCTGGATTACCGACCGCATCGTCATTGCCGTTGCGCTGGGCGGCTGTTTCATTCGACTGGGCAATCTGATGAACTCCGAAATCGTGGGCCGTCCAACGGATGTTCCCTGGGCCTTCGTTTTTGTTAACAACACAGAGTACCTACAGATTCCCCGTCATCCGGCGCAGTTGTACGAAGCCCTGTCGTGCCTGGTGATCTGCCTGTTTTTGTTCTGGTTCTGGAGCCGTTACCGGGAGAACACACCACGCGGCAGCCTGCTTGGCATCTTCCTGATTGGCGTCTTCGGTCTGCGGTTTTTCTATGAATTCCTGAAGGAAAACCAGGTGGAGTTTGAAAATTCGCTCGCGCTGAACATGGGACAGATTCTGAGCATTCCGGCGGTACTGGCAGGTGTCTACCTGCTGGTCAGCAGCTTCCGGCGAAAACCAACCATCCTGAACTCCGGGAAGGTTCAGTAATCAACCGAATACCGTCACTGGAAAAGCCAAAATCCGTTACTGAACAGGTTTTGGCTTTTTTATTTTCCGTCTTTCGGATGGAGCACCGTGGAGACAGAAAAGGGAAAACCGTGCGGTTCTCGCTACGCAAGCCGTTTCTGCGGTTTGAAAAACAAGTTCCAGAGAAAAACCAGGAACAGGATCCAGAAAAACACCGGAGCAACGTAGTCCAATTTATTGCCGGAATACCTGGCCGACATGGAATCGTCCAGCGACTCGTCGTACAACACCGTCAGCCGATCGTTGGGCTTCAGGGTTTCGTATTCGTCTTCGGTAATCGGGATGGTTCGTTTGCCTTTTTCAAAACGACAGGTTGCATTGTACCGGTAACTCTTCAATACGGAACGGCGATTGCTTCGGCCAATCCGCTGGCGGTCTGTTTCCAGAACCGTAACCTCCAGCGGGCGGCCATTTGTTTTAATGCGCTGGTAATACCGGTGATAGGCGATTGCATCGTAGGTAAAAAACACGGCCACGGCGCCCAGCACGACCACCAGCACCAGCCGGGCGATGGTCCGCAGGAAGGTCAGGCCGGGAAACAGGGAAACCACCAGCCCGCTCGCCAAAAAAAACAGGAAGGTGGCCAGCACCAGAACCCCGCCCAGCAGTTTATACTCCGTGCTAAAATCATTTACCAAACTCCACCGAACCAGCCGCGACACCGTTCGGTCGGGCTTTCGTTCGCCGTGCGGCTGGCGGAATGCGTCCCGACCCGGATGGTAAAGAAGCTGAACCCGGTCTCCGGCACCGACCCAGACAGAGTCCATCACGTAGCGGGTTTGGTAGGTTTTCTGTTGATACGGGAACGTAATGTAACTGGTGTTGCTGAACGCATCCCGCCAGGAACGCTGCGCCAGATCAACGTCCGCAACCTGCACTTGGACAAACTGGCCTTCCTTCAAAAAAAGATTCTGCAGTTTCTCTTCCTGGTAGAAATACGCCAACAACCACGTGGCCCCCGCCAACAGGGCAATTAAAATTACGGAAACAAGCCGACTATACAGACGCCCTAAAAAATGGAACAGGTCTTGCAGCATCGCCTACAACGGTTAATGGATAGCCTGCTAAAAATAAAGAAGTTAGCAAATACCATCCGCAATTTCCGGGAGTTAACTTGATGTTTATGGACGAGTTTTGTGTGAACGGTTGACGCGCTGCCGGTTCAAAAAGCCATTCGGAATCCGAACAGAGTTCCGTCAGCATTTGAAATCCGGCAAAGCGAAAGCTATCTTTGCCAAACTTTTCCTCCTCATTCGCGCCATGCAACAACTCAGCGTCCGACACCTGCTGGGCATTAAGAACCTGACCGAGAACGACATTCAATTAATTCTGGAAACGGCTCGCGAGTTCAAAGACGTCATTAACCGACCGATCAAAAAAGTACCGTCGCTGCGCGACATTACCATTGCCAACGTTTTTTTCGAAAATTCGACCCGCACCCGGCTTTCGTTTGAGCTGGCCGAAAAACGGCTATCGGCCGATGTGGTCAACTTCTCGGCTTCGGGCAGTTCCGTGAAAAAGGGCGAAACCCTGCTGGACACCGTCAACAACATTCTGGCAATGAAGGTCGACATGATCGTCATGCGCCACGCCAGCCCCGGGGCTCCGCATTACCTTTCGGACCGCATTAGGGCCAACGTCGTCAACGCGGGCGACGGCACCCACGAACACCCCACGCAGGCCCTGCTGGATTCGTTTTCCATTCAAGATAAACTGGGTGCAGTAGCGGGCAAACGCGTGGCCATCATTGGCGATATTCTGCACTCGCGCGTGGCCCTGTCAAATATTTTCTGCCTGCAAAAACAAGGCGCCGAAGTCATGGTTTGCGGCCCCACAACGCTGATTCCCAAGCATATCAACGAACTGGGCGTTAAAGTCAGTCACAATGTGCGCGAAGCCCTCAACTGGTGTGATGTGGCCAACGTGCTGCGGATTCAACTGGAGCGGCAGCAGATCAAGTATTTCCCGTCGCTGCGGGAATATTCGCTCTATTACGGGATTACCAAAAAAATGCTGGACGAACTGGACCGGCCCATCGTGTTGATGCACCCGGGTCCGATCAACCGGGGCGTCGAGCTGACCTCCGACGCGGCCGATTCGCATCATTCCATCATTCTCGACCAGGTCGAGAATGGGGTGGCCGTTCGGATGGCGGTTTTGTATCTGCTGGCCCAGCTCTAACGAACCCGCGAACCAGTGGTTCGCGGATCCTTTTTTCCTGAACCCTTCAAGCTTGTTGCAATGAAAAAACGATTACGCGCGCTCGTTTATTCCGTCTTCTTTGCCCTTCCGTTTACGCTTTCCGCCCAGCCCGCTCAAACCTTTATTACCGCCAAATCGCCCGCCGAAGCCGGGTTTTCGGCCGAGCGGCTAAAGCGGCTGGATGAGTATCTCCAACGTTTTGTCGACCAGGGAATGGCCCCCAACGCCGTGACGTTCGTAGCCCGCAACGGGAAAATCGTTCATTACAAAGCGTTTGGTTACAGCAACCTGGAAAAGAAAACTCCGCTCAAACGCGACGACATCTACCGCATTGCCTCCCAATCGAAAGCCGTGGTGTCGGTGGCGCTCATGACGCTGTACGAAGAAGAAAAGTTTTTGCTCGACGATCCGATTTCCAAGTACATTCCGGCGTTCAAAAACCCGAAAGTGCTCGTCAGCGTCGACAAAGAGAAAGGCACTTACGAAACCCGTCCGGCCAAACGCGATGTTACCATTCGGCACCTGCTGAGCCACAATGCCGGGATTCCCTACGAACACCCGCTCGACCAGCGCCCGGAATTTAAGGTACCGTTTTTCAATTCGCTGCAACCCGACAAACTGGAAGATGTCGTCAACCGGATTGCCGCCCGTCCGCTGACCAAAGACCCCGGCGAAGCATTTGTGTACGGCCTGAATACGGATATCATCGGCCGACTGGTCGAAATTCTGGCCGGCAAACCGTTGGATGTGGCCCTTCGCGAGCGCGTCCTCGACCCCATCGGCATGAACGACACTTACTTTTACCTGCCGGCCAACAAAGCCAGCCGACTGGTGGAGCTGTATTCCAAAAGCAGCGCCGAAAAGCCGTTGACGCTCCACGAGAACAACGCTTACCGCCAGTTTACGGTGGAAGGCGCCAAAACCTATTTCTCGGGCGGCGCCGGGCTGGTCAGCACCGTGGAAGATTACGCCAAGTTCTGCCAGATGATGCTCAACGGCGGCACATTCAACAACAAACGGATTCTGGGTCGGAAAATCGTGGACATGATGCTTAGAAATCAGATCGGCGACGCAACTACGAGCTCGTACAAAGACAAATTCGGCCTTGGTTTTCAGATCGTCACCGAAGAAAGCAGTTACGGCAACGAAGTCAGTCCGGGCTCCTTTTCATGGGGCGGCATGTACTGCTCGGAATACACCATCGACCCGCAGGAGAACCTGGTTCTGCTGATTTTCACAAATGTGCAACCCTACGTTCACTCCGCTGAATTCCGCCGGAAGTTTCGCATTGCGGTGTATCAGGCGCTCGAGTGATCGCACCGGCGACTGCAACCCGCCGGTTTCTCCGACAAACGCACCAGGCCGACCGGTCAAACGGTATTGCTTTTCTATCCGAGCGAATTTGCCTAGCTTTAACGCTCACCTTCTAACAACAAATTTCAGGTATGAACCCAACCAAAACGGCCCTGGTCCTGATCGAGTACCAGAACGACTTCACCTCCGAGGGCGGCACGCTGCACAACGCCGTCAAGGGAGTAATGGACTCCACGAACATGCTGGAAAACACCAGGGATGTGGTAAAAAAAGCCCGCGAAGCCGGAGCCACCATTATTCATTCGCCGATCAGCTTTCACGACGGTTACTACGAAATTACGGCGCATCCGTACGGTATTCTGAAAGGCGTTGTCGACAGCCAGTCGTTTCGGAAAGGCACCTGGGGCGTCGAGATTATTGACGACCTGAAACCGGAGTCGGGCGACATTGTGCTTGAGGGGAAACGCGGTCTGGATGCCTTCGCCAGCACCAACCTCGACTTTATTCTCCGCAGTAAAGGCATCGAAACTATCGCCCTGGGCGGTTTTTTGACCAACTGCTGCGTGGAATCGACCATGCGCTCGGGCTACGAAAAAGGCTTCGAGGTCATT
Source organism: Larkinella insperata (assembly GCF_026248825.1). Classification (NCBI taxonomy): domain Bacteria; kingdom Pseudomonadati; phylum Bacteroidota; class Cytophagia; order Cytophagales; family Spirosomataceae; genus Larkinella; species Larkinella insperata. Next base: position 3,900,589 of record NZ_CP110973.1, on the reverse strand, counting down.
ACACTGACCGATTGCACGGCTACGCTGAGCGAAGAGGAACAGCAGTTTGCCTGCGCCAAGAACTTTCCGATGTTTTCCAAACCCATGACCCACGATCAGTTTGTGGAAGAACTTTCGGGGGAAACGGTCTCGGACGTTGCCGGTCGCGGCTATTCCGCTTGAAAAAGATACACTCATCAACCACCCGGCCAACACCGGGTGGTTGATGAAACCGGGCCGTTAAACCACTGCGATGGCTGACTGCTTGGGTCTAAATTTTGGGGTAGCCCAAAGCCCACCCGCGGATCTGCCCCTGGACCAGATAGATGGTCATTTTTACCACCTGACCAAACGTGGCCCCGCAAATCTCCAAAATCGTTTGAATGTTCTTCAGAACCGGCTCGGTTTGAGCCGCTAAGTCGCCTTTCCCGATTACCCCGTTTTACTCGTTGACGGCGTTCTGCCCGCCGATGTCAACGGTTTTCCGCTGCCTTCTGCAACGATGGCCAGCGAAAAACCCGGACTGCTCATCATACCGTCCGGGTTTACGCGCTGAATTGTACTCATCAGGTTCACTGGCTTTACGTAGAGTAAACGCGTTTCGCTTAAGGAGTTACGCGGATTCTACGTGCTCTTAATTTATAAAATTTTCAATTCATATAGATATTATCGATATCCGATAGATAGACTCCTTCTATAATCCATAAAAACAATTGATTTTTTCTATAATTACCTTCTCTCTACCTTGCAGCGCCAATTTAAAACGACTCACATCATGAGCAACGAAACAAGAAAGTTGACCACTGCTTCCGGTCGCCCTTACTTCGAAAACGAAAATACCCAATCGGCTGGTCCGCGGGGTCCGCTGTTGTTGCAGGACTACATTCTGCACGAAAAAATGGCGCACTTTAACCGCGAGCGAATCCCGGAGCGGGTTGTTCACGCGAAAGGCTCCGGTGCTTTCGGAACGTTTACCATTACACACGATATTACAAAATATACCAAAGCGAAACTGTTCAGTAAAGTTGGTAACCAATGCCAGGTCCTGCTCCGGTTTTCGACCGTTGGCGGAGAAAAAGGTTCGGCGGATACCGAACGCGATCCGCGCGGGTTTGCCGTGAAGTTCTACACCGAAGACGGTAACTGGGATCTGGTTGGGAACAACACGCCTATTTTCTTTGTCAAAGACCCCAAAAAGTTCAGCGATTTCATTCACACGCAGAAGCGCGATCCGCGCACAAACTGCAAATCGGCCACGATGATCTGGGATTTCTGGTCGTTGAACCCCGAAAGTCTGCACCAGGTCCTGTTTCTGATGAGCGACCGTGGAACACCGTTTGGATACCGGCATTTGAACGGCTACGGCAGCCATACGTTCAGCCTGATCAACGCGGAAAACGAGCGGGTTTACGTTAAATTCCACTTCAAGACGCAGCAGGGCATCAAAAACTTCACCAACGAAGAGGCCGGTGACATGCGCGGCAAAGACCCCGACCACGCCCAGCGCGATCTGGTGGAAGCCATCGACCGGGGCGATTTCCCCCGTTGGGCACTGAAAATTCAGGTGATGACCGAACAACAGGCCCGCGAGTTCCGCTTCAACCCGTTCGACCTGACCAAAATCTGGCCCCATGCCGACTACCCGCTGGTTGACGTTGGCGTACTCGAACTGAACGAAGTGCCGAACAACTACTTTGCCCAGGTAGAACAGGCGGCATTTGCCCCGGCCCACATCGTCGACGGCATTGGCTACTCGCCCGACAAAATGCTGCAGGGACGGCTGCTCTCCTACCCCGACGCCCACCGCTACCGGCTGGGAGCCAACTACGAGCAGATTCCGGTCAACCGCTGCCCATTTGCGGTTAACAATTACCAACGCGACGGTGCCATGCGCGTAGACGGCAACGGCGGCAGTTCACCCAACTACTGGCCGAATTCGTTCGACAACATCGTGGCCGATTCTTCCTACAAAGAACCTGGCCTGACGCTGGAATCGACGCTGGCCGACTGGTACGACCGCAACGCGCCGGGTGAAGACGATCACTACACGCAGCCGGGCTGGTTCTACACGAAGGCGCTGAACGATACGGACCGGGTGAACCTGGTACACAACATCGTAGCCAGCATGAAAGGCATTGAAGGGCCGAAGAAAGACGAGATCATCAACCGGCAGTTGTGCCACTTCTTCCGGGCAAACATCCAGTTGGGGCTCGCCATCGCGCAGGGTCTAGGCACAGACATTACGGCCTTTATGCCGGGTATGCCGATTCAGGCTACAAAGGCTTAATTTCAAATACGTTTGACGTACAAAACCACGGCTAGACCCTGCCGTGGTTTTTTGTATTTTTTCCGTAACTTACTCGTCGTTAAACAGCTACATTTCTATGAAAAAGCTATCCTTCCTCGTCATCTTTTTTGCCGTTTTCTCGTCAGCCGTGGCGCAGATGCCCGCGGTCATTGACCGGCAACTCTTTTTTGGCGATCCGGAAATTACGGGAGCCCAGCTTTCGCCCGACGGGACGTATATGTCTTTTATCAAACCCTACAAAGGAACCCGTAACATCTGGGTGAAAAAGCGGGAAGAACCGTTTGAAGCCGCCAAACCGATGACGGCCGATACGACGCGCCCCATCCGCGGCTATTTTTGGTCGCGGGACGGCAAATACCTTCTTTTTTCGCAGGATAAGGGGGGCGATGAAAACTTCAACGTTTACGCCGTCAATCCCGCGGAATCGCTGAAAGCCGGTCAGGATGTGCCGACAGCCCGCGACCTGACCAATCTGAAGGGCGTCCGGGTGTACATTTACAACGTTCCGAAAACCGACCCCAACATTTTGTACGTGGGCCTGAACGACCGCGAAAAAGCCTGGCACGACCTCTATAAACTCAACATTGCCACCGGCGAGAAAGAACTTCTACGCAAAAACACCGACCAAATTACGGGCTGGGTTTTCGATTGGGCGGATAAGCCCCGGCTAGCCACCCGCACGGCCGAAGATGGAAGCAACGAGATTCTGCGGGTGGATGAAACTGGCCTGACCAAAATTTACAGCTCGGCCACAACGGAAACCAGCTATCCAATCGCCTTCACCAAAGACAACAAGAAGATTTACCTGGCCACCGACAAGGGAAACCGCAATCTGCAACAACTCCTCCTGCTGGACCCCGTGACCATGAAGGAACGCTTTGTGGAAGAAGATCCGCTCAAGCGGGTTGATTTCGGCGGACTTTCCCTTTCGGACGTCACGCACGAACCGATTTACACGACCTACGAGGATGAACGGATGCGCCGGTACTGGAAAGACAAGTCGTTTGAAAAAGATTACAAGGAAGTCATCGATCAGAAGCTGCCCGGCATAGATGTTTACTTTGGTTCTTCAACAGCCGACGAGCGGTTCTGGCTGCTATCCGCCACGAGCGACACCGACCCGGGAGCCACCTTTTTGTTTGACCGTAAAACCAAGGAGCTGACCTTCCAGTACCGGCCCCGGCCGAAGCTGCCCATCAGTTCCCTGTCGCTCATGAAACCCATTCGTTACCGGTCGTCCGATGGTCTGGAGATTCCGGCGTATCTGACCTTGCCCAAAGGAATGGACCCGGAGAAACTGCCGTTGGTTGTGGTACCCCACGGCGGTCCCTGGGGTCGGGATTACTGGGGTTATAACTCTTACCACCAGTTTCTGGCCAATCGCGGGTACGCCGTGTTGTCGATGAATTTCCGGGCTTCAACCGGCTACGGCAAACAATTCCTGAACGCGGGCAACAAGGAGTGGGGGCAGAAAATGCAGGATGACATCACGTGGGGGGTGAAATACCTGGTTGAGCAGGGGATTGCCGACCCGAAACGAGTCGGAATCATGGGCGGTTCGTACGGCGGTTACGCCACGCTGGCCGGCGTTGCTTTTACGCCCGATGTGTACGCAGCCGGTGTGGCAATCGTGGCGCCGTCCAACCTGATTACCTTGCTAAACACCATTCCCCCTTACTGGGCCTCCGTCCGGAAAACGTTCCACGAACGGATGGGCGACCCGAATACGCCCGAAGGCAAGGCCCAACTAATGAAACAATCCCCGCTGAATTCGGCGGATAAGATCAAAACGCCCCTGATGGTGGTACAGGGCGCCAATGATCCCCGCGTCAACAAAGCCGAATCCGATCAGATTGTCATTGCCCTGCGCGAGCGGAACTACCCGGTCGAATACATCTGCGCTCCCGACGAAGGCCACGGCTTCCAGCGACCCGTTAACAACATGGCCATGCTGGCAGCCGCCGAAAAATTCCTGGCCAAACACCTCGGCGGACGCTACCAGGAATCCATGCCGGAAAACGTCGCCAAGCGGCTGAAAGAGATTACCGTGGATGTTAAAACCGTGCAGTTGGCGGAGAAAAAGTAAAAAAAGACGGTATAGATTGTAAACGAAAGCCCCGCCGGTACGGGGCTTTCGTTTTGTGGTGCAAACCCGCACAACCCGTGCGAAACCGCACACATTCACCTTTTGCCCTTACATGTAACACTCTGTCTTACTGACTATTAACTACTGGCATGGCGTTTGAAACTCCATTGGTACAGAACAACAAGCTAATGGACAGAGAACTCGCTCCCGAAATCGTTAGACGAAGCCGCACCAAAACCTACACCATCGCACTGGTAGGACTGTTAGGGGCAGCCATCGCGATCTTCCTCTTTCGGAATGTATTAAAAACCTCCGTCGAAGCCGACCGCATCCGGACGGCAACGGCGGAGGTTGGTCCCGTCGAAAACGCCCTCAACGCCACGGGGGAAGTCATTCCGGCCTACGAACAGATTATTACCAGTCCCATTCGCGCCAGCATCCGGCGGGTTTTGCTTACGCCCGGTACGCAGGTCCGCCCCGGCCAGGCCATTCTTGACCTCGACAAATCGCTGACCCTCATCGACTACGAAAAAATGCAGGATCAGTTGGCACTTAAACGCAACAGCATTGAACAGTTGCGAATGAAGCTAAACAAAAACCTGTTCGACGCCGAAGCCGACGATCAGATCAAGTCGCTCAACATCAACCGGCTGAAAGCCGAACTGGAAGATACCCGGCGATTGCAGAAAGTAGGCGGTCGGACGCAGGAAGACGTGACCCGCGCCGAAAACAACCTTCACATTGCCGAACTCGAAAAGAAAAAGCTCGAAAATGACCTCACCTACAACCGCCAGTCGATGAGCGCCAGCCTGAAGGAAACCACCTTACAGGCGCAGATTGAGGAAAAAAACCTGAAAGAACTGGATCACAAACTGACCCAGGCCAACATCATCGCCGACCGGCCCGGAGTGCTGACCTGGGTTAACGAAAACATTGGATCGGCGGTCAATGAAGGCGAAATGCTGGTCAAACTGGCCGATCTGGGCAGCTTCCGGGTTGAGGGCTCGTGTTCGGATGTGTACGCCGATCAGGTAAAAACGGGGTTGCCGGTAATCGTGAAAGTCAACGAAAGCAACCTGCGCGGCACCATTACGCAGGTAAAACCGTCGGTGAAAAACGGAGTGGTACAGTTCGTTGTGCAGCTCGACGACAACCGGCACTCATCGCTGCGGCCCAACATGAAAGTGGAGGTGTTTGTGGTGACAAACCGTACGGGCAAAGCCGTGCGGGTAGCCAACGGTCCGGCCTTCAAAGGCAAAAAGCGGCAGGTTATCTACGTACAGACCAAGCAGGGAGTGGCGGAGCGCCGGGAGGTGGAAACGGGCCTATCGAACTTCGATTTTGTCGAAATAAAGAAAGGCATCGAGCCGGGCGAAAAAGTGATCATTACCGACCTGAGCGAATACGAGCACTTGCAGGAAATTACCATCAACAACAGCACTCAGGAACTGAGATCCAATCAACCATGAAGACTGAAAAGCTACTCCTGCTGATTGGTTTGCTATCCCATTTCCTGCTCAAACCACTTCCCGCCGTTGCCCAACCGCAGCACGTGACGCTGGAAGACGTGGTGCAGATGGCAAAGGCCCAGTCAATTGCGGCTAAACAGGCGGCCACGCAGAAGCAAACCAACTACTGGCAATACCGCACGTTTTTGGCTGGCTTCCGGCCTCAACTGAGTCTGGACGGCTATCTGCCCAGCTTTGAGCGGTCATTTACCGAAGTTACGCAGCCGGACGGCACCATCAGCTTTCAGCCGATTTCCAACAACAACTCCGTGCTGAATCTGGCACTGAGCCAAAACATTGCGCTGACGGGCGGGTCGGTTTTCGTGCAGAAACAGCTCCAGCGGTTCGATGATTTTCAGCGCAACAACCGGCTCTATAACGGGATTCCGTTTGCCGTCGGGGTGCGGCAACCCCTGTTTCAGTTCAACGCCATGAAGTGGGACCGTAAGATTGAACCGCTGAAATTTGACGAAAGTAACCAGCAGTTCATCGAAGCGATGGAACAGGTAACCGTTGATGCTACGGGTTTATACTTCGAGCTGCTGGTGGCCCAGGTGAACCTGCAAATTGCCGAAAAAAACCTGAACAACACCGACACACTCTACAAGATTGCGCGGCACAAGCTGGAACTGGGCAAGATTTCGCAAAACGACCTGCTGCAACTGCAACTCAGCGTGCTGACGGCCCAGAAAGATTACGCGTCGGCCCGGCAAAATGCCGAAATTGCTTCCCTGCGGCTGCGGTCCTACATGGGATACCGCAATGAACAGACGCTCGAACTGGCCGTGCCGACCCAGATCGTGGAACTGACCATTGATGTCAAAAAGGCTCTCCAGGAAGCGTTTAGCAACCGGTCGGACGCCATTGCGTTCCGGCGCAAAATTCTGGAAGCGCAGCGCGATGTCGACAAAGCCCGTAAAGACAACGGCCTGAATGCGACGCTGAATGCATCGTTTGGCCTCTCGAACCGGGGCGCTCATCTGGGTGATGTGTACATCCGTCCGCAGGATCGGGAGTACTTCGAGATCCAGTTTGTGCTGCCCATCATGACCTGGGGGCGCGCCCAGGCCCGGACCGAAACCGCGAAGGCCAACCAGCAACTAGCCACCCAGTCGGTTGAGCAGGACAAGCTGACGTTTGAGCAGGCCATTTACACGCAGGTGACGCTGCTCCAGATGTTGCAGCAACAGGTGAAGCTGACCGCCGAGGCCGACCGCATCGGACAGGAACGGTATCAGATTGCCCAGAACCGGTTTATCCTGAGCGACCTGAGCGTAACAGACCTCGGTATTGCGATGCAGGAAAAGGACCGCGCCCGGCGCGACGCCATTCTGGCGCTGCGGGATTACTGGACGGCTTTCTACACCATCCGCCTGCTGACGCTGTACGATTTTGAACGAAACGAAAAGATAAAATAGCCGACAAATACGATGATCAACCTCACAAACATCGAAAAAGTGTACCGCACCAGCAGCATTGAAACGCTGGCGCTGAACAACGTCAACCTGTCCATCCGCAAGGGCGAATTCGTCTCCATCATGGGGCCATCGGGCTGCGGAAAGTCTACCCTGCTCAACATTATGGGCCTGCTGGACGAACCATCGAAGGGAACCGTGGAACTGGACGGGCAGCGGGTGGCTTCGTACCGCGACAAGGAACTGGCCCACCTGCGCAACCAGAAAATCGGTTTTATTTTCCAGAGCTTTCACCTGATCAACGACTTATCGGTGGTCGATAACGTGGAAATACCGCTGCTGTACCGGGCAACCAACGGCAAACCGCGCCAGACGTACGCCAAGGAAGCCCTGGAAAAAGTGGGCCTGAGCAACCGCATCAAGCACTTTCCAAAGCAATTGTCGGGCGGTCAGAAACAGCGCGTCGCCATCGCCCGGGCCATCGTTGGCAATCCCGAAATCATCCTGGCCGACGAACCGACCGGGAACCTCGATAGCGCGATGGGCAACGAAATCATGAACATCCTGCAGGGGCTTAACAACGAAGGCGCTACCATCGTGATGGTTACCCACGACGAAAGCATGGCCAAACGCACCCACCGGCTCATCCGGCTTTTCGACGGAACACAGGTTTTATAAAATTTGAATGATCGAGTAAAAGAGTAACGCTTATCCTGTCATTCACTCACTCGGAATTAACATGCTAGCTAATTACATAAAAATTGCCTGGAAGGTGCTCCTGCGGCATCCGTTTTACACCTTCATTACGCTCTTCGGCATCAGCCTGACCCTGACGGTGTTGATGGTGCTGACGTCGTTTCTGGACCACCTGTTCGGAACCCACTACCCCGAAACCAAGCGGGATCGCACGCTTTACATCCAGCAAATGATGATGACCGATTCGGGCCGGACTTCCCGGCAAATGGGCCCCATGAGTTTTAAATTCCTGACTGACTTTGCCAAATCCCTGAAAACGCCGGAAAAAGTGACCATCTGCTCGTTTTTCAGCACGTCCAACGCCTACTCGGGCTCCCGGAAAATCAAATTGAATACGAAATACACCGACGCGGACTTCTGGGATGTTACCGAATTTGAGTTTCTGGAAGGGAAACCGTTTAACGAGCAGAACATTGCCAACGGCGATTACGTGGTCGTTATCACCGACGACTTTAAACGGCAATACTTTGACGATCCAACCGAACCAGCAGTTGGGAAGGATATCGAGATCGAAAATGTTCACTACCGGGTTATTGGCGTGGTCCGGGGCAGTCCCGTTACGCGGCTTTTTACCTATGGCGACGTCTATTTTCCGTATACCGCTCCGAAAAGCAACTACCAGAATACCGGCTACCGGGGCAACTTTGTTGCCATGATACTGGCCCGCGACCCATCCGATCTCAAAGCCATTCAGGACGAGTTCCAAAGCGGCATCCGCCGAATCCCGCTCCCCGGCGTGCAGGACGGCTTTAAGTACGGCATCCTGGAGGTAGGCTGTGAACCGTATCTGGATTCCTTCGTGAAAACCTTTGGTGAAAACCCCAGCCTGAAAGCCATTTTCTTCGGCATCGTGGTTTTTATCATGTTTATGCTGATGGGCCTTCCGGCGATCAATCTGGTCAACGTCAATGTCAGCCGGATTATGGAACGGGCATCTGAAATCGGCATCCGAAAAGCCTTCGGTGCTCCAATCCGGACCCTGTTGTGGCAATTCATCGTCGAAAACATCTTCATCACGTTCATCGGCGGAGCCATCGCCCTGGTGCTGACCCTGATCGTGATCCAGTTGATCAACCACAGCGGATGGATTGCCTACGCCGACCTGACGATCAACTTCAACGTCTTTGCCGTCAGCATCCTGGTCTGCCTGATTTTCGGGCTTCTTTCCGGGGTTGCGCCCGCCCTGCGGATGTCGAAACTAACCATCGCTGAAGCGCTGAAATCCTAATCCTCAATGAGCGCCTGATCAAATGAGTGAATACAAACGCAGACTCATTCGACCACGCACTTATTCGATCATTCAAAATTGAAAATGGCCATGATCCGTCACCTGTTTAAACTCATCTGGAACAAGAAGAAAAGCCACGCGCTGATGCTGGTCGAGATCTGGGCTTCGTTCCTCGTCCTGTTCGGACTCACCTCCCTGATCATTTACAACGTCCGGAATTACACCCAGCCGCTGGGCTTTGAATACCAGAACGGCTGGGCGCTTAGCCTGGGAAACAACCAGGACACCGTCGAGGTGGCCGAAAAAACGCAGCGAATTCTGCAACGCCTGAAGGGCTACTCCGAAGTTGAATCCGCCACCCGTATGAGCAGTAACTTTCCGTTTTCGGGTAGCCAGATGAACAACGGCATTGATTACAACAAAAAGCACATCATGGCGGACTTCTTTACCACCGATGAACACTTTGCCGAAACCATGAACATCCCCGTAACCACCGGGCACTGGTACCGAAGCGCCGATAGTGTGGGCAAGTATTCACCGGTTGTCATCAATCAAAAGACGCGGGAAGAGCTGTTTAGCGACGAGAACCCGTTGGGAAAAATTATCAGCACCCGGTTCAAAGTTGTTGGGGTGGTCAACACCTTTAAATCGCGGGGGGAATTTATGGCCGACCAACCCGCTGTGTTTGAACTTCTGAAGGCCAAAAACCCGTGGGACCGGACCCTGGTCATCCGCGTTAAACCCGGAACCGACGCGCTGTTTGAAGCCAAAATTGTGAAAGACATCACGTCGATGGTGCCGGGCTGGAGCGTGGAAGTGGATCACCTGACGGATTCGCGCAAAAACAAACACAACCTGACGCTCGTACCCGTCATCATTTTCCTGATCGTCAGCGGTTTCCTGCTCATCAACGTAGCCCTGGGCCTGTTTGGTGTGCTAAACCTGAGCATCGCCAAACGCCGGGGCGAAATCGGTTTACGCCGGGCGCTGGGCGCAACGGGCAACGGAATATCCCGGCAGTTCATCGGCGAAATCTGGGTACTGGCAACGTTTGGTCTGCTGATCGGTCTGCTCTTTGCTGCCCAGTTCCCGCTCCTGAACGTCTTTGATATGGAAGCAGGCATCTACCTGACGGCCATCGTGGTATCGGTGCTGATCATCTACGGTATTGTCACCCTCTGCGCCCTCCTCCCCAGCCGCCAGGCCGCTTACATCCAACCGGCGGTGGCATTGCATGAGGAATAAAAATCTTAAGCTGTTCCGCGGAGATTAGCGGAGGTAAACGAGTTGAGCAGAGAAAAAATGCCCCTCTGCTCAACTCTGATTTTCTCTACTTAACTCTGCGAAATAACTTTACGCTATGCTTCTGATCATCGACGACGATATTGCCGTACAAACCTCCCTTTCTCTCCTGCTGCGGAGAGACGGCTTTACCGTGCAAACAGCCTCCGACCCGGCACAGGCCCTGGCCGCGCTCGAAGCCGAAACGCCCGAGCTCATCTTGCTGGACATGAACTTTTCCATCGAAACTTCCGGGGAGGAAGGCCTGAAACTGCTGAAGGTCATCCGCGCCGGTTACCCGACGATCCCGGTTATTCTGATCACGGGCTGGGGAACCATCGACCTGGCCGTGCAGGGCATGAAAGCCGGAGCGAAGGATTTCATTACCAAACCGTGGCAGAACGACTACGTGCTGCAATCCGTCCGGACGCTGCTCAACCTGAACCAGCAGGCAGCAGAGACCACCCAAACCCGGTCGACAGGCCGCCGGAAACTCGACCAGCAGTACCAGTTTGGGCACATCGTCGGGGAAGACCCGCATTTGCTTGACATTCTGGAAACCATCGGACGTGTGGCCCCGACGGACGCCCCGGTGCTGATTACCGGCGAAAGCGGAACGGGTAAGGAACTGATTGCCGAAGCCATTCATCAGAACAGCCGACGCCGGAGCAAACCGTTTGTCAAGGTCAATCTGGGCGGTATTTCCTCCACTTTGTTCGAAAGCGAACTGTTTGGGCATCTGCGGGGTGCGTTCACCGACGCCAAATCCGACCGCGTCGGACGGTTCGAACTCGCCAACAAAGGCAGTATTTTTCTGGATGAAATCGGTGATCTGGACCTTTCGAGCCAGGTCAAGTTGCTGCGGGTTCTGCAAGACCGCACGTTTGAGCCGCTGGGCAGCAGCCGGAGCAAAACCGTTGATGTACGGGTTATTTGCGCCACCAACCGCAACCTGGAGGAAATGGTCGCGAAAGGCACGTTCCGCGAAGATTTGTTATACCGCATCAACCTGATTACCGTCAAACTTCCCGCCCTGCGCGAACGCCCGGACGACATTCCGCCCCTGGTAAATTATTTCGTTAACAACCTGAAAACCATTTACGAACGGCCCAAACTAACCGTAACCCCGGCGGCCCTGAAATGGGTCAAGACGCTGGCGCTGCCGGGCAATATCCGTCAACTCAAAAACATTGTCGAACGCACAGTTCTCCTGTCGAGCAAAGACGATCTGGAAATCAGCGACTTCCAGAAACACATTCCGGCTACGCCCGTAGCACAGCCGCTCCGTCCGCTGCCCGAGGTTGGCACCATTACGCTGGACGAACTGGAGTACCAGATGATCCGGCGGGCGATGGAGTTTTACAACAACAAAGTCTCCAAGGTTGCCCGGGCGCTGGGCATTACCCGTTTTGCGCTCTACCGACGCCTGGAAAAGTATGGCATCCCGTATACCACCGATTCTTAATACCTGGCCTTGGATTCCACCGATTAAGGAGGTAACTAGAATGCCTGGCGGTTGAGGCATCTTCGTTAACTCCGCGACGGCCCGTACCGACCGTTTTCAGCCGTGTAATCCAGGCCGTGCCGCGGTCCGATCAAGACGATTTATGAAGCTATCCCTTCGAACGAACTACCTGCTGTACATTGTCGCCGTTCACGCGGCCCTGATTTTTCTGATTTTTAAATGGCTTCAGGAAAACAAAGTGCTCTTTATCGTTTCGGAAGTGCTGGTACTGGTTTCAGCGGGGATTGCCATTCAGATTTACCAGGCGTTCGGGCAGCCGTCGCAATTTATCTCGGCCGGTATCGAAGCCATTAAGGAAAAGGACTTTACGATCAAATTTGTGCCGACCGGCAACCGCGAAGTCGATGGGCTGATTGACGTGTACAACCTGATGATTGACCAGCTTCGGCAGGAACGCACCAAACAAATGGAACAGCAGTTTTTTCTGGAAAAGCTCATCGAAGCCTCCCCCATCGCCACCCTTATTTTTGATTTTGACCGGCGCATTGCATCGGCCAACCCCAAAGCCACGGCATTACTGCAACAAACAAACGAGCAGCTCCAGGGCCGACTTTTATCCGAAATTGATCACCCGCTGCTCAACCAGTTGACGGAATTTAACGATCCCGAAACGCGCACCCTGAAAGGCAACGGCATTGAAACCTACCGGGTGCAACGTTCGCACTTCATGGACCGCGGCTTCCGGCGCGATTTCATGCTGATTGAAGAACTGACGAGCGAAATTTTGGAATCGGAGAAGAAAGCCTACAGCAAGGTGATCCGGATGATGGCCCACGAAGTCAACAATTCCATTGGTGCCATCAACTCCATCCTGAACGTCACCAAAACGTACGTCGACGCGCCCGAACAGCAGGATGTGAATCACGCGCTCCAGATTGCCATTGAACGCAACGACCGCCTAAACCTCTTCATGCGCCGGTTTGCCGACGTCGTGCGGCTGCCCCAGCCGCAGAAAGTCCCCACCGACCTGACCGAAATGGCCCGCAACGTGGGTCGGCTGATGCAGCCCCAGGCCGACGCAAAAGGCGTTACGCTGCAATACGAACTGCCAGCGGATACCATTCAGGTGCCGGTCGATCCCGCGCAGATGGAGCAGGTGCTGGTCAACGTGATCAAAAATGCCCTCGAAGCCTGCACGCCCGGCCAACTGGTTGAAGTGGTGGTTGACCGCACCCACCTCGTCGTCCGCGACACTGGCCAACCCATCAGCCCCAACCTGGAAGCGAATCTTTTCAACCCCTTCTTCAGCACCAAACCCGACGGCCAGGGCATCGGTCTGACCCTGACCCGCGACATTCTGGTTAACCACGGCTTTCCGTTCTCGCTAAAAACCAACCCGGACGGCTGGACCGAGTTTACCATTGTCTGGTAACAATTAAGTCGTCAGCCCAAACTAACTCCGGGCGACCGGCTTACACTGTTTCTGCCCCATCGTCAACCGTTCGCTCAGTTATCCCCTTAGTCCGTCTTTTTAGGCAGCCAACCGCCGTTTTCGTCCCTTGTTCAGCCGCCCGTCCGCCCGGTGTGATCTGAGCGGATAGTTTTGTGAGGTCATTTACAAGTAAACCTCACAACAAATCAGTTAATGGACATGAAACGGATACCTTTTTGGCTATTCCTTGTTGCCTTCCTCGCAGTTACCTTATCCAGTTGCCTAAAAGACCATGTCGATCCGACGGGGCCCGGCGCCGACCCGGATGCGGCTTTTTACATGCCCGCCGAGTTTGAGCCCCTGGCGTCGGTCTGGCTATCCGCGCCGACGGTCGATTACAAAAACGGCCTTTCGATGCTTGCCGTTCAGGCCGAAATGATCAAGGAAATTTTGCCCACAACCACCAAAGTGGATTATGCCGTCAACTCGCCGGAAGACATTGATGCTCTAAAAACGGCGCTGATCAGCCGGGGCGTTGCGCAGGCTGCCATTGACACGGCCATTCACTTTCATACGGTTTCCCACGGCGATCTCTGGATCCGGGACACCGGCGGTACATTCATGAAAAACAAAAAAGGGGGCTATCAGGTCGTGGACTTCGATTTCGACGCTTACCGGACGAAAGAGTACATCCCCGACGCCAGCTACGCCATTTACCAGCTCGACAACGACGTTTCGCTGGGCACGGGGGCGGCCAAAGGAGCTAGTGTTCTCCGCTCCACGCTGATTACCGAAGGCGGAAACCTGCACTTCAACGGCAAGGGAACGGTTATTGCCGTCAAAAAGTCCCTGCTGGCCAGCAACCCGAGCTTGACGCTGTCGCAGATCGAAGCCGAACTGAAACGGGTTTTTAATTTGAAAAAGGTTATTTTTCTGAACGAAAATACCGCATCGGATTCGCATCCGGTTCTGGAGTCGCCCAAGCTGTTCAACGGTCAAGCTTATTTCAACTTTGGCGTGTGGCATGCCGACGAGATGGTGTCCTGGATTGACGACCATACCGTGCTGCTCCCGCAGGTGCCTGCTTCCGAGCTCGCCAGCGGAAATCCGTTTACCCAGGTATCCTACCAGGCGCTGGAAGATGCCTACCAGATTTTGTCCCACGAAACGAATCAGGACGGCAAACCGCTCACGATCATCCGGGCCCCGGAGCCCAGCCCGATTGTGGTCGAATTGAATGCCGGAGATGTTATGTACGAGTCGCTGAAAGAAATGAAAGGAATCCAGCACTTCCCGACGGACGGCAGCCCGGTCCAGTTTGTCATGGCTGCGGGTTACATGAACTACGTCGTTACGAACGATGTCGTGCTGATTCCTAAATTCTATAAACCGGGTCGGGATGCCAGTTTGCAGCAAAAAGACGAGGAATTTAACCAGTTGATCAAAAGCCTGTACCCCACCCGAAAAGTCAAGCAACTGGATGCCGACGCCATTACGGTGGGCGGGGGCGGTATGCACTGCATCACCCAGCAAGTACCCGCACTTTAGTAAAAATCAATCAGTGTTTTAAGTAGAGTTTACCTACAATCATTGCCCGGTCAGTCGATCGGGTAATATTTTTTACGGTCCATCGGCCTAAATCACCTTTTGGTAATTTTTTTCAAAAAGCCAGATCAATTCTAGCATTGCTCGGATGAAGTCGTACCTTTGCCTAACTTATAATCAGTCTTAATAAGAATAGTTATTAAGTCTAAATAATAAAAAGGGTGCGCTGCAATGAGACACTACTACCTCTTGACGGGCTGTTTTTTACTAATTCATCAGTTTGTTCTCGCGCAGACTCCCACCGGGAAACTTCGGGGAACTGCGCTTACGGCCGACGGCAAACCGGCGATGGCGGCAACTATTCTGCTGAAAGATACCCGGTATGGTGCCTCCTCGGAAGCGGACGGCTCCTATAGCCTGGAGGTCCCCGAAGGCCGTTATACGCTGGTGGTTCAACGGCTCGGCCTGGAATCGCAGACGCTTCCCGTCCGAGTCAGAGGGGGCGAAACCGTCACCGTTCAGCCCCTGCTCCTCAAGGAAGCAAGCCGACAACTGGACGACGTGGTCGTAACGGGCCAGTACGAACCGCAGTCCCTGCGTCAGTCGGTCTATCAAATCCGGACCATCGACCGCGAACGGATTCAACTGCGGGGTGCCACCAACCTGATTAGCGTACTGAACAACGAACTGGGCATCCGGTTTTCCAACGACCTGGTTCTGGGCACCTCCGACATTCAATTGATGGGCATGTCGGGCCGGAACGTGAAGATTCTGCTCGACGGCGTTCCGATGGTCGACCGGGGGGATACCCGCGAAAGCCTGAACCAGATCGACATCAACACCATCGAGCGCGTGGAGATCGTCGAAGGACCCATGTCGGTTTCGTACGGCACCGATGCGCTGGCCGGAATCATCAACATCATTACCAAAAAGCCGGGTCAGGAACGGCTTTCGGTGACCGCCCGTCTTCAGGAAGAAACCGCCAGCACGGAATACCGTCCGCTGACGGGCCAGGGCGTTCATAATCAAAATCTGGGGGTTACCTGGCAGCG
Source organism: Larkinella insperata (assembly GCF_026248825.1). Classification (NCBI taxonomy): domain Bacteria; kingdom Pseudomonadati; phylum Bacteroidota; class Cytophagia; order Cytophagales; family Spirosomataceae; genus Larkinella; species Larkinella insperata. The sequence continues at coordinate 3,884,534 of NZ_CP110973.1, read as the reverse complement.
GAAAGGCTGGAATGCGTACGTCGGTGGTACCCACAACGGGTTTGGCGGCTGGCGGGGCCTTTCAACCACCCGCGCCAAAGACTGGCATCCGAAAGAGCAGTTGCTGGGCAATGTGAAGCTGGGCTACCGGAACGAAGCGTTTACCATCTGGTACCGGCTGGACGCGCTGAACGAAACCATCGACGCGATGGGCCCCGCCAACATCAATACCAACCAGGCCCGCGATCAGAACTACATCACCGGCCGGCTTACCCACCAGCTCCAGAGCGACTGGAAGGCCAGCGAACAATGGCAAATCAACGCGATTCTGTCGTACACTGACTACAGCCGCAGGACCCAGACAACCAACATTGACCTGAACACGGGCCGCCGGACGCTCTCGCTGGGCGCGGGCGAGCAGGATTTGTCGCTCTTCGATACCAAAATTTTCCGGGCAACGGCCCAGTACAGGGTTTCCAACGCGGTTTCGTTCCAGCCGGGCGTTGACATCAACCTGGATGCCGCATCGGGTGCCCGGATTCTGGGTTCGCCCTCCATCAATGACTACGCCGTTTTTGTTTCCTCGGAACTGAAACCGACTTCGACCATTACGCTGCGCCCCGGGCTGCGGTTTATCAAAAATTCGGTGTACGACGCGCCCCCGGTCATTCCGTCGCTGAACGCCAAGGTTGTGCTGCATAAAAACACGGATTTGCGGTTTGCCTATGCCCGCGGTTTTCGCTCCCCGGCCCTGCGAGAACTCTACTTTAACTTCTTCGACGCCAGCCACTCCATCAAGGGAAACCCGGACCTGAAAGCCGAATACTCCAACAGCTTCAACGGTTCGCTGACCTGGCGCTCCATCACCACCCCGACCCTCCGACTGACGTCTACCCTGACCGGCTTTTACAACGATTTTCATAACCTCATCGATTACGGCTATGACCCGGCCAGCCCCGGGGTGATGATGACGATCAACATCAACCGGTTTAAAACCACCGGCGGTACGCTGAACAATACTCTGAACGCCAAAAACTTCCAGTTTACGCTCGGCTTCTCACACGTTGGCCGCTACAACAGCCTGAACGAAAACGACAGGGAGCTGCCGGCGTTTGTCTGGTCGCCCGAAGTCAACTCGAACCTTACGTATCACCTGCAAAAGATCGATACCAAGGTCAGCTTCTTTTATAAATACACCGGCAGAAGGCCCATCTACGAGACGCTGATGAACAGCGAAGGTACCGCGACCATTCATCTGGCCGAAACCGCGGCTTATCACTGGGCCGATTTCACGGTTAATAAGTCCCTGACGAAATACCTTACGCTGAACACCGGGGTGAAAAACCTGTTCAACGTGACCCGCCTGAACAACACCTCGGGCGACGTAGGCGGCTCCCACAGCACGGGCGGGGCGGTGCCGCTGAGCTACGGGCGTTCGTACTTCCTCGGCCTGAACTTCCAATGGAGCCAACAATAACTTCCTCTTTCAACCCAATACACAGTCCCTTTTAATCCCAATACACCCATGAAAAAAGTACGCTCACTGATTGTCATGCTGGCTTTTGCCACGGTATTGAATGCCTGCAAGCAGGACGATCCGCCACTACCCGACAACCTCGCCCAATTTGAAGCCACCGAACAGGGGTTTGAATCAGACAAAGCCGATACTGAAATTAAACTGACCCTGAGCCGGGCCGCCGAAGCCAATACCGCCATCACGGTTGATCTGGCCCCCACGGGAATTGCTTACGGAACGCAGTTTTCCACCGCCCCGGCCGCTACCAACAACAGCCTGACGGTAACGATTCCGGCGGGCAGCAGTACGGGTTCCTTTAAAGTAACCAAAGGCGCCAATCTGTTTCTGAGCGGCACGGAGTCAATCAAGTTTAGCATCAAATCGGCCGCCAGCCCGGTGTTGGTTGGGGAGAAAAAAGACCTGATGCTGAAGTTTTCGTCCATCGTTTCGACGGGTTCACAGATGAAACTTGAAGGAGGGGAAGGTGGAGCGGCTGCCGCCAACTCGGTATTTGTCGATTTCAGTAACAACTCGCAGAAGTCTGTGGCCCGTACAAGCTGGGATTTTGGTTTCTACAGCGGTGACGCCTTCCGGGTGATCGTCAACAACACGAGCGGGGCATCGGTCTGGCCGGTCAACAAAACCGATCTGGCGCAGGTAACCGCCAAAGACGTGGTAGCCGATAGCCTGGCTGTGGGCGGAGCAATAGGCTCTTTCAAGCTGTACGACAACGTGCAGGGCGACCTGACCAAAACCGCCATCGCGGAAGTGGCGGCCAACGACGCCGACAACAAGGTTTACGTGGTCAGCCGCGTGGGTGGCTCGGGGCAGGTTCCGAACGTGGCCAACCTGATCAAAATCCGGGTGCTGCGGAAAGGTACCGGTTACACGCTGCAATACGCCGGCATCAACGAAACCACGTTTAAAACGCTGGACGTTGCGAAAGATGCCGCTTACAATTTCAAGTATGTTTCGGTGGATAAAGGAGCCGCGGACGTTGAACCGGCCAAAGCAAACTGGGACCTTCAGTGGACTTACAGCTTGTATTACACGGCCACATTCCCCTATTCGTTCTCCGATCTGGTGTTCATCAACCACCTGGCGGGGGTGCAGGCGGCAGAAGTGCTGACCAGCACGGTTTCGTACGACAATTACGGCGAAAGCAACATGGCAACGACGACGTTCAAGGGCGAGCGGAACGTAATTGGCAGCAGCTGGCGGGCAACGACCGGAACCGTCGGTGTCAGAACCGATCGCTTCTACGTCATCAAGGATGCCGCCGGGAATGTTTACAAGCTTAAATTCCTGAACTTCCACTCGGCCGACGGCGGGGTGCGGGGCTATCCGAATATCGAATACAAACTGGTTAAGAAAGCGTAAGTTAAGTACAGGCACGGGCGGGCAATCCATTAAACCGATTGCCCGCTTTTTGTTTGCCCTTTCCAGGTCGACCGATCAAAACCGCTTACCGCCCCTGATCCGCGACGTAATTGCGCCGGAAACTTTCCACCTCTTCGTTTGTAAAACCGTAAATTCCCTGAATTTTGCCGACGGCTTTCATCAGCTTGGGCAATTCCTCCCCCGCATTGGTAACAAAGCGGTAAACCGCAGCCGACCGGTCGTAGGGCACATTCAACAGTTCCAGTACCTGGTCGATCTGGCCATCGGTTATTTTTCTGTGCCGGGCGTCAATGGTCCGCCAGCCGTGCAGAAAGCCCGCGGCCTCGCTCACCAGGTGCATCACTTCCGCCCGTTGTGCATCGTTCAGATCACCCGAATTCAGGCGTAAAACCGCTTCATGCAGGTCGTAAATCACCGTTGCCGCGTTGATTTTCTCCCAATTGAGTTTGATGGCCGCCAGCGCTTCGTCGCGGTAGGCGTTGTAATCCTCTCCTTCTTTCAGGGCGGCTTTCAGCTTGATAAATTCCTGACGGGTCTGGCTGTATAATCCCGTACCGCTTCCGTTGTCGCGCTGGGCCGCATAAGCCGCCATTCGCCGGTCGGCATTTGAATACAAGGTGGTGTTGTCGCTGTTGTAAAACATAGGATCGGCCCCGTACAGAAACAGCATCTGATCGGCCGTAGCCGGAGTAAATTTTCCTTCGGTCAGCGATATGGCGTAATTGTACAAGGCCGCGCCGTACAGGCCCTTCTCGATCAACTGGCCCGTTTCCAGTCCGTATTCGTCAAACAAGAGTGCGTTATAGACCCCGCCCTCCCAGTTTCGGCTGAAAGGATTGAAATAAGAGCCGCTGGCTTTCGACAGTTCCGCAAAATAACCGTTGTTCTGGGCCAGCAGACGGCTCTGGTAATACGGCGTTGTAACCGATTGCAAACTAAACGTTCCCTGCGTGAAAGCCGCATTGAGCGACTCTTCCGAGACATAAACGCCCCCCTGATTGCCCTTTTCTACTTCCTGATTCAGCACCGCCAACTGGTCGATGAGGGGTTTCAACGATTCGCTGTGGAATCGGTACCCAACACTGTCGTAGACGAGCGGAATGGAAAAGGATGGTTTGAGATTTTCGTCCTGCGGTTCAGCGCAGGACGCCAGCACAAGGGCGAGGCCGGTGGTGAATAACAAAGCCGTTCGCCGGAATGGATACAATTGACTCATAATAATTTTTAGCGGTTAAGACGATAGCCCGAAACCAAAAGCCACATCCGGTCGGTTTGAACCGCCAACGGACCACTTTTCTCCCGTCTGATCGTCCCTTTCTTCTATTAACTAGTACGCACAAAGTTTTGATGTATTGTTCAATAAAAAAAAGCAGCGTCAAAGACACTGCTTTTTCCATCCTACTCACTATAGCTTTTACTGTATTATCGGTAGCTACCGGCACCGGCGTAGCGCCGGACCAGCAGAGGCATTAGTTCAGTTCGGTCCATGCTTTCTCCAGCGTGCTCAGCCGCGCCATAGCGGCATGTAACAGCCCCCGCAGGTTTTCCAGCTCCGGGCGGGTAAAGCAAAAATAAAGGGGTTCGACGGTCGTGCCGAGGTAAAGCCGCCGGGCTTCTCCGCAGGAATCGGTCATCGGCAGGCCAAAAAAGCCGTCGATGTCGATGGACTCTACGTGTAAGAACAGTTGCCTGAACTCCGCGGGCGACATAATTTGAAAAATGTTATTAAACCGGAAACTAAGATTGGCTTTGCAACCCCGGCAAAGGTGAATTTCGCCGTGTTCGTTCTGGGTTAGCGTGATAAAATAAGCGTCGCGGTCAATCATAATGAAGAAGGTGTGGATATAGATCGGTTAGTCGAGTTTCTTGCTGCCGTCGGGCTGGTAGGCATACCGGAAGGTGTAATACCGGCTTTCGCTGCCCGGCCCGTCGGGTCCGCCCTTGTAGTAGCTCAGGATTTCCACCTTGGCGTATTTTCCGTCGGCCGTTCGGATCACGAGTACTTTTTCGGGCGTCGGCGAAATCACTCCGCCCCCGTAGGTGTACCAGCCGTTGCCCGAACCGGTCGGAATAGCCAGTTGATTCAGGCTTTGATCGACGCTGAACGGGGCGTTTTCGGGCACCGTAGTCAGGCTTTCAAAAGTTCCGTTGTGCAGGTAAGCGCCCCCCTTCCCCGCCCGGCCGGTACCGCCGTTGACGATGATTGTTGTTGACCGGAAGCCGATGTCCCACTTTGCCGTAGCCGAATCGCTGTTGGCGACTTGTTTGCCGTCTTTCAGGCTGAAAAACGTAAACCGGTTGGCAGCGCCCAGTGGCCGGCCCGACTGCGGATCATTGTTGGCCGGATCGGCGGGCAGGTCGTTGATGGTTTCCACCTTTACCGCCTGCGCCCGAGCGGGTTGGTATGCCCCGGATGCGCCAATGAGTAAATTGATTAGGAGGATAGCGAATTGGTTCACGGTGTACGGTCTTGCGTCTGGTTTAATGTTTTCCTATGTCAATACTTCGCATTGCAAACCGGCTTTGGTCAGCAAGCGGATGATGGCCTGTTCGCTGTAGGGATTCGTCGAATCCGTCGGTGTTTCAATCCGTAATACGCAATCCCGGTCTTCCATGTCAACGCTCCAGCGGCAGATGCTCCGCAGTTTGCACAATCGGCAAGCCGCCTTGTGGAGCCGCTGCGCGGAATTGATGTTTGTTCGAAAAACCAGCACGTTCACGGTGTTGAGCTCAGGCTACTGTTATCATTTAAACAAACGAAAGATAACCGGCCGTCTAGTTATTTAAATGGTTACGCTCTGCTATCGGCTTCCCGATGCATCGGGAAGCCGATAGCGTAAAAAAACTATGCGTTTGCCGCCAGAGCCGTCTGGGTAATGATTTCGCGCCATTCGGTTTTCTCCGGGATACCGGGCTTGCGTTTCCCAAAGATCAGGGCAATCTGGTTACCGTCTGCATCGAACAGCTCCAGGCTGGTAACGATTCCTTCAGTGGTCGGTTTTTTCACCACCCAGGCCGACGCGACGTGGTCTTCGCGCAGGTGCAGGTTGAACTGCGGGTCGAGTACGTTGAACCAGGGACCCATCGGCACCAGTTTGCGCACTTCGCCCGTATGAATTTGAATCACCCCGCGGTTGCCCACAAAAATCATGATGGGCAGGGCCGTTTTGGAGGCTTCGGCAAACGCGCTTTTCACGGCTTCCATCGTGGTCGGCAGAGCGTATCCTTCCGGCGCCAGGTGCATGGCCTGCAGGCGCGACACCTTATGCTTCCGCAGCATACCGAAAAATTCGTGGGTATCTTTCAAATCCAGCCATGCCTGCCGAAAAGCCGTCACGTCAATTTCGGCGTCCGGCGTCAGTACCGGTGCTTCAGGTTTCGGCTCGATGTCGAGCACACCGTCCTGTTTTTCCGCCCGGTATTTTGCCACGATGGCGTCGTAGGCCGGCTCGTTGCTTTTTTCGGTCAGGTAAATTTTATGAACCGCTTCCCCGTCGGCCGCAAAAAACTGCAGGCTCTTGCGGTCGTTTTCGTGGACGGCAAACCCAAACTTCCAGCTGTGCATAAACAACCGCAGGTCAATGTCTTCGCCCAGCACCAGCCCCACGTGGCCGTTAAACGAAACATCTTTGTACTCGCCTTTCCGTTCGTGCACCACGCTTTCGTTGCGGGTCAGGGCCATTACGTAGCCCAGCGTCGGCACTTCCTTCAGCAATTCCCGGAAGTCTCCCTCCAGTTGGACAACGGTTTCGCCAACTCCCGTGGCCAGCAGTTCGGCTTCACTCACGCCCAGTTGCTGAGCCGCGTCGCGGATGCGAACTTTGGGGTTTTCGGCCTTAAAAGCCGCGTATTGTTTTTTCAGATCCAGAACGGTTGTTGTCATTATCGTTAATGGCTAAAGATGAGTAGATGCGGGTACAGGAACGGTCTGTCGGTTGTGGATAATCAGCGGATAATCGAGCTCCGGCTGGTGGAGAATTTGAACGGATAAATGAAACGCGCTGAAAATGGCGTCTGTCGTCAGCACCGAGATGGGTTTCCCAAACGCCAAAGCCCGGCCCTCCTTCAGCAACAATACTTTATCGGCATACTGCATCACCAGATTCAGATCGTGCAGAATCGCCACTACGCCGTAGCCGCGCCGGGTTAGTTCACTGGCTACATCGAGCAGGCTGTGTTGGTAGTACAGGTCCAAGCCCGTTGTCGGTTCATCCAGCAGCAGGTATTTCGCTTGCCGAATCGATGCGTGGGGTTGCTGAATTTCGTCACTGGTCATTAACTGGGCCAGCACCTTGGCAAGGTGAACCCGCTGCTGCTCCCCGCCCGACAAGGTTGGCACCGACCGGCCGGCCAGTTGCGTAATGCCGGTGCGTTCCAGCGCAAAATCGACGATCGACATATCTTCGGGTCGCGGGTGGCCTTCAAAATGCGGATACCGGCCCATCATCACCAGTTCGTAGACGGTAAACTCGAAGGCCAGCGGATTCTGCTGCGCCAGCACCGCCCGCTGCCGGGCCAGTTCGAGGGCCGAAAACCGGTTGATGGGTTTGTTGCCGAGCACCACCTGCCCTTTCGTGGGCGTTAGTTCCCGGCTAAAGGTCTTCAACAGCGTCGATTTCCCGGCTCCGTTGGCGCCGACCACCGCCACCAGTTCGCCCGGCCTGACCGCCAGCGACACGTCGTCCAGCAAAATTTTCCGGGCGATCTGATGGGTTATGTGTTGTGCTTCCAGCATTGTTCTTAGTGATTAAGGCTCCGTTTTAACTCCGCTCCCCGCCTGCCGCTACTCTATTCCTGTCACTACGCCCGGTTGCCCGCCCCCCGTAGGAGCATGAACAAAAACGTGGGCGCCCCGATCATTCCGGTAATGATGCCGAGCGGTAATTCCGCGGGTGCCACGATGGTGCGGGCTACCAGATCGGAAAGCGTCAGCACAATGGCGCCGAACAGGGCCGAACCCGGCAGGACCGTCCGGTGATTAGCCCCGGCAATAAGCCGGATTACGTGCGGTATCACCAGTCCGATGAAACCGATCACGCCCGAAACCGCCACCGCTACGCCCACGCCCATCGTCGCCAGAATCACAACATTTCGCTTTAGTTTCGATACGTCCACTCCCAGATGACCGGCCTGACTTTCCCCCAGCGCAAAAGCATTCATGGGTTTGCTCAGCCGCGGCATCAGCAAAATCGGAATCAGTAAAAACGGCGTGGCAACCTGTAGCACTTCCCAACTTGCCCCGCCCAGACTACCCAGACTCCAGTAGGAAATCGCCCGGAGTTGGGCCTCATCAGCCAGGTACATCATCAGTCCACGCAGGGCTTCGCACAGCACGTTAATGGCAATACCAACCAGCAACATTGTTGAAACCACGGTCCGGCCGTCCCGGCGCGCCAGGTTGTAGACCACCAGGGTTGTTGCCACCGCCCCGGCAAAAGCCGCCAGCGACAAGGCATACAAGCCGGATAGAGACGATAATTGCTGGAAAATTTTCAGTTGCAAAACAATCATCAGCACGGCCATCACCGAAGCTCCCGACGAAATTCCGATCAGGCTCGGATCGGCCAGTGGATTACGAAACAGGCCCTGAATGGCCGCGCCCGAAATGCCCAGCACCCCGCCCACCAGCACGCCCAGCAAAATCCGCGGCAACCGGATAACGGTCAAGACGGTTTCCTGCTGGACTTCAGCGGCTCCGATTTCCCACCCGATCTGCTTGAACAGAATCGCCAGTACATCCGGCACCGGGATGGACACCGCACCGATTCCCACGGACCAGATCATCACCAGCAGCAGCAGAACCGCCAGCGCCCCATTCAGCCACCAGCCCCGGCTGCGCGACGGACCAGTCGGAGAAACCGGTCGGGCGGGTGTCGAAGTCAGGGCAGGTTGCAGGTCCGTTTGCATGAGCGTTTGTTTGGAGTAAACTATTTTAGGGTCAGTTCCTGGTTGAGTTTGCGGCTCAGTTCCTGCACAGCCAGGCCCAGGCGGGGGCCAAAACCGGTGAGCAATTGGCCGTCCATCTCAATCACGTGGCGATTTTTACCCGCGTTGGTTTGGGCGACCCCCTGCACTTTCAGCAAGCCATCAATACCACCCAAACTTTCTAAACCGCTCGTAAACAGAAGGATAACATCCGGATTACCAACAACCAACGCTTCGGGGGTCAGGGGTTTAAAATTGTCAAAATCGTTAAAGGCATTCTGGCCGCCCGCCAGTTGTACAATTTTTTCGATGGGCGTATTCCGGCCCGAAACCATCATGGTTCCGGTGCCGCGGGCGTAGATGAACAAGACTTTCTGAACTTTGGCAGGCTTCCGGGCTTTTGCTAAATCCGCGTCCAGTTTGCGGGTAATCGCTGCGGCTTTGGCCGACGCATTGAATTCTTTGGCAACCTCGTTTATCATTTTTTTCGTACCGGCCACGCTGGTTTCCTGATCAAAAACCAGCGTTTTCACCCCGGCACTTTTGAACTGTTGAATTAGCTCCGGCTTGATATCCATGCTGCCGTTGGACCGTACGGCCATAATGACCGTCGGGCGCAGGGCCAGCACGGCTTCCGCCCCAATGTTGCGGTTGTGGCCGACCTTGGGCACTTTCGCCATCGCGGCTGGATAGGTACTCGTTACATCGACGCCCACAATCTGGTTTTGCAGACCCAGCTCGCAGATGATCTCCGTCAGAGTACCACTCAGCGAAACAATGCGTTCCGGTTTAGTGCCCTGCGCATACGCAGTCAGGCTGAAAAGGAACAGGAAAACACTCCAACGGATTTTCGTAGTCATTTCAATTGTGTCATTGGTAAACGCAAATTAATTAGACTATTTCTAAATAAACAACCGTTCACCCAGATTATTTTTAATGATTCTTAATAATCGAGTCCATCTTCACTCAGCGGGGTCTATCGATTTATGTGTAACTGCACCAAGCAAACAGGACCTGGCTAGTAAATTATTCGCGAAGTTGGTTTTGATCACCGTACCCTCAATAGGCAATTTGACATTCCTAGTTTTTTATACAAAATTAATATCTTCACAGCTAGCAGAAACCTGGAAACGCACTGATTACCAATAGTATATGTAGTGTGATTCAAAACTTAATAGGTAACAGTATTCATACAAGGTGAACCATTTACTTAATCGATAAAAGCCATGACAACCACCCGCTTAGGTTCAGGCTTTGTTAGCCTGCTTTTGATTTTTGAACTTTTTGGCTGCGCAGATCACCGTTTACAGGTCGTTACACCCGGTGCAGATCGGTTACGGGTAAAGTCAATCACCCAACACGTGAGCGGTAGCAGCAGTGTCAGTACCGTCAGCGCCTTTTCCTATGATGGGCAAGGCCGGATAAGGTTGATCGTGGCTTATCAGTTGCCCGATAGTGCCGTGGCGCCCGTTGAAAATACCGTTTACCAGTACGATAACCAGCATCGACTCACTCAAGTACAGCATTCGACCGTCCGCCGGGGCTCAGCTACGGAAACCTATACCCTTACCTATGATAACACGGGTCGAATGACCCAGTTGACAAACGAGCCATCTACCTTTAGACTAGAACCACGATACAACTCCGATAATAAGGTTTCGAGCTACAACAGGGGGGTTAACATAGGCGGACTTCAGTCGACTGGAGCAAGCTCGTTTACCTTTACGGGTAACAACTTAACTCGTGCCTACGAGGAATTTTCAGTAAATCGGACGGGGGGACCGTCGGGCCAAATTGTTTACAGCCGAGTCGTGAACGCTACCTATACGTTCGATGACAAAATTAATCCCTTCTATGGAGTCTTTCTTATTCCTGCACCGGGGGTTTTTCTCCAATTCCCGACTACTCCTTCCATGTTTGGTCCATCTTACACCTTGTACGGCGGAGTGGACAACCCCTACAACTTAAGCCAGAATAACGTGCTAACGGCCGCGCTCTCCTCCGGCATACTGGCTACGTACGTTTATAATTATACTTACAACGCGGCTAACCTGCCAACCACCCGCACGACAACACGCAATGGTGATGTGACCGAAATCTTACATTATGAATATGAGCCACATTAAATTCAGTGGATAACACGGCTGGTAATACGGTCTCGTTATCTTTTTCGGATAAATACTTCGATGTACAATTGGCCGGGTCTCGATGGGGCGTCGGCTTCTGGGCTTATCTTGATAAACTGGCTTTACACAATTGCAAAGAGCAACACTACCTGATTAATTAGTCAAACCCGCATAAAAAAACGAAAGCCGCCCATTGCTAGGCGGCTTTCGTACGTTATAAGATTGTAGTCTTATTGGGCTGAATCAGCAGACATGCTGTCAGTTGCCATTGTCGTGTCAGACATCATCGTTGAGTCAGAAGACATCGTAGCCGAGTCGGTCGTTGACGTAGTATCTTCAGCTTTTTTGCCTTGGCAAGCAGCTGCCAGAGAAACCACCGTTGCAACGAACAATACAGATTTTACAATACGTTTCATGAAAGTAGTCAGTTTATGTTTAACAGATCTCGCCCTTAATACCGGAAAGGCCGTTAGGTAACCCACCTTTTTTGAAAAAAATTAAAATTTATTTTTGGGTTACATTTGACCCGGAATCGTATTAAGTATACAAGGAACCAATGACAAATTCCTACCGTTTGCATTTATCTGACGACCAGTTGCTTGCAGGCTTGGCTAACGGTTCGGACACGGTGTTGGAGGAACTGTACCGACGGTTTTTCCCAATGGTGTTGCACCTGATTATCAACAACAATGGCTCGGAAGACGATGCCAAGGATGTTTATCAGGAAACGCTGATTGTCCTGTACGAGAAAGTTACAACGGATTCGCTGGCGCTGAACTGCCAGCTGAAAACGTATCTTTACTCAATAAGTCGGCGGCTGTGGCTCAAGCAGTTATCGTTGCGAAACCGGAATGGGATTTCGCTAATGGATACCGAAGATGTTGCGAGTGTTGATGATGATCTGATCAATCACGAAGCCCGCGACCGTCAATTTGAGCTGATGGCGGATTCGCTGGAGCGGTTGGGGGAACCCTGCCGGACGTTGCTGGAGGATTTTTACATCCGCCACCTGTCGATGCAGGACATCACCGAAAAATTTGGCTATACGAACGCCGATAATGCCAAAACGCAGAAATATAAATGCCTGATGCGGCTGAAACGGTTGTTCTTCGCGGTTTTTAAAGAAGAGTAAAATGATTGACCACCAAAAATTCACCGATTTGACCGACAAATGGCTCCGCAATGAGCTGACGGAAGCTGAACAGCGGGAGTTTGAAGCCCTCCGCCGGTCTGATCCCGTTTTGTCGCAACGGGCCCGTGAACAACAGCAGTTGGCGCAGGCCATGCAGCAGTATGGTCAGCGCATGGATTTCCGCAAGCGGTTGAACCAGATTCACGCTGGTCTGGATATGGATGCCGTTCGAAAGGAAGCCGGGCAGGAAGCCCCGGTTCGGCCGTTGCACCGCAACAACGGTACGATCCGGCAGTTGTGGCAAACCTACCGACCCATCCTGGCCGTGGCCGCTACGGTTGCGCTCATTACAACGTTTGGAACCCTGATGCTCGTCCGGCAATACCAGTCGAGCCACAAGCAGCAGGAACAATACACCATGATGCGCCGGGATTTGCAGGCCATCCGGCGGTCGCAAAACGCTATTTTGCAGGACCTCAACGCCCGCGAACGCGCCTTGCAGATTAACCCCGGGCAGGTCGCCGGTTCCGGATTTTTGCTTTCGCCGGACGGTTACCTGGTCACCAACACCCACATCATCCAGGATGCCGACTCGGTTTATATCCAGAGCACGAAGGGGGATATTTACAAAGCAAAGGTGGTTTACGCCGATCACAAATACGATCTGGCTATTTTGCAGGTTCGCGACGACAGCACGTTCCGGGGCAAGATGGCACTGCCTTACGGTTTTGAAGCCGGCCCGTCGGATCTGGGCGAGCGCGTCTTTACGCTCGGCTTTCCGCGCGAGGAGATTGTCTACGGCGAGGGGTATCTGAGTTCCAAAACCGGTTTCCGGGGCGATTCGACGGCTTATCAGGTAGCCATCAGCGTAAACCCGGGTAACTCCGGAGGCCCGTTGCTGGACGAAAAAGGCAACGTGATCGGAATTATCAGTGGGAAGCAGACGGCCACGGAAGGCGCTACATTTGCCATCAAAACCGACTACCTGTTCCGGGCCATTTCTGCCATCCCAACGGATTCGCTCAAGAATAGCTCCATCCGGATGAGCCGGAAAAATGGCCTGGCCAAACTTACCCGCAAGGATCAGATCAAAAAGATCCAGGAAAATGTTTACCTGGTGAAAGTTTTCAAACACGAGAAGTAACCGATTAGCACGGGCGATAAATTAGAGAGCCAACCCATTTACGGGTTGGCTTTTTTATTGGGAGCGATTTATCAAATTAAAATTAAGCGTACCTTGTCCCGGCAAATTCTTTCATTTTAACCATAGCTAATCGATAGTAAGATTTCTTTACCCATGCAATCAACCGTAAGTAACCGGAAGCCAGCGGCTTTCACCGAAAAGAAATACCTCGTCACGCTGGTATTCGTCACTTCGTTGTTCATGTTCTGGGGCATTGCCATTACGATGGGTGATGTACTCAACAAACACTTTCAGCACGTCCTAAGCCTGACCAAAACTCAATCCGCTTTTGTCCAGTTTGCCATCTTTGGGGCCTATTTTGTAATGGGCATCCCCGCCGGTCTGTTCATGAAACGGTTTGGCTACAAAATGGGAGTTCTGCTGGGTCTGGGCCTTTTTGCCACTGGCGCTTTCCTGTTTGTCCCGGCGGCCAACGCAGCCTCCTTCCCGTATTTCGGGCTGGCGCTGTTTATTCTCGGCTGTGGCCTTTCAACCCTGGAAACCGTCGCGCACCCGTTTGTAGCGTCCCTCGGCGACCAACGCACCAGCGATCAGCGCATCAACTTTGCCCAGGCCTTTAACGCCCTGGGTGCCATCACGGGTCCGGCGATTGGATCGTATTTTCTCCTGAGAAACAACGTCGAAGGAAGCACCGACCTGACTTCGGTCAAAACCCTGTACATTGTGATTGGCAGCGTTATTGCCGGTATTGCCGTGTTGTTTTCTCTCGTAAAAGTGCCCGACTTAACCGATCCGCACGCTTCCGCGGACCCCGAAGCCGTTAACGTCGACAGCGAACCGGGAAAAACGCTTTTTCAGCACCGGCATTTCGTTTGGGCGGTTATCGCGCAGTTCTTCAACGTAGCGGCCCAAGGGGGTACTTGGGCGTTTTTCATCAACTACGGCCACGAAAAAATGGGATTTTCCGACGCCGTTGCCGGAAACTACATGGTTATGTTTATGGCACTGATGCTGGCCGGGCGGTTTGTGGGTACGTTTCTGATGCGTTTCATTGCGCCGAATTCGCTGCTCGCCATTTTTGCCGCCTGCAACATCGTTATGTGCCTTATTGTCGCGCAAAGCTGGGGATGGCCTTCTTTCATCGCGCTGATGATGCTGAATTTCTTCTTCAGTATCATGTTCCCGACCATTTTTAGTCTGGGGTTGAAAAATCTGGGCCGCCACACGCAGCAGGCGTCTTCTTTCATTTCGATGGGGGTCTGCGGTGGCGCGTTTTTCCCGTTTGCCATGGGTGCGGTAGCCGACTACGACGTGGCTGCGGCCTACTACCTGCCCATTATCTGCTACGCCGTTATTTTTCTGTTTGGTGCTAAATTTTCCAGACCGGAGTAAGACACATAAAGCGTGTATTGAAAGAAGACGGCTCAAGCTGTCTTTTTTCTTTTATAGGTATCTAAGTCTTTAAATTTGCTTGTATAAACTACAATCATGTATTTTAGTGCCATGAAAGGTTTCATCCCTTTATTCATCCTGCTTCTGTTGACAGCCAATACGGTCTTGGCCCAGCAGCTGACCATGCGCGAACTCATCGACATGACTTGCCTACAAACAGCGCAATTTGACTCCTGCATGTTCCGGAAAGGATTTCAGCTAAAAGCCCGTTCCGAGAGCGTGTCCAATCAAGCGTTGATTTATGAATTTCAGCGATTCCCGTATATCAGCGAGCTTACCCAAACCACTACGCTGGTCCAGTACATCTGCAACGGACAGTTGGGGCTGCTGAATTTTCAGCAACCGTCCAAAGCCGTGCAGACGGCTCTGCGGACTGAACTGATGGCGATGGGGTTTAAACCCGCCGAAACGGTCGCGGGGTCGGAGTTGACGGAACGGCAGATTTTTTACAAAGGCGCCCTGGTAATCAGCTTCAAACCGGCCGATGCGGGCAACGGCATCGCCGGGAACTACCGGGGCTACAGCGTCTCCATTCACCACGAACGCCGGTTGTGAACCGGCCAACTGACCCGCTCACAACCGGCGTTCTGTGCCCGGCCTGTTGCCTTATTTCTTCTTTGCGCTTGCCGTTCCGGCGCCTTTCCACTGGTCCATGTAATCCACCGTCAGGTGACTGAGCGCTTTGACGCCCAGGCCAAAACCGCTTTCGTCGATGTGGAAATCCGGGGTATGGTGCGGGGCCGCATTCTCAATTTTCTGTCCTTTGGGCATTCCCCCCAGGAAAAAGAAAAAGCCGGGCACTTTCTGCTGGAAAAACGAAAAGTCTTCCGCTCCGGTGTCGAGCGGGCGGATGATTACGTTAACTTTTCCGGCCACCCCTTCGAGCGTTGGCACCATCTGATCCGTCAGCGCGGGGTCGTTGTACGTCACCGGATACATCACGTCAATCTTCACATCGGCTTTGGCTCCGGCGCTTTCCGAAACGTTCGTGGCAATTTCGTTGATCCGGCGGTGGATGGTTTTCTGCATATCCGGCGTAAACGAACGGATGGTCCCGATCATGTTTACTTCTTCCGGAATGATGTTTTGCCGAATCCCGCCGTGCACGGCTCCTACCGTTACCACGGCCGGGTATTCTGTGATGGGCAGGTTCCGGCTGACGATGGTTTGCAGTCCCATTACAATCTGTGATGAGGTAACAATCGGATCGACCCCCGACCACGGAGCCGCTCCGTGGGTTTGCTTGCCTTTGACCTTTATGCTATAGAAATCAACGGCCGCCATGGTTGCTCCCGGACGGTATTTGATCGTTCCGACTTCGGTTTGCGAATTGATATGCAGGCCAAAAATGGCGTCAACTTTCGGGTTTTCCAGCACACCTTCCTTCACCATCAGTTGCGCCCCCCCTTCTTCACCCGCCGGAGCGCCCTCCTCGGCGGGCTGGAAAATAAATTTAACGGTTCCTTTCAGGTCGTTCTTCACGCTGGCCAGCACTTCGGCCACCCCCATCATAATGGCGACGTGCGAATCGTGTCCGCAGGCATGCATCACGCCCGTTTTCTGGCCATTGTATTCCGTCGTTGCCGTCGACTTGAAGGGCAGATCACCGCGTTCGGTAACTGGCAAACCGTCCATATCGGCCCGCAACGCAACCACCGGCCCGGGTTTGCCCCCCTTCAAAATCCCTACAACGCCGGTTTTGGCTACGTTGGTCTTGACTTCCATACCCAGGGCGTGAAGGTGGGCGGCTACCTTGGCGGAGGTCTGGAATTCGCGGTTTCCCAACTCCGGATTCTGGTGAATTTCGCGTCGCCAGGTGACAACCTTCTTCTCGACACCGTCTGCCAGCTTGGTGAGTTGAGGCTTCAGCGATGACTGCGCCTGCACCGAACCGAACGTCAGGGAAACAATACTGAAGAAGGAAAGCGCTGATCTTGTAGCAGTTTTCATAAGATTCTCTTGCGTGATTTCTACGGGTTATCAAAAAACGCAGGTAAACGGCAATCGGCAAAAAAAATTTAGAAGCATTTTTACGAATATCCTAAACAAATATACGGTAAGACGCCTATTTCCTTCCTATTTCTATGAGTGTAACAACACCTTGCTGCTTTCTTTATCCCAGCACAGCTGCCCTACTTTTCCCAAAAATCACTTTGTCCGACGCGTTTGCCTGCTTCTGTTGAGGATCTCTCCTTGGCTAACGTGCCGTTGCAAATTGAGGCTCTTCTTCTTGACGAGGTGCTGATCATTCCATGCGGGAAGACTGAAGACCCGTCGTAAATTCATCCAGCAAAAAAGCTCAGAAAACCTTCCATTTTTATTCAGAAGGCCCTTTTTATTCTCTAGGGCAGCGCTTTTCCGTTTACAAGCCGGCTTCTGGATTCGTTTCGAAAACGCCGGTAACGGTTTGCTCTAACCCTAACCAAATAAAGAACGGCCAAACTTATTCAACGGCCTGTTTATTAGGCGCCAAGGCGTACTTTTACGACAATTGTCCTAGTTCATCTTTTAAATAACCTATCCATGAGCAAATGTTTAACTGGATTCTGGCTTCTGTGCGTGCTTTTTGCCCTGCCCGCCTTGGCCCAGGATCGGACGGTGACGGGTAAGGTCACCTCCGCCGACGACGGCTCTGCTCTCCCTGGGGTGAGCATCCAACTGAAAGGTACCAGCCGGGGTACCACAACTGATTCCGAGGGAAATTACAGCCTGACGAATGTACCAGCCAGCGCCCGGCTGGTTTTTAGCTTCATCGGAACCGCTACGCAGGAAATCGAAGCGGGGAATCAAACGACCATCAATGTGCAGCTTAAATCGGACGCCAGCCAGCTGACCGAAGTGGTGGTAACGGCCCAGGGCATCGAACGGGACCGGCGTTCGTTGGGGTATTCAACGCAGGATGTGCGGGGTGAGGCCATCGCCCAGCGCTCGGAACCCAACGTGCTGAATGCCCTCCAGGGTAAACTGGCCGGGGTAAACATCACGTCCTCCAGCGGTGCGCCGGGCGCTTCCACGAACATCAACATCCGGGGTATTACGTCATTCAACGGGAGCAACCAGCCGCTGATCGTGGTCGACGGTATTATTTTCAGCAACGATCTGAACCAGTCCGAAAATACCCTGTTTGGTTCGCAACCCGCCAACCGGCTTTCCGACATCAACCCCGAAAGCATCGAATCGATCAACGTCCTGAAAGGCCCGGCGGCTGCGGTGCTGTACGGTTCGCGGGCGTCGGCGGGGGCCATTGTCATCACCACCAAAACGGGCCGGAACATGAAGGGCAAGACGGAGGTTACGGTGAACTCTTCGTTTAACGTCCAGAATGTTTACGGTCTGGCGAATCTGCAAAATGAGTACGGCCAGGGTACGCAGAACAACTACGTCAACAACACGGCCAACTCCTGGGGACCCCGTTTTGGCGGTCCGATCACGCAGGTGGTAAACACCCAGGGCGAAACCGTTCCCTATCAGGCGTATCCCAACAACGTCCGGGATTTTTACCGTCAGGGAAGCATCCTGCAAAACTCGTTTAACATTGCGTCGGGCGACGAACGCCGGAACTTCATTCTGGCCGTGGGTAATACCGCGCAGCAAGGGGTTATCCCAAATACGAGATTCAACCGGACCAACGTGCAGGTCGGCGGGGAATCGCGGTTGAATAACGGGATCAAAGTTAACGGTACGGTAACCTACGTGCAGACCGTTCAGCGGGGCGTTCCGGGTGGAAATGGCGGTAGCGCCTTCGGGCAGCTTACCCGTATTCCGCGCAGTTATGATCTGGTGGGTCGTCCGTACGCTGACGAGCAGGGAAACAGCATTTATTACAGCTTAACCCAAAACCACCCCTTGTGGAGCGCTTACAACGAAACGTTGCAGGGCCAGGTCGACCGGGTTTTCGGCAACATCCAGATTGGCTACGACGTCACCAAATGGCTGAACATTTCGTACCGGGCAACGGCCGACACCTACACCGACCGGCGGAAATTTGTGGCCGCTATCGGAGCCGCCCGCTCACCGGCGGGTGAAATCCGGGAAGATATATTTTTCCGTTCGGAGCTGAACGGCGACCTGATCATCACGGCCCAGAAAGACAACCTGTTTCTGGAAGGATTGAACGCCACGCTTTTGCTGGGCAACAACCTGAATCAGCGTAAAACGCAGAACCCCACGATCGTCAGCCAGCAATTGACCATACCCGGTTTCTACAACGTCAGCAACGGATCGGTTTTTTCGTCCAGCACCGAGTCGAGCACCATGCGCCGGCTGGCCGGTTATTACGGTCAGCTTTCGCTGGCTTACCAGAACTACCTGTTTCTGGAGCTGACGGGCCGGGTCGATCAGTCATCGACGCTGCCGAAAGCCAACAACACCTATTTTTACCCCTCGGCGGCCGTCAGTTTTGTTCCCACTGATGCCTTTAAGCTGAATTCGGACGTGCTGTCTTACGCCAAAGTGCGGGCCAGCATTGCCCGGGTGGGACGCGATGCCGACCCTTATTTGCTCAATACGCTTTATGTTCCCGCTTCGTACGGCAACAACTCCGCCAGCCTGACGTTTCCGATTACGGTCGGGGGCGCTCCCCTGCTGGGTTTCGGCATCAACAACCAGATTGGCAACAACAACCTGACACCGGAGTTTATTCGCTCTTACGAATTCGGGCTCAATCTGGGGTTGTTCCGCAACCGGGCAAGTATTGATTTTGCTTATTTCGACAGCCGGAGCACCAACCAGATTTTCAACGCTTCGGTATCCAATTCCAGCGGTTACGACACCCGGACGGTCAACGTCGGTTCGATGCGCAACCGCGGTATTGAACTGGTGCTCAACACCACGCCGGTTCGGCTCGCCAACGGTTTCAAATGGGACCTGGTCCTGAACTTCACCCGGATTCGCAACAAAGTGGAGGAAATCGCGCCGGGGGTTACCCAATCGCCCATTACCGGTGATGCGTTTATTGGCATCAACCCATCTATCGTACTGGGGCAGCCCTACGGGGTGATTGTCGGAACGGCCAACGCCCGCAGCCCGCAGGGGGAATACCTGATCAATCCCAATACCGGTCTGTTCGTGCCGGGGATTGCGGGGCAGGTCATTGCCAACCCCAACCCGAACTGGACCGCCGGTTTGACAAATACCTTCGGTTACAAGGGATTGTCGCTTTCGGTGCTGGTGGATACGCGTCAGGGGGGCCAGCTTTATTCGTTCGGCGCCATCGATTTACGGGGTCAGGGACACCTGGAGGTTACGGGCATCGACCGGGATCAGCCACGCGTTCTGCCGGGGGTGATTGAAGTTACCAACACCGACGGTTCTAAATCGTACGTTCCCAACAACATCCAGGTGAGTGCGCAAACCTACTGGGCCAACCTCGGCGGGCTGGCGTCCGAAGCCGCCGTGTTCGACGCAACGGTTTACCGGCTTCGCGAAGTAGCCCTGACGTACAGCCTGCCCACCCGGTTAATCGGCAAAACGCCTTTCGGGGGCATTTCGGTGGGCATCAGCGGCCGCAACCTCTACTACTTCGCACCCAATTATTACATGGACCCGGAGGTCAATACGCAAGGGGCTGGAAACATTCAGGGGCTTGACCTGAACGGCGCGCCCAACACCCGGAATTACGGGGTCAATCTGCGGTTTACGTTTTAACGAATCTTATTTTTTCGCTGACAATGAACTTTTCAAACTATAAAAAATTTCTGCTGGTGCCCATTCTGCTGACCATGGGTGCCTGCGGTGGCTTCGTTGATAACATCAACGTATCGCCGAACAACTCGCCAACGGCCAAACCGTCGGCCCTGCTCCCCAACGCGCTGGCCGGAACCGCCTTTGCCAACAACGGGGAATTGAACCGCTTTGCTTCGGTGTTGATGAACTACCTGGCCGGGGCCGGGGGCAGTCCGGCGACTTACGACATTTTTAACACCAACGGCGCCGACTTCGGCAACCAATGGCGCTTCGACCTGTACGACGGGGCGCTGATCAACTACCAGAAACTGATTGAGGTGGCCGATGCCAACGATTCGAAGGTGTATTCCGGTATTGCCAAGATCATGAAAGCCTACACGTTCAGCTTGGTGACCGATATCTGGGGCGATGTGCCTTATTCCCAGGCGTTACAAGGCGAAGCCAACCTGCAACCCCGCCGGGACAAACAGGAGGATATTTACAAAGGAAATGCCTCGCTGCAAATCCAGAGCCTGTTCGATCTGGTGCGGGAAGGCATTGCCGACCTCGACAGCGCGTCGACGCTCACTCCCAGCACGGACGATATCGCCTACGGTGGGGATGTAAACAACTGGAAACGGGCGGGGTACACGCTGATGCTCAAATTTGCAAACACCATCAGCCGGAAAGAGCCGCAACTGGCCACGCAGGTGATCAACGAAGTTCTCCAGAAAAACATGTACATCACCGACAACTCGCAGGACCTGAACGTGCAGTTTGGCAGCAGCGTGGGAAGTACCTCGCCCATCTGGAACCTGGCGATCTTCGGGTCCTTCAGCAACGAACTGATCATGAGTACCCGCTTCCTGAACGTTCTGCGGCCCAACCCCGCCGACCCGACGAAAACCGACCCCCGGCTCCCGGTATTTTTTACCAAACCTGGCGCTGATTACGTAACGATCGACAACGGTTTCCGCGGTTCGCTGCCGACGCCAACGAGCTCCTGGTCCCGCTACGCGCCGTACATTACCGGTGAACAGGGCGAAGGCCCCGTTCGGTTGCTGACCAATTTCCAGCGGGCGTTCATCCTGGCCGAATCCGCCCTGACGCTAGGTACGCCCGGCGATCCGCAGGCGTTGTATACCGAAGGGATTAAAGCGTCGATGCGGTTGGCGGAGATTGAAGAAGAAGATATTACGGCGTATCTGGCGGCCAACCCCACCGTGGCAACGCTGACTGGAACCACGCAGCAAAAGCTGGAGCAAATCATCACCCAGAAGTGGATTGCCTGGACGGGTAACGGCCTGGAATCCTGGAACGACTGGCGACGCACAGGCTACCCCCGGCTAACCGCTTCCCAGAATGCGGTGGGCATTGACGGCACCCGGCCGGTGCGGGCGGCTTACATCACCCAGGAAATTGAACGGAATCCGAACTTCCCCAACCCGGGTCCGCAGTCCAACGAACGCGTCTGGTGGGATGTCGATTAATCAAACATTCGTTAACGAAACACACTCATGAAAAAGATAACTTTTCAACTTCTGCTGTTGGCCCTGGTGGCGCTGGCGGGCACATCCTGCAAAGACGATTACGTGTATAGCGAACTGGTTCAGGATAACCGACCGCTCGTACCGGTTACGTTTCCGGGTTCTACTACCTACGGTTTCGACCCCTATTATGAAACGTCGGTAGCCGGTGGCGGTAACATCAAGATTACCCTGTCAATCCCGGCTTCCAGCGGGCGGACCATTAAGGAAATCAGTAAAATAGCAGCCGGTGCGACCAGCATCAACGCCGGTACGTTGCGAACGGCGGGAAATTACAACGCGAATCCCATCGCCGTCAACGGCACCACGGCAGAATTTACCACCACGCTGAAGGATTTTGCGACGAAGCGCCCCACGGTTCCGATCACTCCCGTGGCGCTGCCCAACTTCCGGGAAATCGCTTTCATATTCTTGGTAACGCTGGACGACGGCAGCCAGATCACGGCTACACCGGTTCGGATCCGAATTCTGGCATAAACCGAATGAGGTCAATAAAAAAGCCGTTCCTGAATGGGAACGGCTTTTTTGTGACTTATTACTAAATCTTAATTCTTCTACTCGACACCCCTCACCTGCATGTCAATCGTGTAGACCGACTCTGAAGCCGTGATAAACAGCGTTTTACGGTCTTTCCCGCCAAAACAAATGTTGCCGACCCAGCGGGAAGGCACCGGAATCGTCTGGAGCTTTTCGCCGTTGGGGTTGTATACCGTAACACCCCGGCCGCTCAGGTACAGGTTGCCCTGCTCGTCAAGCGTCATCCCGTCGGAGCCTTGCGGAACAAAAAGCTGACGGTTGGTTAGGGAGCCGTCGTTGTTGATCTGGTATTTATACGTTTTATTATCACGAATGTCGGCCACGTACAGAAATTTCCCGTCGGGCGTTCCGACAATTCCGTTGGGCTGCATCAGCTTATCGTCCACAATGACCGGCTGCTTTTTCCCTTTCGGCAGGTAATAAACTTTCTGGCCGTCGAGATCCGGTTTGGTGCGTTCCCAGTAGTCGCGCTGGTAGTACGGATCGGTGAAATAAATACCGCCTTTCGAGTCGATCCACAGATCATTGGGGCCGTTGAGTCGTTTGCCTTCAAAATCCGTCAGCAAAACCGTTACTTTTCCCTTCGGGCTGATCGACCACAGCTCGTCTTTTTCGTCGGCGCAGGCAATCAGGTTACCTTTCTGGTCAAAATAAAGCCCGTTAGAGCGCCCCGTTTTGTCCATGTACAGCGACAGTTTTCCGTCAGTATCGTACTTCCAGATTTTGTCGTTAGGCTGATCCGTAAAATAGATGTCGCCTTTCTTGTTGACGGCGGGTCCTTCCGTGAATTTAAACTGGCTGGAAATCTGCTTCGGCGTAGCGCCCGGCGCCGTTACTTTCACCGAATCGGCTCGCCCGGGTTCGGCTCCGCGGCTGTACGTCTTTGCGCTGCACAGCAGCAGAACCGTGAAGAGGAATCCGGCTTTTTGACCAAAATGCATGAGAATTTTGTTAAGGTATGGGAATACACAAATATAGCATATTCCGATTACCAGGGCGCTTCGCGCTTATCTTTCCAGAATTTACCGGTTTCCTGAAGGGGTGCCTCCGTAGCCAGCCAGACGGTGGTTTCGGCCCCCTGCTCGAGCGACCGGTTGGCACCGGGGCCGCCCATGCGGGTCTGTACCCAACCGGGATTGACGCAGTTGACGGCGATGTTTTTACCCACCAGTGCGGCCGCGAACTGCCGCGTCATTGCGTGGAGGGCGGTTTTGGAAAGGCTGTAACCCGGATAGCTGTCCTGCATGTGGGCCAGCGATCCCAGATCACTCGTCATGTTGATGATTCGACCTCCCTCCTTGCTCTTTTCCAGAAACGGCATGAAGTCCTGAACCACCATAATGGGACCAATGAGGTTGGTTTTCATGGTTCGTTCCAATGATTCGATGCTGAGTCTGAGAATGGAAACGTACCGATCCGTGTCTTCCAGGATGGCCGCGTTGTTCACCAGAACATCCAGGTGATCGGCTTTTTGAGAGAAGGTACCGTAGGCGTTTTTAATACTGACCGGGTCGGTCACGTCCATGTGGAGGAAAATGGCTTCGTAGCCCTGGTCACACAATTCAAAAACGGCTTCCCGGCCCGTTTCAATATCGCGGGAGGCCATAAAAACCGCATATCCTTTTGCACACAACTGTTTCGAAATCTCTTTTCCGAGGCCCCGGTTAGCACCGGTCACCAAAGCAACTTTCTCGTGGTTGGTGTTCATACGTTCGACGATTGAATTATAGAATTGAACAACGTTTCCGCTTGCGTCTGTTGTAACCGTATCAATTCTACAATTCAACCACCGAAATTGTTTAAAAAAGCGGTTGTGCGCTCAGGAGGCATTTCATCCATGATTGCGCAATCAATACGCCGATCCGTATAAAACGGCAATCAGGCGTCTTTACCCAACGCTTTCACGGCGCCGTACAGCATGTCTGTCATTTTCCGGGAGCTTTCATCGCCCAGAATCTCAGCATAACGACGCATCAGATTTTCCCAGGCCTTTTTGATGTCCGGCAACATTGTGAT
This sequence comes from Larkinella insperata, assembly GCF_026248825.1. NCBI lineage: Bacteria > Pseudomonadati > Bacteroidota > Cytophagia > Cytophagales > Spirosomataceae > Larkinella > Larkinella insperata. The sequence continues at coordinate 3,860,095 of NZ_CP110973.1, read as the reverse complement.
TCCTTTTTCGGTCGCGTAAACCAAGGTATGTTTTCCTTCGATTTTCCGCTCAACGAGTTTCTTCAGTTCAAGCTTCTCGATCAGGCGGGTAATCGTCGACGGCGTCAGGTGCAACTCTCCGCTGAGTTCCTTCGGCTGGATGCCCGGGTTTTCAATTGCTTCTTTCAATACAAAGGCGTGCGAAGCCGTCAGACCCAAGCGGCCAAATTCCTCGTCGGAAATGTTCGTCATCACACGGGCTAAGGCGTTGGCCGTAAAGTTTAGGCAGTTACTGTACTTTGAGATCCGTTGTTTCTCTGCGATCATGATTGCTAGGGTTAATGTAAGTCAATAAAGATATGTTACTGAATTACAAATTAAACAAACTTAATAAAAATTAGTTTGTAAAAACAATTATTTAACGACCATAGTCGGCACTTATTGAGACAAATGACAGAAGTAGTTGTCAAAATCAAAAATGAATAATAGTTGTATCAACAATTATATTATCAAACGGTAGTAGTAATTCAAAAAAATATAAAAAAAGTACCATAAAACCGACTAGTAAAATAATTTTGCCGGCTTTTGCGGAAAGACCACCTGAAAAAAAGATAATTATTTAAGAGGCAGATGAATTTCCGCCATCATACAGCGAGCCGAACCGCCCCCGTGGCCTTCAATCGTGGATAGATCAAAATGAAACAGAGTAGCAAAATCGTCCAATTCGTCGCGCTGCCGGAGAGTCAGTGAGTCAAACGCCTGGTTTGACATAATGAGTAGTTTTTGTCCTTTATTGGAAACCGTCAGCAGCATGTTACCGGCAAAATGGGCCATCTGTTCGAGGGTAATATCAATAACGTGCTTACCGCTGTTGACCAGCGACTGCCGGACCATCAGACGCTCATCGGGATCGGAAATGGCCGCCAGGCAGACCACGGCAAAAACATCACCGATGCACATGACCACGTTGGTATGGTACACCGGAACCCCGTTGGCATCAGCCGCCGAAAAGGTAACCACCTGATAGCCCGTGCGTTTACTAAACTCAGCCAGCACGCTGGTATCGGTGCGGGGCGACAGGCAGGCGTAGGCAATCCGTTTCATCCGGTCAAGCACCATGCTGCCTGTCCCTTCGAGGTACTTGCCTTCCTGCTCATAGCGGGTCAAATCCACAATTTTGGCAACCTGATACCTCTTCGCCAAATCGTCGATGATGTCCAGCCGCCGTTCGAGCCGCCGGTTAGGGGCTTGCATCGGATACAGCACAACTGTACCGCTGTAGTGAAAGGACACCCAATTGTTGGGAAAAATAGAGTCTGGGGTGTGCGGCTCCGCCGTGTCATTATAGACAATCACATTCACTCCGGCGGCAATCAGCTGGTGGGTCATTTCATCGAACTCGCGCAGGGCCTTGGCCTGGGTAGCCAGTGGGTCATAGCTTGCCAGATCGGCGTTTTGAAATGCGTTGCTTTCGGCAGTTTGTTGATTGAATCCAAACCGCATAGGCCGGATCATGAGTATGTTGGACGTTGCCTGTGATTGCATGGAATAGGATAAATGTTATAAGTCAGCGCGTAACAAGGGTAGACTCATGCAGTGAGAACCGCCCCGCGCCCGCGACAATTCTGCCGAAGGTAACATGATAAAGGTATTTTCCAGCCGCTCGGGATCGGCCTCACCGCGCTCAAACCGTTGCAGCAACTCGGCCGCCCCAACGGCTTCGAAACCGGCCTGCCGAAACGCTTCCAGGGTTTTGTCGTTCCGGTCGTAGCCAATCACCACGCCGTCTTTCAGCGCCAGCAAGTTACACGAATCCGTCCACTGTTCGCGGGCGCCGAACGGAAATTCGTTATTACCCGAATAGATAAACCGGACGGGCTCGGTACACCCCAAATCATCCCGGCTGATGGACGTTAGCAGATCCTCCAGATTTTCAATCTCAACGGGCTTTTGCTCCGCCCCTTTCGTAAACTGAATGATCCGCAAATCTTCCGAGGCATCTCTCGGGGCCAGAAAATGCAGCAAATCCCGTTTTTTAGCTTCCTCACCCAGACGCCCCAGCGAACCCAGCAGCACCCAGACGTTGCGTTTGACCTGCGTAAAAACCGTATCGATGTGCATGTAATCCCGTTTTCTGGGAATCTGGATAATCGTCACCTTCTGAACTACATTCTTTTCAAACAGCAGCCGGATCACCTGCTGGGCCGCGTACAGGGTGGTGCGTTCGCTGCAACCGATGAGCAGGTGATTCGGCGAAACCGTCATGACATCCCCTCCTTCCAGCGTCGACCGGGAGTACGTATGCGTCAGGTCATTGTCGGGCAGCAGAAAATGGTGTTCGTTGTCCGGAATTTCAATGATTTTGTCGCGGTAGCTGCTGAACAGCGGGTGATAAAAAAAGATATACTGCGCCAGGAAGGCTTCGCGTGTGCGGGCCAGTTTGGCGGGTTTGTTGAGCAGAATGTGGTGGTTGATGACAATCCCGATGTCGCGCGTAAAGATAAAATTGGGCAGGGGCGCAAAGAGCATCGTCCGATCGGGCAGTGATCCGGAAATCAGAATTTTGGCAAGTTCCACCGAATCGTAAGTATATAATTGATTCTGAATGGCGAAGCTACAGCGTTCGACGGCGCAGATGCCCGCGATCAGCCGGGTCCGGATTACTTCATCTTCCAGAATTTCGGTCAGCAGGAGTTGAATATCAATGACGGCATCGGAGCGAAAATAGTCCGGGCTGTCGGGTTTGAAGAAATTCCGCTGGGTGTCCGAATCGATCTGGGCCAGCTTCCCCCGGATTTTATCGGGGTCAAGAAAGTACAGCAGAATTTTTACGTAATAATCGTACTCATCCTTGCGCATCGTTTCCAGGTGCACAATATCTTCAAAGAGCCAGTCCTGCGCCTTGGACGGAACGACCTTGCCCAGGCCGCGGTCGGGGCTGTGAATCAGCAGCCGTTTCAGCGTTCCGACTTCGGACGTTACGCTGATTTCCTGCCTGTCGATCTGTTGTTTACTGTTTTGCATCGCACTCATTGCCAAAAAAATCTCAACTTTCAGGTTACAAAGTACGGCTTTGGGTACTGAAAAAAAAAGCAGCCCTTCGGCGGCTCACGAAATGCGGTGAGTGTCAACTTTTAACGACTCTAAATTGTTACATTATCGTGTAGCTATCGCTTCATGCATTACCTTTGCAGTTTAATTAAGTAGCAATCAAACTTCCATCATGCTAACTATTAGCAATTTACAAGCATCCATTGGCAGTAAAGAAATATTGAAGGGTATCAACCTGGAAGTCAAAGCCGGTGAAGTACACGCCATTATGGGTCCCAACGGTTCCGGTAAAAGCACGCTGGCATCGGTTTTGTCGGGCCGTGAAGATTACGACGTAACCGACGGCAGTGTGACGTTCGAAGGCAAGGACCTGCTGGAGATGGCGCCGGAAGAGCGGGCCGCTGAAGGCATTTTCCTGGCTTTCCAGTATCCCGTCGAGATTCCGGGCGTCAGCACGACCAACTTCCTGAAAACGGCCATGAACGAGATCCGGAAATACCGGGGGCAGGAGCCGCTGGACGCTGTTCAGTTTCTGAAGTTAATGAAGGAGAAGATGAAGCTGGTCAACATCGATCAATCGCTGCTGAGCCGGTCGCTGAACGAAGGCTTCTCGGGTGGTGAGAAAAAACGGAACGAAATTTTCCAGATGGCCATGCTGGAACCGAAACTGGCGATTCTCGACGAAACCGACTCGGGTCTGGATATCGACGCCCTGCGGATTGTGGCCGAAGGGGTCAACCAGCTGCGGTCGCCGGAACGGGCCACCATCGTGGTGACCCACTACCAGCGCCTGCTGGATTACATCGTTCCCGATTACGTGCACGTTCTCTACAAAGGCCGCATCGTGAAGTCGGGTCCGAAAGAACTGGCATTCGAACTCGAACAAAAAGGCTACGACTGGATCAAGGCCGAAGTGGAAACGGTTTAATTTTAAGTTAAGAGGGATGAGCTATGAATGATGAGTTGGCTGACGGCTTTCTCTTTGTACGGTCTACCTCTCATTCTTACTTCTTAACCGCGCGGGCGGACCCGTCTTAACTTTAACTCCTTTAGAATGACTCCTAATCAGAATAACGACTTGAAAGCTAAACTGCTGGCCGATTTCCAGCGCTTGGAAGAGCGGCTGAACGGTGCCAGTAAGACGGCTTTGCACCAAATTCGGCGGGAAGCACTCAATCAGTTTGACCGGCTGGGTTTTCCCACCATCAAGCACGAAGAGTGGAAATATACCAATGTCAATAGTTTAATTAAAGAGGTATTCGAGTTCAATGCGGCTTCGCAGGTCACGGTCGAAGACCTGGTGCAACTGGAATCCTCCCGGCTGGAAGGCAACGTGCTGTATTTCGTCAACGGTTTGTATCAGCCCCAGTTGTCGAAGATTGTCAGCCCGGCCGATCAGCTGACCATTACCACGCTGGACGAAGCCCTGAAAACTTCGCCGGATTTATTGAACCAATATTTTGCCAAGTACGCCGACTACCAGCAAGATGCTTTTACGGCTTTAAATACGGCGTTTGCCCAGGAAGGCGTGGTGATTCACGTTCCGGCCAACACCACGGTGGAAGCCCCGACGATTCTGCGGTTTATCTCCGATGCCCGCTCGGTAAACGTCGCTTCGCAACCCCGAAACCTGTTTATCGTTGAAAAGAACGGCGAAGTAAAAATTGCCGAATCGTTCCGCACGCTGGGCGATCAGGCCAGTTTTACCAACGTCGTAACGGAAATCGTGGTAGCCGAAGACGCCCGGATGGAATACTACAAAGTCCAGAACGAGTCGGATATGGCCTACCACATTGGGACCACGCAGGTCGATCAGAAAGACCGTAGCTACTTCTATTCGGCCACGGTGACGCTCGACGGCGGTTTTATCCGGAACAACCTGAACATCGCCCTCGACGGCTCGGAATGCGAAGCGCACATGTACGGTCTGTATTTCCCGAACGGCCGCCAGCACATCGACAACCACACGCTGGTGGATCACCGTCAACCGAATTCCCACAGCAACGAGTTGTACAAGGGGATTCTGGAAGACCGTTCGACGGGAGTTTTCAACGGCAAGATTTTCGTGCGGCAGGACGCCCAGAAGACCAACGCCTACCAGTCGTGTAAAAACGTGGTGCTTTCAAACGACGCCACGATGAACACCAAGCCGCAACTGGAAATTTTTGCGGATGACGTGAAGTGCTCACACGGCACCACGACCGGTAAACTCGATGAAGAAGCCTTATTCTACCTTCGCTCACGCGGTATACCGAAAGACGAAGCGCAGTCGCTGCTGATGTATGCCTTTGCCGAAGATGTCATCAAAAAGATCAAGATCGATCCGCTGCGCGAGCAGATCGAACGTCGGATCCAGGCCAAGCTGGCCAGATAGCCGAATCGTTCTACCGATCTCCGTGAAACGAATAGCGACGTAAACAGCGTTCGCTATTCGTTTTTTACGTTAATTTCCCGCACCATTCTCCGCCATTTCGTGTTATTTTTTGACAGCTTACCCATTCCTATGCAACTTGCACCACACGAAATTCTTGATATAGAAGCCATCCGCCGGGACTTTCCGATCCTTGATCAGCTCGTTAATGGTCGGCAGCTGGTTTATTTTGATAATGCGGCCACCACGCAAAAACCGCTGCCGGTGCTGAACGCTCTGACCCGGTATTACGAGGGGTACAACGCAAACATCCACCGCGGGATTCACGCGCTGGCGGAAAAAGCCACCTCCGCGTTTGAGTCGTCGCGCCGGGCCATTCAGCAGTTTCTGAATGCCGCCCACGTGGAAGAAATTATTTTTACCTACGGCACCACGGACGGTATCAACCTAGTGGCGCAGACCTACGGCCGCCGGTTTTTGAAGGAGGGTGACGAGATCATCATCACCACGATGGAGCACCACTCCAACATCGTTCCCTGGCAGATGCTGTGCGAGGAAAAAGGCTGTGTGCTGAAAGTAATTCCCATCGACGACAACGGAGATCTGATTCTGGAAGAATACGAAAAACTGCTTTCCGAACGGACCAAATTCGTCTCGGTCGTGCACGTCTCCAACGCAATGGGCATCATCAACCCGGTGAAAACCATCATTGAGAAAGCCCACGCCGTCGGCGCCAAAGTGCTAATTGACGGCGCGCAGGCCAGCTCACACCTCGACATTGACGTTCAGGACCTGGATGCCGACTTCTACGTTTTCTCGGCGCACAAACTCTACGGCCCGACCGGTATGGGGGTGCTCTACGGCAAACGGGATGTGCTGGACGCCATGCCGCCCTGGCGCGGAGGAGGTGAAATGATCAAAGAGGTTACGTTTGAAAAGACGACTTACAACGATCTGCCTTATAAATTTGAAGCTGGAACGCCCAACATTGCCGACGTTATTGCGGTGTATGCGGCCCTGGAATACCTGGAAACGCTCGGGAAGAAAAACGTAGCGGCTTACGAGCACAGCCTGCTTGAATACGCCACGGAAGCGCTCCAGAGCATCGAAGGGCTGCGAATCATTGGTCAGGGTGCCGAAAAAATCAGCGTTGTTTCGTTTGTTCTGGACGGTATTCACCACCAGGATACGGGCGTTATTCTCGACCAGCAGGGCATTGCCGTCCGGACAGGTCACCACTGCACCCAGCCGCTGATGCGCCGGTTTAACATTACGGGAACCACCCGGGCTTCCTTTGCGGTTTACAACACAAAAGAAGAAATTGACCGGCTGGTGCAGGGTCTGCACCGCGTTCAGAAGATGATGCTGTAACGGCCGCCGGTTGCTTGAAGTCGTCGCCCAACAAGCCCTACTTTTGGGTACCTTATCATTATGACAATTAACGAGAAACAGGACGAGATTATCGAAGAATTTGATCTGTTTGATGATCAGCTCGATAAGACACAATATATTATTGATCTGGGCAAAAAGCTCCCTCCCATGCCGCAGCAGTTTCAGACGGATGACAATCTGATCCGGGGCTGTCAGTCGAGAGTGTGGCTGCATTCCGAAATGCAGGGCAATCACGTCCATTTTGAAGCGGATAGCGAACCGACGGCCCAGATCAGTAAAGGATTGGTCAGTCTGCTCATCCGGATTCTGTCGGATGAAAAACCCGAAGCCGTTGCCAACGCCGATCTGTATTTCATCGACCGAATCGGTTTGAGTAACCTGGTAACCTCGCGACGCGCCGGTGGTCTGGCTTCCATGATTCAACAAATGAAACAGTTTGCTACCAAGCAGGCGGGCAAAAACCAAACGGCGGAACAGTCAACTCTTTAATGCATACAGTCATGAGTGAATCCGAACTGAAAGAAGAAGTGATAAAAGCCCTCAAAGACGTTTATGACCCGGAAATTCCGGTTGATGTCTACGAACTGGGCCTGATTTATGAAATCAAGATATTTCCGATCAACAACGTTTACATCCTGATGACGCTGACCTCACCCTCCTGTCCTTCGGCGGGCACGATACCAGCGGAGATCGAAGCCAAAGTACGGGCCATTGAGGGCGTAAACGACGTGAGCGTCGAGCTGACCTTTGACCCGCCTTACAGCACCGAAATGATGTCGGAAGTGGCCAAACTGGAATTAGGCTTTATGTAAAAGGAACGGTTAGGCGGTTGTTGTGGTTAGGGGTTAAAATGGCCTTGGTGGCCGGTGGGTTAATCCACTCCTAACCATCTGATCATACACATAGTAATCATTCAAAATAAACTTTAAAACTCCATACAATGTATCCTCCACATTTAGTTGCCCCGATGAAGGATGACCTCCTGAGCGCCGGGTTTGAGGACCTGAATTCGGCCCAGAAGGTTGATGAGGTGATGCAAAACGCCGACGGCACCATGCTGGTAGTTGTTAACTCGGTTTGCGGCTGTGCGGCTGGTGCGGCTCGTCCGGGCGTGAAGGCGGCCTTGGCCCACAGCGGGATTAAACCCGACAAACTCGTAACGGTTTTTGCCGGTGTCGACATGGAAGCTACGGCCCGGATGCGCGAATACCTGCTGCCCTATCCTCCTTCTTCACCTGCCATTGGTATTTTCAAGGATGGCGAGCTGGTGCATTTCATTGAGCGTCACCACATTGAAGGACGTTCGGCGCAAATGATCGCTCAACACCTGGAAATGGCGTTCGAAGAGTTCTGCGAAAAAGCATAAGCAATAGCTTTTAAAAAATGAAGCCGGTAACGTAGCGTTACCGGCTTTTTTCTTGCATTAGTTTTAGTCGTAGCTAATCCTCAGAAGCCGGTTTCCGTCGTCCATCGTTACCGGCCACCCGGAGGCATGGTACGTGTACCGGATAGTTTGTTCGTTCTGGCGGACGGTGCCCGGCGGGTCGGCGTCTTCAAAAATTCGCCGGTGCCGATAGACAACATTATGGGGACTCAAATAACGAGGTTCGAAATCAATCAGGCCCAACGTCCGGAACGGATTCGGTTTGTTATCGTACTGAAAAGTAAGAACTTCCTGACGAAATCCATTGGCCGCAAACGTCTCCCGCTGCTGTAGGTTGCCTTTGGAGTCGTACCGGAAGGTCAGCGTTTCAAATAACGCCAGCGGACCAGAAAAGCCGTACCATTGCTCCACACGGCCGATCTGGCCTTTGGAATCGGTGTGGAAAACCTGCTTGCCCACAACAACCGTCTGGTTATTTCGAACTTCCTGCCGTTCGGCCTGGGTCAGCACCCCGTTTTGATACTGATACGTCATGGTGTAGGAACTGGTGGGGTGCTTTGATGGAGGGATGGGCGTCGAGCAAAATCCGCAGATGGTGTAATAGCCCTCGTGTTCGCTGGAGGAAAGCTGGTTTTGGGCATTGAAAAAATACGTATTTCGGGCCAGTAAGGGCGGCTTACCGCTGGAATCCACCAACGCAGTTTCGTACAGCCGGATATCAACCCGATTGGCCTGCCGGTTCCATACCACCTCTTCCTGAACCCGATCACCGGCCCGTAGTTCGATCCGTTCAAGGGTAGCGGGAATCGGTTGTACTTTGTCGGATTTACAAGCGCTCACCAGCCACAGCAGGCCCCAAAGCAACTGAATTGGTTTCATAGCCAACGACCGTTTCTGCTTAAGACTCCGCTACCCGGCCTTGCGTTGGAATGGCGGAAAAATTCCGGGCGCACGGCTACGGCGTTACGGCGCCACTTTCGCCTGGCCCAGCACCCGCAGCAGGTTACCGCCCCAGATTTTAGCGATATCCTGTTCGGAATAGCCTTTGCGCAGCAGTTCCAGCGTCAGGGTTTCAATCTGGCTGACGTCTTCCAGGCCGTTGACACCCCCGCCCCCATCGAAATCGCTGCCAATACCGACGTGATCGATCCCCACCAGCCGGACAATGTAATCAATGTGTTTGACGATATCGGCGACGCTGGCCCGCTCGTAAGCATACCGTTTCTGAATGGAGTCGGCCTTGGCATCAAGCTGGGCCTGAAATTGGGGAGTTACCGCCCGTCCTACCCCCGACATCCGGACGGCATTCAGCGCCTGCCGGTGTTCGTCCGACGGTTTGCGCAGGTAATCGCTCACAAAATTGACCTGAATTACCCCTCCTTTGGCCGCCAGTGCTTTGATCATATCATCGGTCATGTTGCGGGGAAAATCGCAGAGCGCCCGCACGTTGGAATGGGACGCAATCAGGGGCGCTTTCGACAGGGCCAGCGCGTCGTAAAATGATTTATCGGAAACGTGCGAGACGTCAATCAGAATGCCCAACCGGTTCATTTCCTGTACAACCTGCCGTCCAAACGGACTTAAACCGTTATGGACCGGCCCGTCGGGATCGGTGGCTGAGTCGCAGATGGCGTTATTGGCAAAGTGCGAAAGCGTGATGTACCGGCAACCCAGGTCGTAATACGTTTTCAGCAGTGTCAAATCTTCCCCGACGGGATAGCCGTTTTCCATGCCAATGAAAACGGCCCGCTTTCCGGCTTTTTCAATGCGGTAAGCATCGGCGGGGGTCGTGGCGAGTTCGGCCTGGTCAGGGTGTTTTTTCAGGGCGTCGTGGATGCTTTGAAAAATTTCGAGCGCCTTGGTTTTGGCGTTGGCGTGGCCCTCCGGGGTGCGCGGTCCCTGGGCCATGTAAACCGCAAAAAACATGGCGTCCATGCCGCCTTCCTTCATGCGCGGGAAATCAATCTGTGATTTGTCGCGCACCCGGTCGTGCTGTTCACCCACGTCGAACCCTTTCTGGACCATCATAATGGGAGCGTCGGCGTGCGTATCGAGGGTCAGAATGCGCTGGTGAATTTTATGGGCTTTCCGGCCAAGTCGATCGGAAGGCAAAAAGAAAAGTGCGGAGACTAAAAAGAAGGAAAAAAGTGCGTTCATTAACAATCGGTCTAGCTCCCAAGTTAGAAAAGAATCGCTGAAATATTGCTATACTAGCCGCTTAAACCGTCTCCGGAGCCCTTCAGGCTTTGATTTGTCCAACTGCTATTTCGTAATTGACTGTTTTCACTAATTCCAACGTCTATGACCCCTACAGCCCTGATCACCGGCGCTACCTCCGGCATCGGTCTTGCCATTGCCACGGCTTTTTCCAAACTGAAGTACCGGCTTGTTCTCTGCGGCCGACGCCAGGAGCGGCTCGACGAAGTAAAGCAAGCGCTGAGTCAGCACTCCGAGTGTTATACGCTCAACTTCGATGTCCGCGACCGGGCCGCCGTGGAAGCCGCCATTTCGTCGCTGCCCGATGACTGGAAAACCGTGGATATTCTGATCAACAACGCCGGAAACGCACACGGCCTGGGGCCGATTCACGAAGGAAACGTGGACGACTGGGACGCGATGATGGACGGGAATGTGAAAGGACTGCTCTACGTCACCAAGGCCGTATCGCCGGGCATGGTAGCGCGCGGACGCGGCCACATTGTCAACATCAGTTCCATTGCCGGAAAACAGACCTACGCCAACGGTGGCGTGTATTGTGCCTCGAAGGCCGCCGTGGAAGCCCTGAGCGAAGGAATGCGGCTGGATTTGACCCAGTACGGCATTAAAGTTACGAACGTTGCGCCCGGCGCCGTTGAAACGGAATTTTCACTGGTCCGGTTTAAAGGCGACGAAGCACGGGCGGGCAAGGTGTACGAAGGGTTTACACCCCTGAGCGCCAGCGACATTGCCGATGCCGTTGTCTATGCCGTTACGGCTCCCCCCCACGTCACCATCGCCGACTTGACCATTCTGGCAGCCGCGCAGGCAGCCGCCACCACGATTTACCGCAAGTAGACCTGATTGGCGTTTGAAGGGTACTGTGACAGCACCCTTCAAACGCCATCAAACCGTTGCCCTTACTGGAAAATCATGCAGGTTGAGGTGGCGTGAGCGTAAAGCTTGCCCTGCTCGTCCTCGACCCGGGCTTCGGCGGTGGCCACGCTGCGACCGACGTGGATAACCGTGCCGGTGCAGATTAATTTGCCGGTTTTGGCCGTCACTGGCCGCACCAGATTTACCTTCAGTTCCAGCGTGGTGTAGCTCATGCCGGCCGCCAGCTTGGTATGAATGGCACACCCCATTGACGAATCGCAGAGCGTACTTAACAAACCGCCGTGCACCACGCCAATCGTGTTGTAGTGAATTTCGGAGGGAATAACGGTAAAAACCGCTTTGCCGTCTTCCACCGCCACCGGATCAAAATCCAGCGTCTGGCAGATGGGCGGCAACGGATTGACGCCGTCCAGAATGCTTTGTAGATACTCCAGTCCAGACATTTGCTTGGCGGCCTGTGCGCCTTCCATCGGATCTTCCCAGGTATAGGACCGTTCTCGTTCTATGGCCATTACTGATTAAAATATTAAAATGAATGAGTCGATTTTAAGTTAAAAATCTGCCGCGAAATCTGGTCCAGCGATTGCACGGTTTCGGCCCCCAGCTGCTGCTCAACCCGCTCGTGGAGCGCCCGCCAGATGACTTGACAGCGCCCGGCCACCCGGGCCCCGGAATCGGTCAGAACGAGACCCGTCCGAATGGAGTCGGCCAGCCAGCTTTTGCGTTGCAGCAACTGCACATCCCGGCTCAGGGCCGACTTTTCGATCTGAAGCCGTTTCGATAGGGTAACCTGCCGGATTCCGGGCTGGGCCGCAATCTGCATGAGCAGACGGGCCTGGACAAAGGTAATACCTTCAGCCGCAAAGGCTTCGTTGTAGACCGAAGTAATTACCCGCGAAAGCATCCTCAACCGCTCAGCGATGCAAAAACCGTGGTCCGGAGAACAGGTTTCATCCGCATCCTGCATCAGACCGATCCGTTTTGAGCGTGAAGCTGTTCCGCCAGCACCCCTTCTTTCAGCGAATAGGTTGAAACCCGAATCTGCCGAAGCCCGTAGGTGCGCAGCAGGTAGTTGATCAGGCACACCCCGACAACGATCATGTCGACGCGCAGCTCGATCATGCCGGGCAGTTGCATCCGTTCGTCGTGGTTGCGCGTTACCAGCAATTCGTAAAACCGGTAAAATGCGTCCAGGGGCAATTCAGAAGCCGTCTGGTTTTCGTCGGGCCAGTGTCCTTTTTCCTGCACGAACAGCATATCGATCAGCGTATCGAAGGACCCCGACGAACCCACCAGCACCACGGGGTCGTATTGGTGAATGGCGTTCGTCAGCGGCAGTAACTGCTCCTGAAAATACCGGTCCATCCGGTTAACGGCCGCCGGACTGATCGGGTCGGTTTCCATAAACCGTTCCAGCAACCGTTGCCCACCGATTTCAAAGCTTTGTTTCCAGAAAATCCGTTGCTGCGTACAGAGAATAAATTCAACACTGCCGCCCCCAATATCGACCACGAGCGCCATCGGCTCACCGAGCGCACCGGCCGCCCGCACACCGGCGTAAATGTAGCCCGCTTCCTCGTCGCCCGAAATGGAACGGATCACAATCCCGGTTTCCTGGCGGACGCGTTCGATGAATTCGGCCTGATTCCCGGCATTCCGGATGGCGCTGGTGCCGATGGCCACGGCCTGCTCCGCCGGAACCTGATGCTGATCGAGCACTGCCCGAAAATACCGCAGCACGACCAGCGCGCGTTCAGTTGCTTCTTCGGTGATAACGCCCTGATTGATGCCGGATTTCCCGATCTTGGCCGGTCGGCTTTCCCGGAAGAGGGTTTGCCCGGCGTCCGTAATCATTAAATGAAAGGTATTCGTTCCAAGGTCAATAACGGCCTGTTTCATTCAAAACGTGGGTGATGAAAGGGTTAAACGGTTGAAGCGTCCAAATGGTTGAAAAAGGGCGGGCAGACTGGATGGCTAATAACCCTATCCTCCAACTCCTTACTTCTTTTTCCCACAGAACCATTTTACGCTGCCAACCGGCAATGATTTCGCACAAAACTATTGGTTTTTTCCTTTCAGAAGTCTATCTTTGCAATCCGTTTGGTATCAGAAAATTAACGAATAGCAGGATATGCTTATCATAAACGTAAAAGAAAACGAGTCGATTGACAAAGCCCTCAAGCGCTTTAAGAAGAAATTTGAAAAAACCGGCGTATTGCGCTCTCTGCGTTCCCGGACTGCTTTCCAGAAACCGTCGATCAAGCGTCGTCAGGAAATTCTGAAAGCCGTTTACCGCGAAAGAATGTACGGCAATAACAGCGAAGCATAGTCTGTAAGGCTGATTAGCAACAGCATGGGTTTGGCAGTAGGCATGGGCTTACTGCTTTTTTATTTTATCTTGGTGCTTACATCTGCCGGTTTGCCCCTATGGTTTCGCTATTTCTTGAACACATCCGTTACGAAAAACGCCTGAGCCATCACACGCTCATGGCCTACCGAACTGATATCGAGCAATTTCAGGTTTACCTGAAGAGCCAGTACGAACTGGAGCAGGCCGAGGCTGCAAGCTTTCAGCAGATCCGCTCCTGGATTGCCGGTCTGGTTGATACGGGCCTGGACAAAACGTCGGTGAATCGGAAAATTGCCACGCTGCGGGCTTTTTATGGCTTTCTGCTTCGCCGGAAGACCATCACAATCGACCCGATGCTGAAAATCGCGGCCCTGAAAGCCAGCAAGAAAGTTCCGGTATTTGTGGAAGAGAAGCCGATGGAAACGCTGCTCGACAACGTGGATTTCCCGGACGATTTCAAGGGATTACGCGATAAACTGGTCCTCGAACTGCTCTACGGCACGGGCATCCGGCTGGCGGAGCTGGTTGGCCTGAAAATGGCCGATGTCAATCTGTACGAAAAAACCATCATGGTTCTGGGCAAGCGCAATAAGCACCGGATCATTCCCGTCCCCAACCCGCTGTTTGCCCTGATTCAGCAATACCAGCAGGCCAGAGACACGCAGTTTGGCACCCTGGCAGATCCCGTTTACCTGATCCTGAGCGATCAGGGGGTTCGGGCCTACCCGGTTCTGATTCAGCGAATTGTGAAACGGTATCTGGAACTGGTTACAACACTGGAAAAGAAAAGCCCGCACGTGTTGCGCCATACTTACGCTACCCACCTGCTCAATCGGGGTGCCGACCTGAACGCTATCAAGGACTTGCTGGGGCACAGCAGCCTGGCCGCGACGCAGATTTATACGCACACAACCATCGACAAATTGAAGAAGGCCTACAACCAGGCGCATCCGAAAGCGGGATGAGTTGTCAGTCGTTGATCTGCTTGTTACCTTTGCGGCATGAATGCATCTGCACTTTCCGACGCCCTGCTCGACTTGATTCAACGGCAACCCAACGCTGAAAAAGCCGTCACGTACCTGACCGAACAAGCCGACGCCTACCGTAAAACGCCCACGCAAGCCCTTTTTTACCGGGTCTTTACTGCGCTTCCGCGTTTTGTCGGGAAACAAACCCTGACGGTTCCGCCCGCTACGATCAGCGAAATTCAGGACCTGCGAAACGGTTTTGTGGTTGAAGGATGGTCGCTCGACCGGCTGGCACGGGTCTGGTGGCTGCTGCAATTGCCTGCTGAAGATCAGGCTGCGTACACCAGCACGATTGAGAATCTGTTCAAGGCGGCTGAAATGAACGAACTCGTTGCCTTGTATTCGGCCCTGCCGGTGCTGCGCTTTCCCGAACACTGGCGTTTTCTGGCGACCGAAGCCGTACGGAGCAACATCGGTCCCGTTCAGGAAGCGCTCATGCTGCACAATCCGTATCCGGCCGAGCAACTCGACGAACCGGCCTGGAATCAACTCATCATGAAGGCGTTCTTCAGCGACAAGGCGGTTGAGCAAATCGCTGGTTTTGAAGAGCGGACGAACGAACGACTAGCCCGCATCGCCACTGACTATGCGCGGGAACGCCGGGCCGCCGGACGAACCGTTCACCCCGAACTGTGGACGCTGGTGAAACCGTTTGTCACGGAAGGCAACCGGGCTGAACTGGAAGAATTATTTGGTACGCACGGACCAGCGGGTGTCTCCGCTTAGTCCGTGCATACGATTACTTCATAGCCAGCGGTACGACAAGCCGACCGAAAGCATCAGGTTGCTGCTGTTGCTCAATTCGTTGTATTTGAAAAACACGTTCTGGTACTGCGCCTGCACCTCACCGCCGAAGCTGTTTCCCTTGCCAAACTGAAACTTGGCCCCCACGGCCGGCGCTAGTGCAGCCGCGATACTCGTTTTCTGATCGCTTAACGTACCGTAATACTTCGTGTAATCAACATAGGCACCCCCTGCCCCGATTTGCAGGTAAGGCCGGACGGTTGAATTGATGTCGTTCAGGTACACCGAACCGATGGCCAGCAGGGGCACAACCGTCAAGGTACGGGTTTGAACGGCGGAGATTTCGGAACCGTCGTCCATCGAATAGACCTGACGGGGCAACCGCTGCTGGAAGTAGTTCTGGCCGATGCGCCCACCCACCGAAAAACGACCCGGAAACATGGCTTCAACCGCAACGGAAAAATTACGATTTCCTACTTTGTCGATGTAGTTCTGCTGGCTACCCATGGGCAATGCTGCCCCGTAAAAAACCGTCACCCGACCCGACACAAACCGGTCGTACAGCGACTTGTCGTAACTTCTTTGCGTATCTTCCGGGTCTTCTCCTATCTGCGCAACGGCTCCCAGTGCCCAGAATAAGCCCAGTATGCTCAATATGATCTTTTTGTTCATGACTTTGATGAATTAGAGAGATGAGAGATGCCGCCAGCGCGTACCGCTCAAATCCCTGATTATGCTTAGCAACTTCTTCTCCAGCCGTTATTGGTTGGCCCGCAGGTAAGATGATTGTTCAAAAACCCGGCTAAGGATGGTATTGACGGAGTTGGCATCAAAAATACCGCTACCGCGAATCTGCGCCTGCCAGATTACGTTCAACTCCTGATCAGCCGTGTTTGGGCTTTTCAGATCAAGCAGCTGAATCATCCAGTAGGTGTCGCTAACCTGGTAAAAAGAATAGTAGTTCGGGTAATACGGGCCGAAGCCACCCCAGCCCCCCAGGCCACCGTATCCCCAGTAATCAAGGTAATACGGCGAAAAAGGCATCGACGAAACGCCCACGTAACTGTTGTTGATCAGCATGACCGCAACACCCAGATCGGCGTTAGCCCGCCGGTTTACGCGCTGGTAACCCCGGCTGGTCAGCTCCTGCGCCAGTCGGTTCAGGAAAGTCGGCTCCAAGCCGGTGTTGGAAACCTGCGACTGATCGTTGGAAACCGCAATCACCGAATCCGGCAAACTGAACGTTTTGTAATTGGCAAAATTGACCGAGCGGTCGCGGTTGGTAATAAACACCTGGCTCTCTTCGGGCGACAGGTCTTTGAGTGAGTCCGGACGGCAGGAACTGATTCCACTCCCTATCCCTACGCATATACTCACCCACAGCAGAATCTGAAATGTAATCTTCATGGTTAGTTAACTAACAAAAGGGTGCAACGTAACTTTTAGTAGACAACAACTGGATTGTCGTCTCTTATTAACTAAACGTTTTTGCCTTCGGTTTTGATAAAAAGGCAACGGCTCTTAATCACTTTCTAATAATTCTCCAAAATAAATCTGCTTGCAACTCGTAGACCGGTCCACTACCTTTGCTTTTTCGATAAGTCAACAAAACCATGAGTTTTCTAGATACTGTGCGGGGCATGAAGTTTTTCGACATGCACGTTCACATGACCTCCCGCACCACTGACGATTACCAGGCCATGGCCGACGCCGGCATCGTGGCCCTCATCGAACCCGCCTTCTGGCTCGGCCAGCCGCGCACCGGAGTCGACTCGTTCCGCGATTATTTTGCCAGTCTGGTGGGCTGGGAACGGTTTCGGGCGTCGCAATTCGGTATCCGGCATTACTGCACCATCGGCCTAAATTCCAAGGAGTCCAACAACGAGGCTCTGGCCGAGCAGGTTATGGAAATCCTGCCGTTGTTTATCTATAAGGAAGGAGTTGTCGGCGTGGGCGAAATCGGTTTTGACGACCAGACACCCGCCGAAGAAAAATACTACCGCGCCCAGTTGGAACTGGCCAAAGAAGCCGGTTTACCGGTCCAGATTCACACGCCCCACCGCGACAAAAAACAGGGCACCAGCCGCAGCATGGACATTGCCATCGAACACGGCCTGGACCCCAGCATGGTGATTGTCGACCACAACAACGAAGAAACCGTCAAGGAAGTGCTGGATCGGGGCTTTTGGGCGGGTTTCACTATTTACCCGTTCACCAAAATGGGCAACGAGCGCATGGTGGAGGTCGTCAGACAGTACGGTCCGGAGCGGATCATGATCAATTCCGCGGCCGACTGGGGCATCAGCGATCCGCTGGCACTGCCCAAAACGGCGGCCCTGATGAAAGAACGCGGCATTGCCGACGACACCATCCGGCTCGTTACGTTCCAGAACGCGGTGACGGCTTTCGCCCAGAGCGGTCAGCTTAACGCCGAAGAGCTGGAGCAACCCATTGACATCGACCAGAGCCAGCGCTACAACGGAAGCTCCGTCCTCCGCGGGGGTCAGGCGCCGAGAGTGGACAAATCCTCGACAATCATTAAATAATGAGGAGTGATGAACGATGAATTGCGCGAAAGCGAACACTCATTCATCGTTCATCATTCATCATTCAAACTCATGCTTCTTGCGCTTCTCCGACTAACCCGTCCTGCGAACCTGATTACAGCCATTGCCGATGTGATGGCGGGCATGGCCATTGCCGGTTACTTCCTCATTCTGGACGCTGACCCGGCGCCGGTGGTCTGGCTCTGTTTGTCAACGGTGGGACTATACGGAGGGGGCGTGGTCTTCAACGACGTTTTCGACGCCGAACTGGACGCGGTTGAACGACCGGAGCGCCCCATTCCGAGCGGGCAGGTCAGTTTGGGGGCTGCCACGTCGCTGGCCGTCATTTTGTTAGCAATTGGTATTGCGGCCGCCTGGATGGTCAACCCAACGGCGGGCTGGCTGGCCGTTGCCATTGCCGTCGCGTCGCTGGTTTATGACAAATTCGGGAAACACAACGCCATCCTGGGGCCGCTGAACATGGGTTTGTGCCGGGGTCTGAATCTGGCGCTGGGCATCAGTATTCTGCCCGATCAGGTTTTTGTCTGGGGTGCGCTGGGTCTGATCCCGATCATTTACATTGCCGCCATTACCATGATCAGCCGGGGTGAAGTGCACGGTGGAAATACCGTTACGCTGCGCATGGCGGGCTTGTTGTACGGCCTGGTTATCGGGTGCATCGGGGCCATTGCCCAGCGGAAGGACCAGTTTGGTACGGCGTTTCCGTTTCTTCTTCTGTTCGGCTACTTTATTTTTCCGCCCCTCTGGCGCGCCGTTCGTGAACCCGCCGGACCCAACATTGGCATGGCCGTCAAAGCAGGGGTTCTTTCTCTGATTGTGATGAATGCGGCCTGGGTGGCGGCTTTTGCCTCGTTCCCGCTGGCCATGCTAGTCGTTTGTCTTTTGCCGTTGTCGCGGCTGCTGGCCAAGGTATTTGCGGTAACCTAACCGAACGTATCCCTGCAATTGTGTGTTCTAAAAGGCAAACCTCTTTTTGTTTTTTAGTAACTTTACATTTTTATAAATCACTATTGCGAGGAATGAATACCCTTCACCAAACCTTTAGCGTTCGGTTTACATACGATGTTTACTTTTCCGACCGTCTATTCGAAACGAGTAACCTGTCCTTCCTTAATTTCCTGAAAAAAAATCATTCAGAAGGTTTCCGCAAGAAACTGTTATTTATTCTGGATGAGGGAGTTACCGCCAGCCATCCCGAGTTACTGAATCAGATCAAAGCCTATTTTGCGAATCTCTCGATCGTTGATCTTATCCCCGATCTGATCGTCATTCCTGGCGGAGAAGCTTCGAAAAACGATCCGGCACTGGTTGAACAGCTCGTTGATGCAATAGATCGGCACGGTATCGACCGGCATTCGTACGTAGTAGCCGTTGGGGGCGGATCCGTTCTGGACCTGGTGGGCTACGTAGCCGCCATCTCGCACCGGGGCATCCGGCACATCCGGATTCCGACCACGGTATTGTCGCAGAACGATTCGGGCATTGGCGTCAAGAACGGTGTCAATTACCGCGGAAAGAAAAATTTTCTGGGCTCGTTTGCCCCACCCATCGCGGTTTTTAATGACTCCCAGTTTCTGACCACCCTCGACGACCGCGACTGGCGGGCGGGTATTTCCGAAGCCATTAAAGTGGCCCTGATCAAAGACCAGGCTTTTTTTGAGTGGATGGAAACGAACGCCGAGAAGCTGGCCGGCCGCGACCTGGACGCGATGCAGTACCTGGTTCACCGCTGCGCCGAGTTGCACCTGAACCACATCGCCAGCGGAGACCCGTTTGAAATGGGCTCTTCCCGGCCGTTGGATTTCGGCCATTGGAGCGCCCACAAACTCGAGCAACTGACCCATTTTGAGATTCGTCACGGGGAAGCCGTAGCCATCGGTATTGCCCTCGACAGCCTCTATTCGCAGCGGCTGGGCTGGCTCAGCGAAGCCGACACGACCCGCATTCTGAACCTGGAACGCGCCCTCGGTTTCTCGTTGTTCCACCCCGCCCTCGACGGCGACGGTGTTCTGAACGGTTTGAACGAATTTCGGGAGCACTTGGGCGGTCAGTTGACCATCATGCTGCTGACGGCCATCGGTACCGGTCGGGAAGTGCACGAAATGGACCTGAGCCTGATTCGCGAAGTGATTGGCATTCTGAAAGAAGACGAAATTCAGCCCGCATGAAAACTCCGCTTGGTCACTTAGGTTACTGCACCAACATCCACGCCGGGGAACACTGGACCGACCACTTTCTGGCGCTGCAACAGGCCATTCCGGCCCTCAAACAAAAGCTTTCACCCGACGCTCCGTTTGGCATCGGCTTGCGGCTGTCGAACATCGCCTGCGAGGACCTGACCCATCCCGACCGGTTGCAGGAATTCAAGCAATGGCTGGCCGACAACGACTGCTACGTCTACACGATGAACGGCTTTCCGTACGGCGGGTTTCACAACACCCGGGTTAAAGATCAGGTGCACGCGCCCGACTGGCGTACGTCCGAACGGGTTGAATACACCATCCGGCTTTTTCACCTGCTGGCGGCTTTGGTCAGGGCCAATTCCTCGGTTCCGCTTACCAAAGCAGGCATTTCAACCTCACCGCTCTCTTACCGTTACTGGTTTCAGTGGAGCAATCGGGACCAGCGCGATCTGGCTTTTGAAGCCACCACGCAACGGATGCTGACGGTGGTGGAAGAACTTGTCCGGATCAAGCAGCAGGAAGGCATCAGTCTCCACCTCGACATTGAACCCGAACCCGACGGCCTGCTGGAAACGGCCGACGAGTTTATCGAATGGTTTAACCTGTACCTGCTGCCCATCGGTATTGAGCGGCTGAACGACGAATTCGGCTGGTCGGCGGGCGAATGCGAAGCGGCCCTGCGCGAACACGTGCAGTTGTGCTACGACGTCTGCCACTTTGCCGTGGGCTACGAACGCCCGGAAGACGTGCTGAAAAAGATGCAGGATAACGACCTGAAAGTCGGCAAAATCCAGATCAGCGCGGCCCTGAAAGCTACGTTTCCGGTCGAAAGAAACAGCCGCGAAGCCGTTCTGGATCAATTCCGGCAATTCAACGAACCAACGTATCTGCACCAGGTTGTAGTTCTGAACGACACGGGTGACTTACTCCGGTATCCGGATTTACCGGAAGCCCTGTTGGCTTTTGATAAAACGCACGTTGAATGGCGGTCGCACTTTCACGTCCCGCTTTTTGTGGATGATTACGGGCTACTCCAATCCACGCAGGATGACATTACGGACGTGCTGCGGCTACAGCGGGAAAAACCGTTTACGGAGCAGCTGGAAGTGGAAACCTACACGTGGGAAGTGCTGCCCGAAGATCTCAAAATGCGGCTGAACGATTCGATTGGCCGGGAACTGGAGTGGGTACTAAAGCAGATATCATGAAAAAAACCGTAGTCATCGACGTGGTGGGTTTGTCGGCTTCGCTGATCGGCGAACATACGCCTTTTCTGAAAAACTGGGTGGCCGATAAGCAGCTTTCGTCCATCGAACCCATGCTTCCCGCCGTTACCACCGCCGTTCAGTCGACCTACGTAACGGGAAAATGGCCCACCGAAACCGGCATTGTCGGCAACGGCTGGTACGACCGGACCGATTCCGAAATCAAATTCTGGAAGCAGTCGAACAAGCTCGTCGGTGGCGAAAAAATCTGGGAACGCGCCCGGCAACTCGACCCCTCGTTTACGGTTTCAAAGATGTTCTGGTGGTACAATATGTATTCGTCCGCCGACTTCTCGGTAACACCGCGCCCGCAATACCACGCCGACGGCGTCAAAGCTCCCGACTGTTACACCCACCCTTCCGACCTGCGCGATCGTCTTCAGGATGCACTCGGCACGTTTCCGCTCTTTAACTTCTGGGGGCCCAACGCCAACATCAAATCCACCCGCTGGATTGCCGATGCGTCGCTGCTCGTGGATCGCTGGCATAACCCGACGCTGACGCTGATCTACCTGCCGCACCTGGATTACTGCCTGCAAAAGTTTGGGCAGGACCCGGCCAAAAGCGCTAAAGAACTGCACGAAATCGACGACGTTCTCAAGGATCTGATTCAACATTACGAGCGGCAAAGCGCGGAAATCATCATTTTGTCAGAATACGGTATTATGAACGTGAGCCGCCCGATTCACCCGAACCGGTTGCTGCGGGAAGCCGGATTGATCAACGTCCGGGTTGAACAGGGTCTGGAATTGCTTGATGCGGGCGCGTCGCGGGCGTTTGCCGTATCCGACCACCAGGTGGCCCACGTTTACATCAACGACCCGTCCTGTGCCGCTCAGGTTCGTTCGATCCTGGAGAAAACGCCCGGCATCGAATTGATTCTGGACGAAGCCGGTAAACAGAAATACCACATGGACCACGAGCGTTCGGGGGACCTGGTGCTCATGGCCGACGCGGATAGCTGGTTTACGTATTATTACTGGAACGACGACGCGAAAGCCCCGGATTACGCCCGGCTGGTTGATATTCACCGCAAGCCCGGCTACGATCCGGTCGAGATGTTTATGGACCCGGCCAACCCACTGATCAAGCTGAAAGCCGGTTACAAACTGATCCGCAAAAAGCTGGGATTCCGCTACCTGATGAACGTGATTCCGCTGGATGCCACGCTGATCAAAGGCTCCCACGGCCGCGTCGGAACGCCAACCGCCAACCACCCGGTTTTTGTTTCCTCCCGCAAAGGGCAGTCGAGTACAACCCCGATCCCGGCCGTTGAGGTCTACGACAAAATCTGGGAAGCACTGACGGCCGAAATACCGCAGAAAATTGTCTGACCAATCGACCGCAGGTTGACCGAAAGCCGAATGTTCATAAACATTCGGCTTTTTTCTTGTCCCGTTTGATAATAGAATTCAATCAATACGGCCGGATTCGGGTTGTTAGAGGTAGACAAAACGGGTGAGAAGTGAGACGAGAGACGTGAAGAATCCCCCTGCGGAAATCCTCATTTTGTCTTTTCCTCCTCGGTTTTCCCCGCCTGTCTAATCAGCTTTCTGATTTACTCAACTACTGCAAAAACGTTATGGAAACGAAGATTCCGCCCCAGCATCAGGACATTCAACCTGGTTTGGAGAGCGAATTGGATCCGCAACCGAAGGTGATTGGATACACCTACGTCGGTTCCGGGAAATTAAAAGGGAAAGTGGCATTGATTACGGGTGGCGACAGCGGTATTGGCCGGGCCGTGGCGGTTCATTTCGCCCGCGAAGGTGCCGATGTCGCCATTGCTTACACCGCACGCGAGGAAGGAGACGCGCAGCGGACTCGTGAACTGGTGGAACGGGAGGGGCAACAATGCCTCTTGCTGCCCGGCGATCTGCGCGATCCGTCGTACTGCGAGCGGCTTCCGGAGGATACCGTCCGGCGGTTTGGCAAACTCAACATTGTGGTCAACAACGCCGGGTTACAGCTCGCCCATCAGCGGTTTGAGGACATGACCGACGAGGACCTGGTCAATACCTTCGAAATCAACATTTATTCGTTTTTTCGGGTTACGCGGGCGTCGCTCAAATACCTCAGCGAAGGCGACAGCATCATCAACACAACGTCGGTAACAGCTTACCAGGGCCGCGCCGACCTGCCAGAATATTCGGCCACCAAGGGCGCCATCATGAGCTTCACGCGAGCCCTGTCGTCGAATCTGGCGGAAAAGAAAATTCGGGTAAACGGCGTTGCTCCCGGTCCGATCTGGACCCCGCTCAATCCGGCTTCGGTGGACGCGAAGCAGGTGGCCCAATTCGGTCAGGATGTGCCGATGAAGCGCCCCGGCCAGCCCAGCGAGGTAGCTCCGGCCTATGTTTATCTGGCATCAGCCGATGCCAGTTATGTTACCGGCCAGACGCTTCACCCCAACGGCGGTACGATCATCAACGCCTGATTTAACCAGACAACCAGCATGAACCTAGAACTCGAAACTCCGCCCCAGCGTCAGAATGCCCAGCCGGGTTTAGAAAGCGAGATGCATCCGCAGCCGATTTACATCCGGGACGACTACAAAGGCAGCGGAAAATTACAGAATAAAATCGCCCTGATCACGGGTGGTGACAGCGGTATTGGCCGGGCGGTATCGGTGCATTTTGCGCGCGAAGGGGCCGATCTGGCCATCGTTCACCACCCCCGCGAAATAGAGGATGCCCAGAAAACCCAAAGCCTGGTGGAAGCCGAAGGCAGACGGTGTCTGCTGCTTGCCGGCGACCTGCGAAACCCGTCATTTATCAGACAAGTAGTCAGCCAGGTTGTCGACCAATACCACCACATCAACATCCTGGTCAACAATGCCGCCAACCATGTCGAACAGAAGGAGTTTACGGACATCAGCGATCAGCAATTGATCGAAACGTTTGAACTCAACATTCTGGCGATGTTTCGGCTGGTCAAGCAGGCGCTGCCCCACATGGGTGCCTACGACTGCATCATCAATACCACCTCGGTTGTTTCGTACCGGGGCAGCAAAGCGCTGATCGACTATGCATCGACAAAAGGGGCCGTAACGGCCTTTACGCGTTCGTTATCGCAGCATTTGGTGGAACGCAGCATCCGGGTTAATGCCGTGGCACCCGGCCCGATCTGGACCCCGCTGATTGTCTCGACCAAAACGGAAGAAGAAATCGCCAAATTTGGTAAAGATACGCCCCTGGAACGCGTCGGACAACCGGCCGAAGTGGCCCCGGCCTTTGTTTTTCTAGCCTCCGAGGATGCCTCTTACATGACCGGTCAGGTGATGCATGTCAACGGCGGAGAGGTCGTTAACACGTAAAATCCGTGCAAAACACTGCAAAAAATCACCTTCCTGACTGATTTATCAGATTGGAGAATTAGACAATAAGAAGAATTTTTGCTGCACCACGGCTGGCTTCTAAGCCGATAAACAAAGCGTGCTGAAGCGTGAGATATAATTCGTATTGATTTGTATAATATCCTAAGTTGGATATTTCGGGCAGCCTCTTGACACTGTCAGCCGGATTTCTAAACTTAGGTAGTTCGTGGATCCTTTGTTTTACTTTAAACCATGCGACACGTATGAGAATTCAAATTCATTGCGTCCATTTTACAGCAGATCAAAGCTTGCTGGATTTCGTTCAAAGAAAACTGAACAAGTTAGATACCTTCAACGACCGGATTGTAAACGGTGAAGTTTATTTGAGGTTGGAAGGAAGTGAAAGCAGTCGGATTAAACACAAAATTGTCGAGGTTAAACTCCTGATACCAGGAGATTCCATTTTCGTTCAGCAACAGGGAACTACGTTCGAAGAAGCAACGGACATGGTTTTGGATACTCTGAAAAACAAGCTAAAACGTCATAAAGATAAGCAACGGAACATCTCGGTGCAGCAGATCAAAGATTCAAAAGAATTGGTAGAAATGGGTGTTGTTAACGACGACATCGATTTTTAACGGAGCTGCACGCCAACAAAAAAGCCGTCTCTTCGAGACGGCTTTTTTGTTTTGTACCGTGGCCCAAAACGCTCTTACAAACCAAAGGCTTCTTTGATTTTATCAACGTAGTCGAGTTTTTCCCAGGTAAACAACTCCACTTCTACTTCTTTTGCGTTACCGTTGGTACCAAACACTTTCTTCACCACCTGGTTCTGACGACCCATGTGTCCGTAAGCCGCCGTCTCCGAATAGATCGGGTTGCGCAGTTTCAGACGCTGCTCGATGGCGTAGGGGCGCATGTCGAAAATTTCTTCGATTTTGGTTGCAATCTCGCCGTCGGTCATGTCCACCTTGGCCGAATTGTATGTATTGACGTACAAACCGCACGGTTTAGCGACCCCGATGGCGTAGGAAACCTGAACGAGTACCTGGTCGCACAGACCAGCCGCCACGAGGTTTTTGGCGATGTGCCGCGTGGCATAAGCCGCCGAGCGATCTACTTTGGAGGGATCTTTACCGGAGAAAGCTCCTCCGCCGTGGGCTCCCTTGCCACCGTAGGTATCGACGATGATTTTACGGCCCGTCAGACCGGTATCCCCGTGCGGCCCGCCGATCACAAACTTGCCCGTCGGGTTGATATAATACGTAATGTTGTCGGTAAACAGGGTCTGCAATTCCGGCTTCAACTGGGCTTTCACCCGCGGAATGACCACGTTGATAATGTCTTCGCGAATACGCTCCAGCATCACGGCATCCGTCCCGAAATCGTCGTGCTGGGTCGAAACCACAATCGTATCAATGCGAACGGGTTTGTCATCGTCGCTGTATTCAATTGTCACCTGCGACTTGGCATCCGGCCGCAGGTAGGTCAAAATATCCGTTTCGTGGTTGCGGATGTACGACAGTTCCTGCAAAATCTTGTGGGCCAGATCGAGCGGCAACGGCATGTAATTATCCGTTTCGTTGGTCGCGTAGCCAAACATCATCCCCTGGTCACCCGCGCCCTGGTCTTCCGGATTCGAACGCTCGACACCCTGGTTGATGTCGGCCGACTGGTCGTGAATGGCGGATAATATGCCGCATGAATCGGCTTCGAACATGTATTCACTCTTGGTATACCCGATCCGCTTGATTACTTCCCGCGCAATTTTCTGCACATCGAGGTACGTAGACGTTTTAACCTCTCCGGCCAAAACCACCTGACCGGTTGTTACGAGGGTCTCGCAGGCAACCTTACTCGAGGGATCGTAAGCCAGAAAGTGGTCGATCAATGCATCAGAAATCTGATCCGCAACTTTATCCGGATGTCCTTCAGAAACTGACTCTGAGGTGAATAGATAGGGCATTGTACGTAAGATTTAAAGCTAAAACCAGCCGCAAAGCTACTGGAATTTTATGAGAGGTCAAATGCTAAATTTGGGTTCGATCCAAAGCGCCGTCAGACAACCCAGGAACAGCAGAAGCCAGATCCAGTTCGGAATTTCAACGGCCAGCCAACGCTCCCCGGCGGGTCTGGACCCATTTTCTTCCGCCGAACGGGCCTTGACATACGCGCTTATCAGATGGGTGCCGAAGCCAATTTTATTATTCGGCGGATTCACGTACACTTCCAGAGAGTCCTGAACCGGTTGCCAACCCGCCCCGCCAAACCGGTAGGCAACCTCCGCCGACAGACCGTTGAGGGCCGAATAAGCCAGCCGGACGGTATCGCCCCCGATATGAACACCCGCCGGTTTGCCGGGCCAGTTGTTAAAATGAATGACGGACTGAAGACCGCTGAAAACCGGGGCTTCGAGCTGGATGTTGTTTCGGGAAGCCGGTTGCAGTTCGTTCAGAATCGCTGTCCAGATCCGGTCATACGTCAGACTGTCACCGCTCAATTTCAGCGGAAACGTTTCATTCAGCAGACTGAAACCGATGCTGGCGTTTGTTTTCTGCACCGCCACCGGATAACCCGTCACCGGAAGCTGGTGACGGGCTTCACGGAACTGATACGGCAGCGCCTGAACACCGCTGCTGAGCGAAACCGTTGCCTCGTTTGAAATTTTCTTTACCTGCCAGGTGGTCCCCAGCGCCCGGTTGATGGCTTTGCAATCGGCTTCCGGGTCGGCTCCGTTCATGAACAGGACGGGCTTGCCCTGCGCCACGGCTTTTCTAACTAGCGGGTTGGTTGCGTTGGCCGGATCGGTGATGATTACATCCGGGGTGACCGGGCGGTTGATCGACACGCGGGTGGTGATGTCCTTGGAAAGCGTTGATGTCAGCTGCACGGAATAGCCCTTCTTGCCCAGCCAATCCGCCAGGGTCCTGGTTTCAAAATCCGGACTTTCCAGTATAAACTGATACGACACCGAAGCGGGTTTGCGGGCAAAAAAGCGGAGTGTATCGAGCGTTTGTTGGTTCAGAACCAATTCAACGGCGGTGCGCCCCTGCGAAAAAACCGGGAACTGAAGGCTGAACGCCGTGAAGCCGGGCTTTAAACGTAAACTATCGAGCGTCTGGCTCCCAAACCGCAGCTTAAGCACCTGTTCCTGGGAGGATTGCATCGTGCCGCTTACGGTTTGTAGCTCGCCTTTCCGCGGCACCGCTTTCCAGCGAATCAGCCGTACCTGATCGGGCCGATCGTCCGGAATCCAGTGAAGGCTTTGGCGGCTAAGCTGCCCCAACACATCCGGCGAAAAATCCGACCCCACCAGAATAACCGAATCAATCTTACCTGCCAAAAGCCGGTTTCGAATCGACTGATCGAAAGCGCTGGCCCGAATCACTTCCGGGAGATGAAGGCTATCCCTCAGGTGATTCACGTAATCGGCCGACACCTTGGAATCCGCGATCACCACCGGTTTGGCATCCACCGGAACGCGCCATTTGGGCTGGAGAAAATAAGCTAGCGACACCCCCAGCAGCAGGAGGTGCAAAGCGGCCCGAATCCATTTTCTCCGCAATGTAAGCGCCTGGTTGCCGGCAATTAGCCTGATTGAGTTAAACAGCACCAATACCAACGCACCCACGATGATCCAGTCGAGGGGATCTGCGGGGTCAAATTGGGTGCTCAAACGATTGAGTTCTATCATTTCAAATGCCGCCAGAACGACTGTTCCAGTTTACGTTCGCTGGCATACGAACCCGCCCGGGAGCGTGGCCCTTTCCCGGCACCTCCTCCGGCCAGCGCATAAAGTTTTGTCTTCAACGTCTGTTTTTCCGGCTGCGTCAGCGTTTTGCCAGCCCCCAGTTTCTGCAAAGCCGTAATAATCGCCCAGTTCGACAGCTGGCTGTTGATAATATCGGTTGTTAAAGCCGTGCTCAGGCGCTGGACGGCGGCCCTCTGCTGCTGATTTAACGTCTTTACTTCCAGAAAACCCAGCACCTCACCCACCAGCCGTTCCACCCGCAGCGGGTCATAAGTGCGTTCCTGACGAAGGTCGGAGTTGACTTTCGTTAAGTCACCGGTTAGCCGGATTTCTTTCTCCTTGATGGGCGGGGGATCGTACCCGCTTTTCTTGACAAAGGTGCGGGCCTTTTGTTGAGCTTCTTTCAGATAAACGAGCGCTTTATTTTCAAACGGCAGGGCTTTTTCGGGTTCGTATAACCGCAGGTGCAGCTCCGATTGCCACATTTGTTCCAGCGCCATTTTCAGCAAACTGCGCGTGGATTGTTCGTAAAAAGTATTCGCTTCACCGTCATCGTGCGAATGGATATACTGTTCCATCAATGCCGACAAAGGGTCGTTATTTTCACCCCCGGCCGGTTTGGCGTCGTGCTCGTGCTGGTGTTGATCCGGGGCCGGCAAATCCTTCTTCTGCGCTTCTTCCGCCTTTTCAATCATTTTGAAAGCGAAGGATTTAGGGGCGTCTTTTTCGCCTTCCGTATCGTGTTTATGAATGAACCCTTCCAGCACATTTCCTTCGGGTAATAGATCGTGTCCGCCGATGGAATTTTCAAATTCTTCCCCCAGGTATTGCCCGTACCGCAAACGCAGAACTTTCTGATCAAAACCGATTTCATTGGAAGAACTTTTAAACTCCTTGGCCGCCAGCTTTTTTCGCCGGGCAATAAGCTTTTCGGTATCAATTATAATCTGGCGCTGGCTGCGAAAATACTCCGGCATAACGTTCACCGCCATCGTCGCCAGTTCGGCTTCTTCCACCCTGGCGGTATCTTTATACACCACAAAATACGTATCCGACTTGGCAAAATTGGCGTCGGGCTGCTTGTTGTCCACGGCGGCCCAGTAGTAATACAGCTCATCGCCGGGCGCAAAACCGAGCGCTTTCAGGTCGATCACCTTGCTCAATTGAGCGTCTTTAAAATTGGCCTGCGACAGCGGAAACTTTACCTCCCGAAACTTAACGTTCTCGCCCGCACCACGCGCTAACGTTGCGACAATGAAGGCTTGCCGCACGTTATAATCATCCGAAATACGGGCCGAGACGCGCAGGTTTTTGTCGTCTTTCAGGAAATGAAAACGGTATAACTCTTTAGAGTCCGGCTGAATTTTCGGAGCCAGATCCGGCTGCGCTTCGAGTCGGTAGAAATCAGACTGATACACCAGCGAATCCTTCCCGGCGGGCGTTTTCCAGTGCGCTTTCAGGGCATACACCCCGGAGCTAACCAGCTGATCACGGTATTCGAAGGCAGCATTCGCTTTTTGAAACGGCCGCTCTTCCCCCCGGCTGTTGACCAGCCGAACAGAAAGGCGGTCTGCCTGGCTGAATTTTACCTGCCACGTCAGCCGCGAGCCGCTGACGGCCACGGCGTTTAAATCCGCCGAGTTTCGAACCGGCAAAGCCGTATAACCGGGCGGTGAAATTTGCAGCGAAGCCGACTGAAACAAGGGCACCGCCAGCCGGTTTTCTTCAGCCCGAACCGCAACAGGGCCTGCCCCTTTCTTCTGGACCGTTTGACTGGCTTGCATTAAAGGGAACTCGTAATAAACCGCCAGCACTACCGCCACCAGTAACCCGTATAAACCGGTTTTTGAAAAGATAACCGCAACCGCCTGTTTCGCCGGCATATGAACTCCCTGGATGCGCTCGTTCAGCCGGGCCAGCTGAAGCTGCTCGGCTATGTTTAATTCCGGTTTATCCAGCAGGGGCAGGCTGTATTCCGCGTCGCCAACGGTCCGATGCAGGATGGCAACGGCCTGCGTTTTTTTGTTCTGAAAAAGCTTGGTTAACCAGGCCCCGATCAGGAAGCCAGCTCCGCCCAAAAGCCCCGCCGTTGCCGGAGAAGCCTCCACAATCCGCGCCAGTACGTTCACCGCGAAACCGAGCAACAGACTGTTGATGAAAGCGTTGGCAATCAACTGGTAGGTAATGACCGATAACGTGCGTTTCAGTTCGTTCATGCGTTTTTTCTCAAAGCAATCCAGCGTTCCCCCCCCACCAGTAAAACAAAAACCAAAAAGAGACCGTTGCGAATTTTTTCCGGCTGGTCGGCCGCCGGTTTTGCTGTCGCGACAAACAGCCGATCAACCTCTTTTCGACTCAACGGATATGGGTTCGGGTTCAGTCGGAAGTGGCGCATGAAAAGTTCGCCCAACCATTCGGGCAGCCGACCAGCTTTTACTAGTTCGGCGGTTTGGGGCGTGAGCGGTTCGCCAGTATAGACTACGTTCGAAACCGTAGGCAGTTTCTGTTTACCCGAAACGACATAAAGCGTCCGGGCCGCTGGTTTAGCCACTTCCCGGTCGGTCAGTATCCAGTCGTATTGATCGTTTGCGGTCCGCTTCTTCTGAATTTGCAAATCAAGCCCGTATACTTCCGACAGCGCGTTCAGCGCGGCCCATACCGTTTGCTGTTCGTCGGCCTGCCGGTAATCGAGGAGAACGTGGATAGGTCCCTGGTGCGCGGGAGCCGCTTGGAAACGAACGGTTTTGTCCAAATCCGGGCGGGTTGTCAGTTGATTCAACCTGTTCACATACACGTTCTTACCGGCCGTCAACTCCAGGTAATTCGACTTAAGCCGACTTCCGGAATCGGCCAGCAAGTGCAGGCGGTAAGCCGTCGGAACCCGAATAAAGGGCGCACGGGCCAACCGTTCATCGTTCACCAGATAGAGGTTTAATTCCGTGAAATTCCTGCTCAATTCATTGATCGCCGACTGCAACGCGGTTGTCGTAAATACCCCCTCATCAGGCCGTTCGCTTAGGTTTTTTACGGGCTCGGTTGAGGCCGTTATCCAGTAAATCTTTTCGCCCTTTTTCAGGGCGCTTTCCAGTTCGAACCGAAAGTTATCGGCCAGTAGAGGATCGGGCTGCACCAGATGAATTTTCTGAACCGCGGGCGACTTGGTCAACCCGTTGAGGACGGGCTGGCTCAACAGGAAAGCCAGCAAAACAACCATCAGCCCCCGCAGCAGCAGGAGCAGCAGGTTGTCAAGCCGGATCCCGCGTTGCTGCTGCTGATCTTTTTCCCGGAGCCAGCGCGTAGCCGCCCA
The DNA here is from genome assembly GCF_026248825.1 of Larkinella insperata. Taxonomy (NCBI): domain Bacteria; kingdom Pseudomonadati; phylum Bacteroidota; class Cytophagia; order Cytophagales; family Spirosomataceae; genus Larkinella; species Larkinella insperata. The sequence continues at coordinate 3,828,314 of NZ_CP110973.1, read as the reverse complement.
CGCCAGGGTTTTCCCCTTTTTCTGATGCCAGAAATGGATGATTACCGGAACAACAACGGCCCCGGCTCCCCACAGCATCAACGGTTGTAATAACTCCATTACGCTCTCCTTCTTGACAGAAAATCTTTCAGCACTCCGGCAATGGGGTCACTGAGTTTCACGCGAATCAACTGAACGTGCGGTAGCCGAAGGTCGTCCTCCAGCGTTTTAAAATACTCCGAAATCGCTTGACGGAACCCCTCCCGGACCGATTCTGCCTGCACCTCCATTTCCCGACCGGTTTCCAGGTCTTTAACCCGGTAAAAACCGCTTAACTTAAAATCCGTTTCCTGCTCCCCCAGCACTTGAAAAATCACAATCTCCCGGCGCGGACTCGCTACGGTTTTAATCAACTCCAGCCACTCGTTATTTACCTGGAGCAGATCGGAAACCAGGATGAGCAGTTCTCTCTGTTTCTGCTGGAACTCCGGAAAACGGGCTTGACCCGGCGGCCATTGCCCGGCGGCTTCGGCTTTTTGCAGGGCAAACAAAATGCGCTGAAAAGCCTGCTTGCCCGCCGGAACCAACGTCTGTAACGCACCGTTTTGCAGGGCGTACAAACTCAGCTGGTCGTTCTGACGGTACCCCAGGTAAGCCAGCGAAGCCAGCAGAATCCGGGCGTAATTCAGGCGGCTCACCCCGTCTTCCCGGTAGTTCATAGAGCCGGATAAATCCAGCAGAAACCGGACTTGCAGGTTGCTTTCCGTGGCCGATTCCCGGACCAGGTGCTTGTCGGTACGGGCGAATAATTTCCAGTCAATGCGTTTCGGATCGTCGCCGGGCTGGTAATGCCGGTATTGTTCAAACTCCGTACCCGAACCGGAGCGCCTGCTGGCGTGAAGGCCCAACAGCAATTCATCACTGACCACTTTGCCAGCGAGTTGCAGGTTATTGAGCTTGATAAGGTCCGTGGTTAATTGCATGATCGTACTTGTTGTTTCGCAGAGTTTAACGGAGCGATTCAGAGGTAAGCAGAGACTCCGCTCAACTCCTATTCACTCCGCTAAACTCTGTGAAATAACCTCACTTTATTAATTCCCTAATGACCTGATCCGTCGTCACGCTTTCTGCTTCGGCGCGGAAGTTCAGGGCGATGCGGTGGCGCAGAATCGGGTAAGCCAGCGTCTGGATATCCTCCGGAACCACCGAAAACCGTTCGTGCAGCACCGCCCGGGCTTTGGAACACAGCACCAGGGCCTGCCCCGCCCGGGGGCCGGCCCCCCAGTCGCACCACTGTTTGACAAACGCCGACGAGCTGCTTTCGGGGCGCGTCGCCCGCACGAGCTTGTTGATAAAGCCGATCAACTCGTCGCTGATGTGCACCTGCCGCGTCAGGGTTTGCAAATCCGCAATTTCCTGCCCGGTCAGGACGGTTTGCAACACCGGTCGCGCGGTTCCGGTGGTGCTTTTCAGAACGTTTAGTTCCTCCTGTTCCGACGGGTAGCTGAGTTTGATGTAGAGCAAAAACCGGTCGAGCTGGGCTTCCGGCAGCGGGTAGGTGCCAGCCTGTTCGATGGGGTTCTGGGTGGCAATGATCAGGAATGGCCGGGGCAGTTCGTAGTCGGTACCGCCGTAGGTCACCTTGTATTCCTGCATGGCCTCCAGCAGAGCCGCCTGGGTTTTGGGCGGAGTCCGGTTAATTTCGTCGGCCAGCACCACGTTGGCAAAAATCGGCCCCCGGTTGAATTTAAAGAATTTCCGGCCGGTTTCGTGATCTTCTTCCAGCACTTCCGTACCGACAATATCACCCGGCATCAGATCGGGCGTAAACTGGATGCGCTTAAAGTCCATGTCCAGCGCATCGGCCATCGTTTTCACCATCAGCGTCTTGGCCAGTCCGGGCACCCCTTCCAGCAGGCAGTGGCCACCCGCCAGCAGGGCAATCAGGATTTGGTCAATGGCTTCCTCCTGCCCAACAATCACTTTCCCGATTTCTCTTTTCAGGTGCGGAAGCTTGGCAACGAGTGTTTTATAATGCGTCAGTTCCTTGGTTTCCAATAGCTAAGCGGTTAATGCGTAGGTAACAATATTGACCCCAAATTTGGTGTTGTCTTCGGCCAGAAAACGTTTGTTGCGAAAGTCGTAATCCCATTCACAACCGTAATCCTTGTTGCTGTAGAGAACGCCGATGCGTCCGTTGATCGAGATGGCTTTGAGGTAATCGTGCACCAGGTCGTCGCCCCAGCCGTTCAGCTCGAACGTGGTGGTGGGCGGCCCTTCGTTGAATTGAAAAAAACTCTGGTAAAGCGGGTGGGTGTTGGGGATTTTCTGCAGGGCTTTCGGGCCAAACGTGCGGGCCATTTCCTGCTCAAACGATTTGGCAAACAGGCCGTCGATATCGTGGTTGCAGTCGTCGACGAACACAAACCCGCCGTTCTGCACGTAACGTTTGAAGTGCTCCCGCTCCTGCGCCGAAAATTCCACCAGCTTGTGTCCGCTCAGGTAGCAGAACGGACTTTTAAAAATCTGGTTACTGGTCAGTTGAACAATCCGTTCTTTCTCATCCACCGGAATGGTGGTGTACTGAACCAGGGAATGCAGCAGGTTGGAGGGCATTCGCTGGTCCGTATCCCAATCGCCGGAGGTATACTGGATGCGCGTGAAAAAGAATGGTTTCAAAATCAGGTTGATGAAGTTGAGTATTAAAAGAGTTGTTTCGCAGAGTTAAGCGGAGAACATCAGAGGTGAGCAGAGGCTCCGCTAAACTCTGCGAAACAACTTTAAAATCTAAACTGCGTCCGAAAGACTACTAAACGTAAACTCCCGGATTTTCATCGGCGGAATCAGGTAATTGGCATCCGATTCGGTGCTGACCACGCGCTCCGGCTTGCCCAGCGCTTCGAGGTTGTTGAGCATGATGACCGGACTTTCGTTGAACCGGAAGTTCTTGACCGGGTGCTTAATTTTGCCGTTTTCGATGTAGAACGTCCCGTCGCGGGTCAGGCCCGTCAGTAAGAGCGTTTGCGGATCCACCGAGCGGATGTACCAGAGTTTGGTCACCAGAATGCCGCGTTGCGTGCTCTTGATCATATCGGCCAGCGAGGCTGTTCCGCCCGCCATGATGACGTTGTTGGGATACGGCACGGCCTTGACGCCCTTCTTCTGCGCCCAATACCGCGAGTAGGCCATGTTTTTCACCACGCCTTTCTCAATCCAGTTGGTTTTCTCCTGCGCCCGACCATCGCCCGACCACGGTGAAGCGGGCAGGTCCGGGTGCGTTGGGTCCGAATAAATCGTGACGCGTTCGTCCACAATTTTCTCGCCCAGCTTGGTCTTGCCGCCGGGTTTGCTCAGAAACGAACGGCCTTCGTCGGCGCTGCGGGCGTCCATGCTGAAAAAGATGTTTTCGAGCAGCACCGCGGCCGCCGTTGGTTCCAGAATAACGGTGTATTTACCCGGTTCGAGCGCCTTCGCGCCCACCGAACCAAGGCATTTCTGAACGGCAATCTTGCTGGCCGCTGCGGTGTCGAGCTTTGAAAAATCGCTGTAGCCGCGCGTCACGTAGCCCGACCCCGTCCCGTCGTCGGTGCGGACTGTCAGCGAAAAATTCACGTTTGTGCTCGGGTAGTAGGCAAACAAGCCCTTCGAGTTCATCATGGCCGAATAGCCCCGGTAATCGTCCAGAAAACCGGCGGCTGCCAGCTTCTGATTCCCCGATGCTTCCAGACTTTTGGCCACGGCCTCGGCCCGGGTGGCGGGGGTGATTTTGGCCGTCGACTCGAAATAGCCGTTGGTTTTCTGGTATTGCTGCGGCCCCAGCACGCCCACGTGCTCCGGATTTTCGGGAGCTAGCTGGGCCAGTTCCTCGGCCCGACGCACCACTTTCTCCAGCGAAGCATCGTCAAATTCGTCGATGGTGGCTACCCCCGATTTCTTTCCGAACGATGACTGAACCTGTAAATTCTGGTTAATCATCGCGCCACTCGTCGAAACCTCATTCCGGGCATAACGGATGTTTCCCCGCTCCTCGCCCGATAGGTTTACTTCGCACTCGTCGGCTTTCGAATAACTTAGTACCTTCTGAAGCAACGCTTTAGCTTCTGCTTCGGATAATATAACTGCCATTGTGGTTCTCTTTTAAATCTTCCGTGCGGTATTGATGACGTTAACTCCGTTAAAACGGGCGGTCGAACTGCCGTGCGATACGGCGCTCACCTGCATCGGCTGGCCCTTGCCGTCGAAGAACGAGCCGCCGAGCCGGTAATCTTTCTCGTCGCAAATCTGGGTACACGAATTCCAGAACTCCTGCGTATTCGACTGGTAGGCAACGTCTTTTAACATCCCCGCGATTTTGCCGTCCTTAATTTCATAGAACAACTGCCCGCCAAACTGGAAGTTGTAACGCTGCTGGTCAATCGAGAACGAACCGTCGCCGATGATGTAAATGCCTTTTTTGACATCCTTGATCATGTCGTCCACCGACAGCGGGGTTTTGCCCGGAGCCAGCGAGACGTTGGCCATTCGTTGAAACTGCACCGACCCCCAGCTATCGGCGTAACAGCAGCCTTGCGACTCGTTTTCGCCAATGATGTGCACCTGATCGCGAATGGCCTGGTAGTTGACCAGCGTACCGTCCTTGACCAGATCCCACTGCTTGGTTTTGACGCCCTCGTCGTCCCAGCCGACCGCGCCCAGCGAGCCTTCCTGCGTTTTATCGGCAAAGAGGTTGACCGGCTTGCTGCCGTAATTAAAGTTTTTAGTTTTCCACTTGTCCAGCGTGGCAAAAGACGTTCCGGCAAAGTTGGCTTCGTAGCCCAGCACGCGGTCCAGCTCCAGCGGGTGCCCAACGGATTCGTGAATGGTCAGCCAGAGGTGCGACGGGTCCAGAATCAGGTCGTATTTTCCGGCTTCAACCGACTTGGCGGTGAGCTTTTCCTTAGCTTGCCGGGCCGCGGCCGTCACGTCTTCCAGCATGTCGTACCCTTTGTTGTAGCGGGTCGTAATACCGGTAATTTTATCGCCCGGATTCACTTGCAGGTAATCGTACCCCATGCCCATTGGCGCGCTCAGTTCACCCCGCGTCTCAAACTTGCCGGATTTTGGATCGATGGACGTGACGGTAAAGGTGGGCCAGATGCGGTGAATGTCCTGATCGATGTAGGAACCGTCCGACGAAGCAAAATACTTCTGCTCGTTGACCATGAACAAGACCGAGTTAACGTAATTGGCCCCGTTTTTTAGGGCAGCGTCGTTGACCGACAGCAGCAAATCGACCTTTTCCTTGATGGGGACTTCAAAGGCGTTTTTTTTGATCGGCGCTTTCCAGCTTACTTCGCCAAAACCTTTTTGCGGAGCGAGTTGCACGGGTTGTTTCATTAGCCGGGCGTTGGCTCTGGCAATGGCCACGGCTTCTTCGGCGGCTTTGGCCGTTTGGGCTTCATTTTTGGCATCCACCACGGCCGCAAATCCCCAGCAGCCATCCACAATGACGCGCACGCCCACCCCGTAGGATTCGGTGTTGACAATGTTTTGTACTTTATCCTCACGCGTTGTCACAAATTGCCGCAGATACCGGCCAATGCGAACATCGGTATAGCTCGCCCCTTTGGATTTGGCGGCATTCAGGGCCGCGTCGGCCAGGCGTTTTTTAACAGCCACATCCACACCGGGTTCCAGCAGCGCTTCCGGCGCCACCGAGCGACCGAAAACCGTGCTGCCGGGCAACAGGATTGCGCCCGCACCCAGGCCGCTCCATTGAAGAAAATCTCGACGGTTCAAGTTTGTTTGTTAATAAAGAGTTATACGGTTCAAATTAAACGAAATAGCGGCCCTTCACCGTATGGATTCGGAAAATCACCGATTAGTAAAAAACATTCTGGGATTTATCCGAAACTCCGTCCAATTTGCTTCCACTTTCGTTTTTAGACTAAGATGCAAGATAACCAACCGCAAAGCCTCCCGCAATTTGGGTGATATTAAAAAAACGAGCCGTCTGCTTGCGGGCAGACGGCTCGTTCTGAAACTCGACAGCCAATTTACTGACCAGCCGCCTTTTTAACGGCCACGGCTTCCCCCACCGACCGCACCTCCATTTTGGCCGAGGCCGTTTTTGAACCCCGGAACTGACCATCAACCCGGATGGTATTCTGCCCCCGGATGATTTTGGGAATTCCCGCCGAAAGCGGCACGGTTTTGAGCAGCTGCCACTGGCTGCTCAGCAGGTTGACGGCTTTTCCATCACACTGCACAATCTGGCCTTCTTCCAGCGCAAACGGCAATTCGATGCGGTGGTGGCTGTTGATTTCAATCACCGGATTTTCCAGCGACGAGCTCGTCCCTTTTTCCCCGCCGGTCAGGTGGAGGGTAAACCGCAGGGGTTGCTCTGGATACGGATTCTTGAAGTCAAAGGTAGAAGCGACGGGTTCGCCGGGCTGCCGCACTTTCTGCTCGTGTATGAGGTACGCCTGATGAACCGGAACCAGCCGCCAGGTGCCCTCGCCCGCATTCTCCAGGTGAAATTCCCGGTTAATATCCCGTAACTCATTCTTCTGTTCCGCCGAGAAAGCACCCGATAAGCGGGCCGTTTCCCAGGTTTTGAGGGTGTTTAAGAGCGTTTCGCTAAACCCGTGTTTGCGGAGTGCATCCATCGACGTCGCCAGCCCGAAACCGGCGTCGAAACCGGTGGCCCGGGCCAGCATCCATTCCAGATCTTCCAGACTGGTTTCGGGCTTAACGCTGAACCAGCCCAGCATACCCGGCATCAGATTCCGCCGAAAATAATCCTGATTTTTCAGCCGATACTGCGTCTGACTTTCGCGAAAACCGGCGTACCAGGGTTCCCCCCAATTCATGCGCGTGAACGTGTGCCAGAAGTAATGCCCCGGGGTGCTGGCGTCGTTGATGACCGCCCCTTTCAGCTCCGGTTTTAGCTGGTCATACCAGGACTTGACAAACAGTTGCAGACCGTATTGGCCCAGGCCGGTTGCCCAGCAGCCTTCCAGACCGTCGAAAGAGATCTGGCGCAGGCCGGTTTCGTTGTAAAGTTTCGCCAGCGTGCCCGCCATCTCGGTTTGCAGGGCGTAGTCCGCCAGAAAAACCTGGTAGCCGTGATCCATCAGTTTGCGGATGGAGTCGCCCGCCCGGTGGCTTTGCGGACTGGTTTTGAACGCTCCCCGCGTGCAGTCCAGCAACGTCCAGGGGGCGCTTTCCGACACCGCCCGGTAACGAATAATCTCATTGCCTACCAGCACGGCTTTCAGGGTGTTGTTTTTCATCTGGTTGAAAAATTCCGGCGACTGAATCACGAGTTGGGTCGCTTTTTCGTCCACCGGAGCCGTCAGGACACTCGCGCCCACGCTGGCCAGCCGCTTGTCCGGCACCGGCGTCACGTACGCGTCATTCGTGGTGATAAAGTTAGACAGCGTGTGCAGCCCTACCCGCAGCCCGGCGGCTTCCGCCTTTTCGACGCAGGCCCGCAGGCTGGCCCAATTGTTCGGAAACTCTTCCTTTTTCAGTTGAAAATGACCCCAGTTTTCAAACGGACCGCCGTGGTAAAAATACCGTAGTCCGGCTTTCTGCGTCAGGGCAATGGCTTCCGCGACGTTGTGTTCGCCAAAATCCATGATGAGGTACGAGGCCGAAGCCGCCGGATTTCGCTTGCCCCACACCCCATCGATGACGGGGTGTGGCAATCCTTCGGTCAGCTCAATCTTTTCAATCACCGGCAAAAGCTGCGCTTCGGGTGCGCCCCAGAGGGCGATTTTGGAACCAATCACGCCCCCGTCTTTGAAAGCCGGAGCCACGTAGCTGGGGTGGTCCCAATTGGCAATCACCCGGTCGCTGAACCGGTTGCGGCAATACGCCTGAATCACACTGCCGAACGGTGTGGGTTTGGCGGTCTGCCCCCGGTAGAGCACTTTCTGATCACTGGCGACATCCACCAGACTACCGCTCTGGAAAATATCGTACGCCGGATCGATGTCGTTTTCGTAGGTGGGATAACCGCCCAGCGTTTTGATGTTCAGCGCCTGAATACCGATGCCGAACGAGCCGTCGTGCACCACGCCCACAGTTTCGCCAATCTGCTGGTTGATGGTGGTTGGATACGGCCCCCAGAGCACCAGCCTGACGTCGTTCCGGGGGGCCAGTGAAAGCAGTTCGAAGCGCAGGTAAGGGCCTTTGTTCTCGGCGGCCACGGTGGCCGTGTACCCACCCGGATACCGCAGCAGGATTCTCTTCTTACCCGCGTTGTACTCCATCGACACCGGTTTGATGGCTACCGAATCCTTCATCAGCGAAAGCAACGGCGCGGTTTCGCCTTGGGGAAAATACTCTCGGGAAGTGGCCTTGTCGGTCAGGCTGTACAGGTTGCCCGAGCGATCAAAGCTAAACCGTAGGTAGTCGGTGGTGAAAACGGTGGGCGAAGGAGCACGCAGCCCCAAAAGAGAAGCCAGCAGGGCAACGATCAGCGACAAGCGGGTAGTATAAGCAATAAGATGGGTCATTGAGCAACGGGAATGGTGAGAAAAGTTGGCCGGACCGCAGCGTGCCGCGGCCCGGCGTGAAATCAGGTGTTAGCGCAGGGTCGGGTCGAAGGTACCGCCCCAATCCTTGTTCTGCTGCAGGTTCGGGTTTTTTTCGATTTCGTCCTGCGCGATTGGGAAAAAATAGTACGACTCGGGCAAAACCATCTGCCGGGGTCCGTTGATAATCAGCTCCCGAACGGTGTAGGTAAAGTCCGTCGGCAGAAACACTTTCGAGCGGTCGTTGGGGTCCAGACCGGGCTTCAACTGGGCCTGCAAACCGGACTTAACTTTGCCGTTCAGGTCGGCCAGCCGCCGGGCCCGGCGCAAATCCCAGAACCGTTTTCCTTCAAACGCAAACTCGATAAAGCGTTCCTGATAAATAGCCTCCCGCAGTTCGGTCCGGGTCATGCCGCTTTTCAAGCCATACATTCCGTCCGTTCCGGCTTCAATCCCGGCCCGCTGCCGGATTTGCTTCAACACCGCCAGGGCTTCGTCCGGATGATCGGTTTCGTTGGCGGCTTCGGCGTAGTTCAGCAGAACCTCCGCGAATCGGATCTCAACCCAATCAACGGCGTTCAGGTCAACCTGCGCCTGGGGCAGCGAATTATCAACGCCTTTGCGGGTGTAAAAACCCGAACGGTTGTACTGCTGACCGGGGCCAAAGCCGTCGATCAATCCGCCCAGTTGCAGGTCGGTGTACAGCCGGTAATCGGCCCGGACACCGAGCGGAAATACCGAGCCGTTGTAGGCGATGGTGGCGTCGAAGCGCGGGTCGCGGTTTTGCCAGAAGGTTTGCACGTTGTACGGGTACTTGGCGGAAGTGCCCGGCTGTTTGCCATCTTTCATCGGATACTGCGCCACCAGCTCCCAGACCGGATTGTCGGCTCCGGTGCAGTTTTTAGACTGCGCCAGCGGGCGAATGCAGTGTTCCTGCCGACCGTTTACCCGGCCCGGATTCTGGTAAATCACCGTCATGACGCCCTCCTGGTTGCGCTCGTTCATCCAGATGCCCGCGTAATCCGGGTACAGGCCGTATCCCAGCCCTTCCAGAAACGTCTTGGCGGCTTTGGTCGCCGTGTAGGCATCGGCCCAGAAACTGTTGCTGTACGGATTGGATGGATTAAACTGCGGACTGGCTTTGTAGAGTTGCACCCGACCTTTAAAAGCCGTCGCCACCGCCTTGTCCATCCGGCCAAAATCCGCGCCGGTAAACTTGTCGGGCAGCATCTTGATGGCGTTGTCCAGGTCCTGCAAAATGAAGGCAAAACACTCGGCCGTCGAGTTGCGGGCGACGCTCAGCGAATCGGTCAACTGCTGTGGTTTGGCAAGAATGGGAACACCACCGTGGTAGACGACGGCTTTGAAATAATGGAAGGCCCGCAGGAAATGAGCCTGCCCTTTGAGGCTGTTTTTGAACGCTTCGGGGAGGGTGCCACCGTCGATTTCTGTCAGCAGGATGTTGATTTTCCGGATGGTCGCATAGGGCCAGTACTTAAAAGCCGCGTTGGAGGTAGTTACGTAGTCGGGACCGAGGATGTTGGTGCTTTCGTCGGCGTAATCCCCCTGGTTGACCGGCCAGCCGGGCAGCGATGCGTAGATATCGACCAGATAGGCATTCGCCAGGTTCTGGTCCCGCCAGACTTCGCTGGGGTTGTAAGCCTGCGGATTTTGCAGGTTGAGCAGGTCGTCGTTTTTACAACTTTGAATGAAAGCCGTTCCGGTTAGTAGGCAGAAGACGATGGATAGTATCTTTTTCATACGGTTCGGGGTTAGAAGTTGACGGTCAGGCCGGCCGAAAAGGATTTCATCAGCGGGTACGAATCCAGGGTTTCCTGTTCAGGGTCCATGACTTTGATCGGCGAAATCACGAATAGATTCCCGCCGTTCAAGTACACCCGGCAGGACTGCATTTTGAGGGTACTGATCCACTTCTGCGGCAGGTTATAGGACAGCGTGATGTTGCGCAGCCGCATGTAAGCCCCGTTTTTCAGCCAGAACGTCGACGGTGCCGGACCAAATTCCTCTGACCACTGCCCCGCCCGGGGGTACAGCGCGTCGGGGTTGCTGGGCGTCCAGTGGTCAGTCCACAGGGCGAAATACGGGCGGTCGCCGGTTTGAAAAACACCCCCGCCGTTGAGCGTGCGGATCATCCGGTCGTAGGCTCCTACGCCCTGAAAAAGCACGTCGAGCGACAACCCTTTCCATTCCCCAAACAGCGTAATCCCGTAATTGAGCCGGGGAATGCCGTTGTCGGAAAGATAGACCTGATCGTATTCGGTGATTTTGCCGTCGGGCGTGTTGCTGTTCCAGTCGGTTCCCCGAATGTCTTTGTACAGGATGGTGCCCAGCATCGGCTGCCGGCCAAATTGCGTAAAGCCTTCCGGCAATGCATCCAGCGTGGCCTGATCGCGAATGATGCCGTCGGAAACATAGCCCATGACCCGGTTGCGGGGATGACCGATGGCCGAGCGCCAGGGAGCCAGCCCGGCGGCCTCGTCGAGGGCCACTACCTTATCGCGGGCGTACCCCATGTTAGCCCCGACGGAATACCGGAACTGGCCGACCCGGTTGTTAAAATTCAGTCCGGCTTCAAAGCCCCGAACATCCATCTGGGCGTAATTCTCGGAACTCAGGGCGGCTCCGTACGTACCCGGTATCACCCGAATCCGTTGCCCTAGAATGTCGTAAGTATGGCGGTAAAAATAATCCATTTCGCCGGTCAGTTTCCCGTTCAGCAGACCGAAGTCAATGCCCGCGTTGTAGGTCAGCGCTTTCTCCCAGGTAATGTTCAGGTTGGGCGGGGTCCCGGCTTGAATACCGTTGTAGACCGAGTTGCCAAACACATACGGCGAGCCGGAAGTAAAATTGGTCTGGGCCTGATACGGCGCAATCAAACCCGCGCCATCGTCGCCCAGCAGACCGACCGACCCCCGAACTTTCAGGAACGAAATAGCCGGGACTTTAAAGAATTTCTCCTCCGACAGCACCCAGGCCGCCGAGCCGGAGGGGAAGAAACCCCACCGCGAATTTGCCGGAAAAATGTAGGAGCCGTCGTACCGGAACGAAAATTCGGCGATGTACTTGTTGCCGTATTCGTAGTGCGCCCGCCCCACCCACGACGCCCGGGCGTTGTGGTATTCACCACCGTTGAAGGTGCGCTTGGTGCGGTCCGTGGACGCATTGAAAATCTGATCAACCTGACGGCTTAGCAGATCCTGCGCGCTGCCGGTCAGCGTGTTGCCCACGGCTTTCTGCTGTTCGTAGGTCAGCAAACCGGTAACGCGGTGGGCGCCAAAAGCCCGGTCGTAATTTAGAAACCAGTTTAGCTGATACGCCTTATCAAACGTCGCGCTCTGCACCACCTGATCGAAGGAACTCGACAGGTTGTGGACGTTCATCTGACCGGGATCAACCGGCCCCGGCTGGTACCGGTTCGTGGTCGAACCCGGCAGAAACTTGTAGCTCCGGTTGAAGAGCACAAAGCTTTTGGCATTCCGGTCGCTGGCGGTGTAGTTGTACTGAAAACTGGTGCTCAGGCCATTGATGAATGGTATTTTCAGATCGAACCGGCCAATGGCGTTCAGGGTCCGGTCGGTAATTCGCCGGTAGCCGCCGTTCTGCACCAGTTCAACGGGGTTCCAGCCGCCGTTGCTGACGGGTAAGCCGTTGACGTAGTCGCTGGTGGGGTTGCCCTGCGCATCGACGTAAAACGGATACAGCCGCGTCCAGTTGAACGTCGCCCGGTAAAAATCGGCGATCGTGTACGATTCGGGATCATCATACGGCCAGTAAAACCGGTCCGACTCCCGCTGCGTGCCGCTGACGTTCAGGTTTACACTCATGTAATCGTTAATCTTGGCCGTTACATTGGAGCGAAAATTATAGCGGCCGTAATCCGTGTTCTTAAACGAGCCAATCGATTTATTAAACCCGGCCAGCATGTAGTACGAAATGTTTTCGCTGCCGCCGTTGACGCTGAAATCGTGCTGCTGCGAGGTCGGATTCTGCCAGATCAGGTCCAGAATGCTGTAGCTTTTGTCCTTGAAATAATCGAAGATCTCGGGGGTGATGGGTTTCGGATTGCCGAAGGTTTCGGCCTGGTCATTGATGTATTCCAGCTCCTGGGTGGCGGAATAACTCTGCAACGGACGGGTGGTCCGCTGGGCCGAAAAAACCGTCGAATAACTGAACACCGGTTTCTGCACCTTCCCGGATTTGGTTTTGACCAGCACCACCCCGTTGGCCCCCCGCGCCCCGTAAATGGACGCCGTGGCCGCATCTTTCAGAATGCTGATGCTTTCGACTTCGTTAGGGGCCAGCGCGTCAAACAACGCTTTCGACTGCACAATACCGTCGATGACGTACAACGGCGCCGTGTTATTGAAGGAGCCAATCCCCCGGATCTGAATCGACGAGGGGGCGCCTACAAAGCCCGAATTGCCGACCACGTTGACGCCCGGCACGCGCCCCGCCAGCGTATTGGACAAGGCCGCCGTGGGAATCGACGCGATGGCATCGCCCTTCACCGACCCTACGGCCCCGGTCAGGCTCGCTTTGCTTTGGGTACCGTAGCCCACCACCACGATCTCGCTCAACGACTGCGCATCGGGCGCGAGCGAAATGGTCAGCGCCGTCTGGTTACCAACGACGAGTTCCTGCTTCACGTATCCGACAAAGCTAAACACCAGCGTGGCTCCCTCGTTCGGGACCGTCAGCCGGAAGTTGCCTTCGCCGTCGGTCGTGGTTCCGCGCGTGGTGCCTTTCAGCACCACACTGACACCCGGCAGCGTGGTGCCTTTTTCGTCGGTAACCTGGCCGGAAACGTCCCTGTCAACCGGGGGAGCCGGAGCCCGCGCCCCGTCGGGCGAGTGGTCGGGCGTCGGTTTCGTGGGCAGGTTGATCAGAATAATCTGCCGACCCGCTACGTTGTAGCTGATCTGCAACGGCTTCAGCAGTTGGTCCAGCACCTCGCCCAGCGTCGCGTTCTGCACATTCAGCGTGACCGTCCGGTTCGACCGGATCAATTGCGGGCTGTACGAAAACCGGACATCCGTGGCTTTTTCGATGTCGCCCAGAACCGCTTTTATTTTCTTCTGGGATGCCTGAACACTCAACCGGCGGTTGAGCAACTCCTGTGCGGACAGATCATTGGCCCAAGATGCTCCGAAAAAGAGACAGGCCAGAAAGATTTGTGCCAGCGATAGCTTCATAAATCGGGTTAGTAAATGTTTCGCACGCTTCATACTTTTGTCGGGTTTGTTCGAAATCGTGAAAATTCGGGCAAAAAGAATCCCTGCGCAGTCCGGGAAGGCTGTGTCAGTGGGGAATTCCAGCCAGCGATGCTCGCACCATCGCTGGCCTTTTCGAAAGAAATCAGGAGTGGATGTTTCGGATCATAGAGGCAGAAAGTTTAGTTGAACACGTATTGAATGAACAATCTTGGTCTGACTCTCGGGGGCGTCGGGGCTATTCTGCCTTACAACCCGGCGAAGTAATAATAATCTGAGCTTCAACGATTTCGTACGCGGCTCCAATGGACTGGCAGATGACATTCAGCTTCTCCGACAACGTTTCGTCCGTCAGCGATGCCGTGAGCTGGCAGCCTTCAATGGCTTCTTTATCAACCACAATCTCCACTCCGTACGCTTTTTCAAGTTGCTGAAAAACCTCCACCACGGGTGTTTCGTCGTACACAAAGCTGGGTTGCGGCTCCTGCGAGGGTAGAATGATAGCCGGGTTTTCCACAAGGTCTTTCTTGAACTGCTCGGTTTGCCGGGTGAAAACCACCTGCTGGTTGGGCAGGAGCAGCACCCCCGCCCGTTGATCGCCCGACGGCTTTTCGTGGGCCTTGTAGCGATACACCGTTACCCGCCCGTTTTGCACCCGAACCGTCACCGCTTTGTTTTGGGCGAAAGCGTTGACTTCGAAGCGCGTACCCAACACGCGGGTGACAACGTCGTGGGCGTACACCAGAAAAGGTTTCTGCGGTTGGCGGACCACATCGAACACGGCCTTTCCCGACAAATACACCGTTCGGTCGGCTTTACCAAAATCTTCGGCGTAGCTCAACCGGCTGTTCGGATACAACAGAACGGTGGTCTGGTCGGGCAGACGGACGGTTTGGACGCCGGTACCGGAATTGACTTTTTCCAGCACCGGCGCCTGCACTGCGGCCAGTTGCTGTTCATACTGCGTTACTGTCGAATGCTTTCGGGACTGGGTCCATAAAAAAGCGCCGGACAGCAGCAGAAAACTGGCCGCAGCCGCGTAGGGTATCCAGCTTTTTCGCCAAAGCGGAGTAACGGACGCAGGATCGGTATACCCGGCATTGGTTTCCCGAATACGGACCAACAAACGGGATTCAGCTTCTTCGGATAAAAAGGTGCGGGTATAATCGGAAAGTCCTCGTTGAACGGCTTCGAACAACCGCAGGGCCTGCGTCCAATCTTCCTGCTGCCGGGGGTTAGCAGCCAGCCAGTCGTTCCAGAATTGGGTTGATTGGGCAGTCGGATGCAACTGATGCCGCAGAAAGGCGTCGTCGGTTACAAAATCGGTAATGCCGTAATGCTCGTAAGGGTTCTGCACGGAAATAGCCGGTCATTTGCAGTAGATAACACAAGCCGTCCCTTCATACTCAGCGGGTCGAAAAATTTCGGGGAAATTTTAAAAAAGCAGCCAGCCGCGCAGTTTTTCAACGGCCCGAAACACCAGGTTCTGCGCCGACTGCCGGTTCACCAGCATCATCTCGGCAATTTCGCCGTAGTCCATATTTTCCACAAACCGCAACCGAATGGCCTCCTGCTGCCGGTGCGGCAGTTGACTGATGAGCTTTTTGACCAGTTCCTGCTGATTAACGGCGTCTTCCGTGCGTGCCATTACCTCTTCCGCCGACGGTTCGGCCCAGAGGTCGTCAAACTCGTCCGCCGTGAGCGACTGATGCGGCCGGTCACCGCGTTTGAGCAGGTGCAGAATGCGGACTTTCAACGACTTCAGCAGATAATACCGAACGTTTTCCGGAACCGACAACCGGGTTTTCCTGGCCCAGATTTCGGTAAAAACATCGTGAATGCAGTCAAAAACGAACGCTTCGGAGACGGGCACCAGGCTCATGCCGTAGCGATACATGGCCTTCACGTGCAGGCGGTAAAGTCGCGTGTAAGCTTCTTCATCGCCCTCCTGAAAGGCCTCCCACAACCGGCGTTCGTTCTGACTATCAATCATAAAGGCATCTGTATTACACGGCGTCTGACAGGCTGCTGAACGTAAAATCCCGGATTTTCATGGGCGGAATCAGCGCGCCCCCTGCCCGAACCGGTTTGCCCAGGGCTTCAACGTTGTTGAGCATGATGACCGGGCTCTCGTTGAACCGGAAGTTTTTCACCGGGTATTTGATCTGGCCGTTTTCCACGTAAAATGTGCCGTCGCGGGTCAGGCCGGTGTACAGCAGCGTTTGCGGATCGACGGCGCGGATATACCAGAATCGGGTTACCAGAATTCCTTTCCGGGTGCTTTTAATTAACTCCGCCAGCGACTGACTGCCGCCCTGCATGATGAATCCGCTCGGGGGTGGCGTGGCTTTCACGCCCGCTTTCTGCGCCCAGTACCGCGAATAGCTCATGTTTTTGACAATGCCGTTTTCCACCCAGAGCGTTTTTTCCTGCGGACGGCCATCCACCCCGCCGACAAACGGCGAACCCGGAATCTCGACATTGGCCGGATCGGAATAAATCGTAATTCGTTCGTCAAAAAACTTCTCGCCCAGCCGGGTACCTCCGCCCTTGCGGCTCAAAAAGCTCCGGCCTTCTTCGGCGTTTCGGGCATCCAGGTTGTTCATCATCAAGCCAATAAGGTCACCGGCGGCCGTTGGCTCCAGAATGACGGTGTATTTTCCCGGTTCCAGCGCCCGCGCCTTGGTCGATGCCAGGGCTTTCTGCATGGCAATCTGGGTGGTTTCCTTCGTGCTTAATTTCGACACGTCGTTGTAATCGCGGGTAGCGTACCCCGAACCCGTACCATCGACCGTCCGGGTCGTTACCGAGAAATCGACGGATGTATACGGATTATAGCCGAATAAGCCCTTGTTGTTGGCAATGGCCGAAAAACCGGTCGTATCTTCCATGTAACCGGCCGCTGTCAGGTTCCTTTTGCTGCACGGGTCAATGCTGTCGAAAGCCGCCTGCGCCCGGAAGGCCGGGTCTATTTTGGCCGTACTTTCGGCGTATGCGGTGGTTTCGATGTATTTCTGCGGCCCCAGCATCGGCACGTATTCCGGGTTTTCGGGAGCCAGCCGCGCAATTTCCTCCGCCCGCCGGACGGTTTTTTCCAGCGAGTCGTCATCGAATTCGTTGATGGTGGCCGAACCGACTTTCTTGCCGAACACCGCCGTAACGGCCAGCGCCAGGTTTTCGGTTTCGCCACTGGTGGACACGGTGTTGCGGGCGTAACGGATGTTACCGGTGCGGTTGCCGCTCAGACTCACGCTCGTTTCGTCGGCTTTAGCGTACCCCAGCACTTTGTCCAGTATCTTTTTTGCTTCTTCTTTCGTCAGAATCGCCATGATCAGTTTGTTGCTTTACGGGTTTAAATCTTCCGTCCGGTGTTGATGACGTTTACGCCGTTGAAGCGCGTCGTGGGGCAACCGTGCGACACGGCGCTGATCTGCGAAGGCTGGCCTTTGCCGTCGAAAAACGAACCGAACGTGCGGTAGTCGTCTTTGTCGCAGAGCTGCGCGCACGAGTTCCAGAATTCCTGCGTGTTGGACTGGTAGGCGACGTCGTCGAGCATTCCGGCGATCTGTCCGTTTTTGATTTCGTAGAATAGTTGTCCCCCAAACTGAAAATTATACCGTTGTTGATCAATGGAATACGAACCCCGGCCGAGAATATAAATCCCTTTTTCTACGCCCTTGATCATGTCGGACACGGAGCGTTTTTCGGTGGCGGGTTTGAGCGACACATTCGGCATCCGCTGGAATTGAATCGAATCCCAGTTGTCGGCGTAGCAACACCCGTTCGACTCGGTGCCGCCCAGAATTTTGACCTGATCGCGAATGGCCTGGTAGTTGACCAGAATACCGTCTTTGATCAAATCCCACTCCTTACTCGGTACGCCTTCATCGTCGTAGCCCACGGTGCCGAGCGTATACGGTTGTGTTTTGTCGGCGACGATGTTGACCAGTTTGCTACCATATCGAAAGTTTTTCGACTTCCATTTGTCGAGCGTCGCAAAACTGGTTCCGGCGTAATTGGCTTCGTAGCCCAGCACCCGGTCCAGCTCGGTAGCGTGACCGATCGATTCGTGGATGGTCAGCCCCAGGTGGTTGGGGTCCAGCACGAGGTCGTATTTGCCCGGTGTTACGGACTTGGCGGTGAGCTTTTCCTTGGCTTGCCGGGCCGCGGCCGTGGCATCCTCCACCATATCGTAGGAGTTGCGGTAACCGATCAGACCGTTCGGCCCGGCAATTTTGTCGGTCGCCAAGCTATCCAGGTATTCGAAGCCCATGCCCATTGGCGAGCTGAGCGCGTCGCGGGTTTTGAATTTTCCGGCCTGCCGGTCCACCGCCGTAACGGTAAAGGTGGGCCAGATGCGGTGAACGTCCTGGTCGATGTAGGAGCCGTCAGTTGAAGCGAAGTATTTTTGCTCGTTGATAAAGAACAGGTTGGACGTAACAAACCCGGCGCCGTTTTTCAGTGCGGCATCGTTTACCTTCATCAGCAGATCGATTTTTTCCTGCACCGGCACTTCGAAGGCATTCTTTTTCAAAGGCGTTTGCCAGCTCACTTCCCCGACACCTTTCTGCGGGGCCAGCTCAACGGGTTCTTTCTGAATTTTGGCGTTGGCCCGGGCAATGGCCACGGCTGTTTCGGCGCATTTGGCGATGGCTTCGGGCCGAACGTCGCTCGTGGCAGCAAATCCCCAGGTCCCGTCGGCAATCACCCGGATTCCCACCCCGTAAGATTCCGCGTTGGTGATGTTCTGCAACTTCATTTCCCGCGTAAACAGGAATTGCTGCAAATACCGCCCGATTCGCACATCGGCGTAGGTGGCCCCCTGGCTCCTGGCGGCATTCAGGGCAACATCGGCCAGCTTCTTTTTCTGGGCCGCATCGGCGCGGGGTTCCAGCAGCCGCTCCACCGGAACGGCATTGCCCAGCACGGGAACGGAGGCCCCCACGAGCGCCCCCAGGCCCAGGCCGGAGAGCTGGATAAAATCCCTTCGTCTCATTGTGTTGATGGATTTAGTAAAACCGAAAGTTAGGAAAGCCTTTGGATTTGAACTGCGTTTTCCGCAAAAAACAGACATTTATCTGCCAATCTACACTATCGCCTTTCCAAAAGTCCTGAAAATGCCTCAGCAGCCAAACACCTCCTGTTTTACCGAAACCATCCAACAAACCTGCAAGGCTTGACCTTAACTATCCCTGGATTGCAATCCAGGGCATCCAGGTGACTAGGGTTAGAGTTTGCGATGCGGACGGGCGCACTAGGCGTCCTCTCTTCCGGGCCGCCCCGGGCTACACCCGGGGTTATCCAGCGTCAACCCCTGACGGGGTTGGTGGGGATTGAGCGGTTCGTTAGTTTTCCAGTTGACCGATGATGAGGAGTTGGCTGGCGTAGACGGCGTTTTCGGCGTACCGACGCGGATCGGTGATAGTCTGGTTGCGTTTCTGGAGGATGGCGGCTTTGTCCAGCGGTTCGGGCGAAACCGTCAGGGTGACGGTATGCGTCTGATCGGCTAGGGTCGGCAGGAAAAAGTAGTTCGACCGATAATACGTCGCGTAGCTGTCGAAGCGGGGGAAAAGCGCAGCCGGGGCATCATCGACGGTAACCGCGTATTGTCCGCAGCCGGGCCCGATGACATCGTATAGCCCCGCAACCGTCCCCTTGAATTTTACCCGAATCGACGCGCCCGGCTGGTTTGACTTGACCAGATACGGGAAGCGGTTTCGCAGCTTCCGGGCGACGGTGTCGTTGTCCGGTTTCAACTCCTGCCAGTTGCCCTGTTTGGTCAGCGACTGGACCGAAATCATCTGCGCGTGTTCCCAATTGTCGGCCACAAACGGTTCGGGAACGGGATGCGCACCGGGCCGCCCGACGGTAGCCAGCGACTGGATGGCGTTGGTTAGTGCTTGAGTGTACAGCCGGTGGCCCGTGTCGGAATAGGGATGTGTTTTGTCGGGCGAAAAAACTACCTTATCCGGAAACTCTTCTTTTTTGCCGCTCCAGACCAGCTTACCCTGCCGGTCTAACCGAATGACCTCCAGCCCCATGTGTACGGACGGAATCCTGTAATGATTGGCAATCTGCTCCATCGCCCGCACGGAATTGGGCATCCGGTGCGCCAGCAACGTCGGGGCCATAGCCGCATTGAGGGTGTACACAAAACAGATATCGGTGTTCCGGTTCTGACGCCAGATTTGCCGCACAATCCCTTCCATCGCCTTGTGAATTTTGTCCGGCTGCTGGCTGCTGTCGTTCACCGCAAACTCCACAAATACCAGATCCGGCTTATGCTCCAGTACGTGCTGCTGAAGCCGGAAAACGCCCAGATCGGAGCCGGTTCCGCCAATGGCCGCGTTGATGTGCGTCAGATTCGCTTTCGGGTAGTGTTCCTGAAACCACTTCAGCGATTGCTCGCGCCAACCGTTTTTGGCCTCGGTAATGCTGCCCCCGAAATAGGCGATGGAAACGGGCGCGCTTTTCCGGAGCTTCTGGAAAAAATTGGGCAACCCGGCCCGCACCAGAAATTCCCGGCTTTCCGACAGCGTGTCGGTTTGGGCCCGAACACTTCCGATGGAAACACAGACAAGCAGGAAAAAGACCGCAATCCGTTTCATAGGGACAAGTTATTTTTCGCGACGGGCCACCATTTCGTCAAATTCCTGGGCGACCCCCGAATCCATCACGGCCTTGTTTTTCCAGGCAATGGAGCCGTAAACCCCCGCCTGGCTGTAGTCAAACGGTTTGAAGCCAATCTTCTGGATCACGTCCGTGCGGGTCAGCCGGAAATCATGGGCCGCCGGATTGGCAAAACCCGGATCGGCCACAATCGAATGCTGGTCCTTACCGGTCTGCTGCCACTCCTGCACGGTCAGTTTGCCAAACGTCGGCTCTTTGGTCCGGGCATCCCAGTAACAATTCTGGTCCGACAGGAAGTTAAATTCCCCCCAGCGGCTGCTTAACAGGGTGCCTTTGTCGAAGTAGATAATGTTGTTGGTAAACAAAAACGACCGGTGCGGTTCAACACGCGTGCCCTGAAGCTGCGCCTTGATGTTGTCGGCAAAAATGTTGTTGCGGATGATGTTATCCCGGCCATAATGCTGGTGAAATCCCGAACTCTTGCAGGCATACACCAAGTTGTTTTCCATCACAATTCCCGTCGAGCCTTCATCGGTATAGAGCCCCCAGCCGCCGTAATCGAACGCGTAAATGTGGTGAATGACATTATTGGCCACCACCGTTCCCTCCGATGCTCCGAGCGTATACACCCCGCCCATGTCGCTCAAAACGCCCCAGCCCAGGTGATGAATGTGGTTGTACTCGACCCGGTTCCGTTTGGACGGACTAAACGCGTACCCCCAAACCCAGCCGACCGACACGCCGGAATACCGAAAATCGGCCACCTCGTTGTGCGACAGCACGTTGTCCCGGCCGTGAAAAATCACCAGCGCCACGGCGCAGGGAAACACATGGCCGCCCGAGTGCAGGATATTATTATCGACAACAATGTGGTGAGTCACTTCCGACGAATCGGGCCGGATGACGGTTTCGCCGATCTTGACGCCACTGGCTCCCAGATCGTATAGATAACACCGTTCGACCCGCCCGTTGGCGCAGGCCCGCCGGAACCAGATGGCACTGCCACCGGTGTGGGCGATTTCGCAGTTGATGAAGCTAATCTGATCGGCAAAATCCAGTTGCACCGTGGCTTCGGTCGATGCGGCTGCCTGCTCCGGTTCCACTCCCAAAACCGGCATCTGATACCCCGCCACCTGAAACGACAGGTTTTCAAAACGGATGTTTCGGGCGCGCTGGCCACTTTTTTCGTCGCCTTTGACGATTATAAACTTTTCGTGAACCGGCGCAAAACAGGTTGTTTTACCGATGGTTTCGCCGGGCCGGGGGCGGTAATAGAGCGTACCGGTCGGTTCGAGAAACCACTCCCCCGGTGCATCCAGCGCGGCTTTCAGATTTTCCAGAACAAACAGCGAATGGCGGGTAATCGGATTCCAGGGTTTCATGCCACCGCCGGTCATGTAAATCGCAGTGTCGGCCCGACTGACGGACAGGATCGGTTTGCGGGTATTGTCCCAGTGATGGTAAAACGTCACCACGGCGCGGTTTAACTCGGCGTCGGGCAGGCCGGTCAGCCAGGACAGGCTTTCCAGCGGAACGGTAATTTTCTGGGCGGCCAACTTGGCGGCCTCCCCTGTTCCTTTGTTCAATACCGTTTCGGTGACCGCTTTCGGTTGGTAAAAGCCATCGTTGGGCGTTTTGGCGCGGGTGGCCCGCTGGCCGTTGACGTAAAGCTGTTCAAATCGCCAGCCGTACCGCCCTACGTCCGGCACCTCGGTTTTCCAGAGGCTATCCGACACTTTCTCGAAGCCTTTCAGCCGGATGCCGCCGTAGAGCACCGGCATGTCGCCTGGTTCGCCCCTGAACACCAGCGGGGCTTTTTCCGTCCCCGCGTCCTCGGCCGTCAGCAAGAGCGGTTCGTCCAGCACGTACTCCCCCTTTCGAACCACAATTTCGATGGGGCCGACGGGCGGCTTCTGCCGACGCAGCAACCGGGCGCGGTTACGGGCACCGGCCAGCGTCGCCAGCGGTTTCCGGATTGTTCCGGGGTTTTGGTCGTTACCCGACGGAGCCACGTAAATCGTCTGGGCAAACGAATTAATCACCAGCAGCCACAGGCCAGCCAGTAGGAGAAGCGGAGCAGTCTTATGCATGGTTTAGGAGTGTACGTCATCTTAAAGCAGCCCGATAGGTTTTCTTACTACCGGTACATCCTAAACTACTATACGGCCTAAAAATATTTCTATTCGCAACACCGGATTGGTTACCTTAGCGTATACTAATCCTACACCCTTACTTCTTGATTATTTGACATGGAATCGCTACTCAGTTGCTTTCGGGCTTGCTGGCAAGAGAGCCGGTATTTTTTCAAAAATAGAAAAGAGCAATTGACAACCCGAGCGGGTGCGTTGCTGATTTTGCTCTTCTTTTCCCTGACGGGTCGGGCGCAAATGCTCAGTACGGTGGCCGGTACCGATTACCGTGGCTACAATGGTGATAACATTTTAGCGACTGAGGCCGGGTTAAATATTCCGCACGCCGTGGCGGTGGATACGCTGGGAAATCTCTACATTGCCGATACCGAAAATCACCGCGTCCGTAAGGTCAATGCTGCCGGTATCATCACCACGGTAGCGGGCAACGGTACAGACGGGTACAGCGGTGATGGAGGACCAGCCACACAGGCCGCGGTGGGCAAGCCCGTGAGTGTCGCGGTGGATCGCCAGGGGAATCTCTTTGTGGCTGATTCACGCAACCATTGCGTTCGTAAAGTGACGCCCGCGGGCACCATCACGACGGCAGCCGGCACGGGCACAGCGGGCTTCAGTGGCGATAACGGTGCCGCCAGTCAGGCTACGCTAAACACCCCCATTGCGCTGGCAGTAGATCGCCGGGATAATCTTTACATTGCCGACAATGCCAATTCCCGCATCCGCAAGGTGACTCCCGACGGCCTTATCACCACGGTTGCGGGCAACGGCACCGCGGGTCTTAGTGGCGATAACGGCCCGGCCACGCAGGCAGCAATCAGCGGATTAACCGGTATGGTGCTGGACGATAAGGAGAATCTATTTTTTATTAATGAAAATCGCATTCGAAAAATAGATACGACCGGGACTATTACATCGTATACAGTACCGGAGCTGAACTACCTGAATTCGCCCTATGGCATTGCCGCGGATAGACTGGGTAACTTTATTGTTATCTCCACGCGCGGTTATATCTATAAAGTTGATCCGGCGGGCAATGTAATCCTGCTGGGGGGCAATGATTACTACGGCTTCAGTGGCGACGGTGCGTCTATTGACATATCTGCTTTTCGGGATCCTCTGGGAATAGCCCTGGATAACCGCGGTAACATCTTTATTGCCGATAGCTACAATTACCGCATCCGCCGAATGACGCCCGTTGCGGTATCGCCCTCAGCGATCGTTAACCCAGTATGTCCGGACCAGCCCATCAGTTTAACGGCAACGACAGCCTGGGGCTTCGTTCCCACTTCCTACACTTGGCGCAGCGAGACGTATAATGAAACTACCAAAGTTAGTCAGCCGGGCACCTGGACGGCGACCGGAGCTACGCCCACTTTCGTCGCCCCCTCGATAAACGATCCGACTTTGTTTACCTTGATTGCTACGGGTACCGATGGCCAACGCAGCGCAACATCCTACGTGGTTTTTCGCGTAAGTGCCCAGCTCTCCCTGACGCTGGCATTGAACCCGGCCAGCAGCGCCCCCGGCAGCACAACAGTAACGCAGAATACGCCTTTCGTCAGCGTGACGGTCAGCGGATGTACGGGAGGAACGATCAACTGGACGGGTTCCGACGGTTCCACCGGAACTACCAGAGACATAGCCGTGCCCACTTCCGCAATCGGTACGCTGGTTTACTCGGCCACCTGCACCCAGGGCAGTTGTGGTACCGCAACCAGCACGGCTATGGTCCACGTTGCCCCGCCCGTGGCTAAGGCGGCCCTGGACGGGTACATCTACGGGGGCGATTGCGAAAGTTTCCGGGGCTGGGCCTGGGATTACAACCGGGTCAACACGGCCCTTTCCGTTGAAATCCTGGATGGCCCGAACGTCATTGCCACCCTGTCTGCGGGTGATTTTCGGCAGGATTTACTCGACAACGGAAAAGGAAACGGTTATCACGCTTTTCGTTACACCCTTCCCGACGGGCTGAAGGACGGTTTTCGGCATATTCTTTCGGCCCGGGTTGCCGGCAGCAGTTTTATCCTGAAAGGTTCTCCCAGAGCCGTGATCTGTCAGCCGAATCCTACGTCTGGCACCAATCAGCCCCCTACTGCACCAACGCTTGCCCCAATGACGGCTCGGGTATCGCAACGGTTTTCGGCGATCCTGCCAGCATTTACCGATCCGGAAGGCGAATCGCTCACCTACGCGCTCCACGGCTTGCCCCAAACGCTCGAGTTTAATGCGCCAAATCGAACCATCACGGGTTCGGCCTATCAGGTGGGTACGTTTCTGTTAACTTACTCCGCAACCGACCCCAATGGCGCCAACAACAGCGTCAGCTTTGCGCTAACGGTGTATCCGGAGTCCACCACGTCAGTAACCGGCAACTTTGAAGGCTACCTGGATCGCGTGGAATGCTCTATGCTGCGGGGTTGGGTCTGGAACCGCGATCAGCCAAACACGCCCCTGACGGTAGAACTCCTCACGGAAAAAAGTTCGGGTGCGCTGCTAGAATGGCGCAGTACCGTTGCCAATGCCTACCGGCACGATTTGGAGGAAGCCGGCAAAGGAAACGGTGCTCACGCCTTTTCTTTGCCGATCAATGGCCTGCCAACGGATGAGCTACGGGTGCGGGTGCTGGGCAGCAACTACCTCCTCAAAAGGTCTCCGCATTTTGCCGACCTATCCTGTTCATACGAACGCCGGTCGGCGGATCAACCCGCCGGGCTTCAGGTACGGCTTCTGGGCAATCCGGTCAACGATCAGGTGCAGGTGGAGATTCGGGGTGCGGAAGGTCAGCCGATCCAGTTGCAACTGACGGATAGTCAGGGCCGGTTGGTCAGTCAGCGCCAGATTGAACGGGCGGGGCGGGTCGAGCAGCAGACGCTGCCGGTGGGCAAGGCCGCCCCCGGCCTGCTGTTTCTTCGCACCACCAGCGGCCTCAACCAGCTAACGCTCAAGGTGCTTCGCCAGTAAAGCTACCCATTTGACCGACCAAACAGCCTGAGGTATGATCAGGCTGTTTAATTATGATGCGGGAGTCGCTTCATCAGGATTTTTCGGCTCATAATGCAGAACGACAATTCCGCAATCGAAGGCTTTTGATTTCACCAGTGTTAGCGGTTTCTGGCCGTCAAGCTCCCGAAAAATGGGCATCCCATTTCCGATTGCGGCTGGGTTGACGAATAAATGGTATTCGTCAATGAGGTTGTGGGTGATGAGGGCTGATACAAACGTCGCCCCGCCGTACACGATGATGTCCTGCCCCTCCTGTTCTTTCAGCTTCGTAATTTCTTCCACCAGATCGCCCTGGGCCAGCACGGTGTTTTCCCATTCCGACTGGTCGAGGGTTTTGGTGAAAACAACTTTTTTTGAACCATTGAATTTATCGGCCCCTTCCAGCTCCGGGTGGGCGGCCCAGTGAGGGATAAACCCCTGTGCCAGTTTTCGGCCCAAAACAATGCAGTCAACCGGTTCGGTTAGTTCCGTTACGTACGCTTTCAGTTCGTCATCCCAGTTGTAAACCAGCCAATCCATTTCGCCATTAGGACCGGCTATAAATCCATCAACGGTTATCTGTACCTGAAGTTTTAGCTTTCTCATCGGTGCTTTGGTTTTGACAAAAGTAGTAGATACGGTCTTCGGGAATGGGTTGCCGGTATGCCTTTGATGGGGGGCGACTGCGACAAATCCGGAATGGCTTCTGGCTTCCCGGCAAAACCGTTTCCGGTCAGACGGTATTCAGAACCGGATGCGTTGATTTGCGAATGACCAGCGTGGTATCCAACGTCTGGGTTTCGGGCACAAAGGTGGCTCCTTCCTCGATCTGCCGGAGCAGCAGCCGGGCGGCCACCCGGCCAATTTCATGGGTCGGCTGCACCACGGCCGTCATCGGGGGCGTCACGAAAGCACTGTGGGGCGCGTTGGAAAACCCGGCCAGCGAAATGTCAGCCGGAATGGCCAGCCCGTTTTCCTGGATGCAAACCAGGGCTTCGATGGCCGTCGGGTCGTTGACGGCAAATAATGCATCGGGACGGTTCGGCCCGTCCAGCAACTGCTGCGTACAGGCCCGCGCTTTGCCCTCCACAAAATCGCAGGGCATAATAATCGTTTCATCGACCGGAAACTGGTGGGCTTTCAGCGCATCCATGTAGCCATTCAGCCGGTTGCGGCTCATCGTCAGGTTTTCGGGGCCCGCCAGGTGGGCAATCCGCCGGCATCCCGTCTGAATCAGGTGTTCGACCGCCCGGAATGCCCCCCGATAATCGTCGACCAGCACTTTGGAGCCGGGCAGTTCATCGACAATCCGGTTGAAAAACACCACCGGCAAGCCTTTCCGCTGAGCCGCCAGAATGTGGTCGTATTCATTCGTCTCCCGCGTAATGGCCATGATCACACCGTCTACCCGGCTTGATAGCATGGCCTGCAAATTGTGTTTCTCAATTTCCAGCGACTCGTTCGACTGCCCAATCATGACCTTGTAACCGGCGGCATTAGCCACTTCCTGCACCCCCAGAATCACGCTCGGAAAGTACGCATGCACAAACTCCGGCACCAGCACCCCGATGATGTCGGTTTTATTTTTCCGCAAACTGGCGGCAATGGTATTGGGCTGATAATCCAATTCGTGGGCCAAATCCAGCACGGCTTTTTTCGTGTCCGGGTTGATGTCCGGCGCGTTTCGCAGCGCCCGGGAGACGGTCGAAATGGAAACGTTCAGTTTGATGGCGATGTCCCAGATGGTTGGTTGTTTACTTCGCATAGGTTTCGGGCTTCTTCTCTTTACTTTAAAGATAAACCTCCCACAAGTTACTCACGCCGGTTTGGCCGGTTTTTATGCCTGCCTCCCGTTAATTCTTTAACCGCCCTACGTATGCCTTGGCCCGGTGTCGCCAGCGGTTTATAATTTTTCTCAGCCTGGCTACCTAAAACCGACTTTTGGCCATTCCTGACCGAGCATCGAAAGTTGGGCGGTTATTTTCGTTCCGGAAACGTTTCCGGAAACGTTTTTTTGGATCAAAGCCTTTTTGCTTCTTCCATCTCTCGGATTTATTCATATAAATTCAGAAATAATTCAACAAAAGCCGTACTAGCAGGGCCGCTCTGGTTAAATCTTCTGTTCAGACGCAGGCTTACTGCATGATCCATTAATTGAACTATTCCAACCCTTTACCAATATGAAAATACCTGTAAGCAAGGCAAGATGGCTACCGCTCCTGCTGTTGGTCGTCAGCCCGATTAGCCGTCCACTGCTGGCTCGTCATCCGACTCTATCCTTCAGCAAACTTTCGGAGAAACCCATCGCCCTGTCCATCCGCGGAACTGTAACCGCTGAAACGGGCGAAACGCTGCCGGGCGTCACCATCGCCGTGAAAGGCACGACGGTCGGCAGCACCACCAGCGAATCCGGCCAGTATAGCATCAGCGTTCCCGACGGCAGCTCCGTTCTGGTCTTTAGCTCGGTCGGCTACGAAAAACAGGAAATGCCGGTTGGCAACCGCACCACCATCAACGTAACGCTGAAAGCCGACACCAAAGCGCTGGGCGAAGTGGTGGTAATTGGGTACGGCACCCAGCAGCGCCGGGACGTGACCGGCTCCGTGGCGTCCGTAAAAGGCAAAGAACTCGAAAACCTGCCCGTTCCCGGACCCGTAGAGGCCCTGCAGGGTCGGGTGGCCGGGGTCGATATTGTTCAGAACAGCGGCTCACCGGGGGGCAGCCCGACCGTCAAGGTGCGGGGCATCACCTCGCTCAACGCGGGCAACAGTCCCCTCTACATTGTTGATGGCGTTCCGATTACGGGCAACATCAACGTTGTCAATCCCAACGATATTCAGTCGATGGAAGTGCTGAAGGATGCTTCGGCATCGGCCATCTACGGCGCCCGGGGTGCCAACGGCGTGATCATCATCACCACCAAACGCGGCAGGGCGGGGAAAACCTCGGTTAATTTCAGCGCCTACACCGGTTTTGCGGAAGTTCGCAAGCAGATTCCGATGCTCGATGCCGTGCAGGAACGGGATTACATCCTGAATGCCGTGCAAAACGCGGGGGTGGCGGAAGTTCGGCTCGGCCTCGACACCCTGTTCAACGGCGACACCCCGGTGTACGACACCAACTGGCAAAACGAACTGTTCCGCACTGCCCCGGTTTCCAATTACGAGCTGTCCCTGCGGGGCGGTAATGACAAAACCTCCTACGCGGCCAGCCTGGGGCTTTTTGACCAGAAAGGCGTTGTGATCAGCTCCGGTTACCGGACTTACCGCGGGCGGTTCAGCATCGATCATCAGGCTTCCTCCCGCTTTAAAACCGGCGCTAATATTCTGCTCTCCACGGCCAAACGCGACCGCGTTCCCGAGGGTGACGACAACAATGCCGTGCTGACCAACGCGCTCCGGATGCTGCCGTTTTCACCGGTCTACAACCCGGACGGCTCCTACACCTTCGTCGATCAGATCCAGCGCCCGAATCCAGTGGCCCTGGCGACGCAGAGCGTTTCGTTTGCGGTCATCAACCGGCTGCTCGGCAACGTGTACGGCGAGTACCAAATCCTGAAAAACCTCAGCCTTCGCTCCACCCTGAACCTGGATTACTCCGGCACCCGGGACGAAAACTTCATTCCCAGCTCGATCCAGGGCGGAGCGGCCCGTCCTGCAACGGCTTCCTACGCCGACGTTTCCAGCTGGATCAGCGAAAACACCCTGAATTACGACCGGGTGTTTGGGGCGCACAACCTGTCGGGCCTGCTGGGCTATAGCGTGCAGGAAACGCGTTTGTTCAATCTGTCGGCGGCCGCCAACCAGGGGGCTACCGACAACATTCCGACGCTGAACGCAGCCGCCACCGCCACGGGCGCGTCCAGCAGCAAATCGGCCTGGGGACTGGTTTCGTATTATGCCCGGCTTAATTACAGCTACAACGATAAGTACCTGCTGTCGGCCACCCTGCGCCGGGACGGTTCCTCGCGCTTCGGCGCCGACAACCAGTGGGGCTGGTTTCCTGCGGCTTCCGTGGGCTGGCGGCTTTCGCAGGAACCGTTCATGCAGGGGCTTCCCTTTATTAACGACCTGAAACTGCGGGCCAGCATCGGGGTTGTCGGCAACCAGTCCATCAGCGACTACGGCGCGCAGGGGTTATACAGCACCGGCCGCAACTACATCGGCAAATCCGGGATTGCCCTGTCGGCGGTTCCGAATCCGTCGCTGAGCTGGGAGTCCACCACGCAGTCGGATGTGGGCGTCGACATCTCGTTCCTGAACGACCGGATTGCCTTTACCGCCGACGCGTACCTGAAAAAGACGAATGACCTGCTCCTGTCCGTGAACCTGCCCACCACCTCGGGGTTCAGTTCTGCGCTGCAAAACGTGGGAAACACGCAGAACAAAGGATTGGAATTCAGTATTTACAGCCAGAACATTACGGGTTCAGGCGCAACGGGTGGTTTCAAATGGAGCACCAATTTCAATCTTTCGTTCAACCGCAACCGAATCATCAAACTTTCCAACGACAACGCCGACATCATCCAGGCCAGTGCGGATGCGGTTTATTTCAGCGAACGGCCCGTCGGTATTGGTCGCGTGGGCCAGCCCATTGGAATTTTCTACGGTCTGCTTTATACCGGGCGGGTGTTTGCCACGGCGGAAGAAGCCAAGGCGGCCAACCTGCGGGACGGCAGCAAAACCGGTCCGCTTTACGAAGCCGGTGACATGATTTACGTGGACCTGAACGGCGATGGCGTCATCAATGCCGACGACCGCACCATCATCGGTAACTCAAACCCAACCTTCACCGGTGGATTGACCAACAACTTCTCCTTCAGGGGCTTTGACCTGTCGGTGTTCATGCAGTGGTCGTATGGCAACGACATTTACAACCAGACGCGGCAGGCATCAAACCGGAGTTTCGTCTACAACGCAGCTACGACGGAGGTACTGCGGAGCTGGCGCAAACCGGGCGACATCACCGACGTTCCGCGCGGAACGCCCAGCACCATTGCCCGCAACGGGGTTCCGTCCAGCCGCTGGATTGAAGACGGTTCGTACCTGCGCATCAAAACCGCAACGCTGGGTTACACGTTTCCGGCAACGGTTCTGAAACGCATCAAAGCCGAAAGCCTACGGGTTTACGTCTCCGGCCAGAATCTGTTCACCTTCACGAAGTACCTCGGCCTGGACCCCGAAGTCAACTTCCGGAGCAGCCTGCCTTTGCTGCAGGGCATCGACCTGGGCACTTATCCGCAGGTCCGCACCTTCACTTTTGGTATCAATCTGGGCTTCTAACCGATTCTCAACCATGAAAAGAATTGTTTATTTCTCAATCACCGCGCTGCTGTACCTAGGCAGCGGGTGCACCGACGTACTGGATCAGGTGCCGCCCAGCGCCCTGACGCAGGGGTCATTTTTCCAGAGTGCCGCGGATGCCGAAGCGGCCATTCTTGCCGGGTATGATGCCCTGCAGGGCGACGACACCCGACGGGTGGTCTGGGGCGACGCCCGCGCCGATAACCTCATCGTGCCCGTCGAAACCATTGGGGTGACGGACCCCGGTGTGCTCGATTTTCAGAATGATAACATCAGCAACAGCAGCGGTTTTGCCACCTGGGCGAGCTTTTATTCGGGCATCAACCGGGTCAATAACGTCCTGGCTCAGGTTCCCGCCATCAAAAGTCCCACCATTGCCAGCGTTCGCGACCGGATTCTGGGGGAAGCCTACTTCCTGCGGGCCTTCAACTATTTCTTTCTGGTTCGGCTTTGGGGCGCCGTTCCGCTCGTTCTGGAACCGACCAACTCCCTGGACAAGGATTTTCAATTGCCCCGAACGCCCGCCGATAAAATCCAGGAGCAGATTCTGGCCGACCTGAAGGAAGCCGAAAAGCTACTGCCGGTCACCTACGCATCGGCCATCGAAACCCGGGGCCGCGCAACGCAGGGAGCCGCCCAGGCCCTGCTCAGCAAAGTGTACCTCTGGCGGAGTTCATACAACCAGACCAACGAATGGCAACTGGCCGCCGATTATGCCGCGAAAGTTGTGGCCAATCCAACCTACGGCCTGGTGTCCGGCGCGAACTACGGCACCCTCTTTACCGCCAAAAACACCACCGAATCCATCTTTGAACTTCAGTACAGCAACGCCAACCAGGAAACCAACGGTCTTTCGGCTTACTTCCTGCCCCGCAGCAGCAAGGTACAGACCGGCGGAAACCAGACCCTGATTCCGTCGCCGAAGCTCGTTAATGCCTTTGAACCCGGTGATTTGCGCAAAGCCGCCAGCTTTTACCTGAGCAACCCGCAAACCGATCAGTTTCCGAACCTGCCCACGGTGGCCAAATACCAGGGAACGGTGGTTGGTAATGCGCGTTTTGGCGACAGTAACTACCTCTTTCTGCGCCTGGCCGACGTGATTCTGATGCAGGCTGAAGCCCTGACACATTTGGGCAAAACTGCCGAAGCCGCTGCGCTGGTCAACCAAATTCGTAACCGGGCCGGACTCGCCAACACCTCCGCAGCCACCCCGGAAGCCCTGCTGCTGGCCATCGAACAGGAACGTTTTGTGGAACTGTGTTTTGAAGGCCACCGCTGGTATGACCTCCTCCGGACCGGACGGGCCAAAGCCGTGCTGGGTATGGACAAAAAAGCCCTGCTGCCGGTGCCGGTTACCGAAATCATGCTGAACCCGAACCTGTTGCCCCAGAATCCGGGCTATTGACCACCCGCACCCGCCGTAAATCGGTAGTCCGGCGGAGTGGCTGGCTTTTACTTTAAACCGTTAACCTTATGCGTTTAGCTATCAAAAAGACGGTCCTGTTTGTGAGTGGACTTCTGCTTGTCACCGGTTCGCTGTTGGCGCAGTCAGACGGGCGGGACATCCGAAACGGAACGGTGATCCCCGACGAAACGTACAGCGATCAGCCTTACATCGTCAAAACCAACGACGGAGCCTGGTTGTGCGTTCTAACCACTGGCACCGGCCACGAGGGCGCGTCGGGGCAGCACATCATTACCCAACGCAGTCTTGATCAGGGCAAAACCTGGATCGACAAGCGCGACGTGGAACCCGGCGACGGCCCGGAAGCGTCGTATGCCGTGCTGCTGAAAGCGCCGTCGGGCCGGATTTTTGTTTTCTATAACCACAACACCGATAACACCCGGGCAGTCAAAGGCGACGATCCGCCGTACAAAGATGGGTTGGTCAAACGGGTGGATAGCCAGGGCTATTTTGTGTTCAAATACTCCGACGACCACGGTAAAACCTGGTCGGCCAACCGCGTCACCATTCCGATGCGGAACTTCCAGATCGATAAGAAAAACCCGTATCAGGGTAAAATTCAGTACTTCTGGAACGTGGGCCGGGCGTTTGCCCACAAGGGATCCGCTTACGTGCCCGTTCATAAGGTCGGCGGTTTCGGCGACGGTTTTTTCACTTCCAGCGAGGGCGCTTTGCTCCAGAGTCCGGATTTGCTGACTGCAACCGATCCGGCCAACGCCAAATGGAATACGCTGCCCGATGGCGAAATCGGTCTGCGAACGCCCGCCAGCAACGGCGGCCCCATCGCCGAAGAACAGAATCTGGTCGTGCTCAGTGACGGTTCTTTTTACTGTGTTTACCGGACCATCGACGGCTACCCCGCCTACACCTACAGCCGGGATGCCGGGCGTACCTGGGAGCCGCCCCAGTACATGCGCTACGCCAACGGGCAGTTGGTCAAGCACCCGCGGGCGGCCAATTTCGTCTGGAAGTGCGAAAACGGAAAGTACCTCTACTGGTTTCACAACCACGGCGGGCGGTTTATCCGGGAGCATCCCCGGCGCCGGAACATCGCCTACGAAGACCGTAATCCGGCCTGGGTACTGGGCGGGCTGGAAGTGGATTCGCCCAAAGGAAAAATCATCCAGTGGACGCAGCCCGAAATTCTGCTTTACGACGAAGACCCGCTGATCCGGATGAGCTACCCCGACCTGGTGGAAGACAAAGGCGCCTATTTCATTACGGAAACCCAGAAAGACATCGCCCGCGTCCATAAAATCGACGAAAAGCTGCTGACCCATCTGTGGAACCAGTTTGACAACCGGAAGAAAACGGACGACGGGCTGGTGACAAGCTGGTCGTACCGGTCGGGCAACTTTCCGCAAACGGTGCCGGCCCCGGCCCTGCCCGAATTCTACAAACGCGACACCAAGAAGCTGGAACAGCCGGGCATGAACGTTCCCAACGGCTTCACGGTCGATTTCGATTTTACGCTCGCCAGTCTGGCCGAAAACCAGATCCTGCTCGACGGCCGCGACTCGACCGGAAAAGGCTGGATGGTTCGTACGACAGACCGGAAAACGATTGAACTCACGATGAACGACGGCCGGACGCAGTCGGCCTGGGCGTGTGATGAAGGGGTGCTGAAACCCAACCAGAACCACCACGTCAGCCTGATTGTCGACGGCGGACCGCACATCATCGCCTTTGTGGTCGATGGCGTTCTGAACGACGGCGGGGATACCCGGCAGTTTGGCTGGGGCCGGTTCAATCCGTACCTGAAATCGGTGACGGGGGCCTCGCAAATCCGCATTGGCGCACCGATCACCGGGCGGGTCAGCGAATTGGCGATCTACAACCGGGCTCTGAGCGTGTCGGAAGCCGTCGGAAACTTCAACGCCCGGAAGAAAATGCCGTAAACACCCCTTATTCGTCATTTTTTAAGCCATTCATCAACTCCCAAACCGGGAGGAATGGCCTTCTTTTTTCAAAAATTTACCCCTAACTAATCGCATGAACCTCAAACGCTCCATCGTGAACGCCAGCATTGCCACGGCCCAGGAAGTTATCTCGCATTTCGGTATGTTCCTCCCTCCTTTTGCCCACTGGACGGTTGACCAATGGCGGGCCGCCGGTCCGGAATTCAACGAAATCCGCGATTGTATGCTGGGCTGGGATGTTACCGATTTCGGCAGCAAGGACTTCTATACCATTGGTCGAACGCTGTTTACGGTTCGCAACGGGCGGACCAACCATCCGAATTATCCCAAGCAGTACGCCGAAAAATGGCTGATTGATCCCGAAAACCAACGTGCTCCGGCCCACTTTCACCGGTCGAAACGCGAAGACATTATCTGCCGGGCGGGCGGCAACGTGCTGGTCCAGTTGACCAAGGCTGACCCGGAAGGCAACCCGTCCAACGAAACGTTTCTGACGCAGGTGGATGGCTGCACCCGGCGGTTGGGCCCGGGCGAAATTGTCCGTTTACGACCGGGCGAAAGCCTCACCATTCACCCGCGCACGATTCACCAGTTCTGGGGCGAAGAGGGCACCGGCTGGCGAGTCGACGGAGTGGGGTACACGCTCAGCGCGGAAATTTCCAGTGTTTGCGATGACCTGAACGACAACGTCTTTCTGGTTGATTACGGCATTCGGTTTCCGGAAATTGAAGAGGACGAACCCCGAAAGTATTTCCTCTGTCATGAGTATCCGGCGGCCCCCGTCGAACTTCTTAACGCGTAATTCCTAACCCCGTTCAGCGGCCTTGAAACCGCTTCCGGACACCCTTATAAACCGAACCTGATTATGCCGCGTCGTTTGTCGATTTTCCTGCTGGCGTTGTCCGGCCTGGCCTTTGCGGGCTCGGCGGTGATGCATTACTCCGGTCATCTGGCGGGAACCGGCCCCGGCCTGATGGTGGCCCTGGTACTGCTGGCGCTGGGCTTCCGGGGCTTTGCCCAGCTCAGGGGATTTTCCTACACCGTCTGGATTCTGGCGGCCGTCACGGTCGCCATGTTCTACCCCGGCTATTTCTTTACCGTCGGCAATTTTGAACTCAAACGGCTGATTGTTCCTTTCGTGCAGTTGACCATGTTCGGCATGGGTTCGCACATGAGTTTCGATGATTTCAAGGGAGTCGTCAGGATGCCGAAAGGCGTGCTGATCGGCATTTGCTGTCATTTTATGGTGATGCCCCTGGTGGGTTTCGGCCTGTCGCACCTGTTTGACTTTGAGCCGGAAATTGCCGGGGGCGTTATCCTGATCGGCTGCGTTTCGAGCGCAATGGCGTCCAATGTCATGTCGTACCTGTCGGGTGCCAACCTGGCCCTGGCCGTTACCATCGGGGCCTGTTCAACCATTCTGTCCCCGTTTATCACGCCCTTTCTGATGAAATGGCTGGGCGGTCAGTACGTTGAAATCGACATTGCGCACATGATGATCGACATCACCAACATGATCATCATTCCGGTGGTGGCGGGTTTCATTTTCAACCTGTTTTATTTTGGCAACCTAACCCGCCGGGCGAAAACCGTTCAGTTGCTGGCCTTTGCCGCGGTCATTCTGGTAACCAACGTCCTTATGATGTTCGTTACCCGTTCCGGCTTTACGGGTTTCCTGATGGCCTTGCTCAGTTCAACGTTCTGGTTTTACCTGCTCCCGATGGTCTGCGCCAGCCTGCTAAGAAATACCCGAACCATCGACCGGCCGATGATTGAAAGCGCCCTGTCGTTTGTGGCCATGCTCGGCATTGTGATCAACACCGTAATCATAACGGCGTCCGGACGCGACAACCTGCTGCAAGTCGGCGGACTGCTGATCGTTACCTGCCTGTTGCATAACGTCATCGGGCTCAGCATCGGCTATTTCACGGCTTTTCTCTTCGGCCTTCCCGAGCGCGACCGCCGGACCATTGCGTTTGAAGTGGGGATGCAAAACGGCGGAGTCGCCACCGGCCTGGCCCTGAAAATGGGAAAAGTGGCGACGCTGGGGCTGGCGTCGGCCATCTTCGGACCGTTGCAGAACGTGACGGGGTCGGCCCTGGCGAACTGGTTCCGGAAACGGCCCGCTGGCCCCCATCCCGGCCCCGATGCGTCTATGACGGCCCAAACCGTAAGCGAGCTGGCAAAAGAAACCCGGTAGGCGGCTTTTCCCTGCTACCAGAACCCGACGGGCCGGTTCCAGAACGTTTCGGAATGAAGGCCCGCGAGGTAGAAATACCGATGTCGTACAGCAACGGAATCCACCGTCCTCGCTGGCTGCCCGCGAACACCGGATGGAGCGGACTTTTGAGCATAGACGCAGGCCCGAACCGCTCTGCAGCGATCTGGCTGTCAAGACAATGAGCCAATTTAACACCGTCCAAAAATCAATTCGCAGAAATATGGTGATTCGTTGGGTAGTGCTCCTCCGGTTATGACTTTTAGGGTTACCGAGCGGAATCCGGTATACCGGATTCCGCTCGACGAAATCATTATTAACCCGGATCGGAAGCAGATTCCGGGGTCTTGAATGTGACCGAGCCCCTCCTCGCTATCCAGGTTGAGAAGGCCCCTGTAACCCGACAAAACGATGATTCTCTCCAACTCCTTTGGCAACGGCTTTCGCCGGTTTTTGCCGCTTCTGCTCTGCCTTACGGTTTTTGCAGGCCGGGCACAACCCCGGGTCGACAAAGCATTTTTCAACGGCCGGGATCTAACCGGCTGGTCGGCCACGGACGTGAAGTACTGGTCGGTAAAAAACGGTACCATTGTGGGCCGGGCTGATCAGCCGGTTGACAAAAACAAATTTCTCTGGTCGTCGGTCAAGGTGGCGGATTTTTACCTGAGCGTCGATGTCAAGCTCGAACCGGACGACCGCAATGCCGGGATTCAGTTTCGCTCCCAGAAAGCCGACGCGTCCGGCCAGGCGCTGGGCTACCAGGCCGACATGGGCCAGGACGTTTGGGGGCGGCTCTACCACGAACACGGACGGCAGAAACTGGACTGGTCGGACCGGGGCGAAAAAGCCGTTCAACGCGGTCAGTGGAATCAGTACGAGATTCTAGCCGTGGGCGACCGGATCTGGACGGCAATCAACGGAAAACTGGCCGTTGCGATCAGAGATCCCGGCGGAGATGCGTCGGGATACATGGCGCTCCAGATTCACAGCGGAGAGCCACAAACCGTTACCTACAAGATCAACCAGCTGGTTCACAACCCCAACGTTGCGTTAGCCGGGCTGAATGAAGCGGAATTGAACCGCCAGTTGAAAATGCCGCTGGACAAACGCCGGAGCAGCGCCATGCCGGTCTTCCAGTCGGGTGACGTTATTGCTTTCGCCGGGGGCAGTAACATTGCCGCCATGCGCAAGGACGGTATTCTGGAGACGCGGCTTTACGCGGCTTTCCCGGCCACCCGATTGCACATCTGGAACCTGGGCTGGGACGGCGACACGGTTTACGAGCAGTTCCGCGATGTGGGGTTTGGCAGTTGGAGCAAAAATCTGGACAGTCTGGGCGCCAAGGTCGTATTTGTGCAGTTTGGCCAGATGGAGTCGCTCCAGGGCGAAAAATCACTTCCGCACTTCATCACCGCCTACCAGACATTGCTGGACAGCATTCGCCAACCGGATCGGCGGCTGGTGCTGCTCTCCCCCATACCGTTCGAACCCGCCCGTTTGCCGCAGACTCCGCTCGGGAAATCGGAAAACCCGATGAACACGGCCCCCGTCGAACAATACACCGAAGCCATCCGGAAACTGGCCGAAGCGGAAGGATACGGTTTTGTTGACCTGTTTCATTCCCTGCGGTCGTCGGACTTAGCCGGACCAATTACCGTCGACGGAATCCATTTAACCAAAGAAGGGCAGGAACAGGTGGCGACCCAAATTTTTAAATACCTGAATCCGCCGGTCAGATCACTGGAAAAGCTGGAAGCGCTCAACCGGGAAGTGCGGCAGAAAAATATCCTGTGGTTTAATTACTGGCGGCCCAGCAACTGGGCGTTTCTGAACGGCGACCGGACGACGCAGCCCTTTAGCCACGACTGGCAGGACAAAACCCGCCGAATTTTCCCCGAAGAAATGAAAGCCTTCGAGCCCCTGATCCGGGAAGCCGAACAGCGCATTGCCGACGAACAACGCAAGCTGGCCCCCGTGCGGTAAGAAGCCTTACCCACCGAAACACGATCTCTGAAACCGGAATGTTCTGCCAAATGATTTTTGCCCGCAAACCCATCGTTCGTCAAACCATTTTCCTGGGTCTGTTCCTGTTGGGTCGGCTCACTGGTGGTCTGGCCCAGATCAACGTTATGTCGGTGGCTCCGGCCGAGACGGATAATTCGGTGGCCGCCGAACTGAAATCCTTCCAGCTGGCCGACGGCTACAAGGTCGAACTGTTTGCTTCCGAAGCACTCGGTATTGCCGACCCCTGCGCCATGCGGTGGGACGAAAAAGGCCGCCTGTGGGTGCTGACCATCCCCTCCTATCCGCAACTCGAACCCGGCAAAAAACCCTTCGACAAACTCATTATTCTGGAAGACCGAAACGGCGACGGCCGGGCCGATACGTCGTCTGTTTTTGCGGACAACCTGATGATGCCGCTGGGCTTTGAACTGGGCCACGGCGGGGTTTATCTGGGTGAGCAAACCGAGCTGGTTTTTCTGAAAGATGCCAACGGCGACGGCCGGGCCGACACGCGGGAGGTGCTGATGGCCGGTTTTGGCACGCACGATTCACACCAGACCATCAACTCGTTTCTCTGGAGCTCGGGCGGTGAATTGTTTTTTTCGCAGGGGCACAGCATTTACAGCCGGGTCGAAACGGCCTGGGGCGTCGAGAAAGCCGACCGGGCGGCCATCTGGCGGTACCGACCCCGGCGCCGTCAGCTCGACAATTTTCTGGACGGCTCCATGGCCAGCGTCAATCCGTGGGGCATGAACTTTGGCGAGTGGGGTGAAATGTTTCACAAAGCCAATGACCCCGAATTGTTTTATACCGTTCCGGGTTTGGTCAAAACCACCCACCGGGCGCTGCTCCCGCCCATCGGTAAGCTGGTGATCAAAGGCTCGATCATCGAAATCATTCGGACCAAACACTTGCCGGACGACCTCAGGGGGGATTTTGTCATCGCCGGATATTACAATAACAAAATCGAGCGGATGCGGGTAACGAACGATTCGTCGGGCTACACGGCCCGGCTGCTCGACCCGATTCTGACGTCGAGCAGCCGCAGTTTCCGGCCCATTGACATCAAAGTTGGTCCCGACGGCGCGCTGTACGTGCTGGACTGGTATAACCCGATCATCGGTCATTACCAGGCTTCCATGCGTCACCCCGACCGCGACAAAACCCACGGACGCATCTGGCGCATTACGGCCACCGGGCGTCCTCTGGTTCAGACTCCAAAGCTGGCTGGTCAATCCGCTGTGGCCTTGCTGGATCACTTAAAATCCGACGAACACTGGGTGCGCTACCAGGTGAAACGATTGCTGGCCGAAAAACCGCTGGCCGAAGTACAACCGGCGCTAACGGACTGGGTTGGCCGATTAGAGCCAACCGATGAGCATGATCGGATGGAAGCCCTCGGCGTTTTCGAGAGCCACGAACTCGTCAACGAAGACTTGCTGCGGCAATTGGCTAAGGGAAAAGAACCGGGGGCGCGGGCCTATGCCGCCCACGTTGCCGGGCGCTGGTCCGACCGGCTGGCCGATCCGCTGGCCCTGCTGGAACCGTTGATTCAGGACGAAAACGCCCGGGTCCGGCTGGAAGCTCTGGTGGCCGTCAGCAACGTTCCGACGCCGGAAGCAATGGCATTGGCCGCGCAGGTGCTGGACCGGCCAATGGACAAGTTCTTACGGTATGCTTTGAACAAAACCGCTTATGCGTTGCAGGAGATTTGGGAACCGGCTCTGCAAATCGGCAAGCTTACTTTCGGGAAACCGTCCCACCTGGCCTGGCTGGTGAGCATTCTACCGCCTTCCGGGTACACCCCGGCGCAGTTTCGGAAGCTGGCGAGCCTGGAAAACCTCACGCCGGAAGTTCGGCGCAGCCTGCTGCTGAGTTTGACCAAAACCGGAAAAATCCCTGATATCGACTTTGTTCTCAGCCAACCGCTGGCCCAGATGGACGCGAACTTCCTGGAAAGCGTGGGCAAACTGGAAGCGAAGACCATTTCACCGCAGGCCGCCAGTTTCCTCAAAAAAAGCCTTTCTTCGAAAAACACCGATGTCAACATGGCCGCTGTCCGTTTGGTCAAAGCCTGGAAAATCAGTCCGCTGACTCCGACCATCCGCGTGTTAACGTTGAGCAATCAAACCGATCCACGCGTGCGGGCGGAGGGGTTGAAGGCACTGGTCGAACTAACTGGCCGGACGGTTTTGCCCCTGCTTCAGAAACTGCTGGCGACGCCCGAAACGCCCCAGAAAATCCGGCTGGCAGCGTTGCAGGGCATGAGCGAACTGGATGTTGCGCTGGCGGCTGGCGCTACGGTACAAGAGATGCAGCAGCCCGCGCTTTCGGGCGAAGCCGTGCGGGCCATTATTACTCCGCTGATCGACCAGCGGGGTGGCCTTCAGGCCCTGACTGCGCACCTGGGCAAAACCAATCTTGCCAAACCGCAGGCCCGGCTGGTGCTGGAAGCCCTGGCGGTTAAAGGAATCAACGCCCCCGAACTCAGCAACCGCCTGAATAAAATGGCCGAAGAACGGACCGTAATTTCCCGCCCGTACAGCCCCGAATACGTGGAAAAGCTGGCGAAAAACGTGAAAGAACAGGGCGACGCCCGGCGCGGGGAGCTGATTTACCGGGCCAACCCCAGTTGTTCGGCCTGCCACGCCCTGAACGGAAAAGGCGGCACCATTGGCCCGAATCTGTCGGCGGTGGGCCGGGGATTGTCATCGCGGGAGCTGATTACGGAAGTGCTGTGGCCTAATCAGAACATCAAGGAAGGCTACAACCGGGTGCAGGTCGAAACGAAGAAGGGCGAAATCATTCACGGTATTAAGGTGTTCGAAACCGCCGAGGTGCTGCACATCAAAACCACGGAAGCCCAGAAAACCCGGATTCTCAACAAGAGAGAACTGGCGAACCAGACGGAAAGCGGCTCGCTGATGCCTACCGGGCTGATGGATGCGTATCCGGAAGAGGATGTGCGGGATTTGATCCGGTTTTTGAGTGAACTGGGCAGCCAGTAACGCGTCATAAATGCGAGCCGCAGTATTTGCAGAACACCGCATCGGCGTCGTGGCCTTCCGACCCGCACGAAGGGCAGGACTGCGCCGACACCTTCCGCATTTTCTGGGCCGCCTGTGAAATCTCCACCGTCACAATTCCGGTGGGTACCGCAATGACTCCGTAGCCGATAATCATCACCAGCGAAGCCAGCGCCTTGCCGGCGGGCGTTTGCGGAGAAAGATCGCCGTAGCCGACGGTGGTCAGCGTGACAATGGCCCAGTAAATGCTGGTCGGGATGCTGTCGAAGCCGTGTTCTTCGCCTTCGATGATGTACATGATGGAACCGATAATGATGACCAGCGTGATCACCGTCAAGATAAAAACGCTGATTTTTCGCTGGCTGGCTCGTAACGCACTGGTGATGATGGAGGCTTCGGACAGGTACTCAGACAGTTTGAGAATCCGAAAAATCCGTAGTAAGCGCAGAATTCGGATCGTGAACAGATACTGCGTGCCGGGAATAAGCAAACTCAGGTACGTGGGCAGGATGGCCAGAATGTCAACCAGTCCCAGGAAGCTCGTGGCATACCGCAGTGGTTGACGGACGCTGATCAGGCGCAGAAGATACTCGAGGGTGAACAGAATCGTGAAAAACCATTCGATGCTGTGCAACAGGTCGCCGTGAACGGCCCTCACCCGCCCCATACTTTCCAGCATGACAACGGCAACGCTGACCAGGATGCTCCCAATCAGGGCAATATCAAACGCCTTGCCGGCGGGCGTATCGGATTCAAAAATAATCTCGTGCAGGCGGCTGCGCCAGGGCGTGTGCGGGCGCTTTTGATCGGATGTGGACATACGTTGACGGTTCTTCAAACTCACGCTTACTTGGTTGCTGACCGATGGCGGCCTGCAACAAGAAATCTACGTGAAGGTGCAAAAAGAGCGAAACTATTCCAGTCCCTTGAAATAATTTTGCATCTCGTCAAATAGGTTTATTTCGCTATGAAGTTAGGGAATGAAAAAAGCCGGTGGGTCGGGTTTGCGCTGGCCATTGTTGCGGCTACTTTTTGGGGTGTTTCCGGCGCGTTTGCTCAGTTTTTGTTCAACCAGCGGGGCA
Organism: Larkinella insperata; assembly: GCF_026248825.1. Lineage (NCBI taxonomy): Bacteria > Pseudomonadati > Bacteroidota > Cytophagia > Cytophagales > Spirosomataceae > Larkinella > Larkinella insperata. Next base: position 3,785,803 of record NZ_CP110973.1, on the reverse strand, counting down.
TTAACACCGAATGGCTGGTGACGATCCGGCTGCTTATTTCCGGTTTCATTCTGCTAACGATGGCTTATCTTCGCAAAGGACCGGCGGTGTGGCAACTCTGGCGCAACAACGGCGATGTAGCCCAAATTCTCCTGTTTGGTTTTGTCGGTATTCCGGCCGTACAATATACCTACTTTGCCGCCATCGAACATTCCAATGCCGCTACGGCCACGGTTCTCCAGTATGTGGGGCCGGTGCTGATCGTGATTTACCTGGCTTTTCGAAACCGTAAATGGCCCGCGCCTTTTCAGTATCTGGCGGTTTTCATGGCGACCATCGGAACCTTCCTGCTGGTTACGCACGGCCGTTTCGACCGGCTTTCCATCTCGGGCCACGCCTTGTTCTGGGGGTTGGGTGCCGCGTTCGGACTGGCTTTTTACACGATTCAACCGACGCGGTTGCTCAATCGCTACGATCCCCTGATTATTACGGGCTGGGGAATGCTGCTCGGCGGATTCGCCTTTAGTTTCGTCCACGCTCCGTGGGAGGGTTCGGGCCATTGGGACCTTTACACGTATCTGTCGACCGCAGCCGTTATTCTGCTGGGCACGGTGATCGCTTTTTCGTTTTTTCTGCAAGCCGTCCGACTGATCGGGGCCGAAACCGCCAGCCTGCTGTCGTCCGTCGAACCGTTATCGGCAACCGTCCTTTCGATTCTCTGGCTCGGCGTATCGTTCGAATCCATTGACTGGCTGGGCGGATTGCTGATTTTATCGACGGTTATTTTGTTAACCCTGAAAAAGCCGGAAGCGGCTTACTGAGGCCGGTCTTCAAACAGTCAATACGTTGCCCTGCCGCCCGAAATGTCGTAAATAAAACCGGTTGAAAAGCTATTTTCGGGGGAAACGATAAAGGTGGCCATCGCGGCCACTTCGTCGGGCTCACCCAGGCGGCCCATCGGTATTTTGGCGGTCATGTAAGCGAGTTGCTCCGGGGCGGTGTCGGCGTTCATGGCGGTCCGGATTACGGCCGGGGCCAGCCCGTTGATGGTGATTCCGGCGGTGGCGTATTCCTTGGCAATGGCTTTGACCAGCCCAATAACGCCCGCTTTGCTGACCGAATAGCCCACCATGCCCGGATTCCCTTCTTTGCCGGCAATGGACGCAATCAGCAGAATCCGGCCGTAGCCGCGCCCGGCCATGTGGCCAACCGTGTGTTTAGTAATCAGAAAGCTCCCGAACAGATTAACGGCGCAGACTTTCTCGAAATCCGCCGTCGCGTAGTCCGTGATTTTCGTGCTGGTCGGCCCGACAATACCCGCCGAATGCACCACCACGTCGATTTTCCCGAAATCCTTCACGGTTTGCGCAACGGAATGTTTCACCGCTTCTTCCTGCGAAATATCAACGGTATAGGTTCGAACGCGAATGTTCTGCGCCATTAGCTCCTGCGCCGTTTGTTCCAGCAAAACCGTATTCCGATCAAACAGGGCCAGCGACGCGCCCTCCGCGCCCAATCGCTGGGCAATGGATTTCCCCAGCCCGTCGGCCCCGCCCGTAATGATGGCCACCTGACCCTTGAATCGGTCAGAAAAATTCATTGTATTGCTCATTTTTTAGGTAGAATAAGGAAGGTAGACAAGAGAAGAAAGACTGTTGAACGGCTTCTCCTTTTTCTCCGATCTCTTGTCGCCTGTCTATTGTCTCCCGTCTTAACGTCACCCCCTCCGCTCAATTTTGCCAACCAGGAAGATGTACGAACAGGCGCCCACTAAGCCCAATGCACCGATGAACACCAGTGCCGGTTTGAAATCGCCGTCTTTTGCCAGGTAGCCAATGACGATCGGTACGATGATCGACGCGAGATTGCCCATAAAATTGAATACCCCGCCGGTCAGCCCGATCAGGTGTTTTGGGGCTAGTAACGACACGAAAACCCAGGAGATCAGGGCCATACCGGCCCCAAAAAAGGAAAACGACATAAAGAAGATGACCAGCGCCGTGTCGTTGGTGTAGTTGGCTCCGACCAGACTAACCGACAGCAGCAGGCCAATGATGATCGGCATTTTCCGGGCCGCACTGACCGACCAGCCCCGCTTGACCAGATTATCGGATACAAAACCCGACAGCAGCACCCCGGCGCAGGCCGCCAGAAACGGGATGGAAGCCAAATAACCGGATTTGATAAAATCCAGTCCCCGGTATTTGACGAGGTACGTTGGAAACCAGGTCAGGAAAAACCAGAGCGTAGCGTTAACGGCAAATTGGGCCAGATAAACACCCCATAACGTCCGGCCACTGAGGACCAGCTTGAGGTTGGCCGCACTCCACACCCGGATCGGCGCGGCACCCCGTTTTTGCCCCCGGAACAAACCGCCCCCTTCTTCGATGTATTCCAGCTCGGCCTGATTGACGCCCGAATGCTCCAGCGGATCGCGGTACAGAAAATACCAGACAACACCCCAGACCAGCCCCACCAGACCGGTGATTAAAAACAGCCCTTTCCAGCCCGCGTAATATTGAATGGTGACCAAAACCGGCGTCAGAAACGCCAGACCAATAAACTGTCCGGACACGTACATGGCCGTTGCAGCCGCCCGCTCGTTGTCGGGAAACCAGCTCGTAACGATCCGGTTGTTGATCGGGTACGAAGGGGCTTCAAAGGCCCCGGTGGCTAACCGAAGCGAAAATAGACTGGCAAATCCGCGCGCCAATCCCTGAAATACCGTAGCCAGCGACCAGGTAATCAAACAGAAAGCGTACAGTACCCGGGGACCAAACCGGTCGGCCAGCAGCCCACCCGGCACCTGCAAAACCGCATACGTCCAGCCAAACGCCGAAAAAATGTAGCCCATCTGGACGGGCGACAATTCTAAATCCTTGCTGAGCGACGACGCAGCCACCGCCAGATTGCTCCGGTCGAGGTAATTGATGACGACGTTGACAAACACGAGCGCCAGCATTCCGTAGCGCACCCGGCTTCTGCGAGCACCCACAACGACTTGTTCCATTTCGGTTTTCGGTTTAGGATTTTACGGTATTCGCTTTCCGCCGGGTAAACAAACCGGCAGAAAGCGTCAAATTATCTCGCCGTCCAGCCGCCGTCGACGGTCAGCATCGAACCGACCATGTAGGTGGCGGCATCGCTGGCGAGGAAAATGGCGGCTCCCTGAATTTCGCGCAACTGCCCCCAACGGCCCAGCGCGGTGGCGCCCACCACAAACTTCTTGCCCTCGTCGGTGTCGGCAATCGGTACGTTCATGTCCGTCAGAAACGGTCCGGGGCAAATGGCATTGACGGTAATGTTGAACGGGGCCAGTTCCAGCGCCAGTGCCCGGGTCATCTGCACCACCGCGCCCTTGCTGGAGGTGTAGGGCGTCCGGTTCGACAGGCCCACCAGGCCCAGCGTACTGGCCAGGTTGATGATGCTGCCCCGCCCGGCTTCTTTCATAAACGGCGTCACGGCCCGGCAGCAGAGCCAGGTACCGGTCACATTTACTTCCATCACCTGGTTAAAATCCGCCAGCGTCACCTCGTCAATTGGCCCGCGGATGTTGATTCCGGCGCTGTTGATCAGGATGTCAATTCGCCCGAAAGCGTCCATGGCCGCTTTCGCCATCGTTTCGGTTTGCTTCTGGTCCGTGATGTCGGCACTGAACGAAAGGGCGGAAATACCGAAATCCTTGCTGAGTTCTTCGGCGGCTTTGGCTCCTTCTTCGGACGTACGGTTCACGAGCAACAAATTCGCCCCCGCCGAAGCGAGTCCGGCGGCCATCGCCAGCCCCAATCCTTTTGATCCGCCCGTGACAATGGCGGCTTTTCCGGTTAAATCAAATTGCTTAATTCCAGGCAGTATTTCTTTTGTCATTCCAATGGTTACTTAAGTCCCAGCTTATTGCTGCTGTAAGAAAGGCAGGAAAGGATGTTTTTCTCCTCAGCCGCCAGCCGTTCTTCCGCCGGTAATTGCGCAAACCGGGGCAGGCCGGCTTTGTAGGAATGCTGTTTGACCAGGCGCAGCGTCCGGTCCATTTCCGTTTTCGGTATTCCGCCGAACGTGGTCCAGTAGGCTTCCTTCCGGCACGGTATTTCCAGCGGATCGCGGGTAATCATCTCCAGGTTGAACGTCACGGCCGGATTGTATTTTTTGCAGATGGCCACCATCTTCGGCAGATCCAGAATCCCGTAGCCGAGCGGCACTTCCGACAGCAGAAAACCGTCCGGATATTCCTCAACGCCCATGTCCTTGACGTGCGTCGTAAAGGCATACGGGGCCAGCGTTTCTACCAGTAGCATAGGGTCTTCCAGCAGGGCCAGGTTGTTGCCAAAATCGATGGTGACGCCAATCCACTCGCTGTTGATCTGCTTCAGGATGCCCACCAGTTCGTCGGCCCGCCAGTCCTTATGGTTTTCCACGGCCAACCGTACTTTGTGTTTGCGCAGCACGGGTTCGGCCAGTTGCAGGGAGGCCAGGGCGTTTTTCTTCAACGTCTGCCAGTCTTCCGGCGAATGGTAGTTTTCGTAGCGCCGACCGGTCGAGCAAACCGTCCGCAGCACCGTCGCTCCGGCTTCTTTGGCGTTGATTACTTCCTGTTCAAAAGCCGCCACCTGCCCGGCATTTTTGGGCAAGCCAATGGAGCCTTCCAGGTACAAACCCGTTTTCTCCCGTTCGTCGCGCACTTTTTTGGCAAAATCCGCCGACCAGTCTTTCACTACCGTCTGCACCCCGCCCGCGCCAATGCTTTTGCAATGGTCAATCAGTTCAAGGGCGTTCGTAAAACCGGGGTATTTCTGGCTTTCGGTCTTCGAATTCCAGCGGCTGGCGTAGGAATGGACCACCACGCCCATCGGTACGTCCTTCAGAAAAACGGGCTGCTTTGGCAGCGCAAGCGCCATAACACCGACGGCGGACCGTTGTAAAAAATCGCGTCTGTCCATACAGGTATCGGGTTGGAATCGTTCGTTGATTGGGTATTGCTGACTTATTTGCCGCTGGTTGTCTTCGTCCCCAACATGTAATCATTCAACTCCTTGGCGGTCCAGGGCACCACCCGGCCTTGGGAGGTCACGCGCGTCATGCCCACGGTTCGGCGGCTGATCGGACCGGCATTGTTGCCCCACTCATTCCGGATGTACATCAAAATGGCGGTGATGGAATTGTCGTCCATGGTCGAATGCGACGGCATAACCGGCAAGATATCCGGCACGTTGTATACTTTTTTGGCCACTTCCACCGGTCCTTCCATGCCATGCAGCAGGATGAGGGCCAGTCGTTTTTCGTCGCCCAGCACCCAATCCGACCCCACCAGCGGAGGGCCAAACCGGTTTAGCCCGCTCCCGTCGGTTCCGTGGCAGCCGGAGCAGGTGCTCAGGTAGAGTTGCCGCCCCGACGCAAAGAGTTTCTGCTCGTCGTCGTTCAGCGGATTCTTTTTCTGTTCGCCCACTTTGACAGCCGCATGACCGGGCCATTCGAACAACGCAGCCAGCGAGGCCAGCCGGGCCGGTTCAATGCCCGAATCAGCCCGGGTCAGGATGCCGGGTGCCGACGCCAGTTGGATTGGTTTCTTCGTTGTGCCTCCCTGAATAGCCAAACTCGTCAGCACGGCTTTTTCCTGCCAGCCCAGCGTCTCTTTGTCCAGCAATGTCAGCAGGGCGGTGAGTTCGGCCGGGTTTCGTTTTCGGGCGATGGACGTCGTCAGCATCTCCAGAAAAATTTCCCGCGCCGGTTCGTGGGCCTGCCACTCCGGGTTTTTCAGCAGGGTTTGCAAGAAGGCAAATTCCCCGTTGTAAAGGCTACTCATGGCGGCATCCCGAATCAGCGCCGTGCCCCCGTACCGGCTGGCAATACCGGCCAGCAACGAATGCGCAGCCGCCGGCTCCAGACTTCCGGCGGTAAAGGTCATCTGAAGAATCTGCTCAATCGGCGCAGTTTGCCAGCTTTTCAGCAGGTGCGTTTGGAGTTGCGTCCGAACGGTTGGGTCGGCTTTCGCCATTGGTTCCAATAGCCGCAGAGCCGTTGTTTTGATGAGCGGGTCCGGATCATCCAGCAAGCCGAAAAGAGTTTTGGCGTCGTTTCCTTTCAGGCCGTCCAGCGTCCAGAGTGCGTGAAACCGCCCGAACGGATTTTTACCTTTACGGGCCAGATCCAGCAGCGCCGGGCGCACGGTTTTGTCGTTGCGCTCTACCAACAGCCGCTGGGCCATATCCCGGTGCCAGCCGTCGGGGCTCGACAACTCCCGGATCAGCTCCTTCGAGGAGGCTTTCGACAGTTTGACCGGTTTGGCGGGCTTCCAGTTTTCGGGTACAATCCGCCAGATTCGGCCCCGGTTGACCGGCAACACCAGCCCCCGGTTGACGGTCTGTTCGCGCAGGTAAGGCGTCACGTACGCTTTATGCTGAATCAGGCCCCGGTACATGTCGGCCACGTACAGCGCCCCGTCCGGACCGGTAGCCTGGTGAACGGGCCGAAACCGTTCGTCGGTCGACGCCAGAAATTCCCGGCCGGGATGCGGGTCCTGGGCGCTCCGCATGATGCCATTTTTTTCCATCCGGTTGCGCTTGATCAGGTTGCCCGCTGGCTCGCAGACAAACACATTGCCGGAATATTCCTGCGGCAACGCCGTTCCCCGGTAGACCAGGGGCGAACAGGCCGCCGTAAATTCGCGTAACCGCCCTTCGTTATCGAGCGTACCGGGAATGTAGCCGCGATTAACCGCGGGCGTTGGCCGAATCGGATACACCCGCCGATCGATGGTCAAACCGTGGTCAATGCCGGTGGTGGGTGTATGGTTTTTGTTGCGGGAAAGGTAGTTGGGCGGTACCAGATCGCCGTGGAGCTGCGACCAGTTGTAGTTGTAATAAAGCCGTCCTTCGTCGTCGTGGCTGATGCCCCACTGCCCTCGGAATTCAGTGCTGTCGCGCTCCCATTTTCCGTTGTTGAGCCGGTAGCGAAGCCGCGATTTGGCGTTGTAATACCAGTTATCCATGCTCCGCCAGAGGCCGTTGCCGGCATGTTCGGGCAGGCCACTGCCGGCATACTGCGGGTCAATCAGGGTTTTGGTATCGGCCTTCAGATCGCCGTTGCGGTCCTGGGTCAGCCACAGGGCGCTGTTTTCGACGACCAGCGCCCCGCCCGGTACCAGCGCCAGAGCGCGGGGCAGCACCAGGCTGTCGAGGTAAACATGGCTGGCGTCCATCTGTCCGTCGCCGTTGGTGTCTTCCAGCACCGAGATGCGGCCAATGGGTCGTTCTTCGCCGGTGCCGTCCATGTTGGGCATGAAGCCGCGCATTTCGACCACCCACAGTCGCCCGTCTTCATCAAACGTAATCACAACCGGGTCCTGCACCATCGGCTCGGCCGCAACAAGCTGAATTTTCAGACCCGGTTCCAACTGGAACGTGGCCAGTTCTTCGGCGGGTGTCCGGACCGGCGAAGGGCTCTCCTCCCGCATTGCTACAAATCCTACCAGACCCAGAAGGCCAACCCCAAGCAGATAAATCGAGTAAACGCGCCGACGCATGAGAAGCTATTTGTCAGTATTACACAATAAAGATTTATTTGTAAAATACTACTCATAAAAAGCTCACAAAACCGTCATATTTATTGTACGCCGTCCGTTGTTCAGGACATCACGCCAATCGAAGTGGCGGCTACCTCTCGCGTTTGATAAATCAAAACAATGTCAACGGCTTCAATCCGGCTTGGGCGAGAAGAAAACCCACACCCGTGTACGTTAGCAAACCGCATGCCGTTGGCCAGCCTTTTAGTCACTGGCGGGTCGCTGCCGCTGCCTGATTCGGGGGCGGATTCCGTCCGGATAAGCGCGAATGACCCGCTTGCGGATGACGTCGAAAGCGGCAATGGTGAAGGGGCCGATCGGGACGCTGCTCATGATTCTGAGGTCTTCGGCAAAGGTGGTGTCTTCGTCCAGAAACCGGAAAATCTGCGCGGGTGCGTTGTTTTCGTACAAACGGGTGAATACATCATCGGCGGGGTGACGGCGGTATTGCAGCACATTCAGCAGGACGCTGTCCATGAACATCTTGAAACCCTGCCGGAGCCACGGCTTCCGGCGTTTGGGCTTGCCATTCCGGACCAGATTCTGAACAATTTCGTGAAGGTACCGCTGCGTCCGCTGAAAGGTATAGCCAGTCGACGGTTTGGTGTAGCCACCGGCCGTTCCAATCCGGACGACGTGCCGGCCGGGTCGTTCGGTGGTGGGTTCATCGGACATGGGAATGACGCCGAATTCTTTTTCCTGGATGGTGTAGGTTCCAGTATCCAGAAACCGGTCGATGTAGCTGCACAAAGCCGTTTCGTACTGTTCGTCCGACAGCAGCTGATCGTTAAAAATGGTGTATTCCACCAACGCCGTTCGCTCGTCGACCGGAAGAATGTAAACAAACCGGCAGTCGTTGTGCTGCTCCACCCGAAAATCCATCATACACGGGCGGTTTGGGTCAAAACACGGTTTCTCGGTTTTGATGGTCCAGCCCTTGAAATGTTGCAGCAAGTTGTGGTTTTCGGGCTGGTCGAGCTTCAGCGCGTGAGTGCTGTCGAACACGTAACTGGCCATGTACGGTTCGTCGTCGGCAATGACAAACCCGCCCTGGGGGGTGTCTTTCACGCGGTTGACGGTGGCCTGCCGGATTTCGATGGAAGGAAACTGGGCGAGGTGGTGCTGGATGTGGTCGTAAAAATCAATTCCCCGCAGCATTTTATACTGAAAACGACCGATATCGAGCAGGCCCTGGTAGGTGGTTCCGAAAAACTCGACGGTGTCCCACTTTCGGTATAAAATCGGTTCAAACGGCCCCGGATTTTCTTCCCAGAAGCACCAGGTCCGGTCGTTACGGGTTTTGCTTTCTTTGTCAAGAATCAGAATGGAACGGTCACGAAGGGGCGACTGGCTCAGGTAGTAAGCCAGACTCAATCCGGCCATTCCTCCCCCGGCAATGATGAAGTCGTATCGTTTCATTCAGAACAAGAAAGGCAAAAAGCCGCAAACGAAAAAGGGAGTAACCGAAAAAGGACTTAAAATCCTCTTTTCGGTTACTCCCCGTCTGTTTATTGGCGGATTAATTTTTTAAACGTTTACGTGACGTTCAGCATGGTACGAGGAACGCACCAGCGGGCCAGATTCCACGTATTTGAGTCCCCGTTTCAGTCCTTCTTCGCGGTACATGGCAAACGTGTCGGGGTGAATCCACTCAATGACTTCGTGGTGCATTTTGGTCGGTTGCAGATACTGACCCAGCGTCAGAATATCCAGGCCGTTCGCCACCAGATCATCCATCGCTTTCAGAACTTCGTCGACGGTTTCGCCCAGACCGAGCATGATGCCCGACTTGGTGCGCTGACCAAAGTCTTTCGTCCGGCGAATCTGCTCCAGACTGCGTTCGTAGCGGGCCTGCGGACGAACCCGGCGGTAAAGCCGTTCAACGGTTTCCATATTGTGTGAAACCACTTCCTGACCGGCTTCGATCATCCGGGTCAGGGCCTCCCAGTTACCCTTAGTATCCGGAATCAGCGTTTCGATGGTGGTGGTCGGCGACACTTCCTTCACCGCCTTAACGGTCTGGTACCAGATTTCGGCACCCCGGTCTTTCAGTTCATCGCGGTTTACCGACGTGATAACGGCGTGTTTAACCTTCATCAGCAGGATGGCCTCCGCTACCCGGCGGGGTTCGTCGGTATCGTACTCATTCGGGCGGCCGGTTGCCACGGCGCAGAAGGTACAGCTTCGCGTGCAGACGTTGCCCAGAATCATGAACGTGGCCGTGCCGGCACCCCAGCACTCCCCCATGTTCGGACAATTACCGCTTTCGCAGATGGTATGTAATTTATAGGTATCAACGAGCTTGCGAACCTTGGCATATTCGGGGCCAATGGGCAGTTTCACCCGTAGCCAGTCGGGACGTTTTTTTCGCTGTTGTTCGGAGGGTATTACGGGAAGTTCGATCATAGCAAAACCTCAATCCAATTTATTACACAATGGATTTTCGGGAAGTAAAGTTCGGGAAAAAGGCCGAAAGGAAAAAGGAAGCGGAAGAACAGCCCGAAAGGTCTTTTCCGGAACGGCGTTTCTCCTGCTTCCCTGGCCTTATTTCTTGTTGCCGAAGAACAGCGTAATGAATCCGGACGTGTAAACGCTGCGGTTGTTGGCGTTGTTCATGATGACGACCTCTTTCGGGAAGGCTTCGGCCAGAAACCCGATTTCCAGGCCAGTCATGTTGTTGCGGAACGCGCTCAGTTCAAACGAAACGGCGGCTTTGAAATTCAGGCCAACGGTCAGCTTGGATTCGGAAAAGCCCTGGAAGAAACTGCCGGAACCCACGATCAGCTCGGGTTGCAGGGTCGGGTCGAACGGGCGGGTGTCGACCTGGCCGGGGCTGGTGGAATACTGAACGTAGTACGGCTTGATAATACCGATGGAAGGCCCGATGGCCAGAATACCGTTGATGGCCACTCCTTCGTCGGCGTTCCGCGTGAAAAGCGACACTTCCCGGCCGTACTGGGGCCGAACGACAAACAGGTAATTCTGCTTGTTGTAGACATACCGCTGTCCGGAATAGGGCGTCTGCGACTGCACTTCTTTCGGGTGCTTCACGTTGACAATCTCCAGCGCCAGGTAGCGAAACTGCCGTTTACCCTGAAACAAACCGGGCAGCACCTTCGAATGCCGAAAAACAAAACCGCCCAGGATGCCGGAGTTTGTATTCGTGGTGACGCCGTAGGTGGTCACGGTGGAATACTTGTCCTCATCGGTGTCGGTATTCTGAGCCCGGGCGCTGCGTACCGACAGCACCAGACTCACTAATAAAAATATCGGTAGAATTCGTGACACGGTCGTAGTAGAAACTTTTTGTAAGGATAAAAATAACAGTTTACTTTGACACTATGAAATTATCGTTACCGACAATTCCGGCCTGCTCCCCGATTGAGTAACGGGCTGAGCGATTGGATGGTTGCGTGAATCAATAGATATTTTTGTATTTCCATACATCCCACAACAGGAATTTAGTTTTTGGTAGCATGCCTACAGTTCAAACCACTTACTTGGGTGACTTACGGACGGAAGCCACCCACCTGCAATCCGGCACCCGGATTCTGACCGACGCCCCCACCGACAACACCGGCAAAGGCGAAGCCTTCTCTCCTACCGACCTGGTAGCCACCGCGTTAGGGAGCTGCATCATCACCACGATGGGCATCGTAGCCCGGCGCGACGGCATTGAACTGCCGACCAGCGAACTGAGCATTACCAAGGTGATGTCGAAAGAAGCCCCCCGGCGGATTTCCCGGATTGAGATTGAAATTGTGATGGGGCCGTCGGATCATTTTACAGAGGAATACCGCGCCAAGATGGAACACATCGCCCACACCTGCCCGGTAGCCATCAGCCTGCACCCGGACCTGGAGCAGGTGGTGCGGTTTGAGTGGCAGGAAGTAGAAAAAGTCGACGCCTGAGGTACGGCCCTAATTCTTCAAGAGCCGGGTTTTCATCTCCGCCACGTTTTCTTCGTAGGAAGCGCCAACGGGGATTCTCACCCCGCCAACGGTAATTTCGCTCCGGGACATTTTTTCAATTTTCCGGAGCGAAACGCTGTAGGAACGGTGTACGCGCACAAACTGATTCTCGGGCAGCATCCGCAGGACATCCGACATGGTCTGGCGGCTGAGCAGCTTCCGGTTTTTCAGCACAAACGTCAGGTAGTTGCCGTCGGCTTCCAGGTATACAATCTCGTCCAGCCAGACTTTCTCTTCTTCGTAGCCGGTTTTCACGAAAATAAATTCATCTCCGGCTCCATCGCGTGCGTTTTTATGGTCCAGCGCCTTGTTGCAGGCTTTCAGAAAGCGGGGCAGCGGAAACGGTTTCAGCAGGTAGTCGATGGCATCCAGTTCAAACCCCTGCACGGCGTAGTCGGAATAGGCCGTGGTAAAAACAATCATCGGCGCGGTGGGCAGGCAGCGGACAAACTCGACTCCCGAAATATCCGGCATTTTGATATCCAGAAAAATCAGGTCGATTTTAGCCTTCTGTAAAAATGGAATGGCCTCGAAGGCGTCGGTAAAACTGGCTTTCAGTTCGAGGAACGGCACTTTGGCGGCATGTAACCGGATGACCTCCAGGGCCTGCGGTTCGTCGTCGATGGCAATTGCGGTTAACATGCGGGTTAGCGGTTAATAGCGAATGGTTAAAGCCACAAAATAATCCTGCTCCGACGCCTGAATAGCCAGCGAATAGCGCCCGGGGTAAATCAGTTCCAGGCGTTTCCTGACGTTTTCCAGCCCAATGCCCGAACGATCCCGTTCCGGGTCGCTGGCCGGAGCCGGATGACGCGAATTGTGGACTTTAAAATAAAGCGTTGTCAGGTCCAATGTCAAGGTGATAAAAATCCAGGACGGGTTTCGCAGGCTGATACCGTGTTTAAAGGCATTTTCGACAAACGGAATCAGCATCATGGGCGCGATGGAAATGTCGCGGTTTGGCTCCGAAATTGTTACCCGGATTTCAATTCCGTGCGATTCGTCCAGGCGCATTCGCTGAAGCTGGATGTAATTTTGCAGGTATTCGATTTCCTTCTCCAGCGGAATCCGGTCCCGGTTATTTTCCTGCAACATAAACCGCATCATGTCGCCCAGTTTCTGAATACCGTCGGCGGTTTTTTCGCTGTTTTCCTGCAAAGCCGTGCTGTAGAGGCTGTTGAGTGCGTTGAAGAGGAAATGCGGATTAATCTGCGATTGCAGCCCCGCCAGTTCTGCCGAAGTCTGGGAGACCTGCGTCTGGAGCTGGACTTTCTCTTTGTTGGTTATCCGGCGCAGCACGGCCATCAGCCCCGCAGCAAACAAGGTAACGAGCAGCAAACCGGTGTTTAGTCCCGACCCGGAATACGTAAACTGCGTGCGGGCGCCCCAGACGATCAGGTTCAGCAGCAGCCAAAGTAGCAGCAAGACCAGCACCCGCCCAAAGAACTCAGTCGTGCGGGAATCCTGTACGGAAGGCAGAATCGACTTATAGACCACATTCTGAAGCAGGTAGATCTGGATGATGGTTGCCAAAATCAGAAGTGTACCGGCGAATGAACTCCGCCATAACGTCTCGGGCAGCTGGACAAACAACGCGAAGGTCAGCATAAAAATAGCCACGGGAACCCAGATCAGGTAACTGACGAATTTGAAGTCCTTCCGGTATTTCCGGTCCAGATCGTAGCCAAGCTGGCTGATCAGTTCGTAAGCGAATACGATGATACCCAGGCCAATGGTGTCGGCCAGCACGTTCCGTTTGCTGTACATGGAATAGAGCCGGATGCCGAGCAAACCGCCGAAACCGTCTTCCCTGAATACGGGCCGCCACTTCAGGTAGTGGTAACTGGCTACACTGCCCAACAGCAACAAAACCGTTAAACCCGCGTAGAGCATGGTTTTCTCGCTCTGTTCGCCATCCTGGATAGCCGGGTATGCCAGGTAGTGGAAAACAAACCAGGCCAGCAGAAACAGCAGCACACCAACGATTAGCGGAACATTGTTGTGGAGGGTGTGGTTGTAGCGTTCCAGATCCTGGAGCACGACCGACGCGGGCCTGCCGTTGCTGTTTCGCAGCAGCGATTCCACCATATCGTCAATACGCCCTGCTTCCTGAATAAGCCGCCGAATCACATAAATAACCGCTACGTAGATCGCAAACCATAATTCGTAGCGCCGGACTCCCGTTATTTCCCGCATTGTTTTCGTTTTTTGACCAAAACTAGGGCAGGAAGGAAAAGCCGTGGCACAAATGGGCTAAACAAGCCGAAAAATGGGACGAATCGGTGGCCTTACGCCTTCCGTTTCTTTCGCATGAGATAGATGAACTGGTTGGAAGAGCCCGACCCCGCGTGCGTCACCTGGGAGGAAACCACTTCCCAGCCTTGTTTTTCAACAAAGTTGACGGCCTGCATAACCGTATCAAACCGTTCCGTTGGCTCTCCTTCGGAGTTGAAGTTACGCAATTCACCAACCGTCCCCTCCCGAAAATTCGCCTGTCCGTAATCAACATAAATCCTGGCTTTACCGCCTAGACTACCGTATTCACAAATTAACTGGCAATACCCAATGTCGAGTTGATTGATATCGACCCGATTGACCACGAGCTGAGCAACGGTCTGGAAGGATAGCACGCAAAAGAAAAGAAGGGCGGAAAGTAATTTCATTGGACCGGGTTTTCTCCATAACGAAGAAAGCCCGGCGACCAAGATACAGGATCAGCTCTTCTTTTGTTTCCCGGCCAGACTCTGTTTTCCGGCCAGTTCGGTGATGGCGACGACCAGCCGATCGAGGTCTTTGGGGGTCGTGTACACGTGAGGAGTTACGCGAACGCCGTTGATGTCGCCCAGCGAAATGGGGGTCGTGTGCAGTTTGTAGGTACCCAGCAGCTGGCTTTCCAGCTCGGGGCCCTTCATTCCGTCGATGCCAACCACGGCCAGCGCCCCGGCAAATTCGGGCTTGAGGGACGTATACAACCGGACGCCAGAGACGTCTTTCACCCTTTCGGCCCAGTAATTTTTCAGGTAATGGAGCCGCGTAAATTTCCGGGCAGCTCCAATGCCCAGGTGAAAGTCAACCGCCGTGCCGATGGCCATTTCTGAAGCAAACGAACGCGTTCCGAGCGACTCGAATTTCCGGATGTCGGCCCCGTCGGGATCGGTATTGGAGAGCAGCGCCCAAATGTTCTTGATTTTCTCTTTGCGGATGTACATCATCCCGCTGCCGAAGGGGGCGCAGAGCCATTTGTGCAGGCTTGTAGCCCAGTAATCGCAGCCCAGTTCGGGCACTTTGTAATCGAGGTGCGCAAAGCTGTGTGCGCCGTCGCAGATGACCTCAATTCCCCGCTTATGAGCCGCATCGGCAATTTTCCGGACGGGCATGATCTGCCCCGTCCAGTTGATCAGGTGCGTAACGTGCACAATTTTGGTTTTGCTGGTAAACGCACTGGTGTACTGCCGGACCAGATCGTCTTCGTTTTCGGAAGGCAGTTTCAGATCCAGCCAGACGAGCTTGATACCGTCGCGTTTTTCGCGCTGTTTCCAGGCATTCATCATATTCGGGTAATCCTGCCGGGAGAGAACCACCTCGTCGCCGGGTTTCAGCGTCAGGCCGAAAATGATGGTATTCAGGCCCTCGGTGGCATTCCGGTTGATGGCCAGTTCGTCCGGGGAAGTGCCCGCCAGATCGGCCAGCTTGGCCCGCAGTGATTCGCGGCCCTGGTCCAGAATTCGCCACATGTAGTAGGTGGGAGCTTCGTTGCTGTACTGGTAGAACCGAATGTGTGCATCCTGCACCGATTTGGGCTGCGGACTAACGCCCCCGTTGTTTAGATTCAGGATGTTGGGCGAAACCGTGTATTCGGCTTTGATCCACGACCAGAAATCTTCGTCCTGCGCGATTTGCTGCGGACTGCCCGCCCGTTCCAGCCGTTGCAGCAGCGTACGGTGGGCGTCGGTCATAAAGTCCGGTAAAACAAAAGGGGCAGCAGCGGCTGTGCTGAGCTGACGGAAAAAGGTACGGCGACTTGTCATGGTTCAGGAGGGAATATGGCGATCAGGCCACAAGGTACAAATAAAACCGGCATCGACGCACTAAAACCAAATAATAATAAACTAAATACCTTTATTATCTAGCCTTTCTTTGGCATCACTACCGTTCAATAAAGCCGATTGGAATAATCATCTACCCACGTACTTCTGGCAACGGGCACGGGGAAACTACGCATTTTTCAAAAGGCGTAGTTGTGCGCTAAAAGGCCCGGCGGCCCCGGCCTACTTTTGCATTGTCGAATCTGACATATCCACACCATTCATACATTTCTAGTATCAACAAACTAATGAAAACGGTTTTGATTTTCAGTACGCTTTGCCTGGCCCTGGCCATTACTTTACGGGCTTCGAATCAGAAAAAAATTACGCTCAAACAGACCCTGGAACAGCAGATTGCCGCTTATGCGCTGTACCCGGAAATCTTGCAACAAGTTGACCATGAAGACTTCGTGGTCATCAAATTCCGGGTCGATGCCCAGCAACGGCTGTCTGACCTGCGCATCTCCGACGGTGACAACAAAACGTTGAACGCAACCCTGATCAAGCAATTGATGGGCAAGAAAGTGTTCCTGACGGAGCCGAACGCCAATGAAAATCAGGAATACCAAGCCAAAGTTCGCTTCCGGCTGGTCTAACACATTATTCACCTATCCTCTACCAAAACAGGCTCGGCCCCGGAGTTTTTCGGGGCTAAGCCTGTTTTGGCTTTCTTGCACAGGTTGGCGTATGCGGCAAAACGCCCCAAAGATCCTGTGTTTAATTCCTAACGGGTTTATACTTTTTCATTATTTTAACGGTGCTATTTACCCCTGAAAATCAGAAAGATGAAAACGTACCCTTCCCTTAGAGCCTTAGCGTGGCCCTTACTGTTTGTTGCAATCATCTCTGTTTGTTTGTGCTGCACCACGGGCGGTGATGAGAATGCGGTAATTGAAGCAGATTTAAAGGATACCCATTCGTTTCTGGAGGATAAAAAGCTTTACATCCAGAATGTAGAAACCAGAGAGCTTCTGGATTCAGTCGTTGTGAAAGAAGGCAAATTTCGGTTTACGATTAAAGCCGATAAAGATTTTGTGCCCTACCCGGTCCGTCTCGTGCATACGAGCGGCAATGCCAACCAGCCCTATTTTGCGTTAGGGTATACCAATCCGTTCAAGAAGAACTGGTATGAATCCATATTTTACCTGGAAAGGGGAAAAAGCACGCTGGAAAGAGATACAGCTTACAAGCCAATCTTGCAGGCTCCCATCAGTCTTATCTTCAACGATATCCAGCCCCAGACGGCTGCGGCCTTCCGGCACATGGGCTTGAAAAAGAACCCCTCGCAGTCGCCCGAAATCATGGCGTCAAACACATCCCTGATTCGTCGGTACCCTTACTCGCTCGACCTGCTCTCCTACCTGACTCAAAACAGCGCTTCGTTCAGCGACGCGGAAATGAAGCATTTTCTGTCTCTTTTCGATGAGTCCGTGAGAAATGCCGCCCTGTACAAAAATCTGGAAACGTACAACCGCTACAAAATGACCGGAAGAGGCTTTCCGGCCGATGTTTCGCTCCGGAAGCCGGATAGCACGTTTAGCTCGTCGGTATTGGCACCCAACAAATACAATCTGGTTGTTTTCTGGGCAAGCTGGTGCGGCCCCTGCCGGCAGGAAATACCGCAACTCAAGACTCTTCACACCAGACACAAAGACCGCCTGGCCATCACCAGCATTTCAATTGATTCGAAAGACGCCCAGTGGAAAAAGGCGTTGGAACAGGAGAAAATGCCCTGGAATCAATTTATAGCAAGCCGGGACACGTCTTTCATCAAACTAAACAAAAAATACGACCTGCGGGCTATTCCAGTCTGGGTGCTATTCGATTCAGAAAATAACTTAATCGACAAGCAGGTGGGTATGGACGAGGGAGAAAATTCCGTGGATCGGCGCGTGGCCGGCCTGATCGCCCCAAGGGACGCGAAACGTTAAAAATGGCCCAGCCATCCCTACCATAATTTTCGTTCGGTACTGGGCATCTCAGAAGTGTTTCAATACAAAAGCCGTCCCGGTCAGACCGGGACGGCTTTTGTAACGGTATGCAGTATCCTTACTGCGGATTTTTGATAAAGGCGATGTAATCGGCCAGGACTTTACCACACTCATCCAGGTACAGATCCTTTTTCGGAGCCTTGGGTTCCTTCGGATCTTTTGCCGGAATGGAAGAGTCGTTGGCCGCTGTGGGTTCGCCAGCCGCATCGGTAATCGACTTCCGGCGTTTTTCAGCTTCATCGCGTTCTTTCTTCCGTTTGGCTTCCTGAAGCGATACAACGGTTTTTTCTTTAGCCCGTTTCAATTCCGCAAAGTCAGCCATCAGTTGCTTCATTTCCGCATCCGATTTCAAGCGTTGTTCGTACCGATCGCGAAGTTTGGTAATCAGCTTGTCGTCCAGGTTTCGGGTAACATCGTACCGGGCCGAAGAAATCTGATCCCAGGGTAAGGCGCTGGGTTGTGAGCTTTCCCCGTATTCTTCCGCGGTAAAAGCCGACGGCAGTTCGATGTCCGGTGTAACTCCTTTGTGCTGGGTGCTGCTACCGTTGATCCGGTAGAATTTAGCGATCGTCATTTTCACCTGACCCACTTTCTCCGACTCTTTCAGCCAGGTATTCAGGTCGACCATCGTCTGAACCGTACCTTTACCGTAGGTCTGGCTGCCGATGATAATACCGCGTTTGTAGTCCTGAATGGCAGCAGCGAAAATTTCCGAAGCCGAAGCACTAAAGCGGTTTACCAACACGGCCAGCGGACCATCGTACAGCACCGACGGATCGGGGTCGGTTTGAACTTCGATGTCTCCCGTGGCTTCTTTCACCTGCACAACGGGTCCCCGTGAGATAAACAGGCCGGTCAACGTGATGGCCTCTGTCAGCGACCCACCGCCATTGTCGCGCAAGTCAACCACCACACCGTCTACCTTCTCGGTTTTCAACTCATTGAGGAACCGTTGTACGTCGCCGGTGGTGCTGGCAAAACCTTCCTCCCGCTTGCGGGCTCCTTCAAAATCGCGGTAGAACACCGGAATCGTGATGACGCCGAGCTTGTATTTTTTATTGTTCTGAGAAATCTCAATGACTTCTTTCTTGGCGCGTTGTTCTTCCAGTTTGATTTTTTCGCGCACCAGACGAATCTCCTTCGGCGGGGCACCAGCCACAGCATCCATCGATTTGATTTGCAGACGAACGGTGGTGCCTTTAGGGCCTTTGATTAGCTTGACGGCATCATCCACCTGATAACCCACAATGTTTACCATGTGGCCTTCGCCCTGGGCAACCCCTACAATCTTGTCGCCTTTCGTCAGCAGTTTGCTTTTGAAAGCCGGCCCGCCGGGAACAATGTCCGAAATCTTGATGTAATCGCCATCTTCCTGCAGCAGGGCACCAATTCCTTCCAGCGATGCGCTCATCTCCTGGTTGAAACGGTCAGCCGAGCGGGGCGACATGTAGTTGGTGTGCGGGTCGAGCGATTCAGCAAACGAGTTCATGTAAATCTGAAACACGTCTTCGGCTTTGATCCGGCTCATGTAGCGGTCGAGGTTCTTATACCGCGACTTCATGCTGTTGACCACCGACGTATCGGCCTTGCCGGTCAGTTTCAGTTCCAGCGACTGATTTTTCAGGAGTTTGCGCCACAGATCGTTCTGTTCTTCGATGCTTTTCGGCCAGCTGGCTTTTTCGCGATCGGTGTTGAATGTTTCGTCGACCGTAAAATCAAACGGCTTTACGAAGTTATCCTGCACAAATTTGTTGCGCTCCTGATACCGTTTCCGGAAAACATTGTAAATGTCGTAGGCGGCAGTCAGCTCACCGTTGATCAACTGGTCGTCAATGTTGTTGCGGTATTTTTCAAACGAGCTGATATCGGATGCCAGAAAATAGGCTTTGTTGCCATCCAGTTCCTTCAGGTAGTTATCAAAAACAACGGATGAGAGTGAGTCGTTGAGTTTCACCTTGCGGTAGTGATGCGTTGTCAGCAGACGCGCAACCAACTGTTCAACGTGTTCCTGCGATACCGAAGGTTTTAAATCATCAGCACTTGGAGGGGGCATCGGCACGGCCGACATCCCGGCATGTGGACCCGGCTGAAGGCTCAGCATCAGCACCGGTACTAATGTAATGAGGTACTTTCTCATACTTCCCTTTCTATGATTAATGTAGCACCAACTCTTACTCTTTACGGCCAGATGGTTAAATGGTTTTAGGGTCTACCGGTTGAAATGATGCAATGGCCGGAAACAGGGAGCGTGTTAATAAAGTAACCTTTTTAACCGCCAAACCATTCACGGTTATGCCCATTTAACATTTTTTAACCATCGGCTTTTCCTTATTGCTTCTTCACAATTTCCAGCAATTCAATGTCGAAAACAAGCGTGGAGTTCGGTCCGATCTGCGAACCGGCGCCCTGCGAACCGTACGCCAGTGTCGACGGAATATAAAGCTTCCACTTGGAGCCAACCGGCATCAACTGAAGCGCTTCGCTCCAGCCCTGAATCACCTGGTTGACGGGAATTTCGAGCGGCTGTCCGCGTTCCACCGAACTGTCGAAGACCGTTCCGTCGATCAGTCGGCCGGTATAGTGGGCTTTAACGGTATCGGTCGCTGCGGGTTTGGGGCCGGTACCGGCTTTTAAAATCTGATACTGCAGGCCGCTGGCGGTTGTCATAATGCCGGGCTTGCTTTTATTTTCGGCGAGGTACTGTTCTCCGACTTTCTTGTTGGCTTCGGCTTTGACCGACCGTTCACGCTGGAAAAACTCCCCGATGATGCGGTTTGCCTGTTCGGGCGCAATCTGCGTATTTGAGGATTGCAGCGCGTCCTGCAGGGCTTTCGTCAGGGCCTTCAGGTTGGCGTTCCCCAGATTTTGTTGTTTGAGTCCCAGGCCAACATTAACGCCAATACTATAGCTAACGGAATCGATGGCATTGTTGAGTTTAATCGGAGCAGAAGTTCCGGCGGAAGCGGCAGCCGGGGCTTTCGGTTGGGGCTTGGCGGCCGGTTTTTTCGTTTGAGCCACTGCCTGACCCGTTACCAATACAGCCGAAAAAAGACCGGCTAACGTCCATTGTTTAATCGTCATGTGTAAGATACAAAAGTTGTATTCAAAATGTACTTATGCTGAAAACGTAAAATTGCGGGTCAAAAGTTTGGCAATAGCGGGATTTTATAAAACAAATTATTGATGAATGGTGATGGGCAAGGGTTGACGGCCAAGCTGATCAGCCAATCCGTAATCAGACGCCCAGGCAGCCGGATACGAAAGGTTCACAACTCACTAAAGTAAAAAACAATTGCCAGTATCTCAACGCGACCCGATTAAATATTGTTATTTTTTTGAGTCACAAATGATTCACGGGTTGAGTGCCGTCTATTTCACGGAATCAAAACGAATCGCCCCCATTCTTAGAAAAATCTAAACTCCGGCGAGGAATTTCCTTGATAACGTCTGTTTTAGTGAAATTTAGTGCGTAACTTTGCACCCAAATTCTTAGAACCATCATAAAACGATTCTTCCACTCATATGGTATCAGTTAGACCCGACGAGGTTTCAGCCATTCTCCGGGAACAGCTATCGAACTCCAGAACCACCGCCGAACTCGAGGAAGTCGGTACGGTCTTGCAAATCGGTGACGGAGTAGCCCGCATTTACGGACTGTCAAAAGTACAGGCTGGTGAATTGCTGGTGTTTGAAAACGGTTTGCAGGCCCTGGCTCTTAACCTCGAAGAAGACAACGTCGGAACGGTATTGCTGGGTGACTACAGCGAGATAAAAGAAGGCGACACGGTAAAACGCACGAATCAGATTGCTTACATCAACGTAGGTGAAGGCATCCTGGGTCGCGTCGTGAATACATTGGGCCAGCCTATCGACGGTTTAGGTCCGATCGCGGGGGAAACCTTCGCGATGCCGCTGGAGCGGAAAGCGCCGGGCGTAATCTTCCGCCAGCCGGTGACCGAACCGCTGCAAACGGGTATTAAATCCATCGACGCCATGATTCCCATCGGACGGGGTCAGCGCGAGTTGATCATCGGCGACCGCCAGACGGGTAAAACCGCCGTTGCGATTGACACGATCATTAACCAGAAAGAATTTTACGATAAAGGCCAGCCGGTTTACTGTATCTACGTAGCCTGCGGTCAGAAAGCATCGACCATCAAACAGGTTGAGGCTACGCTGCGCCGGGCCGGTGCCATGGATTACACCGTCATCGTGGCAGCACCAGCCGCGGATCCCTCGCCGATGCAATTCTACGCACCGTTTACGGGAGCCGCCATTGGTGAGTATTTCCGGGATACGGGTCGCCCGGCTCTGGTTGTTTACGACGATTTGTCGAAGCAAGCCGTGGCGTACCGCGAAGTATCGCTGCTGCTGCGTCGCCCGCCGGGCCGCGAGGCTTATCCGGGAGACGTATTCTACCTGCACAGCCGTTTGCTGGAACGGGCCGCTAAAATTATCGGCAATGATGAAATCGCGGCTAGAATGAACGACCTGCCGCCTTCGCTGCAAGGGAAGGTAAAAGGTGGTGGTTCCCTGACGGCCCTGCCGCTCATCGAAACCCAGGCGGGTGACGTATCGGCTTACATTCCAACCAACGTTATTTCAATCACCGACGGCCAGATCTTCCTGGAAACCAACCTCTTCAACTCCGGTATCCGTCCGGCCATCAACGTTGGTATTTCGGTATCGCGCGTGGGTGGTAACGCTCAGATCAAGTCGATGAAGAAGGTGGCCGGTACGCTGAAACTGGATCAGGCCCAGTTCCGTGAGCTGGAAGCCTTCGCCAAGTTCGGTTCGGACCTGGATGCTTCCACGAAACTGACCATCGAGCGGGGCCGCCGGAACCAGGAAATTCTGAAACAACCGCAGTATTCGCCGGTACAGGTAGAGCAGCAGGTTGCCATCATCCTGGCGTCAACCAACGGTTTCCTCGATAAGGTACCGGTTAACAAGGTGAAAGAATTTGAAAACGACTTTGCACTGCAAATGAGTACGCAACACCAGGCTACCCTCGATCAGCTTCGGGCCGGTAAACTGGATGACTCCATCATTGCCGTCGTGAAGAAAGTGGCCACGGAACTAGCCGGTCGGTACGCATAACGTTTAGAATCTGGAAATTCAGGAGGTAAGGTATTTGGAAGTGGGGAACGCAGGAATGAAAGTCAGATCCTTCCTTCCCCAACTTCCAAATCCATCGCTCCATAACCAAACACATGGCCTCATTAAAAGAAGTACGAAGCCGGATAACTTCTATCGTCTCAACGCAGCAGATTACGAAAGCCATGAAAATGGTGGCTGCGGCAAAATTGCGCCGGGCGCAGGACAACATCATCCAGATGCGTCCGTACGCTCAGAAACTGAATGAAATGCTCAGCACTGTTTCCGCCGGTGCCGAATTGGCGGCTGAGAGCCCTTACAATCAGGTTCGTGCGGTTGAGCGGGTGCTGGTGATCGTCGTCACGTCGGATCGCGGCTTGGCGGGTGCCTTCAACACCAACGTTGTCAAGGAAACGATGGCGCTGATCAACCAACGGTATGCCGCCCAGGCCCGCCGGGGAAATGTTGAAATTATGGCGATCGGTAAAAAAGGAGCGGAAGCGTTCCAGCGCCGGGGTTTCAAGGTCAATACCAACTACATCGATACATTCCTGTCGCTGAGCTTTGCCAAAGTTCGGTCGGCGGCCGAAGAAGTCATGAACGCCTTCACGGCTGGTCAGTACGATCAGGTCGAAGTCGTTTATAACGAGTTCAAAAACGTGGCCACGCAGATCATACGGTCGGAGCAGTTTCTGCCCATCGTTGCTGCGCCAACGCATACGGACGCCAAAGCTTCCAACGTCAACTACATTTTTGAACCTTCGGAAGAGGAAATCATCACCGAACTGATCCCGAAAACGCTGAAAATCCAGTTGTATAAAGCCGTTTTGGAATCCAACGCATCGGAACATGGCGCGCGGATGACGGCGATGGATAAAGCCACCGAAAACGCCGGTGAGTTGCTGAAAGAATTAAAGCTGATCTACAACCGGACGCGGCAAGCGGCTATTACCAAAGAGATTCTTGAAATTGTGGGCGGAGCGGAAGCACTCGCACAAAAATAACTCACTTTAGTTATTGGCTGAAAACCGTTACTCGACAGGTAACGGTTTTTTGTTTTAGCCCCCTTTAAACATGACTCAGAACCGCCAATCTGGTAGAAGATTCTGATTGGCGGCAACGGCTTTACCATTACATCCTTTTTTTCACAATTTTTTTTGTCATATTGAAACGATTTTTACGCATTAAATGTAATAACATTAAATGTCACTACATTATTAACCAACAATAACTATACAGTCATGGCAACTACTGCTCAGGAAACCACAGTTTGGACTTTAGACCCTACTCACTCCGAAATTCAATTCAAAGTCCGTCACCTGATGGTGTCTAATGTAACGGGCAAATTCAACTCGTTCGAAGGAAAAGTTGAAACCACGGGCGACGATTTCTCAAATGCGTCCGTTTCGTTTTCGGCGGATATCGACAGCATTACGACGGGCAACGAGCAACGGGATGGCCACTTGAAGTCGGCCGATTTCTTCGATGCGGAAAACCACCCGAAACTGACGTTCCAATCAACGGACGTAAAGAAAGTCAGTGATGACGAATACGAAATTAAAGGCGATCTGACCATTCGTGGCATCACCAAGCCGGTTACTCTGAAAGCAGAGTACGGTGGACAGATGGGCGACTTCTACGGCAACACGAAAGCGGGTTTTGAACTGTCCGGCACCATCAAACGGAAAGAATTTGGCTTAACCTGGGATGCCGTCACCGAGGCTGGTGGCGTTGTCGTCAGCGATGATGTGAAGCTGCTCCTGAACGTTCAGGTAGCCCGCTAATAAGCTCCCCGTTTTTTAACAAATTTTAACCACCAGTCTCCCCGAGGCTGGTGGTTTTTTATGGACTTCAAATGAAGAAAAAACCATAAGTTAAACACCTTACATTCAACACATTAAATCACAGGCGAGTAGAAAACAAGTACTCAACAACTTCCAAAGTAAAGCGAACTAACTTGGTAGGAAATTAGTTATTTAATTGAGCAAATACTAATAAGAAAATATCCAGCGTTAACAAGTAGTTCGCTCAATTTTCGAACGCATACGATAATAACCCAGTCCACTTTCAACATCAAATAACCTATGAATATCAAGAGCATAATTGCCAGTCTTTTCATGTTGGGTCTGTTAGCAAGTTGTGCACCGTCCATCAATGTTAAACATGACTATGACCCGAAAGTAAACGTTCGGCAGTTTAGCACCTTCCGGGTTGAAGCCGACCAACGTCGTAACGCTGACCCGATTGCGGGTAGCAACCTGAACCAACGCCGGATTGCGGATGCCATCGAGAAATCAATGCAGGCGAAAGGCTACAAACCCGTCGTAGGGGGCGAAGCTGATCTGGTGATTCGTTTCTTCTCGGATTCCAAAGATCGTCAGCAAGTACAATCAAACAACACCTGGTCACCGTACTGGATGTGGTATAACCCCGGTTATAATAACGTCTATACGCGCCAATATGAGGAAAACCGGGTGGTGATCAATGTATACGATGCCCGCACGAATGATATCATCTGGCAGGGCTGGGCAACGGGTCAGCTGAATCAAAGCAAGAAAGATCGCAACCGTGATGTTGCTTACCGGACTACGGTCGACAGCATCATGAAGCAACTTCCTGAAAGCGCCGGTTCTGACTACAGCTCGGTGAAAGAAAAATAAGCAAGTCCAAGCTAACGCTTGAACCGGATTTGATCAAAGCCGTCCGCTTCCAACGAAGCGGACGGCTTTTTGATTCTAAGGGGTCTGCAAAAGCCAGCCGGTCAGTCCGGTCGCCTGGCGCACCAGCTGATACGAGCCAAAAACCCCCAGCACTTCCACCACGGTTCCGGCCGACAAAGTCTCGATCACAGCGGCCTTGGTCCGGGCCGCTTCCAGCAAATCCATACCGATGGGCAACGGTGCCCGGCGCAGCGGCCGGCGGGCGGGTTCAACGACCCCACTCGACACATAGCCCGTGGTGCCGTCCGGCAACTCAACCCGCAGCCAGGTGGCCGTTCCGCCCATAACCGCAAACGCCGAAGATCGTGGTAAGGTCCGCAGAATCGGTGCATCGCCGTTGGGCGACTGTCGAATCACCGCCCGGGTAGCCGAAATCCGGACCGAGTCGCCCAGGGTTTCGGTTGCAACCAGCGTTTGCCGGGCCGGACCAGTTCCGCGCCGAACAAAGGGCAAGGGATCGAGGGCACCCGAATTAAACGAGTAAATGCCAAAATGCAGGTGTGGAGCCGTAGTCCGGGCGTTGCCGGTATTCCCGATAAACCCCACGGTATCGCCCACGGTCACCTGCTGCCCCTGCTGAACGGCCTGGGAATCCAGGTGGGCGTAATAAAGCGTCTGGTTCCGCCGGGAATCGGACAGGTAAACCACGTTTCCGCCCAGATTATTGGTCCCCACCCCGGAAATATACCCGTCGGAGGCAGCCAGAGCGGGCGTCCCCCGGGGCGCAAAAATGTCAATTCCCTCGTGACGCCGACGCCCCGCATCGCGCGAGGCTCCGAAGTAACTGCTAATCTGGCGGCTGTCGCGACCCTGCACCGGGAAGCCCAGGATGGGTTCACGGGTGATGGAAAGGGTGTACCGGCCACTGCGTAGCAGTTCGGGCTGAATCCGAACCAGATGCGTTCGGGTTCGAAGCACTTCAAACGTCAGTTGGTTGGTGTCGGCTTTGGCCGAAGTCAGTCGGTCGGGGTTGCGGTTGTCTTCATTCAGCTCAAAAATGTCGATGAAAAGCTGCACGGGTTCCTGGCCTTCGACATCCACTTTGACGATAAATTTATCGCCCCGCTGCCCGTTCAGGCGGTAGCCGAGCGCGAAAGGCCGGTTGGCCGCAAAGTACCCGCTTTCCCGGTAGGGTACACTGATGACGACGGAATCTTTCAGGGCACGGTCGGCGGTATTCAGCCAGTCGATGCCCAGGGCCGTGCGTTCCAGCCGGGCATCCCGGAGCGACTTGGCGTACTGATCGTGCGGGGAAGCAGACCGGAATAACTTGGTTGGCCCGACGCTCGTACAGGCGCTCAGCAATCCCGGCAGTAGAAAAAAGAGGAGTCGGTTGATGAATATGCGGTTCATTGGCAAGTAGTCGTTTGGTTACTAAACGACTACCTAAGCCGCAAGGTTTTGGTAACGGATGGACTCTCAGGTTTCCCGCGAAATGATGAGGTACTGTTTTATTTTCCCATCCAGATCTTAAAGTCGCTCACTTTCTCGCGACTCACAATGGCTTCTTTTTCGAAAACGGGTTTAAGCGTCAGCGACAGCCGGTTTCCGAAGTAAGGCTGAATCTGCTCCACCGTGTTGTGGGTTACGATGACGCCCCGGTTGATGCGGAAAAACATCGACGGGTCCAGCGCTTCTTCCAGTTCGTCGAGCGTGTAATCGATCAGGTATTTCTGGTTGTTCCAGGTTTTGAAAAAACTAAACCGTTCGTCGGTGAAAAAGAACGCGATGTCTTGCACCTCGACCGACAAAAGGCGTTGCCCCAGCCGGACCAGAAACCGTCGGCGGTATTCCTTCGGCTGCTGCAGTTGCAGTTCGCGGAGTAGTTTATCGAGGTTGATCGTTTGATTGGGCTGCTCATTGACTTCGGCCCGGCGCTGCTGCAAATCCCGGAATTTTTTCAGGCTCCGCTGTAAGTCATCCTTTTGAATGGGTTTAAGCAAATAATCGATGCTATTGACCTTGAAAGCCTGCAGGGCGTATTCGTCGTAGGAGGTGGTAAAAATGACGGTGCTATTGACTTCAATCTGCTCAAAGATTTCAAAACTCTGCCCGTCGGCCAGTTCAATATCCATGAAAATCAGATCAGGCGCCGGATTGCTTTTCAACCAGTTCACCGTATCTTCTATACTAGCCGACACGCCCGCGATCTGGAGGGAAGAGTCCACTTCCTGCACCAGTTTTCGCAGCTTCCGTACGGCCAGGTCTTCGTCTTCAACTATCAATACATTCATTGGAATATCGTTTCAGCAAATGCTAGCAAGTAATTTTATTTTCTCAACTTTCCGAAGAAAACAATGCCCGAACTGCTTTTTCCGGCGCGTGTATTGCGCAAAGTAGCGCAGGAACTGCAAACGGGGTGCCGGTTCTTCCCTACTTACGGGCCCGCGACGTCATGAAATAGATCGGAACGCCCAATCCGGCAATCAACAGGCCCATGCCGGTGTTGAACGTTTTTTCTTTTAGCAAAATCAGGCAGATCGTCACCCCGGCAAGGATGTAAAGCGCCGGAATCACCGGGTACCCGAAGGCTTTGTACGGCCGTTCGGCGTTCGGTTCCTTGCGCCGGAGCCGGAAAATCCCGCCGATGGTCACGATGTAAAACACCAGGGACGCAAACGTACAGTAGTCCAGCAGATCGCCGTATTTGCCCGATAAGCACAGAACCGACGCCCAGAGGCATTGCAGCCAGAGCGCCTTGCCCGGAACCGCATTTTTGTTCAGGTGAGAAGCCGTTTTCAAAAACAGACCGTCTTTGGCCATCGCGTAGTAAAGCCGGGCTCCTGACAGAATTAAACCGTTGTTGCAGCCAAACGTCGACACCATGATCAGGGCCGCCATAATGGCAACGGCCACATCGCCAAAAATGAGTGAAACAGCCGCCGTCGCTACGCGGTCGTATTCGGCAAACTGAATTCCGCGGCCCAATACATCAGGTGCCGTGGGTGATCCCTGCAAAGGCAGCAACGACAGGTAAGCGATGTTGGCCAGGGCGTAAATGGTAGTCACCAGCAACGTGCCGGTAAACAGGCTCAGCGGAATGTTCCGGCGCGGATCCCGGATTTCTCCGGCAATGAACGTTACGTTATTCCACGAATCGGCCGAGAAAAGTGAACCGATCATTGATACACCCAGCGCCAGCAGCAGGGCCATCCCGCTGATCGGCAAAACCGTACCGTCGGTCGCTGTCTGGGTAGCGGCCCAGGCATTCTGAAAGTTGGCCGAGAGCGTTCCGGTATCTGAACCGACCCCGATGCCGACTACGATTAACCCCAACAGCGCCAGCAGTTTGGCCGACGTAAACACGTTTTGAATCAGCTTCCCGCTCCGGATTCCCTGGCTATTAATCCAGGTCAGCAGGACAATACTTCCGATGGCAAACAGCGACGATGCCTTGATGGGAAACGTACCAACGCTAAACAGAACGTTTTCCGGATTCAGGGCCGGCACAAAAACCGCCGTGAACTTCGTAAAAGCCACCGCCACGGCGGCAATCGTTCCCGTCTGAATAACCGCGAATACTGTCCAGCCGTAGACAAATCCCAGCAACGAATTGTACGCCCGCTGAATGTACACAAACTGCCCGCCCGCCTTGGGCATCATGCCCGCCAGCTCGCCGTAACTCAGGGCCGCCGTTACGGTGATAACCCCCGTCAGCAACCAGAGCAGCAGTAACCAACCCGCCGACCCCACATTGCGGGACATGTCGGCGCTGACAATAAAAATCCCGGAGCCAATCATGGACCCCGACACCAGCAGGGTTGCGTCCAGAAAGCCCAGGGAGCGTTTGAGTTCGGTTTTTTCGTCGGTTAACAGGTCGGTTGAATCAGCCATGAGCGGGTTAAATCGTGAGCAGATGAAAGCGGAAGATAAAGAAAAAATCTTCGCTTCCGTAAAACCGCCCCCAAAAACAAGTTTGGGGTGTTTGGTTCCGGACCACGGTTCCGCTTATCTGCCAAGAAACGGCTTTCAACACTTCAAAAAATACCCGGGTTATGGAAAAAAGGCCACCTTTTACTAAAACCTTGTTGGCAGACCAACGCCCGCTTCAACTCAAGCCGGTTAAACCATTCCCGATTTACTCGATCGTAATTTCATCGGCTACGACCCAGGCATCCTGTCCGGCTTTGGGCATTCCGGCGGGCACTTTGCCCACATTTCGGGCGATGATCCGCACGTACCGACTGCGTACCGGCTCAAAGCTGATCGTCTGGCGAACGATGGCCTGCTTACCCCGTTCGGTCGGGTTCATCGGTACGGTTTTAAGCGTGTGAAAGGTTTGGCCGTCGGCCGAAACCGCCACCTCCACCGTTCTGGGCAGCAAGATGTTGCCAGCCGTTGCCTTCACCAGTCCGATTGTTACGGTCTGGACGGATTGGGGCTCCAGCAGGTCAATGGTGGCGTTCAGATCAGCGGTTTTCACCCCGGCAACGCCCTGCATTTCCTGCAAATACCCCACCGTGGTTCCGTATTGACCGTCGGTCAGGATGGCGGGGTCGGCGTTGCGGGGCCGGCTCGTCGGCGTTGCCAGCCGGATGGTTTTGCCCGTTGCCTTGGAAACCACGAAGCTCCACCGCTGCACCTCCCCAATGACCTGACCGTTTTTGACCGCAACGGCTTTGACAATCGCAGACCGGGTTAGTGGCACCGGCTGCTCATACCGGGTGGATTGGCTACCGGGCTCCGAGCCGTCGGTCGAATAACGAATCTCGGCAGGTTTTTCGTTGGTCAATAACGCAACCCGTAAACTTCCATCCGGCTGCGGCACAGGTTCGACCCGGACAGCGTAATAGGTCCGGGAATAAGCCGTCTGAAGGTAGTCAAGCCGACGAAACAAGTCCGGCAGGCGTTGGGTAAAATCCGGCCAACTTTTTTGTTCAACGGGCGTCCAGGCTAGCTCGGCCACCGCAGCTGCCCGGGGCCAGACCATGTATTCGACCTGTCCGGGTGTTTTCAGGTACTCCGTCCAGACACTTGCCTGAACGCCGATCATGTGTTTTTGAACACTGGCGGGCAAACTCGCCGGGCTGGGATCGTAGGAATACGTTTCCCCCAGCGGTGTCAATCGCCCGAAAGCCAGCGGCTCCTGCGCCCGGTTGCCCTGGTAATGGTCCAGGTAAACAAAGTTTTCGGGCGTCATAATCACATCGTGCCCTAGCCGGGCCGCCCGAATACCGCCTTCAACGCCCCGCCAGCTCATTACCGTGGCACTCGGTGACACCTGAATCGGCGGAGCGCTGCCGTCCATAATTTCATCCCAGCCAATCATTTTGCGGCCTTTCGAGGTAATAAACCGGTCGATGCGGGCGGTAAAATAGCTTTGTAACTGATTTTCGTTTTTCAGCTTCAGTTTTTTGATCAACTGCTGGCAATACGGGCTTTTTTTCCAGGCTGCTTTCGGGCATTCGTCGCCCCCAATGTGGATGTAAGGGCCGTGAAACAGCGCCATCACTTCGGTCAGAATGTCCTCCAGAAAATTGAACGTTTTCTCATAGGGACAGAAAATATCGCTGAAGATGCCCCACTTGGTCGCGGTTTCGTAAGGTCCGTTTGAACAGCCGTACTCCGGATAGGCCGCCAGGGCCGCCAGCGCGTGACCCGGCATTTCGATTTCCGGAATTACCGTAACGTGTTTGGATTGGGCATACCGCACCACCTCCCGCACCTCGTCCTGCGTGTAAAACCCGCCATACGGCTGCCCGTCAAACTCCTGCGGATCGGCTTCGTAGTAGTGCCCGATCAGGGTTTCCCGGCGCTGGCTGCCCACCTGGGTGAGTTTAGGGTATTTTTTGATTTCGATGCGCCATCCCTGGTCGTCGGTCAGGTGCCAGTGGAAGGTGTTGAACTTGTGCAGCGCCAGCAGGTCAATGTATTTTTTGAGAAAAGAAACCGGGAAGAAATGCCGGGCCACGTCGAGATGCAGCCCCCGGTATTGGTAACGCGGCTTGTCTTCAATCCAGCCCGCCGGAACAAACCAGTCGGTGGGCGCAGCCACCCGACTGGCACTCAAAATCTGGGGCGGCAGGAGCTGGTACAGCGATTGAATCGCGTAATAAAAACCGGCTGGCTGAACGGCTTCAATCGTTATGGTTTGGGGACGAATGTCCATCCGGTAGCCCTCCGCCCCCAAACCGGGGTCGCCGACGGGCTTTAGCTCCAGCATACGTTCGGGAGAAACGGATTCGTTAGTAGACTGGATCTGGAGCGCCAAACCACTGGCGGTGCGGACCTGCCGGGCAAACTGTTCGGCCACCGTTCGCAGTTCGGCATTACCGGCCGGAACCCGGACGACGGTGGTGCTGCTCAGGATAAAACGGCCTTCGCGGGCTTCGATGCGGGCCGGTTTGGGAATAATTGGATACCGGTTTTCCGACCGCGCCAGACCGGTAAAAGACAGCAGAACACTCAACCACAAAAAACCTTTTCCAAACATAATGGTAACCTGCTGAGTTTTTGACGATTCAAAACGATAAAAAACAAACCCAACCTAAACGTGCTACAATTCACTCTGATTTTCGGCCTGCTGATGCTGACTTGTACGCGCAGCTTCTGCCAGACCATCCCCCAAAAATATGACGTTGAAATCGCCGGCATTACGATTGGCCACATGACCGTCGCCCAAATTACCAGTCCAACCTCGGTTGTTTATGATCAAAACTGTAGCGTTGAATTCTGGTTTTTTGGCAAAATACGCATCTCTTACAAAACCCTCTCCCGCTTTGACCCCGCCACCCGCCAGCTTCTGCGTTCCGACATCGACGCTCATACCAACCGGGGCAACTACCTGTCGGACATCATCTGGCAGAAAGACCATTACGATATTAACGTTAAACAGTATAAATACGAGCGAAAAGCCGTAGAAACGCAGCCAATCGATTTCACCGCCATGCAGCTGTATTTTGAAGAACCCGTCGGCCGCGCCCGGGTTTTTGCGGAATATTTCGGCGATTACGCCACCATTGAGCCCACCAAAAAAGGCAGTTACCGCATCCGGATCGACGACCGGGAAGACGAGTACTTTTACGAAAAAGGCAAACTGGTCAAGATTATCAAAAAGAATCCGATCAAGAATTTCGTCATCCGTCTGAGCGACTCGTAACCCGGCCCGCTCCCCGTCTTCCGGTCCGTGCCGGCCAACAATATCCGCGTTAGTTTTGTGAATTGACTGCGGGAATTCCTATACTTGTACTGTTCGTAAAAACTGGCAATTTCAGCATTTACCGGCATAAACCATCTCCAGCGGACGGTTCGATCTGCTGCTTCGCCCCATCATTTTCAACTTGAACTTGTCTGCCCGTGGACCGACCGGGATCAGGCTCCCAACCGGATTTCGGATAACATCCGCGCCGTCACGGAGCCGATGCCAGTTCTGAAAGATCCGGCGCAGCCGCCATCTACGGAACGCGAACATTCGTAAAATGGCCCGGTCAACAACGCGGGCCGTAAAACCAACGCATCAACCAACCTGATTACGTATGAAAATGAAGCTAAAAATACCGTTCGTTCGTAGACTCCTGGCGCTGGCCGTCGGGACGGTTCTGGCAAGTCCGCTGCTGGCCCAGCCGCTGGTCAATAAACAGGATTCACTGTTCCTCGCCCAGAATTACACCAAGATGGAGCGGATGATACCGATGCGCGACGGGGTGAAGCTGTTTACGTCGATCTACGTGCCCAAAAATACGTCACAGAAGTATCCGATTCTGTTGGACCGCACGCCCTACAGCGTGGCCCCGTACGGCGAAGACAAGTACAAGCCCTCGCTCGGGCCGTCGATGCTGTTTGCGAGAGATGGTTACATTTTTGTTTATCAGGACGTTCGTGGGCGCTGGATGTCGGAAGGGGAGTTTGTAGCCGTTCGCCCGCATAACCCCGACAAGAAGAGAAAAACGGATGTAGACGAGAGTTCGGACACTTACGATTCCATCGACTGGCTGATCAAGAACCTCCCGAACAACAACGGGCGCGTGGGCACCTGGGGCATTTCGGCACCCGGCTTTTACACGACCCTGACGGCCATTGACGCGCACCCGGCCCTGAAAGCGGTATCGCCCCAGGCACCCGTTACGGACTGGTACATGGGCGACGACCGGCACCACAACGGCGCGTTTTTCCTGATGGGCACGTTTGCTTTTCTGTCCTCCTACGGCAAGCCCCGGCCCGTGCCGACCTCCAAGCCCTCGCCCGGTTTCTCGGCCTACGGCACGCCCGATTCGTATACATTCTACCGGCAGGTCGGACCGCTTTCAAAAATCAACGAGCGGTTTTTCAACAACGAGAACAAAATCTGGCAGGAGATGATCGACCACCCGAATTACGATGAATTCTGGCAGGCCCGAACGCCGGTGCCGCACCTGAAAAACATCAAACCGGCGGTGATGACGGTGGGCGGCTGGTTTGATCAGGAAGACCTGTACGGGCCGCTTAAAACGTACGCAGGCATCGAAAGTAAAAACCCGAAGACGAAGAATATCCTGGTGATGGGTCCCTGGATTCACGGCGGCTGGGCGCGCGGCAACGGCGATGCGCTGGGGAATATTAAGTTTGGCTCCCAGACGGCCCCTTATTACCGGGAAAAAATTGAACTGGCGTTTTTCAATCACCACCTGAAAGACGGGCCCGATCCGCAACTGCCGGAAGCCTCGATTTTTCTGACGGGTTCCAACGAGTGGAAGCAATACAGCCAGTGGCCGCCCAAGGAGTCGGAGGAGCGCACTATCTACCTGCACACCAACGGCAAACTGTCGTTTGAAGCGCCAAAAGAAACCGAAGCGGTGTTTGATGAATACCTCAGCGATCCGAAAAAGCCGGTTCCGTACACCAACGAAGTCCGGATTGTCCGGGGCAGCGATTTCATGTACGAAGACCAGCGGTTTGCGGCTGCCCGCCCTGATGTACTGGTGTACGAATCCGAACCGTTGACCGAGGATGTGACCATTACCGGCAACATCATGGCGAACCTCTTTGTCTCGACAACCGGCACGGATGCTGATTTTGTGGTCAAACTGATCGATGTGTATCCCGACACCACCAAAGCCACCAGCCCGATACCGATGACGAAGATGCCCGGTTTTCAGTTGATGGTTCGGGGCGAGGTCATGCGGGCTAAATTCCGCAACAGCTTCTCGAAGCCGGAGCCGCTGAAGCCCGGTGAGGTTACGGAGGTGAAGTTTGACATGCAGGACGCGGCTCATACCTTCCGGAAAGGCCACAAAATGATGGTGCAGGTGCAAAGCTCGTGGTTTCCGCTGGTGGACCGCAATCCGCAGAAATTCATGAATATCTACGACGCCACAGAAGCCGACTTTCAGAAAGCCACGCACCGTGTTTATTTTTCCAACAAAAACCCGTCGCACGTGAAAGTGCGGGTGTTGAACAAAGGGATTTAGTGAACTATTTCATAAAAATGCCGTTCGCCGGGGGCAACCATCCCCGGCGAACGGCATTTTTGCTGCCCACAAACCACCAACCATTTTAACAGGATTTGTGGTCCTGAGCCGTTGTCCGTTCAGGCTGCAAAGACGATTCCTGTTGTCTGCTTTTTTTCCGTAGCCAAAAACTATATTTTTGGTTTTAAACCCTAAACCTGAAAAACGCCAGCGTTCTATGAAAAACGCCCTCATGGTCCTGTTGCTGGGCATTCTGCCCGGCTTTCTGGCCGCCCAACCGACCAGCGGCATTGTAACTTCCGAGTTTATTTACGAAAAAGCCCCGTTCCCCTCGTGCCATGCTTCCACGCTGGCCGAAACCCCGGACGGTATTGTAGCCGCCTGGTTTGGCGGCACCCACGAAAAGCATCCCGACGTCGGCATCTGGATCAGCCACCGGGGAAAGAAAGGCTGGACGGCACCGGTGGAAGTAGCCAACGGCGTGCAGCCGGACGGCACACGGCACCCCACCTGGAACCCGGTGCTGTTTCAGATGCCCAAAGGCCCTTTGCTGTTGTTTTACAAGGTCGGTCCCAGTCCGTCGACCTGGTGGGGCATGAAAATAACTTCGTCCGACGGCGGTAAAACCTGGTCGAAACCCGAACGGTTACCCGACGACATGGTGGGTCCGATCAAAAACAAGCCCGTCCTGCTGGCGTCCGGAACGTTGCTGAGTCCATCGAGCAGCGAAGACAACGGCTGGCGGCTGCACATGGAAAGCAGCACAGACGGCGGTAAAACCTGGCAGAAAACCCCGGCCCTCAACGACGGCAAGGAATTCAGCGCCATTCAACCCAGCGTGCTGTTTCATCCGGGTGGCCGGTTGCAATTGCTTTGCCGGAGCAAAAACAAGCAGGTGTTGGAAGCCTGGTCGGAAGACGGCGGCAAAACCTGGTCGGCGTTAAAAGCGACGCAACTGCCCAACCCCAATTCCGGGACCGATGCCGTGACGCTGCGCGACGGGCGGCAGTTGCTGGTCTACAACCATACGCCAAAAGGTCGGTCACCGCTGAATGTGGCGCTGTCGCCCGATGGAGAGAAATGGCAGGCGGCTGTGGTGCTCGAAAACGAACCGGGCAGTGAATTTTCGTACCCGGCGGTTATCCAGTCCCGCGACGGGCTGGTGCATATTACGTACACCCATCACCGGAAAAAGATTAAATACGTGGTCATTGACCCGCGTAAGTTGAAGCTTGCGGATATGAAAGAAGGAAACTGGCCAAACTTGTAGATGGTTCAGCCAGAAGATCTTGGAGAGTTAGCGAACGGTTTGCTGCTGCTGAATGACGGTTTTAAGCCGTTCGATTTCCTCCTGCTGGCTATCGGCTTTGAAATAGTAATACAAACCCGCGACCAGGAATATTTTTGACAGAATAAAAACGATTAAAAAAGCGAGCCGCCAAAGCTTGTGCACCCGGATAAATGAGTCACTTACCTCAACTTCCAGGTAATCCGGCTTATCGGGTTTGGGCGCGGCCTTTCTCTGCCGGTCCTGCCCATTCTGATCGCGCTTCTTAATATCCTTCCCGGTTGTCCGGGCCTGAATCAGCTCCCAGGTGCCCGGCGGTGGAGGTACGGCGTTATCCAGACAATACTGTTCGATTTGAATTTCAAGCTCGTTTAAAGCCGAAGACACTTCCGGGTAAAGTACCTTCATTTGCTGAACTTCCTGCTCTTCCTCTTCCGAGGCTAGCCCCAACAAATAGGCCTCCAAAACCCCACTATGTATGTAATTCTGAATATCCAACTTTGTGCGTAATTACGACCGACGATACAGATGAATGAAATCCCGAACGGCTTTTAATATCTCCGGTTTTGATAGTCCAAACTGATCAGAAATGGCTTCAAACGAATAACCCTGACGGAAGGACAAATCAAAAATAAACTCGGGAGAATAACTGCTCGCCGACGTTATTGGTTCGGCAATAGCGGTGTTCCGTTCCCTGGTTTTCGCTTTCAGCTCGAGCGCTTTCAAGCGGGCCAGCTTAATAATTGCAATCGCAGGACTACCCGACGAATTCATAAAAGAAGGCAGCTGCCCCGACGTAAAAACGTCGATCAGTGCTTCCTGCGCCAAGTGGGTTTGGGGGAGTATTTGCAAAATAACTCCGTAAGCCATTGCGCCGAATCGATCGTATAAAGCCCGTTGATCAGTAGGGGTGCGGAGGTGCCATTGGGAAGCATTTCCTGCTGATCGCTCCAATTCATTCATGCCATACAATATTAGTCCAACAAATCTTCATTAGCTGCTGAGACGGCTCTCCCACATTGACCCCTTCCTTCGGGAAAATACAGATCGGTCCGGCTCCCGTTTCCGCACTGAATTGAACAATTTTAATACCAAGGTACTAATAAAGTTACAAAAAAATCAAAAACTCTCTGAATGGCCCGGGGCATTTTTCCGTGGCCCAAAAACCGCGTCCGTAAAAATGCATCCGGTTCAGTAGTCTTCCAAGTCGGCCCATGCGTTCCGCTCAATTTTCCGTATCTTTGCACCTGATTTCAAATCCAGAAATACCGTGAGTTACAAAGAATACAAAAACCTGAACTACGCGCAGGTTACCAACGATATCTTAGCGTTCTGGAAAGCCAACCGCGTCTTCGAACAATCGATCGAAACGCGCGAAGGCCAACCCACGTTTACGTTTTACGAAGGACCACCGTCGGCCAACGGCAAGCCGGGTATTCACCACGTGATGGCGCGGTCGATTAAGGATATTTTCTGCCGGTATAAAACGCTCCAGGGTTTTCAGGTGAAGCGCAAGGGCGGCTGGGATACGCACGGGCTGCCCATTGAGTTGCAGGTTGAAAAAGAACTGGGTATTAACAAAGATCACATCGGCAAACCCGCATCGGAAGGCGGAATCAGCATCGAGGAGTACAACCAGAAGTGCCGCGAAGCCGTAATGAAATTCACGGACATGTGGAA
Source organism: Larkinella insperata (assembly GCF_026248825.1). Lineage (NCBI taxonomy): Bacteria > Pseudomonadati > Bacteroidota > Cytophagia > Cytophagales > Spirosomataceae > Larkinella > Larkinella insperata. The sequence goes on along the minus strand of NZ_CP110973.1, from coordinate 3,748,051 downwards.
CGACCTGACCGAGAAAATGGGCTACTGGGTTGACCTCGACAAGCCGTACGTTACCTACCATACCGAATACATCGAATCCATCTGGTACCTGCTCAAGGAGCTTTACAAGAAGGGTCTGCTTTACAAAGGCTACACCATTCAGCCATATTCGCCCAAAGCCGGAACGGGTCTGTCGTCGCACGAGCTGAACATGCCCGGCACCTACAAAGACGTGAAGGACACGACGATTGTGGCGATGTTTAAAACCAAATCGTCGGAGCAAACCGCGCGGGTCTTTGGCGACCTGGAGGAGGCAACGCCCTACATCTTGGCCTGGACGACAACGCCCTGGACGCTGCCCGCCAACTCGGCGCTAACCGTGGGAAAAGATATTGATTACGTGCTGGTGAAGACATTCAACCCGTACACCCACGAACCCGTACACGTAGTGCTGGCCAAGGCGCTGACGGGCCGCTGGTTCAACGAAAAGGGCAAAGACGGCGATTTCGAGGGCTACGCGGCTTCGGACAAAAAACTGGTACCCTGGACGATCGTGGGCGAGTTTAAGGGCGCGGATCTGGCCGGTATTGAGTACGAGCAGCTTCTTCCCTACGTCCAGCCCGACCGACCGGCTTTCCGCGTGATCCTCGGCGATTTCGTAACGACCGAAGACGGTACGGGCGTGGTGCACACCTCCCCCACCTTCGGGGCCGACGACTTCCGGGTTGCTCAGCAAAACGGCATTCCGTCCATCATGGTGAAGGATGAAAACGGCAAGGAAGTACCGATTGTCGATAAACAGGGCCGGTTTGTGAAGGAAATGGGTGAGTTTGGCGGCCGGTACGTGAAAGAACAGTATTACTCGGACGAGGAGCAGGACGAACCGGAGTTCCGGCCCACCGATGTATTGATTGCCATCAAGCTCAAGGGAGAAGGCAAGGCGTTTCACGTCGAGAAGTACGAACACCCCTACCCGCACTGCTGGCGGACCGACAAGCCGGTGCTGTACTACCCGCTCGATAGCTGGTTTATCCGCACGACGGCCGTTAAGGACCAACTGGTGGAACTGAACAAAACCATCAACTGGAATCCCGAAAGCACCGGTACCGGACGGTTTGGCAACTGGCTCGAAAACCTGGTTGACTGGAACCTGAGCCGTAGCCGGTTCTGGGGAACCCCACTGCCCATCTGGCGCAACGACGTCGGTGAAGAAGTTTGCATTGGCTCGGTTGCCGAACTGAAAGCGGAAGTCGAAAAAGCCGTGGCGTCGGGCGGGTTGTCGGAAGACCAAACGGCTAAAAATGAAGCCTATCTGCAAAAACTGGCGTCGGGCGATTACGACCTGCACCGGCCTTACGTGGATGAGCTGTACCTGCTGTCCGACTCGGGCAAGGTGCTGCAACGCGAACCGGACCTGATCGACGTTTGGTTTGATTCGGGGGCCATGCCGTACGCGCAGTGGCATTATCCGTTCGAGAACAAGGATATTTTTGAGAAAGCGTATCCGGCGGATTTTATTTCGGAGGGCGTTGACCAAACGCGGGGCTGGTTCTTCACGCTCCACGCCATCTCGGGGATGCTGGGCACGCTGGACGGGAAAGCCGAGTCGTCGGTCGCCTTCAAAAACGTGGTTTCGACGGGTCTGGTGCTCGACAAAAACGGCAACAAAATGTCGAAGCGGCTGGGCAACGCCATCGATCCGTTCACGACGCTGGAAACCTACGGCGCCGACGCGACCCGCTGGTACATGATTACCAACGCCGAGCCCTGGGATAACCTGAAGTTTAACCTAGACGGTATTGCCGAGGTGCAGCGCCGGTTTTTCGGTACGCTTTACAACACGTACTCGTTCTTCGCGCTGTACGCCAACCTCGATCAGTTTGATTTTGACGGCGTACGGACCGTCCCCGTGGAGCAACGCCCGGAACTGGACCGCTGGATTCTGTCAAAATTGCAGTCGCTGGTGCTGGAAGTTGAGCAGCAGTTTGAAAATTATAACCCCACGAAAGCGGGCCGGGCCATCCAGGATTTTGTCAACGATCAGTTGTCGAACTGGTACGTGCGGCTGTCGCGTCGGCGGTTCTGGACGGGTTCGGCACAGGGCAGTTCGGCGGAAGATAAACGGGCGGCCTACGAAACGCTGCACGAGTGCCTGACAACGGTTTCCAAGCTAATGTCGCCCATCGCGCCTTTCTTCGCCGACTGGCTATACCGTAACCTGACCAAGGAAAGCGATCTGTCGGTTCATTTGTCGTCGTTTCCGAAAGCCGAAACGGTCCTGATCGACAGCGATCTGGAAACGTCCATGCAATTGGGTCAGGATATTTGTTCGCTGGTTCACTCGCTGCGGAAAGGCCACAAAATCAAGGTGCGCCAGCCACTGACGAAGGTGCTGATTCCGGTTCTGAACGAAACCACGCGCCGGCAAATCGAGCACGTTTCACCGATTATCCAGTCGGAGGTAAACGTGAAAACCGTGGAGTTCATCGACGATGCGTCCGGCATTTTGAAGAAGAAAATCAAGCCGAATTTCAAGACGCTCGGGCCTAAGTTTGGTCCGATGATGAAGGACGTCGCCACGACGATCAACACCATGACCGAAGACGACATCCGGAAGCTGGAAGCCGCCGGAACCATGCAACTGGGGATTGGCGAGATTACGCTGGCCGACGTGGAGATCAGGACGGAAGATGTACCGGGCTGGATTGTTGCCAGCCAGAACGGTTTGACGGTGGCGCTGGACGTTACGATCACGCCCGAGCTGCGGCAGGAAGGCATCGCCCGTGATTTCATCAACCGCATCCAGAACCTGCGCAAAGACCAGAATTTCGACGTGACCGACAAAATCCGGATCGAGTTGGAGGAAAGTTCCGGCGAAGGCCCGAACGACGTGCTGACCACCGCCATCCAGACGCACAAAGATTACATCTGTCAGGAAGTGCAGGCGCTGTCGCTGGACCTGGTTTCGGACCTGAACGGCAACGCGACCGAAATTGAAATGGACGAGTTCCGGCTTCGTTTAAAAGTAGCTGTCGCGTAACCGCCCACTCTGTAAAGGAACGTCCGTGTTTCGGAAAGCTCATATCTCAGTTTTCCGAAACACGGACGTTTGCTTTTCGTGAATTTCTATTTTACCAGTAGTTTCTTAACAAAACGTTTGCCTTCTCCCTGAATCTGAATGAAATACGAACCCGTTGGCAGCTCCGGCAACGCAAGCCGTTTTTCCGAACCGTTTAATTCAAACGTCTGATTCAGCACCGGCCGCCCCTGTACATCGCTGGCTACGACCTGAACGGTCTCCTTGTGTCCAAAACCCGTAAATCGAAGTTTCACACTCGTATCGTTGTTGTCAACCGGATTCGGGAATATTTCTACATCGGCCGCCAACGGTATTTCCGCCGTTACCCCCTCGCGCGCACTGGCCGAGCTAGCCAGATATATCCGGTCGAGGTAAAAAGCCGGCCGGGCGGTTCCCGTGGCATCCTGAAAATAAAGATCCGACAGGGTTGCCGGACTGTTAAAAGTCGAAAGCGGAATCGTCACCTGCTGCCATTGATTGGCGGCCGGGGTAACGGTGTAGTAAGGCCCGCCCCCATTCAAAATCACCCGGATCTGCTGCCCGGTATTGGTGCCGCCGTGAATCCAGAACTTCAGGTGTGTCAGACCCGCCAGGCTCACCGGCGAATTGGCGTGCAGGTACAACCCCGCCCAACCCGCATCGTATTTTACGGACAACGATTTTGCACCGTTCTGCACCGGCGACGTGTTGCCAAAATTACGTGTCGTGCTCCACGACCAATCCGCCCAGTTGCTGTTGAGCGCGTCGTCGTAAATCAGGTAAGTCGTAGCGGCTGAGCCCGTTACCGTTACGGTGGTTGTGGCGGTTTTTGTGCAGGAGTTTACCCCCACCGTCAGCGAATACGAACCGGCGGCTGCGGTGGTTACGTTGGCAATGGACGGATTCTGGCTAGTAGACGTAAAGTTGTTGGGACCGCGCCAGGAATAAGTGGCGCCCGTCCCGGCGTTGGCCGCCGTCAGGTTCAGCGTCTGACCCGCCGTAACCGGGCTATTACTGCCCGCTACCGCCGTTGGCAATGATCTGACCGTCACGGCCGTAGTCAGGTTCTGGGCCGCTCCGCCGGAAGGCGTAACCGTCAATGAATACGTACCCGTGGCCAGCGTGGTAGCGTTCGGGATGGTCGGAGTGGCCGCGGTCGATGCAAAGCCGTTCGGGCCACGCCAGCTGTAGGTAGCTCCCGCCGGAGCGTTGGATACCGTTAAGCTTAGGGTTTGGCCCGCGCAAAGAGGGCTGTTGCTCGAAGCCGTCAAGACCGGGGGCGGGGTGGTTCCGCCGGTTTCGGAGAAATACGCCACCACGAAGGTGTAAGCGGCCTGGTAATAAATGGCGGGTTCGGTTACTTCCCACGACGCATCCGGGTAGACGGTGTTCCAGTCTCGGTAGGCCTTCATCGGCGGTTCGCTTTTCGGGGGCGTCGCCGGGCCGGAATAAAATTGATTCGGCCCACCGACCACAAAACCGGGTGCCGGACCAAACTGCGAGTTGGCTCCGTCGTACTGGGCCGAACCGTCGCGGTACCAGCTGTGGTAAATTTCCATGACGCTGTTATCGCCCCCGAGGTTGGTTCCTTTCGCGCCCATATTACTCAGGTACACCCACGAAAGCGGGTTCCGGCCGTGCATGTAGTGCAGATATTCCTCAGCGATTTCTTTGTAAAGCACCGTTTTTGCCGGATTAATGCCCAGTTCGGCGGACAAAATTGCCAGTTGTGCCCACTTCATTTTGGCTTGATTGGAACCCCAGCTGTAATGGCCGCTCCACATAAAGCCCAGATACGGGTCAGTTTTGGCGTTGTGCGCCGGTTCGATGTTCCAGTCCATCGCATTCTGAAAGCGGCTTTTCAATTCCGTTACCACGGCGGGCGTCGCAGTGGGCGTCTGGCAGTACACGAAATAGGCCCGGTTCAAATCCCAGCAGAGCGACGCGTCCAGGTTACCATTCGAAAAGGGGTGAAAACCGTTCTCACTGGTGGCGCTGATGTTTTTGTAATAGGTTTCAAAATAGGTTTTATACTTGGCGGTGCCGGTCGTGCGGAACAGTTCGGCAGCCGCGTAAACCCGCAATCGCCGGTCGGCGTTGGCATTGGCCCCGGCGTCGGCAGCAGCCAGGCTAGCTCCGTCCGTTCCCGAAGCCGGACTCATCGAACCGTTGGCTTCCAGGTACGTCCAGGCTTTTTCCGAAGCCGTTCGGAGGGTGGCGGCATACGCGGGATTAACGGGTTGGTACGTGCGGGCGGCATGGGCCGTCAGAGCCGCGAAGGTAGCCGTTGCCCAAGTCGTTACGTTGGTGTAATAGCGGGCCTGCGTGTCCGTGGCCGGGTTGTCGGTCCCGTTTTCGTAGCTCGTAACGGCCACACGGTTGCTGACGCCCCCGTTGCTTTGCTGCATTTTCAGCATCCAGTCAAACTCCCACTTTAGCTCGTCCAGAAGGTCCGGTACGCCGTTCCCCGACTCAGGAATGTTGGTATTATCGGGAAACACGGCCGGGCGAAGTTCATAGGCCGTCAGCAAATCCCAGACGGTACCCGCCAGAAACGGAATGTATTTGTTGTAATCGCCCGCGTCATACCAGCCACCCGACACGTTCCGGGCGGTTCCGGATTGAGCCGACGTGGTGTAGAGCAAGGCATTGGCATCCTGCGCGTGGGCCGTCGGGTGGTTCCAGTTGCCGCCGTGCGTCGCTGGAATGGCTGTGCCGCTGCGCTGGTAGTAGAACGTTTTCACCGACGTTTTTAAAACCGGCGTGTAAATGTCACTTTTGATTTCGAAATCGTACGAACGAAGGTTTCTGGTCGGATCAACGATGTAATAGGTTCCGGGGGTTGTCAGGCCCGAAAAGTCACCGTGCCACGCCTTGTCTCCTGAATCGCCGTGGGTGTTGCCGCCATTCCAGGCCGTTACGTTGCCCGTAAAAACGACGCCGTTATCCGACTTTCTGCGTACCTGAAACTGCGTTCCGGGGGTATAGCTAGTGGCTCCGTTTTGTCCGTTAATTGGATCTGAAAAAATAATAATTTTCTTACTATTTGTTCGCCAACCAAACTGATCTACAATAATTTGTTTCGAGATGGTTTGAGCGTTAGCCGAGAAAAAGCTCACAACTAAACAGAGAAAGAAAGCGATGCCTGATGATTGTCGGAACGACCTGTGTGGCTCTCTGAAACTTGTAAATAGAGATGTCATAACGCTATTGTATTAACAGTTAACAGATTAACTCTATACAATAATAAAACAATTGCCTGACAACTCCTTATTTGTGAAGGGGTTAAAATAAAAAAGATGGTGAACACCTTCCGCACAATCCCATCTTCTCTGCGTCCACCATCTTACTTGTTTTAACACGAAGCGACGTGAATTGTTTAAAATATGTTTATCCGGCAATTGTTTTTTTTGACAGGCTAAAATCAACGGCTGCCAGGGCGTGGAGCGTGGTGGTATCGAACAAGGGCACGGCGGTATGTTGCGCCTGGACCAGCAACGGAATTTCGGTACAGCCCAGAATGACACCTTCTGCGCCGTTTTGAGCCAGTTTTTCAATGATGGAGACAAACCGCGTACGCGTACTCCCGCTGAAAATCCCCTGACTAAACTCGGTGTAAATTTTCTGGTGGATGTATCGCTGGTCTTCTTCGTCCGGTAGCATCACATCGATGCCAAAACGCTCTTTAAGCCGCCCGCGGATAAACTGACGCTCCATCGTGTAACGGGTTCCGAGCAAACCGACTTTCCGAAAACCCGCCCGTTGGATGGCTTCCGCCGTTACGTCGGCAATGTGGATCAGCGGAACCGGCAACCGTTCGGCAACGGTATCGGCCACCTCGTGCTGGGTGTTGCAGGCAATCACCACGCAGTCGGCTCCGGCGCGGACCAGGCTCTGAGCCATGTCATCAACGGCGGTTTCGATTGCCGGCCAGTCGCCAGCGCGTTGCCACTGATCGAATTCTTCAAAATTCGCGCTGACCAGAATGAGCTTCGCCGAGAAATTACCGCCGAGTTGTCTACCAACCTCCTGATTGATAAGCCGGTAATAAGCCGCCGAGCTTTCCCAGGTCATGCCGCCAATGATCCCAATTGTTTTCATGTTCCAGATAATTCGGTGGTTAACTAACCAGCGCTACGCCCCACAACACCACAAACAGCAGGGTCGACATAGCCAGTTGCCCCAGCCGCGGATTGAGTTCGCCCGGTTGCCGGTGATTGGCCACCGCCCGACCGTTCAGCACAAACAGCGGAAAAGCCAGCAGGTACAGCCAGTTCAACCAGTGGTAACCCGTTGAGAGCGTATACAAAACCGCGCAGAACATGCCGCCCAGCAGCAGCAGCCAGTGGTAGCGGATGGCCCGCTCCCGCCCTAACCGTACCGGAACGGAGTTTTTGCCGGTTTTGGCGTCGGTTTCAATGTCCCGGATGTTGTTGATGTTCAGCACCCCAGTTGCCAGCAGCCCCACACTCGTCGCCGGTAGCAGCAGGCTCATGTCGAACGATAAGGTGTGCAGAAAATAGGTACCCAGCACCCCGACCCACCCGAAGAACAGCAGGACGGCAATGTCGCCAAAACCGCTGTAACCGTAGGGCCGTTTGCCGTTCGTATAGGCAATAGCCGCCCCGATGCAGAGAAAGCCGAGTCCCAGGAAAATCCAGAACACCTGCGCCGACGCGTTCTTCAACGATTCGAACAGCAGCCAGATGCCCGAAACCAAGGACAAAATCGTTGTGATGATAATTCCGCGCAGCATGGCTTCTTTGGTAATCAGCCCCGTAGCCACAGCCCGGCGGGGACCAACGCGTTCGGCGGTATCCTTTCCCGAAACCGCATCACCGTAGTCATTGGCGAAGTTGGAAAGGATTTGCAGGAAAATGGTGGTGAGTGACGCCAGAATGAAGATCTTCCAGCTAAAATGGCCCGCCGAGGAAGCCAGAAAGCTCCCCAGAATGATGCTGGCCAACGACAAGGGTAACGTACGCGGCCGGGCGGCCGCAAGCCAACTTTTCATAGTGATGAGTTAAAAGTTAAGAGTTAAGAGTTTAGCGCGTTAGCCAACTCTTAACTCTTAACTCATACTTCTTAACCCTTAAATGCCGACGGCTTTCTTGAACTCTTCGTCGGTCGGTAATACTTTAGAAGCGAAGAAGTGCGTCAGTTCGCCTTTTTCGTTGATGACGTATTTGCAGAAGTTCCAGGTCGGAACCTTGTCATTCCAGCCGTTTGCCGACTTGTCGGACAGCCATTTGTACAGCGGAGCCTGGCCTTCGCCGATCACGTCCACTTTCTCAAACATCGGGAACGATACGCCGTAGTTCTTTTTGCAGAACTCCGCAATTTCGGCATTCGAGCCGGGGTCCTGGCTTTTGAAGTTGTTGGACGGGAAGCCCAGTACAACGACTTTGTCACCGTGTTCTTTGTAGAACGTTTCCCAATCGGCAAACTGCTTGGTAAAGCCGCATTTGGAAGCCGTGTTCAGAATGACCACTTTCTTACCCCGATACTGTTTGAGGGGTACGGTTTTGCCTTCGATGGAATTGACGGTAAAGTCATACAGCGACTTGGTCGGGGCAGCCGCCGACGCCGGGCGAACGGCCACTTCGCTTTTATCGCTCAGCAAAAAATTGATAACGGTTTTTACGGACATAAAGCTGGATAAGGTTACAGCTACAACACCAACGGTTACTACAAGCAGCAGCTTTTTCATATGAAACGGGACAAGGTTACATTTTGGTTGGCACTTCGATTCCTAATAACTCCATTGATTTCCGGATAGTTTCCGCCACGGCTTTCGACAGCGCCACCCGGAATTTCAGCTTATCGGCGTCCGGCTCCGACAGGATCGACAGCTCCCCGTAAAACTGATTATACGCCTTGGCTAACTCAAAGGCATACTGGCCCAGGTACGAGGGTGCATAATCGGTGCCCGCTTCCGTAATCCGCTGCACAAACTGCGTTAGTAAATATACAAGTTGTTGCTCACTATCAGCCAATTCGACCGTAACTAATTCCGCTGCGGGCTGAATCTCCATCTGGGCGGCCTTCCGCAATATGGAGCAGATTCGGGCGTGAGTGTACTGCACAAACGGGCCCGTATGCCCCTGAAAATCGATGGATTCCTCCGGATTGAACGTCATCCGTTTCTTCGGATCAACCTTCAGCAAATAATACTTGAGCGCGCCCATCGCCAGCATGTGGTACAGGCGTGCCGCTTCCTCACTCTCAAAATCGTCAATCTTGCCCAACTCCCGGGTCCGGTTGCGGGCGGTATCAACCATCTCCTCAATCAGGTCGTCGGCATCCACCACGGTTCCCTCCCGCGACTTCATCTTGCCCGTCGGCAAATCGACCATGCCGTATGACAGGTGAAACAGCCCGTCCGCGTACGGACGGCCCAACCGGCGCAGAATGGCAAACAAAACCGCAAAATGGTAGTCCTGCTCGTTGCCCACTACCCAGATGCCACGCCGAATCGGAAAGTCCTGAAACTTCAGATCGGTGGTGCCCAGATCCTGGGTGATATACACCGACGTTCCATCCGACCGCAGCACCAGCTTATGATCGAGTCCCTCGTCGGTCAGGTCAATCCAGACGGAGCCGTCGGCTTTGCGGTAGAAAACGTTCTGCTGCAAACCGTCTTCGATCACGTCTTTGCCCAATACATACGTTTCCGACTCGTAATACGTTTTGTCGAACCGGACGCCAATCTGAAAATACGTTTCGGCAAACCCTTCATAGACCCAGGCATTCATCTTTTTCCAGAGTTCGACGGTTTCGGGGTCGCCCTGCTCCCACTTCCGAAGCATTTCCTGCACTTTCAGCAGCAACGGCGCTTTTTTTTCAGCCTCTTCTTTGGGCAGCCCTTCCTCAATCAGCTCCTCGATTTGCTGCTTGTAGGCTTTATCAAACCAGACGTAATATTTTCCGATCAGGTGGTCGCCCTTCATGCCGGTCGACTCGGGCGTCTCGCCGTTGCCAAACTCCTGATAGGCCAGCATCGATTTACAGATGTGGATCCCGCGGTCGTTGACCAGGCAGGCTTTAACCACATCGTAGCCATTGGCCACCAGAATCCGGCTGACCGAATCGCCCAGGAAGTTGTTGCGCAGGTGGCCCAGGTGCAGCGGTTTGTTGGTATTCGGCGACGAAAACTCGACCATCACCGATTCATTTTTGGCCGGCAACTGCCCCAGGTTTGGATTGGCTAGCAGGGCGTTCAGTTCCTCCACCCAGACCGCATCGGCAATGCTCAGGTTCAGAAAGCCCTGAACTACGTTGAACTTGCTGATCAGCTTTGTATTTTCCTGTAAATAATTGCCAATGGCCTGTCCAATTTCGACCGGCGGTTTTCGGGTCGTTTTGGTGAGCGGGAAGGTCACGAAGGTATACAGTCCTTCAAATTCTTTCTTGGTCGGTTGTAGTAAAACGGTGTCAACGGGCGTCTCATACAACGATTGAATCGCTTCCGAAATAGCCTGTTTGAGTTGTGCCTGAATATCCATTCAATAAAAGCAAGTGGGTTGGTCGAATCAATCGTGAAAGATACGGCTGATTCGCGCACAAAGCTACGGCAAAAATTACTTTTCGAATCGTGTTTCGGGCCGGTTTTAGCGGCTTCTTTTCCGGGCGGCAAAAAAACTTCCGCCTTTCGCCAGCGTTTCTGTCCGGTTCTTCGTCTAGAGGGCATCGACCCTGTCTAGCAATCTCTACCAATCCTTACTACCTTATCCCATGAAAGCTACCAACCCCGTTCTGCTGCTTATTTTCAGCTCCGGACTCCTGGCCGGTTGCGACCCCGGCCGCACCGAAGAAACCGCCCGCCAGTCAGCCTGCCGCATCCAGAAAATTGTTGCAACCGCGCAATCGGATGTTTCCAGCCAGCAGGAGGAAACAAGTTTTACCTACAACGCCGACGGCAACCTGACCCAGAAAGCGTTCAAGCGCAACTTATCCTACCAGAACGGTATTGGCAACCAGCTCTACACCGTTACGGATACTTATACGTACGATGCCAACGGTTTTCTGACGGCTGCTGCCTCCCAAACCTCCGAACAAACGACCCGTCCCAACAACTCCGTCCTTTCGCAGCAACGCTCGTCAGCCACCACGTATTTGTACACGGATGGCCGGTTAACGGGATACGAAACCCGGGATCAGAACCCGTACGGAGTTGTAACCCGCTCCACGGTGGTGTTGAAGTACGACGAAAAAGGTGAATTAGTAACCAAAATCGACACCCGAACCCCCGAGATCGTTCCCGCTGACGCTCCCGAAAAGCCGTCTGGTCCGGTTCAAAGCACCTGGACTTACAAAAGCGGGCAGGTGATTGACTACTTCGAAAAAAACGGAACCACCGAAAGCCACCCCTGGACGTTGCAGGACGGCTTGGTGACGAAAATGGTACTGCCCGGTGGTTATACCCAGCAAAACACGTATGACAACCAGCAGCGGGTTACTAAAAACGAGGAATTTGTAAATAACCAGTTAACTGGTTATTATACACACGAATGGAGTAATGCCAAACCGGCCACAAGCACCCTCCCGGCTTTCAAGGGCCATCCGGTGGTGCGGCCGGAATTTGGGGTGGCCGGCGTCATGAACACGTACAACTCGTATGCCATCAATTCACAAACCAATGCCGCACAGCACGTTTCGGAAAAAACCGGTGCGCCGGTTGCCAATGCGCAGGGGTTGGTGGAAAGCACCACCGGCGAAATCCGGCTGCTGCCTACCGCTGCACGTCCGCAACGAACGGCTCTGACGGAAACATACACCTACTCAAACTGCCAGTAACCGCCTGACACCGCGCCCCTTACCAGAGCTGATTGAAGGCTGTCGACGGGAAAACGAGACGGCCATGAAAGCGTTCTACGAGCGGTTTTATGGCTATGCCTTGTCGGTATGCCTGGCTTACGCCGACAACCGCGAAGATGCCTGTGAAATGCTGAACGACGGTTTTCTGAAAGCCTTCCGCAGCCTGAAGGACCTGAAAAATCCGGAAGCCGTTCTGCCGTGGCTGCGCCGGATTCTGGTCAATACGGCCATTGATTATTACCGCAAACAACCGAAAAAAGCCGTGGAAATTCCGGCCGAAACCGTTGGTAACCAGTTGGCCGAACCGTATCTGAACGACGAAGCCATTCTGGCCCAGCTTTCGGCCGAGCACATCCTGACGGCTTTGCACCGGCTGCCGCTTCCTTACCGGCTTGTTTTCAGCCTGTACGTGCTGGAAGGCTACTCCCACCGCGAAATTGCCGAACGCCTGCACCTGGCCGAAAGCACGTCGCGGGCGCACCTGACCGAAGCCAACCGCCTGCTCCGGCTGGCGCTGAACGCTCAAACCACCGACCGCCATGCGCGAACCAAACGATAAATTGCTGCACGAGTGGGTCCGCCAGACGCTGGACGCTCACCAACCCAACTACGACCCGGCGGGTTGGGAACACCTGCGGCCCAGGCTACGCCGACGGCGGTTCCGGCCCTGGCTGCTGCTGGCGCTGCTCGTGTTGCTAATCGGCGGTTTGGGAATTTGGTTTGGGCAGGATGCCGCACCGAATCGCACCGCTATCACCGCTTCACCGCTTCGTGTACCAAAAAACGACGCTTCACCCACTGACAAGACGACGGATTTTCCCGAACCGGTTCGTCAAAAAGCGGTCAGTCCTTCGCGTGGTCCACAAACGGAAGCGTTGTCCCGAAACGCCGGGCCAGCCGCTGAGTTTGCGCCCTTTGTAGTGTTCGATGAAACGTACGTGGAAAGCCGGCCGATTTTGCCGCCGGCCGACTGGTGGCAGAAACCGGCGGTTTTGCCGATTCGGGTGGCTCCGGTGCCGGAAATACTGATTCAGGAGCAGATGTTGAAGAGTTTGGTTGGAACGGATTCGACCACGTACCGGGTGCTGACCCGCAACCGTCAGAAGTGGCCGAATGCCGTAGTGGTTTGCGATTTTACCACCAGCATGACCCCCTACAGCACGCAACTTTATGCCTGGTTGAAAAGAAACGCCCAACATTCGGCGATCAAAGGCACGGTTTTATTTACCGACTGCGACAGTCTGGGCCGGGAAACGCGGCCGGGCGGACCGGCCGGGCAGTTATTTGTTACTACCGAACCCGACCCGGCCCGGGCCCTGCCTACCTTTCTGGCAGCTTACCGCAATACGCTCCGCAACGCCAACGAGGCCGAAAACGACGTGGAAGCCTTACTTTTCGCCCAGAAGCGGTTCCCGAACGCGGACCATTTGATCCTGATTGCCGACATTGATAACCCCGTGAAAGATCTGGCGTTGCTCGACCAGGTGACCAAACCGGTGCACGTCATCCTCTGCGGTCGCGACTGGGATTCGACCCAGGCTTTTCATCCGGATTTTTACACCATTGCCCGCCGAACCAACGGCTCGCTGCACACCCTGGAAGACGATCTGGACCCGTCCCGGCTGCAGCCCGATACCTGGGTACGGATTGACAACCGCTACTACCGCTACCACCGTGGCAAAGACCAATTTGTGCTGACGCGCTTCCGCCACCGTCCCAAACGTCTGATGGGCTTTTTTTGGCGGTAAGTTAATGCGTTTCGTTTTGCAGAAACTGAGTGGATTGCGTAACTTTAATCAGTATTTAATTACAATGCTGATGATCAGACGTCTCGCGATCGGATTTTGGTGCTGGATGGTAGTGGCAACGGTTCCCGCGCTGGCCCAGTTTGAACCTTCCGTCCGACTGGAATTGCCCATTAACCAGAGTTCGGAAGATGTGTTCGACGTAACGCCCCTCGGCGAACGGGGTGTCCTGGTCAACGTTCGGCAGGGTGATTATTACTCGTCGGCACCCACCAAATTTGTGTTCAAACGCTACGACACAAACCTCAAGGAACTCTGGACAGCCGAATACAAAATTGAGTCCTACTACGAACCCGTCCGCTCCTGCCGCACCGAACATTACCTGTACTGGCTGATGAGGGAAGACGAGAACGAAAAAGTAGCGGTCCTGCGCCTTAACCTGGAAGACGGTTCGATGGAATCGTTCAAGGGGGATCTGGTCACGCCGATGGAGGTTTTCCACTTTAAGGTGCTGGACAACATTGCTTATCTCGGCGGTTCGTACCGCTCGCGTCCGGTCGTGGTGTCGTTTTCCTTTTTCGATCTGACTTCCAAAGTATTACCGGGCCTTTACACCAACCACGTTCAGCTCAACAACATTGAAGTAGACGAACAACGGCGGCTGGTGCACGTCATGACCGACGCTACTCACCAGCGCAATTGCGAGTTTACGGTCCGCACCTACTCCTACGAGGGCAAACTGCTCCGCACGGTTAACCTCGACGGCAACGAACACAGCCTGATTTCGGGTAAACTGTTGCCCCTCAACGACGAAGAGTCGCTGCTCGTCGGGAATTACTCGAACGACTGCACGCCTTACTCCCAGGGCGTTTACATTTCACGGATTCGCAACGCCGTAGCTCCGCTGGATGTGGACAAGGAAGGAAACAACATGGTGGTAACCAACACGGAAGAAACCCGTTATATTGACTTCTCGGAGCTTCAGAATTTTTTCAATTACATGAAGCCGAAACGGCAACAGAAAATGCTGGAACGGCTGGCCCGGCGGAAAGACCAGGGCAAAGACACCAAGTTTCGTTACCGCCTGCTGGTGCACGACCTGATTCCGACCGAAGAGGGCCTGATGCTGGTGGCGGAAGTCTATTACCCGCAATACCGGGGCACTACCTATCCGTTCATGGGCAGTGCCCGATCGTTCGACCGGTACCAGGAGGGATACCGGTATACCCACGCTTTTTTGTGCGGTTTCGACAAAAAAGGTCGGCTGTTGTGGGATAACTCACTGCCCATCCCCGATCTGAGCAGCTACGACCTGCATCAGATGGTGCAGGTTCTGCGCACCGGCAACGCCACTGTGCTGGCTTATCCGCACGATGGCGAACTCCATTCGGAAGTGGTTGAAGACGGAAAAGTGGTGCGCGAGCGCGAAAAGTACTCCCTGAAAAAACTGGCGGAAAACGAAAAGGTCGTCTACTCCGAAAACGATCAGCTGGAAGCCTGGTACGACGGCCATTTCCTGGCCTGCGGTTTTCAGAAAATTTCAACCGATCGTTCGCTGGCTCCCCCGCGCGAAGTGTTTTACATCAATAAAGTTACCTGCAATCTTTCGACCCCGACCGATGACCCGTCGAGCCGTTCCGAAGCCGTGGACAAGGCTAGCCGAAAAACTTCCGGATCAAAACAACGATAAGGTTCAGCAGGATGCTGACGACAATGCACGTGACAATCGGGAAGTAAAACCCGCCGTTTTTTCCTTCGATGCGAATGTCGCCCGGCAACCGGCCCAGCCAGTTCAGCTTGTCACCAAAAAAGTAGATGACAAGACCAGCCAGGAAAACCAGTATCCCAATACCGATCAGATATTTTCCAACGCCCGGATTCATAGCAAAAATCCCTGTTTTTTGTAACGCCTGTATAACGCAGCGACGGGGTAAACCGTGCGGCAATGGGGCTTATTTCTTCAGTCCAAAACCGGCAAACGGCGCTTTGGCATCGTCCAGCACCAGTACCCAGTCCGTGGTGGGGCCAGCAAAGGGTGGTTTGAATTCCTGCGGGGCGGTATTCGGAAACTCGCCAATTTTCTGGCTTTTACCATCGCGCGGGTTGTACCAATAGGCCAGGATTTTGGGCGCGGCCCCCAGCCGGAGCAGGTCAATCTTGAGCGGGCTGCCGTTGGGCGTATAGGCAATCAGAAAATTATCATCTTCCGAGATGGCCGCCACCTGATGATTGCCGTCGTCGGGATTGGTGTTTTGAATCAGCCGGTCGTCGGGCATCAGGCGGTTCCACGGGTGCGACTCGAACAACCGGCGCATAATGCCCATCTGAAACGCCCCGGCGTGGTCGAGCGCCCGCTTCCAGTGCGTGCGGGCCGACGAAACCGGGGAGTTGCGGTCGAGATCGAAAAACTGCCAGATGTTGTGATTCCCGTACGTATGCCCGCATCCGCCCGACAGCATAGCCCACCAGGCCGCCTGCCGTACGTCGAAATCATCGAAATAACCCTGCTCGGGTTTATGCGCCACCGGATGGTCTTCGTAACGCGGTTCGCCGTCCAGCGTCGGCTTGGGCGGAAACATGGCGTAGTTTTGCCGTTGCAGCACGTAATTCTTTTTGTTCTTCGCGCTATGGCCCGACTGAAACATGTTGATGTTGAGCCATTTGTCGCTGTGAAAAAATCCCGCCGAATTGCTGTCTCCCTGCGGGTGATAAGTCATGAGCTTCGTGCCGCCGTCTCCTTTTTTAATTCCTTCGGCCATTGCCCGGATGACGGCCAGCCGCTGCTCGCCCTCCGGATTTCGGTCACCGCCCAGAATCCAGATGACCGGTTTACCGCGGTACCGTTTGCCCATGAATTCGCCGTACGCGCGGGCGTTGGCCGTATTGAAAATCTCGGGGCCTTTCCCCCATTTTTTGTTGAATTTATCCCCCCAGGTCGGCAGCATACCGATCACCAGACCCAGTTCAGCCGCCCGGTTAACCACCCAGTCGACGTGTTGAAAATACGCTTCGTTCGGTTTGGTCGGATCGTTGTTGACCAGCGGTAGTTGCCCGTACTGATTAGGCTGCGTCAACCCGTCCAGTTCGGCCAGCGCCACGGCCTGAATAACGGTAAAGCCCTTGGCCGCCCGGTTTTTCAGGTACAGATCCGCTTCTTCCTTCGTCAGCCGGTGAAACAGTTCCCAGGCCGTATCGCCCAGCCAGAAAAACGGTTTGCCGTCGCCCCGCATGATGTAGCGTTTGTCAGGTATGATGTACAATTTCGAAAGCGCAACGGATTCTTTGGAGGCCGGGGCGGTTTTCTGAGCCCGTAGGCCCGTAAGCACTACAAACGAGACAAGGGTTAAGGTAAACGCACGTTTCGGCCAGTTTCGGTAAAAGGACATAAGCAGGTTTCTAACTAAATTCACGGGTAAGAGCGGAACACCGCAAAAACAAACATTTGAATGAAATCTAAGACGGTTTGCTTATAATTCAAACAGCTTTCCAAAAACTTGCCGTACTTTTGCGGCTTGTTACAACTATGACACCAACACCACGCGATATCGTTGCCGAACTCCGGCAGGGCCGACTCATCCAGCTAAACGATGAAACCGGGGTTTCGCTGGCCTGCGATCCCGGCCACGCGGAGGCCGTTCAGCACCTGCTGGATGTCCGGAAAGACCTGGTTCCGGCTCCGCTGCCCACCATCCTGATTACCGACAGCGGCCAGTTGAATCTTTATGTCCGACCCGTGCCGGATGTAGCCTGGGATTTGATTGATTTTGCCGAAAAGCCGCTAACGGTTTTATTATCTAACGGTGTTAACTTGCCTGAAGCCTTCCGGGCGCAGGTGCCGGTGCGGAAAACGCTGAGCGAACCGGTGCGAAAACTCATCGGTGCGTTTGGGCGCGGGCTGCTTGCCCTGCCGTTTGAAGGAACGGAGTGGCCGGTCGGCCTGGCGCAACCAACCGTTTCGTGGGGCGACTTGCCCGCCAAAGCTCAGTTGCCACGAATTATGGAGCTGGGCCCGAAGGGAGAAGTAGCCTTTTTAAGAAAATAATGAACCGCATCGCAACCGCCGACGTCTGGCAGCACGATTCATTATTCGTTTGTTCTATGAACTTTGCTGAGACCTTACATACCAATCCCATTTTTGAAATCATCGCCCGGCAGGCGGCTGCGCTCAATGTTCGCGCCTACGTTATTGGCGGATTTGTTCGGGATCTGATTTTGAAGCGTCCGTCGAAAGACATTGACATTGTTTGCATCGGCAGCGGCATCGAACTGGCCGAAGCCGTGGGCCGTGAGTTGAGGGTACCGGTAACGGTTTTTAAAAATTTCGGTACGGCCATGCTGCGCTCGAGCCTATCGGGGCCCGGTGAGGAAGAAGACGCTGCGGATTCGCCCGACAGTTGGGAAGTGGAATTTGTGGGGGCCCGGAAAGAATCCTACCGCTCCGAATCCCGGAAACCGATTGTGGAAGACGGCACGCTGGAGGACGATCAGAACCGCCGGGACTTCACGATTAACGCGATGGGAATCAGCCTGAACGAAGCCGACTTCGGCCAGATTCTGGACCCGTTTGGCGGACTGGACGATTTGCGCCGGAAAGTGATCCGGACCCCGCTCGACCCGACCGTTACCTTCTCCGACGATCCGCTGCGTATGATGCGCGCCATCCGGTTTGCCTCGCAGCTCGGCTTTGATATCGAACCCGATACGTTCGATGCCATCGGCGGCATGAAAGACCGGATTGCCATTGTTTCGCGCGAACGGATTACCGACGAGCTTAACAAAATCATTCTGTCGACCAAACCGTCGTACGGTTTTAAATTATTATTCCACGCCGGTTTGCTGGATCTGATTTTTCCGGAGTTGGTGGCGCTGAAAGGCGTTGAGACAATCGAGGGCAAAGGCCACAAAGACAATTTTTACCATACGCTGCAAGTACTCGACAACGTGGCCGACCGCTCCGACGACCTCTGGCTGCGGTGGGCGGCTTTGCTCCACGACATTGCCAAACCCGCCACCAAACGGTTTGACCCGAAAGTAGGCTGGACGTTTCACGGCCACGAAGATCTGGGGGCCAAGCAGGTTCCCGGTATTTTCCGGCAAATGAAGCTGCCGCTGAACGAGAAAATGCGGTTTGTTAAAAAACTCGTCCGGCTGCACCTCCGCCCCATTGCGCTCGTTAAGGAACAAATTACGGATTCGGCCCTCCGGCGGCTGCTGATCGAAGCCGGCGACGATTTGGAAGCCCTGATGAATTTGTGCCGGGCCGACATTACTTCGAAAAATTACGATCGTGTCCGAAAACACATCGCCAATTTTGACAAGGTTGAACGTAAACTGCGCGAACTGGACGAACGGGACAAACTCCGCAACTTTCAGCCGGTCATTACGGGCGAGCTGATCATGGAAACCTTCGGGCTGAAACCGTCCAAAGAAGTCGGGCAGATCAAAACTGCCGTACGCGAGGCTATTCTGGAGGGGACCGTCAGCAACACGCTCGAAACAGCGCTTCCGTTTATGATCGAAGAAGGCCGTAAAATTGGACTGGAGCCGGTAAAGATGCCCGACATTTCTAACGACGCTTCCTTACCCAGCGAACAACCGTCACCGAAAACTAACTAGTTGACCGCCATACAATCCTTAATTCTACCTGTGAAGTCCAATGGATAAGAACAATTTCCGACGCTTTTTCGGCGCAACGCTGACTATTCTCGGCATCATTGTCATTTTGTTTGCCTGTATTGCCTTTCTATCCGATGCCAAACCGCTGTTAGGTATGAGCATTACGAAATGGGAATCACTGGCTCCATTTATTGTCGGTCTGGTCTTTTTAGGCTCGGGAGTAAGTCTGATTAATAATTCATAGCGGCCTGCTGAAGCCGTGAATTGGTTCCACGAGGAGGGCAATCCCCGAATCGAGGCAATTTATCTACAGGTATCATTATTTAAAGGTCTAATAGTCAATAATTTGTAAACTGGTACAGCATTTGGACAAAGGGGATTGCGAACAAACTCAATGTTTAACCCTTTAAATCATATCTGTATGGCTTCGTTCACGGATCAGTTAGCGAATTTTTTTGGCATGAAGGACACGGACACCTCACTGCGTGAATTATTCATCAGCGAATTAAAAGGTATTTATTACGCCGAAAAGCAGATTGCCGATGCACTGCCAACAATGGCGGAGGCTGCTACTACCGATGTAGTACGGGACGCTTTTCATCAGCACTTGTCTGAGACTAGGAATCAGATCCAGCGACTGGAACAAATCTTCCAACACATAGGCGTTGAAGCCGACGAAAAAACCTGCAACGCAGTTGATGGTCTGGTTGATGACGGCGATGTAGTCATTGCAGCTACCGACTCAGGTTCACTTACCCGCGACGCTGGTTTGATCATTGCCGGTCAGAAAGTAGAACACCACGAAATTGCCGCTTACGGCTCGCTCCATTCACTAGCGCGTCTGCTCGGTTACCACGAGGCTGCTCAACTGATTGAGCAAAGTCTGGACGAGGAAAAAACAACGGATAAGAAGCTGACCGAAATTGCCGAATCGTTCATTAACGAACGGGCAAAAATGGAATCAGACAGCGACGACGATACCGATCGCACAGGCCTCCGTTCGCAAGTACGGGACACGGTTCGTGAGGGAGATTACGGCCAGACAACCGGACCGTTTGAAACGGGCAGCAGCCGCTCCGGCGTAGTCGGCAGCGGTACAGAAGAAACGGCTGATAACACGAACCGGAACTGGAACTCAGGCAACGATGTCTGGACCAGCCCGGGAAGCGGCAGCGGCAACCCGTATCGCGGCACCAGCGACCCAACGGCCGGCGGTCCCAGCGGAATCTAAACTACGGGCAAGTATAATATAACAACGAGGCAGTTCGGACATTCCGGGCTGCCTCGTTCTGTTTCAGATTCCTATTGTTTTGGAAAAGCCCTTTAGCAAATTAACCCCAATCTGGCACGACAGACAGCTTTTCGCTTGGCAGTAGTTTTTATAGAGTTCAATGGATGCCTGCGAGTCAAAGGCGGTTTGAATGGGAACCCGCAAGTCTTGCCAGATGCGGGTGATTCGGTTGTTTTCGGCGGGCAGTTGCTCCAGCAGGGCCACGGCCCGTTCGCGGTATTCGGGCTGGTCTTTGTGCTGCGAATAAGCAACCAGCAGTGGTAGTACTGCGTTGATCAGCAAGTTTTCGGCGGAGGTTTGCCCCAGCGTTGCCAAAACCGTATCCGACGGTTTGCCAAAGCGGTAATGCGTTTGCCAGTATGCGGACGGATTCACCTGCAAATGCCGGAGCAGGGCCGCACTCTCGTCCGTTTCGATCAGCAATGAAAATAAACTGTTTTTGTAAGTCAGCAGCTTGGCGAACTGCGCTAGCCGAAGCGTCGGAAAATTGGCCGGACGCAGCCGGGCCCACTTCCACGAATGAGCCGGTAATTGCCGGGCCGCCAACTGATATTTCACCGACAGGAAGTTATATTCCCGCTGCAAAGCCGCCTGATAGTCGTCCGGTTGGGTGCCGGGCAGCAGTCCGGCGGTCCCGAACAGCAGGGCTTCCAACTGAAGCAGGTTATCGCGGTGCTTGTGCAGTATTTTCAGCGGAACCTGCCGACTCAACTGTTCAAATGGCTCCGCATTGACCTGAAAACCAAAAGCCGACGCCATCAGTTGGTAAGTCGTTTCCTCCCAGTCCTGGCCCGCGTTTCGAAATAAACTCGTAACTCCGGCCGCTTTCCGTTCCAGCCGCTGCAGCAGTACTTTATCGAACATCGCCGTCCGGCGCAGAGGCTCCACTTCGGCAATCCGGCCCGCACACGGTATCGTTCCGGACTCCGCCAGCAGAATCTGGTAACGGTATAACAGGCTGCGGTCTACGCGCTGGCTCAGGCATAAAGTCGGTATAGTTGACCCGTCCGAGCGTTTTAGAACAACCGCTTCCTGCTCCCATACGATGTGCAGAATGACATTATCGTACGCCCGGTCCTGGTGGTGCCGGTGCAACAGCCAGTCACCCGCCCGGATGTGCGCTTCCACCGTTCCGACCCATTCCACATTGCCAACCAGCAGCCGGGCCTGCGTAAAATCCGGCCCGGAATCCGGATTTCGGTATCCCGGATGAATCACCCGGAGCGTTTCGCCTTCCTCCGTCCGCAGATCGGTATTCCGGAAATACTGAAACTGCCAGATAAAATATAGAAAATCTTCAGCCACGTAGGAGTTACGACGGGGTCGCCCGCGCGATTAAGAGTGATGAGTTGACAGGGCAACTGTTTCGTACTATTTGAAGCCAAAACATCCCAAAAGTCACACTCCCCAGAACTCTCAACTTTTACTTCTCACCTCTTAACTCCAACTGCGTTTTCATCTCCTGCTGTAACGCCCGCGCTTCGTCGGCAGCTTTCTGGGCAAAATCGGTGCCGCTGGAAGCGTAAAGAATGCTACGCGATGCGTTGACTAATAAACCACACTGGCTGTTCATGCCGTAACGCGATACGTCAGCCAGGCTTCCGCCCTGCGCCCCAACGCCCGGTACCAGCAAGAAATGATCAGGAATAAGCGTCCGGATGTGCGCCAGCTCATCAGCCCGGGTTGCTCCTACCACGTACATCATCCGATCGGCTCCCGCCCAGGTCTGCGACCTTTTAATCACTTTTTCGTATAACTTCTCCCCTTCAACGGGTAACTGCTGGAAATCGGCACTGCCCGCATTGGACGTGAGTGCCAGCAGAATGACCCACTTATTCTCAAATTCCAGAAAAGGTTCCACCGAATCCCGGCCCATGTAGGGCGCCACCGTAACGGCATCGAAATCGAGCCCCGACGAAGCCGGGTCAAAAAACGTGCGGGCGTATAAACCTGACGTGTTGCCAATGTCACCCCGCTTGGCATCGGCAATCGTAAAGCAGTCTTTCGGAATGTATTCCAGCGTTCGCTGCAGGCTCTCCCAACCGCGCGGCCCCTGCGCTTCGTAGAACGCAATGTTGGGTTTGTAGGCGACGGCATACTCCGCCGTGGCTTCAATGATCTGTCGGTTAAAGGCGGCAACCGGGTCGGGCTCATGCTGAAGATGGGCCGGAATGCGACGGATGTCGGTGTCCAGACCGACACACAAATAGGATTTTTTAGTTACAATAGCCTGATACAACTCCTGAGCCGTCATAGGTCGATCGGATGCGAAAAATAGTGGGTTTCTTCAAAAAGGTGAGGCCCAAAATTACTGGAAGTAGATAGAGTTTCCTAAATTTGTCGACTGATACCGGACAAACCGGTAATTCAGGCTCAACTGGTATTTCATGCAGGTCATCAAAACATCAATCGAAGGGTTGATTGAACTACGCCCTCAGTCATTCAAAGATTCCCGCGGTAGCTTTCTGGAAACGTACAACCAACCCGTTTATACTGCCCTGGGATTACCGGACCGTTTCGTGCAGGACAATCAGTCGTTTTCCGTTAAAGGTGTCCTGCGGGGCCTGCATTTCCAGAAAGAACCGTTCGCTCAGGGCAAACTAGTGCGGGTAATTGTCGGAAAAGTGATGGACATTGCCGTTGACCTGCGCGAAGGGTCGCCCACGTTCGGCAAGTACGAAGCCTTTATCCTGGATGGCGAAACCAGCAACATGGCCTACATTCCAGAAGGGTTTGCCCACGGTTTTGTAGCGCTGGAAGACAGTATCTTCAGCTATAAATGCACCAACGTTTACAACAAGGCGGCAGAGTCGGGCATTATCTGGAACGATCCGGATCTGAATATTGACTGGGGAATTGAAAATCCGATCGTGTCTGACAAAGATCAGGAACTTACTACTTTTCGCGCGTTGTACCCGCAATTCGTGTCCTGATCGTTCCTCAAAGGCTTTTTTTAGTATACGGGAGTCTTCGGTAATTGGAGATTCCCAATAATCACATTCAGAACGCTCTCGACCGCTCTGGCATGATTCATGTCATTCACTCCCCGACGGTCGGGGTCGTTGTGCTAACCAATAAGGGTACTTCCTCGGCTTTCTGAACTTGTTAGTTACTCAGAAAATGCCTTTTAATTTTTTTATCCGCGCCTTTGCCAAACCTACCAAGCCTGCTCCTCCAAGTACGGTTTCCGGCCTCTATGTTGACGTTCATGCCCAGTTGCTGCCCGGCAGGCAGGACGGGACGGATTCGGTCGAACACAGCCTCAGCCTTCTTCGCGAATTGTCGGATTTAGGTTATCGGAAAATAGTGGCCACGCTTCACATCATGAACGGCTACTACCAGAACACCATCGACAGCATCTCGGCTTCGTCGGCTTTGCTCAAACACGAATTGCAGAAATCAAAGATTGACATCGAGGTGGAAGTAGCGGCCGAATATTTCGTGGAAATTAACCTGCTGAAAATTCTCTATTCCAATGCCGACTTGCTAACGTTTGGTAACAGGAACGAACGTTACCTGCTGCTTGATACCAGTCTGGTCAAGCGTCCTTACGAGCTGGACAAGGTGATTTCGGCGCTTCAGCAGCGAAATATCGTTCCGGTTATGGCGCATCCTGAGCAGTACATTTATCTGCAAAAGGACCCCGAAGCGGTTCGTGTCCTGCACGGCCAGGGCGTGAAATTTCAGGTGAATCTTCTTTCCCTGACGGGCCTGCCTTCCCGCGAATCCCGTCATCTGGCGGAGTGGATGATCGACCAGCAACTGATTTCTTTCGTTGGAACGGATATTTACCACGAAGCGCAATTACCGACCATCAAGGAGGCCCGAAAATTACCCTACTTCCGTAAGCTCATGGAGAGTGGCCTGTTGGTAAACAACTCTTTGCTTCACTGAATAGCTGGCGCTTTTCCGGCTGCTATTCATTCCATTTCCCCAATTTTCTCCTCCGTCCTCCTGGTAGATTTTACAGACCAATTTCGTCTTTTGGCCGCTGACTAGCCGTTTGGCTACTTTCGTCAACGAAAGAAAAGGAAACTATTACCAGTAGTAAAATATCCAACTAAAATTTTATACTTTACAACAAACACTGGCATATTATTTGGATTATTTACTATTTTAGGATAGCCGTACTTAAACTTGTAAATAACCTACTATCATGAGAAAGGTCTCGTATGACTCGATCAAAGCGGATCAAGCCTGGCTTACCGTAACCCAGCATTTGCAACGCCGGAATCAACTGATTGCCGAAGGCATTTTCTTTCTGGAGAAACACCCCGTCGACCAATCTATGGCGGGCCGGCTGGTGGTTATTCAATACCACTTGCGGAGTACCGTTCGGCAATTGGTAAACGAAACATCGGAAACGGGGCCGACCACGCAACCCAAGCAGCAGGTGAAACAACAATGGATGCTAATTCATCAACTGAGTTTTCTGCTTCGTCAGATCGACGAGGAATTATCTACTATGGGCGGTAAAAGCCCGGCTTTCCGTTCGTGGATAATCAACAAACAAACGCAATTTTCGTACAAAACCCCGGTTAGTGCCCAATTAAACTGACCTCAGAACGCCAACGGATCAGAATAAAAAAGCCATCTGATGCATCAGATGGCTTTAAATCTTTCAAAAGGCCAACCTATCCCATTGCTGGCCGGGCGAACCGTTTAGTTAATTTTCTGGCTCAGTGACTCATCCGAAACCGCGCCCGAGGTGATCAGGACTCTATACCGGAATGTTACCGACTTGCCGGCGGGTAGCGTGTAGTTCATCGGCTTGTCCTTACCTTCACTCATGATGCTGGGAGCCAACGGGTTGGCGGCATACAAACCGTACCCCCGGGAGTGCCAGTAGGTTGGATAGCCCACATTTTTGGGATTATCAAGAATAGCTACCGAGACGTTCTCGCCGTTAATAACCCCCGTCAGGTTCATCCATTTGGCGCGGGTTCCCCATACTTTTTCTCCCTCAACGCCTTCGCTGCTTTTGTATTTCCCGGTAACGCCGGAGTTATCCATCTGCGCAACTTTGGTTGCCACTCCGCTGGCGTCCGTAAAGACTTCCGGCTTGTTGGAGGGGTGTTCCAGCTGGCGCGCCAGCCGGATTGCCACCATTCCTTCCTTGTTGTCTTTGAACGTCACATCCTTGTTCAGCGCTTTCAAGGTCGTTATGCGTTCAATGCTGCGTTCCTTCGGTGTTCCGCTGAATATAAACGTGGTGGTTTCCTGCAGCATCGGTTTGCCGTCTTTATCGAGCCAGTCGGCCATTATTGCCAATTCGCCCTGATCTCCCCCGCTCTTCAGGGATTTGATACCCGTGTGCACAATCGTTCCGAACGGTCCGCCGTGGCCTTTAACGTCGTTGGAGTTGTTCCAGAAGTCATGGCCGTTGACGTCGCCGTAGTTGAGCCACATTCCCACGTGGTGCGGGTGATCGACGCGTTCACCCGGCCGCGGGTCCATTGGCCAGCCGCGCGTGATGAAGTTACCGCCCGCCGTCCGGATCGGATACAAGACCGGTTTTTTCAGCACGTCCGGCCCGGGGTAGATGTACGCCGTAAACGGTTTGCCATCGACGGTCACCTCCACTCGTTTCTGCGCTTCGTTG
Source organism: Larkinella insperata (assembly GCF_026248825.1). NCBI lineage: Bacteria > Pseudomonadati > Bacteroidota > Cytophagia > Cytophagales > Spirosomataceae > Larkinella > Larkinella insperata. The sequence goes on along the minus strand of NZ_CP110973.1, from coordinate 3,721,943 downwards.
TTTACCAGTTGAACGCGTTGCTTCTGGGCCATCACGCCGGTGGTCATCAGGAGAAAGTACAGCGTCAGTTTTTTCATTTTCAGAATGGGTAGTTATGGAAACGCGGATTGAACGAATCGCCCCGATCAAAAACGATACCCCGTTTCAATCTGCTAAATCCGTTTAATCCGCGTTCCGGTCAGTTTCTCTTTACGTTAAACTTTTACGGTTTTTCCACTCGCCAGGATCTCCTGCTTGGCGCTGTCGTAGGTCACGCGCTCGCCGGTTTGGTAGGCAATGGTCGACATAATGCTGGCCACCGAGTGGTTGTATCCGGCTTTCGCGGGCGCATTGGGTTCTTTCCGGCTGCGAACGCACTCCATCCAGTTGCGCATGTGCCGCGACGTCATCGGATCGGCACCGGTGTTGGCCGATGTTACCTGCTTCTCGCCGGTGGTCGCCAGTGTCTGATCCGCCAGCAGATTCGGTTTCATGCCCATTTCCTGCGCTGCCCGGGCTTCCAGACCGCCTTCGGAGCTGATTTTGTTGGTGTCCAGGTTAATCATACCCCCGTTTGAGTAGTACAATTCCTTGGTCCCGCCCGCTTCGTTGGTCATCCGGGAGCTGTACAGCACCTGGAACCCTTTTGACTTGTCGTCATCTGGACCATAATCGAACACGGCCGTGAACGTATCGGGGTTTACCCGACCGTCTTTCCAGACGTAAATACCGCCGTTAGCCACCACACTGCGCGGGTGCTCCAGGCCACTGAACCAGTGTACCGTATCGATCTGGTGCGACATCCACTGCCCCGGAATACCGGACGAGTAAGGATAGAACAAGCGGAATTCCAGATACTTGCGCGGATCCCACTCCACCATCGGGCGGTTCATCAGATACCGTTTCCAGTCCGTATCTTCTTTTTTGATTTCGGAGACCAGCTTGGCCCGGCGCCACCGACCCGGCTGGTTGACGTTCCAGGTCATTTCCACCATGGCGATGTCGCCAAACTTACCGGATTTGATGAATTCATTGGCGGCCCAGTAGTTCGGTGTACTCCGGCGCTGCGAGCCAACCTGCACGATCTTCTTGCTTTTCTCAACGGCTTTCAGCGCTTTGCGGGCATCTTCCAGCGACTCCGCAAACGGTTTTTCCACGTACACATCACGTCCGGCGTCCACGGCTTCCGCGCAGTGCAGCGCATGCTGGAAATCGGCGGTACTGATGATTACCGCGTCCACGTCCTTCCGGTCGTAGAGCTCTTCGTTGTTGCGGCATTTTACGAAGTTATCGCTGATCCAGCCGTTCTTTTTCAGGTGGGCTTCGGCTTCCTCGCGCCGACGGCTCCAAATGTCGGATACCGCCACAAACTCGAAGTTAAGTTCTTTGGCGTGTGCGGCAAAACTCGGTGCCAGCGCTCCCCGGAAGCGATCCGAGAAGCCAACAATCCCAACCCGTACGCGGTCGGCAGAGCCCAGAATACGGGCGTAACTGGCGGCTGAAAAGCTCATGCCCAGCCCGGCCAGTGCAGATTTCTTTATAAAGTCGCGACGATTTTCCATACGGTATGTCGTTTAGTTGTTTGTAAGTTGTATACGTCTGAAGGTTGCCAAGAGACCATTAATGGAAAGACTTATTCGGTGAAAGTCTACTATAATCCGCTGATCGTTTTTGGCTTACGACTTTTTATAACGCTTTAATTTTCATATTCCGGAACGACACCCGATCGCCGTGGTCCTGAAGCAGAATGTGCCCTTTGGGGGCTTCTCCGAACCGACCGTGTGCGTTATACGAAGGAGCGCTGTATTTGCTCTGCGCCACCAGCGCCCGGAACGCTTCGCTGCCCCGTTCGTAGTCCACCACCTTTTTGCCATTCAGCCAGTGCTCAACGTGCTTGCCTTTCGACACAACGCGGGCCTGGTTCCATTCGCCAATCGGGTTGGCTGTTTTGTCTTTGGCCGCAATCAGGTCGTAGAGTGATCCAACGGTACGGTTTCCGTTATTCCCTTTTTTGGCATCCGGGTGTTTGTCGTCATCCAGCACCTGGTACTCCAGTCCGTAGGCCGACCCCGCCGGTTTGGGCGTTTCTTCCACCACAAAATACTTCAATCCGCTGTTGGCCCCTTCGGTCAGTTTAAACTCAAACGTCAGATCGAAATCGCTGTGTTCGCCGTCGGTCACAATGTCCCCAAAGTTGGTCGACTCCGACCCGTCGGATTTGCTGATGGTTAGCGTACCATCCTGAACAAGCCAGCCTTTCTCGGGGAATTTGTCCTTGTAAGCGCCCCGCCAGCCCTTGGTGGTTTTTCCATCGAACAGGAGCTTCCACCCCTCCTTTTTCTCTTTCTCGGTCAGGGTGTTGGGGGCCTGCGGTTTTTCGGCGGCCATTAGCCCAACCAGCAAAGCTGCCGTCATCAAGAATGTTTTCATAATCTGTTCTCCGCCGAACGTCGCTATTCTCCGCTCAACTCTGCGAAAGGACTTTTTAAACTTATTTCGCGGAGGTAAGCGGAGTTATCTGCGTTAAGCAGGGTTTTAAAGTGGGAAGTTTAGCGTTTTAGTAATGTAGTCTTTGTTGATCTGCGCGCATTGCAGGGGTGTTTTATTTGGATCGGGCACGCCATCCAATTCCACAACGCCCCACCCTTTGAACTTGATTTTATCCAGGGCCGCAAACACCGCCGGAACATCCACGTTACCCTGTCCCAGCTCCACAAACTTGTAGGCTTTCGGATCGTCGGGCTTTTCGGGTAGCGGGCTTTTGGTGTCTTTCAGGTGCAGCGCGTGCAGCACGTCCTTGTATTGCAGCACGGCTTTGGCCGGATCGCCCCCGCCCTGTTTGTAGTGGGCAATGTCCAGCAGCAGCTTAACGTATTTTGGATTCATTTCCTGCACCAGCACGTCCACCTCTTCCGGTGTTTCCCCCCACTGTTTCATGTGGTTGTGGTAGGTTGCCTGAACACCCAGATCGGCGGTTTGCTTGCCGATTTCGTTCATTATCTGCGCCAGCTTCTTGAGTTCGTCGGTCGTTGGTGCCTGCCCGTTTTTCCGCAGGCTATTGGTCATCTGGAACGCCGAACCGCCCAGCGCTTTTACGAAACTGGCGTGGGCCACGTGCATATCCACCGTGCTCTGAAACTTCGCCGGATCAACTTCTACGTTACCGCTCGAAAACATGGCCAGTTGCAGGCGGTGTTGGTCCAGCAGTGCTTTCAGTTCAGACGGCTTGGTTTTATAAGGCGCAAACGTATTGGCCCGCAGTTGAATTCCTTTGTACCCTAGCGAAGCAAGCTCCCTGATGGCCTGCTCATCTTTGCCGCCCCAGGTAATGCCGGAGTAGCCAATTTTCAAGCCGGACTTCTTAGCGGTTTCGGCCAGTAGATTCGTTTTCGTGCCCAGAACAAGCGCCGATAAACCGGCGGTGGCAAGAAATTGACGTCTGTTAACGGTATTCTGCATAATCGATCTGATTCAGTTAACCGAATAAGGTTGGAGTGTAGTGGTCGTTAACCGAACCCGGTTAAGGAAGGAAAGCCGGGGGTGAATCTACTCACATCGCTTAGCAAACGGCCCCTGAACACACTTGTCGGTTCAGGGGCCGTTGCAGCGGATAACGTTCGGGCTTAATACCCCGGATTCTGCGGATAGCTGGCCGATCCGCCCGCCGTCCGGTCAATCTGATCCTGCGGAATCGGGCGCAGAACGTGGAAATCCTTAACATTGGGTGCTCCGTCGGGGTTGTAGGCTTTCACGCGTTCTACCAGTACACCCCAGCGTTTGAGATCGAACCAGCGGTGCATTTCGCCCGCCAACTCCCGTTCGCGCTCCTCCATAATAAAATCCATCGTTGCCTGGGCGGTCGTGATTTCCATTTCGGCCTGTTTGCCCGGCCAGGCGGCCCGACGACGAACGGCATTGATGAACGGCACAGCCTCGGCCGGTTTGCCTTGCTTAATCAGCGCTTCGGCCGCAATCAGGTACGTTTCGGCCAAGCGGAACATGATAAAGTCGCGGCTACCCGGTTCGTAGGTCCGGTCTGGACGCAACGGGTCCATAAACTTCACCAGGGCCGGGAACAGGTTTGGTCGGTACAGACTAGGCACCAGTACCTGATAGCGTCGTTTGGCCCGCTCCTCCAGCGGCATTTCGTAACCGGGAAGAAAAATAGCCGTATCGCCCGCCACAAACTTCAACGAGGTTTTCGAATTGTCGAAAATCGGCGTCGTTTTGGTGGGGTTGTTCACGTAGTACGTGTCTTTGAACGACTTTTTATACCGGGAATCAATCGTACGGTTTTTTTCGGCAAACACAACATTCAGCATGTAGTTAGTCGGCATAAACCGTCTGAACGGGCGTCCGTTCAACACATCGCGCTGCATCCCCGCCTGATTGTCGTACTCCATTACGAAGTACAGGTGCGTCTGGTTGCCATTGATGGTAACCGTGTTGGTAGTCGTCGAATTGTAACCCGTTCCAATATTGGTAATGGGCTCGGAAGTATACTGGGTAGCAAAAATAACCTCACTGTTTACCTCACCTCCACCTTGCGCGAAAACGCTCGAGAAATCCGGCAACAGGTTATACGTGTAGTTTTTAATGACATTCTGCGCGTACGTCGCTGCTTTGGCAAAATCATCGGCCGCAGCGGCATCCTTATCCGTCGCTTTGGTCAGGTACACTTTCGCAAGCAGGTGTTCGGCCGCTCCTTTGGTAACCCGGCCGTATTCGGACGTTGGCGTAGCCAGATCAGTCAGGGAGCTTTCCAGGTCGGAAACGATCTGTGCGTACACATCTTTCACCGGAGCACGGCTAAACTCCTTAGTGGGCGTCAGGTTCCCTTTGGTCAGCAACGAGACGGGTCCAAACATCTGCACCAGGATAAAGTAATGATGTCCCCGCAAAAACTTCAGCTCGGCTACCCGACGCTTTTTGATGGTTTCATCCAGACCGGCAATCCCGTCAGCCGCATCCAGCGCCACATTGATGGTGTTGATCGCACCGTAGAACGCATTCCAGATGTTGTTCGTCGGCCCCAGCCGGCCATCAATCTGCGAAGTATACTGATTCACAAATTTAAAACTACCATCGGCCCCCATCGTGTACGTATCCGTTCCAAAAACGGTCAGCGTCATGGCATCTTCCCGGCCATAGTACTCCCGCAGGGAAGCATAAGCCGCTTTGACAACCGCTTCAAATCCGTTGGGCGAATTGGCATACTGGCTACCCACCTGCGAAACCGGCACTTCGTTTAGTAAGTCGTTGCAACCCGTAGCGCTGAACAGCAGCGCGCCCGCAACTAATAATGATTTATAGGTTTTCATCGTGTTCGTTAATGGGAATTAAAATTTCAGGTTGATACCGAAAGTAGTTTGCCGGACTGCGGGCGACTGGTTGGCGTTCACATCACCGTCGGTTTCGCTATCGACCCCTTTGTATTTCGTCCGGTATTCCGAGAAAATGAAGGGCTGCTGAACGCTGGCAAATACGCGCAACGAGCTAATGCGCAACTTGTTGGTTAGCGTTGTCGGGACGTTATAGCCGAAATTGATGTTCCGGATTTTCACGAATGACCCGTCAAAATACAGCAGGGTTGACCGGAAAGGCGGGAACTCCTGGTTCACGTTCGGCTGCGGAAATTCGTTGGTCGGATTGTTGGCCGTCCAGTAATCAACATCCAGCGAATTATAGCGACCGGCCAGCGTCAGGAAGTCCTGGTGGAAAATACTGCGGAACATGTAGCCAATCCGCGCAAAGACAAAGAACGACAAATCGAAGCCTTTGTACTCAAACCGGTTGGTGATACCGGCGCTGAATTTGGGCACCTGCGATCCCAGGATGACCCGATCAACCGGATCAATTTTACCATCGCCGTTTGTGTCCTGAATCTTGATCTGGCCTACTGCACTCTGGTAGCGCTTGGCCTCATCAGCCTCATTGGTCTGCCAGATACCGATTTTCTTGTAATCAAAGTACGCCGTCAGCGGCTGACCAATAAACCGGGAATTGCCTACATCATCCACTTTCCCGTTAAACAACTCCAGAATGGACTCGCGGTTGCGGGTAAACTGTAAATCGGTTGTCCAGCGGAAGCCGCTCGGCGCATCCACGTTAACCGTCGATACCGTTAACTCGATACCCTGGTTGCGCGTTTTACCCACGTTGCGCAATACCCGATCGAAACCGCTCGTCAGGGGCAACTGATCAAACAGCAACAGATCGCGGGTGTCGGCCCGGTAGTATTCCAGTGCTCCGGAAAGACGGCCCTGGAAGAAGCTATAATCCAATCCGATGTTCCCAGTTGTTGTCGTCTCCCACTTCAAATCCGGGTTGCTGATGGTAAACGGCCGGTACCCAAAGGCCCCCGTTGCACCAAAGGCGTAGGTTGTACGGGCCAGTTGCGCCTGCGTCTGGTAAGGATCAATGGCGGTACTGCCGATGGTTCCGTAACTGGCCCGCAGTCTCAGCAGGTCAATCCAGGTCTGCCGCTTGATGAAGCCCTCCTTGTCGATGTTCCAGCCCACGGCCGCCGACGGGAAGAAGCCGTATTTCGTGTTTTCCCCAAACCGTGACGAGCCGTCGTACCGCGCCGTCAGTGTCACTTGATACCGTTCCTGGTAGTCATAGTTAACCCGGGCCATGTAGGAATTGAGCACCCACCGCCGGACGTTACTACCCACGCTGTTGATGAGCGAAGCCTGACCCAAGTTATAAAACTGCTGTGATTCGGCCGGCACCCCCGTTACATCGATCTGGTTGGTTTCGTAATCGTCTTTCTGCACCGACTGCAAAGCCGTAACGTTGATGCTATGCACGTCTTTCAGGGTCTTGTTGTAGGTCAAAATGTTTTCCAGCGTCCAGTTGAACTGGTATTCGTTGAACGAATAAGCCGTTGGATCCGCCCCGCGACGGGCATTGGTCTGGCTACCAACAAACCGACCAATCCGCCGATTTGACAGGTCCGGTCCGAAGTTGACGCGGTATTTCAGCCCATTGAGGATGTTCCATTCCCCGTAAATGCTGTTGAAGAGCCGGATCCGCTTGGTCAGATCAACCTGCGCACCGGGAATAATTTCCGCAATCGGGTTCGTCCGTAAACCGTCGGAGGTTGGCAGGAAGATCATCTTGCCGTTATCATCATACGGTTTACCCAGGGGGTTTTCCGCGTAAGCCCCGCCCAGGGGGTTGAAGTTTTCACCATTACGCGTGCTATATACGCCCAGGGTCGACGTTCCGATTTTGATTCTGGGTGAGATCTGGTGATCAAGGTTGATCCGGAACGTGTACCGCGTGAAATCCTGATTTTTGACGACGCCCACGTCTCTGAAGTAGTTGCCCGAAATGGCAAACTGCGTTTTTTCGCTTCCGCCCTGCACCCCGATCTGATGGCTTTGGATATTTCCCTGCCGCAACAGATACGATTGGTAATCCGTGCTCCGGTTGTTCTTGATCCCGTCCAGTTCGACCGGCTCAAAGAGTTTTTCATCCGTGGTGTACTGATTAACCGCCCGGCGCGACTCCCGTTTGTATTCGGCGAACTCCGCTCCGTTGAAAACGTCGATCTGGCCAAGCCGGTCGGAAAGACCGTAGTAGCCGTCGTAACTAACAACCGTTTTACCCGGTTTTCCGCGTTTTGTGGTAATCAGGACCACCCCGTTTGAGCCCCGCGAGCCGTAAATAGCCGTTGCCGAGGCATCTTTCAGAACTTCCATCGACTGGATATCATTGGGGTTGATGTCATCAATGCTACCCGCCATCGGAATTCCGTCCACTACGTACAGCGGATCATTGGAGGCATTGATCGAGCGACGGCCGCGAATCCGAACCACCGGTCCCGTACCCGGTTTGCTGCTGCTCTGCACCACGTCGACCCCGGCCGCCCGGCCCTGAAGCGCCTGCCGGGCGTTGGTAATCGGTAGTTCGGCAATTTCTTTGGAACCGACCGACGAAATAGCGCCCGTTACCTGGCTTTTCTTTTGCACCCCGTACCCAACCACGACCACTTCATTCAGCGTCCGTTGGTCAACGGCCATCTTGATGCTGACCGCCGACTGCGCCCCAACCGTAATTTCCTGCGTGATAAAGCCAACTGACGAGAACACCAGCACCGCGTTGTTGTCTGGAACGGCAATTCGAAACTTGCCTTCGGCATCGCTGGTGGTGCCGCGGGTCGTGCCCTTCACGGCGACGTTTACGCCCGGCAACGGAGCGTTGTCTTCCGCAGACAGTGTTTGTCCGGAGATGGTTCGCTCCTGAGCGGCTGGATTTGTGGTGACAACGGCCAACGGGTGTCTGTAAACGGCCCGGGCTGCGTCAGGTTTTGTAGCGGCCTGTAGCGGGTAGCTTCCGATTAACAAGCCGGCCAGACCGTACGTACTCAACTGATTGAAGACACTTCTCCCGTTCATCCATGGAGAATGAAGACTAGTAATCCTACCTTTCATACATGTAGAGATGGTTGGTTTAGTTTAAATTAGTTAATAGAGACTGGTTATGAACAAGGTGTATTGTTTAGCTAATCGGCAGATTCTGAACCTTCACCGAGGTATGTATGGATGAGGTTTTGTGCGGAATCGTAATCGGCGCCGGAATCTCCACGGACTCACCCGGTTTCATTTCGATCACCTGCGGATCATCGTTCAGCATCAGTTTTATTTTCCCGGACGACAACATGACGCGCGTTCCTTTTTTACCCTGCGATACGTTGAACCGCGTCCCCTGGACTTCAACCGTCAGGGTGTTGGTATGAACCCGGAACTTACTGTCCTCGCCGGAACCCGGACGTTCGGCTACGGTAAAAAAAGCTTCTCCTTCGAGCCAGACCGCCCGCGGCACTTCCTCCGACCACACACGGGCAAATCGGAGCTGGCTGTTCCCAATCAGTTTTACCATGGTTCCGTCCGGTAGTTTAACGGTTTTAGCGACCCCGTACGGGGTCCGAATGGTTTCCATAGCGTGCGATCCCTGCATCCAGAGCACCCAGCCAATGAACAGGACAATAGCGGCCGCAGCACTCACCCAGCGGAAAATGTACCAGTTGGTCACCCAGGTCTGAATTTCGGGCTGCAACGGCTGCAACTCCGGCATTTCCTGGATCGATGACCGGATTCTTCCCCACAACGATACGACCTCCTCCCCTTCCAGTGGCTGAGAACCCGGATTTGATGCCAGATGCACCAGTTCGCGGGCTAACGCCACGGTGTCTTCTTTATACGGATGGTAGGCCAGCCAACCCTCCCAGTACGCCGAGACCTCGGCATCATCAGGATGTTGAACCCACCGAATGAATAATTCGTCAGCGGCTAACTCCTCGGCAGTGTAGGCGGAGAAGTGTTTCATTTAGCATTTTTTATAGATAAAGTTTGTCACAAAAGAAGTGCCGAGAAACGTTCTACTTGTCACCTACTGAATTTCGACGACAAAGATTCGTCCTGTCCTGTCGGGCTTTACTCAATTCTGCCTTCCCGCCAGTGGACTGAATTTGGGGTGTGTTCTGAAGAAAAATAGGCAGGTATTTTCCGGACCGGAACCGGTTCGGATGGAGAAAGACAACTGGTTCAGGAGAAACGTTAGGGAAGGCTATAAGAACAGTCGGGCGCGGGATCAACCAGGTTCATCACCACTACATGACCCACCCGCTGGTAACCCGAAATCCTGGAACAGGGGCCGTAGTCGGCTTTTGTTGCCAAACCGACGCCCAGCAATCCTTCGCTGGCGGCCGCCCCCCGGTTGTTGTGAAAACCCTGTCCACCCGACGCATCCTTGTCCTGAATCAACAGCGTTTCACGGTGCCCCCAGGCTACCGAAGCGTCCTGGTACAGCCAGGAGAAGACGGCCTGTTCCACCAGAAAAGTGGGTATTTCCAACACGGGTTTGTCGCTCGAATAATAGCAAAACATGTAAATATTTTCGGCCCGCGACATAAATTCGTAGCATTTGCCGCTGAATACAGTTTTGGCGTTAATGCGCTGCAAAGCCGTGCGGCCGTTCTGGCTGGTGTGGCTGAAGAAATGGTGAGCCGTCATGTCGGCAGCATGGCCCTGCGCAACGGCGTTCAGGTTTGTTTCCAGCCCTTCGAGCGGCAGGCCGAGCGTTTTTCCCGCCCCATAATTGACACCCGCCCGCGCGGTGCGTTCGCTGTTGGTGATAAACAGGGCCCGATCGGCGGGCAAAAGCGATAGATACTTTTCCGGTAACGACAAGCTCCCCAGGCTGTTGGCGGGTAGTTTCATCTGCTTTTCCTCCTGGCGCCGGGCGTAGTTGAAGGCATTGACCACCTGAGCAGGTGTATCGAAAACCGGAAAACCGTTGGGAGCGGTGGTGTAAGCGGCATCTTTCGGCAATTTGATATCGCTCTTCAAATTTTTCGGCGCCTGCCCGAACGACAAGGAAGCAATAAACAGCAGAAGACAGATCAGCGATCGCATCGAAACACTACAAGTTGCAAAACCGGACGACGTGCCCTGTTGCTAAAAGTAAAGAAAGCGCAGCAGGAAGGCAACAACGCACTGAAATTCCTCTCCTACCGCTGAAAACCTTAAGCGTCCGCCCGCATTCAGTTATAGTGGCAAGTAAAATTTTCGGGATTTATCAGACAAACGATTTCATTTTATCCTGTTTTTTACCGCGCTCCCATCGGCAATCTTCCTCGAAAACTCCATTCTTCTAGGAATCAGCATCTTTTATTAGCGTATGGCTATAATGAGTGGGATTTTAAAATAATTATTTCCACAATATCTACAATTATTTCAAAAACAAATACTATTTTTAAATTTCAAAATCCAGCCCGAACTCTTTATTATGAACACGTTACGCTCTGATTTTCAGAAAGGGCGGACGCTGCTTGACTATTTTTATTATTGGGAAAGACAACAGCCCAAGAAAGTCTATCTGCGTCAACCCGAAGGCGACCGTTACCGCGATTACACCTGGCGCGAAGTCGGAAAACAGGCCCGTGTCTTGGCAACCTACCTCAACTCGCTGGGCCTTCCCCCGAAAAGCAACATTGGTCTGCTTTCTAAAAACTGTGCTCACTGGATCATTGCCGACTTAGCTATTTTGCTCAGCGGCCACGTTTCTGTTCCTTTTTACCCAACCCTGACGGCGGGTCAACTCCGGCAGGTGCTGGACCATAGCGATTGTTCGGTTTTGTTTGTCGGCAAACTCGACAAATGGCCGGAAATGAAAGCCGGTGTTTCTCCACATATTCACCGCATTACTTTTCCGCCCCAAACCGGTGAAACGATGCCCCCCGACCCGGACGCTACGCCCTGGAATGACATTCTGGAGCACTACGAACCCATGACGGATAACCCACAACCTCATTCGGAAGACTTATTTACAATTATTTACACGTCGGGCACAACGGGCAGTCCCAAGGGCGTTAAGATGCCTTACCGGGCGATGATCAGCGCCATTGACGCCACCCTGCCGCAGATGCGGGTTAATGTGCCCGATCCCCGGTTTTTCTCCTACCTGCCGCTCTGTCACGTTGCCGAACGCAACCTGGTGGAAGCGCTCAGCCTCATTACGGGGGGAACAGTCTATTTCGTTGAGTCGATGGCGACTTTCGCCCGGAATCTGGCTGCGGCCCGCCCGACGCACTTTCTGGGCGTACCCCGGATCTGGCTGAAGTTTCAGCAGAATATCCTCAAGAAGATTCCGCAGGAGAAGCTCGACCGACTCCTGAAGATTCCGCTGGTGTCGAGCCTGATCAAACGCAGGCTCCGGATGGCGCTCGGTCTGAATAACGCCCGGTTGATCCTGACCGGCGCGGCTCCCACCCCCATACCGATCATCCAGTGGTTCCGGCAGTTGGGCATTCACATTCAGGAAGCGTACGGCATGACCGAAAATTTGGGCGTGGTGTCGGTCATGCCCGCCCACGCCATCAAAGATGGCACCGTTGGGCTACCCTACCCGGGAATTCAGCTCCGGTTCGACCCCCTTACCAGCGAACTGCTAACCCGTTCCGACTGGACCATGCGGGGCTATTTCCGGGAACCGGATATGACGGCAACTACGCTGGACACCGACGGCTGGCTTCATACCGGTGACGTCGGTTCGCTGGACGAAGACGGTTATCTGACGATTACGGGCCGGGTGAAAGAAATATACAAAACCACCAAAGGCGAATACGTGGCCCCCGCCGAGATCGAAACCGGTTTTGCCGAGAATAACTACGTAGATCAGATTTGCGTGGCGGTGCAGGAATTGCCGCAGCCGATTGCCCTGATCGTGCTGTCGGAAACGGGTATGCAGGCCGACAAAGAAGATGTCTCGCAAAGTCTGGAAGAAACGCTCAGGTCCCTGAATCCGCAACTGCATACTTATCAGCGGGTGAAAAAAGCCGTCATTGTCAAAGACCCCTGGACCGTTGACAACGACATGATGACGCCCTCGCTGAAAATTCGGCGCAAAATCATTGAGTCTCGCTACCAGCCCCACCTGCAACCCTGGCTGGAACGGGACGAAACGGTGATTTGGGAAGGATAATCAGTTGAAGGCTATATGATGCATAGTCGGTGCCGTTTATCATCCAATAAAGCGAAAAGGGCCCGTTCTCAGAACGGGCCCTTTTCGCTTTATTGACAAAGTGGACGAGAATTAGCGGGCTATCGCGGCAGCACCCGAGGGATTAGTTCCGCGCCAGAACCACACGGCTTACTTGCGTTTGGATAGCGAACGACTGAGAAACACGTTCTTTGCCGTACGATACTTCGATTACATACCGACCGTCGGCCAGTTGTGAAAGGTCAAATACCCGACCCGCCTGATCTTTTTTGCTCAGCGTGCCGTTGTACAGTTTGTTGTTTGAGTCATCGACGATTGAAACAAAGACGCGCTCGTTGCTCGGCTGGTTCAAAGCGACTTTAAATTTCAGGTTACCTACTTCACGGATGGATACAGAAGCGGCTTTCGTTTCGGCTTTGGGGCCGTCCAGTACACGGGCATTAGCAGAAGGGGCAATAGCTACAAAGGAAGTGGTAGCCAGCACGGCTAAGCCCAACAGCACATTATTTTTGATAGTTTTCATGTTCTTTCTTAAGGTTGTATTCAGACTCGTTATAGTACAATAAACAAAATGCTTACCCTACTAAACTCTTGTCGACTGCTTTGTTGATGCAAATTTACACCCTACTGAATACAAGTCAATTACCTAAATGTTAACTTCTAGAAAGTTGTTTATAATTTGTACGTTAAACTAAAAAAAGTACAACACTTTACGGTTGTTTACTACTAATACTTTGAAAAGTGAAATGCTATTTTTCTGAGATAAATACCACGTAATCTAAAAAAGTACAACGCAATCTTCCGGTAATGAAAAAAGTCCCGGCCATGCTGGCCGGGACTTTTTTCATTCTGACTTTTTTTGCCTGCAAATTCTGGCTCTTTTGACCAAAATTTTCCTTAATTCCGAAAAACCCGGTTTAGAAATGAAGCCATATCTACGAATCTTGGTGTTGTTTTCCGAAAATCACCATAATTTCTCAGGATACTTACCGGTATCATGCAGCCGTTTGAGGGAAGCCTGCACCATTGGTTTGTCCTCCGGATACGTAACCCCAAACCACTCCGAACGACTCCGGAAGACTTTACACCGGCCCTGGTTCCGCTCAATCAGGTTGGTCATGATGGTCGGGATGTAAAACTCGGCTTTCGGTGAATTGTAATTGGCCCGGGCGTAATCGGAAAATTGCTCCTGCACCAACGGAAACACCGCCGGTTTGAAACCCCAGAAATTCATCGATACCGGTGTCTCGGGAGCCAGGGGCGTCAACCCGTCCGGTTCCTCGAAAACAATCTGCCCGGCATTTTCCCCTTCGTTCAGTCGGTAAATCTTGGTTCGCTCCACCACCGACTCCAGGGTTTCGTCCGGATTCAGTTCACAAACTCCGCGCGATACCGAACCGTAATCGGACAGCGTGTTCTGAATTTCGTACCCCACCAGCGCGTGCAGGTCGTCGTTGGTATCGTTGACCAGAAAGTTCGCCAGAATCTCGAACGCTTCCTGACCATAGAAATCATCGGCGTTGATGATGGCAAACGGCGTATCGGTTTGTTGCCAGGCACACAGCATGGCATGGCCCGTTCCCCACGGCTTCGTGCGCTGAACCGGCCCGACTCCTTCCGGCACGTACGAATCCAGCGCCTGGATCGCGAAATCAACCTCGATTTTACCGGCTAACTTAGGCAGAAAAATTCCCTCAAAATCCCTCCGTAACTCTTCGCGGATGATGAATACAACTTTGCCAAAACCAGCGCGGATGGCATCATATAAAGAGTAATCGATAATTGTCTCACCGTTCGGACCAAATTGATCCAGTTGTTTGATTCCACCATAGCGGCTGCCAATTCCGGCGGCCAAAATCAGAAGTGTGGGTTGCATCAGGTTTTCTCCGTTGAAAATTCTGTGAATAGAAGTTCTTAGTCGGGCAAAAATAAACAAATGCTGATTGGAGTCGACATGACTGCTCATTAAATGACCATAGCGGGATCGAAATCCACAAAATCAGTTTATAAGAAAATTTAATCTATAAATTGTTCAATAATCAGGAATTATTTTCTATAATTGTAAGCATAACAATAGTTAGTAAAGCAATCAACAACTGGTAATTTATTAACGCCATGCCCTTCTATCACACCCTTGGCCGAATCCCGCCGAAGCGGCACACCCAGTTTGAAAAACCGACGGGGCAGCATGGCGCGCCGGGTCTTTACTATGAGCAGTTGTTTGGCACGATTGGTTTCGAGGGAATGTCGTCGCTGCTGTACCACATTCACCGGCCTACGATGGTGAAAGCCGTGCTGGAAAGTGTGGAGGCAACGCCCGCCGTGGCCGTTGAGAAAAACATGCTGTCGCGCAAACTACTCGGTTTCAACCTCGAACCTTTCCCGGGTGACTTGCTGGAAAGCCGGGTTTCCCTGCTGATTAACAAGGATGTCATTCTCGGTTTAGCGGCCCCCACCCGCTCAACCACCGATTACTTCTACAAAAACGCCGACGCCGATGAGTTGCTGTTTATTCACCGCGGCTCGGGGCGCTTGCGGACCCTGCTGGGTACCATCCCGTTCGAATACGGCGATTACCTCATCATTCCGCGCGGCATGATTTACCAAATCGAGTTCGATGAAGGAACGCAGCCCCGTCTGTTGTACCTGGAATCGCACTCCCCGATTTATACGCCCAAACGCTACCGCAACCAGTTTGGGCAGTTGCTCGAACATTCGCCGTTTTGCGAACGGGACATCAAACGTCCGCAGGAGTTGGAAACCCACGACGAAACCGGCGATTTTCTGATAAAAATCAAGAAGCAGGGCGCGCTGCATTCGCTGGTGTATGCCACGCATCCGTTCGACGTGGTGGGCTGGGACGGGTATAATTTTCCGTACGGCTTTTCAATTTTAAACTTTGAACCGATCACGGGCCGCGTCCACCAGCCCCCGCCGGTGCACCAGACGTTCCAGACCGACGCCTTTGTCGTCTGCTCGTTTTGCCCACGGCTCTACGACTACCACCCGAAAGCGATTCCGGCCCCGTACAACCACTCCAACATCGACTCCGATGAAGTGATTTATTACGTCGACGGCGACTTTATGAGCCGCAACGACATTGCGCCGGGCCACCTCACGCTCCACCCGGGCGGTATTCCGCACGGACCGCATCCGGGCGCGATGGAACGGAGCATTGGCAAAAAGGAAACGCAGGAATACGCCGTGATGGTCGACACCTTCCGGCCCCTGATGCTGACCGAAGCAGCCCTACAGCTCGACGATGGCACCTATTATCAATCCTGGCTTGAATAAACCCATCAACAACTATGAACACGGTAGAACAGATCGAAGCAAAACCACGGACCGACGCAGAAACCGACTTTCTGCCGCTGAACGGTACCGATTATATTGAATTGTACGTGGCCAACGCCCTTCAGTCGGCGCACTACTTTCAGACGGCGTTCGGGTTTCAGCCGCTGGCCCACGCCGGACTGGAAACGGGCTGGCGCGACCGCGAATCGTACGTGGTCGTGCAGGGCAAAATCCGGCTGGTGCTGACTTCACCGCTGCACGGTGGCACGGAGATCGGCGAACACATCGACCAGCACGGCGACGGCGTACGGGTGGTGGCGCTCTGGGTCGATGATGCCGCAAAGGCTTACGCAGAAACGACAAATCGGGGCGCAAAACCGTTTATGGAACCCACGCGCGAAGAAGACACCGACGGCTTTGTGGTCCGGTCGGGCATTCATACCTACGGCGATACGGTCCATATTTTTGTCCAGCGGAGTCAGTACAACGGTATTTTTCTGCCCGGTTACAAACGCTGGGAACCCGAACACCGGCCGCAGGAAGTGGGGCTGACGTACGTCGATCATATGGTTGGCAACGTTGGCTGGAACGAGATGAACACCTGGGTAAACTTCTACGCCAACGTTATGGGCTTCCGGCAACTGGTTTCCTTCGACGACAATGACATTTCCACCGATTACACGGCGCTGATGAGCAAAGTAATGAGCAACGGCAACGGGCGCATCAAATTCCCGATCAACGAACCGGCCGAGGGCAAAAAGAAGTCGCAGGTGGAAGAATACCTGGACTTTTACGGCGGCCCCGGTATTCAGCACATTGCCGTGGCCACCGACGGCATCGTACAAACCGTGACGGACCTGCGAAGCCGCAACGTGGAATTTCTGAAAGTACCGGATGCCTACTACGACGACCTGCTCGACCGGGTTGGGCAGATCGACGAGGAAATGGCCGCCCTGCACTCGCTCGGCATCCTGGTCGACCGCGACGACGAAGGCTACCTGCTCCAGATTTTCACGAAGCCCATCGGTCCGCGCCCAACCTTGTTTTTCGAGATCATCCAGCGGAAAGGCGCCAAATCCTTCGGTAAAGGCAATTTCAAAGCCCTCTTCGAAGCCATCGAACACGAACAGGAATTGCGGGGAACGCTTTAACCAATGATGAAGGAGCGAATGGTAGAGTAAGCTCAAGATCATGCTTTTGATGGCGGTAGCTGTTCACTCATTCGCTCACTCACCCATTCACTCATTAAACAATGCTCCAGACATACCACACCTACACCGCCGACGACCAGGCCGTATGGCGGTTGCTGTTTGACCGGCAGATGGCGCAGTTACCGGGCAAAGCCAGTCAGGCTTATCTCGACGGTATTGAGAAGGTCGGTTTTGCAGCCGATCACATTCCGGATTTTGAGCGTGAACTGAATCCGCGGTTGCAGCGGCTTACGGACTGGCGGGTTTCGGCCGTGCCGGGCCTGATTTCGAACCAGGCATTTTTTGAACTCATGGCCAACCGCAACTTTCCGGCGACGACCTGGCTGCGAAAACGCCAACAGCTTGATTACCTGGAAGAACCGGACATGTTTCACGATACATTCGGACACGTGCCGATGCTGTCGAATCAGTCATTCTGCGATTTTCTGGCGGCCCTGAGCCGGATTGCCCTGGCGCACGTCGACCACCCGGAAGCGATTGAGATGATTTCCCGGCTGTACTGGTATACCGTCGAGTTCGGTCTGATTCAGGAACCGCAGGGATTGCGGATTTACGGGGGCGGTATTCTGTCGTCACCGGGCGAAACCACCTACAGCCTGTCGAGCCAGCGTCCCGACCGCATTCCCTACGACGTTGAAAAGCTCCTGCAAACGCCGTATGTTATTGATCACTATCAGGACCGGTATTTCGTGATCAAGTCCTACGAGCAGTTGTACCACTCGATTCCGGAAATCGAAGAAAAGCTGGATGCGTTGTTAGTCACTTAGTTTGGCGTAAATTTGTGGTTGGTTTTCACCCTATTGTTTAGCTGTATGGTGAAATTGACAACGTTAACCGCTAACTAACGCATGACGCACCCTTCCGATCAACGGGCTTATTTTTTCAAGATCGACACCACCATAAAGAGAATTCGGAATGTCCTTCAAAAGCGGTTCAACGAAGCCGGGTTCGATCTGACGGTCGACCAGTGGGTGCTCATTGATCACTTGTTTCGCAACCCCGGCATCAGCCAGAATATTTTGTCGGAGCTGACTACGAAAGATGCGCCGACCGTTACCCGAATGATTGATCTGCTCTGCAAAAAAGGGCTGACCGAACGCCGGATGGCCGAAGACGACCGCCGGAAGTTCCTGATTTTCCTGACGCCCGAAGGGCAGCGTAAATACGAAGAGGTGTTGCCGAGCGTGGTCGAGATCCGGCGGAAAGGCTGGGGTAACCTCAGCGAGGAAGATTACCAGCATTTTGTGCGCATCATGGATTCGATTTATCACAACTTTAATGAATGACCCTTCCGTACGGCATCTTCAGCACCGACAGGTCCGGCCCGCGCGTGGGCGTTCGGCTCAATGACCATATTCTCGACCTGAGCGCGGTTGGCCGTCTGGGCTTTTTCGACGATCTGGTGGTTGACCTGACGGTTTTCGACCAGCCGGTGCTGAATCCGTTGATAGAACTGGGCAAACCCGCTCACCAAACCGTTCGCCAGCGGCTGATTGAGTTACTGACCAATTCTGACAAACCGCTCAACGCTTTTGTCGATCAGGTGCTGGTTCCAGCCGCCACAGCCACGCTCCACCTGCCCGTTCGCATCGGTGATTACACGGACTTTTACGCCAGCGAGGAACACGCCCGCAACGTGGGCCGGATGTTTCGCCCGCAGGCTGAGCCGTTGCTGCCCAACTGGAAACACCTTCCGGTGGCCTACCACGGGCGGGCGTCGTCCATTGTCCTTTCCGGTACGCCCATCAAACGGCCCAGCGGTCAGTTTCTGGGCCCGGATCAGCAACCCGTTTTCGGCCCGACGCAGGCGCTGGATTTCGAGTTGGAACTGGGCATCGTGATCGGCAAACCGTCGAAGCTGGGCGAGCCGGTGCCGGTTGACGAAGCCGAATCGCACGTTTTCGGTTTGGTCCTGTTCAACGACTGGTCGGCGCGCGACATTCAACGCTGGGAGTACCAGCCGCTGGGGCCATTTCTGGGTAAAAATTTTGCTTCATCCGTTTCACCCTGGGTGGTGCCGCTCGAAGCCTTTGACCCGTTCCGGACGGACGGGCCTAGGCAGGACCCGACGCCCCTGCCCTACCTGCAAGCCACCGGGCGCTCCCATTTTGATATTGAGCTGGAAGTTGCTTTGCAAACATCGGACCAGCAGGAATTAATACTAAGCCGGACCAATTCTCGTTACCTGTACTGGAGCGTAGCCCAGCTGATTGCGCACCATACCGTCAACGGCTGTAACCTGAACGTGGGTGATTTGCTGGCCACCGGTACCATCTCCGGCCCCACCGCCGACCAGTGCGGCTCGCTGCTCGAACTAAGCGGGAACGGCAGCCGCCCGGTGTCCCTGCCCGACGGTTCAACCCGCAGCTTTCTGCACGACGGTGATACGGTTATTCTGCGCGGCTGGGCGGGCCGGAAACAAGTTGATTTTGGCGACGTTCGGGGAACAATTGTTTCCTAGAACCTGTCCGTTACCGGGGTTTCCTGCTTTCGACGATTCAGAATAAACGCTACCTTGATAAACGCTACCTTGGGAACCACATCCATGCTGACTATGAAACGTTGCGTTGCCTCCGCCTTCCTGATCGGCCTGATTGGCTGCATTCCGGCTGCCTTTGGTCAGAACCGTCCGGCAAAAGGAGCCATCCCCTCCTACGACCAGATCCGGCAAAAGGACCAGGCAACGTATGATTACATTAACCAGGATGGAACGGCCAGAATCACTGTAATGGATACGCTCAATCTGTTTAACTATCCTTCCGGCACAGTTACCTACATTCTCAACGGCAAGCCGTCGAACAATGCCAGGTATGTCAGGCGTCTGCTATCCCGGAAAGGAACATCCCTTGAATCTTTTTCCATTAGCCAACCGGATCGAGACGGCAAACGCACAATCGAAATCAACTACCTTTCTTCGCCCGAGTAATTCGGGATCGGTGAGTCAGAAAAAAGAAAAATCCCCCCATTTGCTGCAAACGGAATAACCGTGATAAGCAACCAAACGCGCACCCTCTCTTCTTTTTGCTCCATCGCCTAAATGCCTGCGCGGCCCCTTCTGCATCGCGATCCAATCCAACTAGTTCATCCTGTAAGGCTAACGATGGTGCAGTTATTGCACTTTTTATGGATAAATTTTAGTTTTGGCTAAACTAAACCCACGTATGACAAACCAAATAGAAACTTTCTTAGCCGATTACAAACCGGAAGTGCGCGATCTTGCCTTAAAAGTCAGGGAGTTGGTTCGGAGCATCATGCCCGACGCCCACGAATCCGTGAACACCGGTTACAAAACCATTATTTACGGAACTGGCCCCCACATGTCGGACGAAATCTGCTACATCGCCCCGCTCAATTCAAGTGTTAATCTGGGATTCAACTTCGGCACCCAGCTTCCCGATCCCAACGGCCTGCTGAAAGGCACCGGCAAATTGCTACGGCACATCAAGTTTGAGTCGCCCGAGGAAGTAACGACGCCGGGCCTTACCGAACTGCTGGAAATGGCCAAAAACCACGGGACGTTTTAAGTCCGGCGTCGCTATATAACCAAAAAGGGTACCCGGAAAACCGGGCACCCTTCCTGACAGCATCAATCTTCTATTACGGTTTATCCCACCAAAGTGGCGTCGACAGCGGAACCTCATCCGGAACGTTGGCTCCGTTTTTGGTCGTTTCCCCGTTCGGATACGCGGCCCGGCGAATAAACGTCGGCAGGGCGGCATTCAGCGGCAGCCGGAATCCTTGGTATTTGTAATCGTAGCGACGGGCGTCGTTCCAGGCTTCCGGATTCAGGTAGGTAGCCACGTACTTTTCCTTGAAAATCAGGTCGAGCGTCAGGGCCGCCGAACCGACGCTCACCGCCGGATTGGCGATGTACGCATCCCGCGCAGCCGCATCCACCCCGTACTTGTCCATGTTGGCCCGAATACCGGCCAGATACGCCGTGTAAGCCGTTGCTTTATTACCCGCCCGGAAAGCCGCTTCCGCTTCCACAAACCGCATTTCGGCGTTGGTGACAAGCAGCAGCGGAGACGCGTCGCCGGTCAGCGGGGAATTCAGCGAAATGTAACTTTCGTCTTTCGTGGTGTTGTTACCGCCCACGTTGCCCTGGCCGTTCCGGGTGCCCTTGTAATCGTTGTTGACAGTTTTATCCGTGATTTTCGCAATCCGCGGGTCCACAATCCCGTACGTCGTGCCGTTCAGATGATTAACGAACTGATCGGAAAGCCAGCCGTCAAGATTCAGGTTTGCGTTGTCGCGGGCCACCTGCGCCCACGGCCCCCGAAGCAGGAACGACCCCATCTGCGCATCGTCGGCGTTGGACGTGTACGATTTGGAAACCGCATCCAGCACGTCGGCCGGTTTGTAGGTGCTTTTCTTGGAAACCTTGTTCAGCATCCGGGCTTTCAGCGCGTACGCCGTTTTTGTCCAAGCTTCTTTACTCCCTCTGTGAATCAGGTCGTTGGCATTGGTCGATTGTCCCTGCGGAATCAGCAGGACTTTTGAATCAGGTTTGGCCAGTTCGGCAATCCCTTCGTTGAGCAGGTTCAGCGCGGTGTTGTAAACCGTCTCTTCGCTGTCGTATGTGGGCGTCAGCGTAGTCCCGGTAAACGCATCGGAAAACGGAGCCGCGCCAAACACGTCGCCGATCAGGCTCAGGTGGTACGACAGCATGATGTCAGCCACGCCAACGTATTCGGAAGCACCCTGTTCCTGCGCTTTCTTTTTCAGGTCGTACAGGTCGGCCATGCCGAAGTAAACCGCGTCCCAGGTCGAGGTGTAGTCCGTAATCTGGTAAGTATCTGTCGATCCGGCGGTTCCGGGGCTGGCCAGATACTGCACAAAGTACGACGTAAAACTGGCGACCCGCTGCGAGTTCAGGGCGGTTTTCTGCGTCGTGGTGGTCAGAAATGAATTCAGCGGTGGGTTGCTAATCAGGTTCGGGTTTTCTTTCAGATCAAAATAATCCTTACACCCGCCCATACCGATCAGCAGGCTCAGCATGGGGATAATTACTTTATACTTGAATTTCATGATCATCTGCGAATAAAAGTGACTTAAAAACCAACGTTCAGCGAGAACAGGAAGCTGCGAACGGCCGGGTAGGTAAAGCCGGTGAAGCCATCGACGTTGCTACCGCTGTTGGTTGAACTCGTTTCAGGATCGTACCCTGAGTACTTGGTCCACAGGGCCAGGTTATTCCCCGTTGCGCTCACCCGCACGTTCTTGATGAAAGTGTTTTTCAGGATCGAGGTTGGCAGGTCGTAGGACACGCTCACCGACCGCAACCGGACCCAGGAAGCATCTTCGATGAAGTTTTCGGATGCGCCCCGGTACACATTCCGGTAAAAGCCGTTGGTGTAATCAACGCCATCCGGTCCTTTGCCCTGTCCCAGCCAGACTTGCTTGGTGTTGGGAGTCCCGTCGGCCAGAACGCCTTCAAACACCTTGGTATCGTTGCGATTTTCGGTGTATTTGGCAATCCCGAACGCGGCAAAGAAGTTGTCCATCTGGTTGTACCGATCCTGGCCTACCCGGGCGTCGAACAGCGCCGAGAGCGTCAAATTCCCGTAGCGCACGGTATTGTTCAGACCGCCAATCCAGTCGGGTTGTGAATTTCCGAGCAGCTTCTGGGCCGTACTGACTACGGGGAAACCGTTGGAACCGATCACGATGGGCCGGTCGCGGTCCAGAATGGCCGGATTTTCGTCGTCCGGATTTTCGTAATACCGTTTGTAAGCCCGGCCGTAGAGGTTTCCGTACGCGTACCCCGGCACCAGTTTCATGGTAACGGACGAATTGGCGTAACCGTACTGCGACGCGTAGTTGATTTCCGTCAGCCCTTCGCGCAGGCTCAGGATTTTGTTGCGGTTGGCCGAGAAGTTAAAGTTCACATCCCAGTTGAAGTTACCGCGCCGGATTGGCGTGGCCCGCAGCACGAGTTCGATCCCTTTGTTGCGCATCGACCCGGAGTTGATGGCAGCTTTCACGTACCCCGTCGATGAGGTTACGTCCACCTGGATAATCTGGTCTTTGCTGACCGAGTGATAGTACGTAAAGTCCAGCCCCAGCCGGTTGTTCAGGAAGCTCATTTCCAGACCGCCTTCGTAGGTATCCGTAAACTCCGGACGCAGGTTCGGATCGCCCAGCAGCGCCCCACGCGTGAAACCGTTCGAGCCAGACGGTAAGATTGAGTAAGCCGAATACCCCGTGATATTGGAATACGGAGCTGCATCTTTCCCGATTTGCGCGTAGGATGCACGCAGTTTTCCCATCGAAATAAATGTCGGCATTTTCAGCTGCTGCGAGAAGAGATAACCCACACTCACCGACGGATAGAAGAACGAGTTATTGGGAGCCTGAAGTGAAGACGTCTTGTCGTTGCGGCCCGTCAGCGTCAGGAACAGGAAATCTTTGTAATCCAGCGTCAGTTCCCCAAAAATCCCCATCAGCCGGTAATCTTCTGCCGATTGTGAAGGGATAATGGTTTTGGCGTTCCGCAGATCAAAGTAATTATACACCGTCAGTTCGTTGCCTTCCGCGCCAAAACTCCGAACCTGACGGTCGTACAGGTCGTGCCCGATGCGCAGGGTAGCGTTGAGGTTTTCGCCGAATTTGGTGTTGGCACTGGCCGCAAACGTCGAGGTGATGGCCCGGAAGTTGGTGTGATACTGGTACACAAAACCCAGCTCATTGTCTTCGTAAAGCCGTTCACCGGCAACGCCCGTCGGGCCGGGGGCCGTCCGCTTCCGGTCGTCCGAATACGTATCCAGCCCGGCGCGGTAGTTGAAGGTCAGCCATTTCAACGGCGTATAAGTGAAGGTCAGACCACCGACCAACCGGTTGACGTTGTCGCGCAGTTTGTTGGTCATAGCTCCGTAAATTGGGTTACCGTTGCCGTAGGTTTTATAGGAACCGTCCGCATTGAGGTAATCCCGTACATCGTAGCGCGGTGACCAGTAGCTCAGGCTTTCGTTGTAGCGGTCGGCGTTGTAGCGATCTCCCCCCGAATTGATAAAGTTCAGGTTGGCGTTGGTCGAGAATTTTTCGCTGAACTTCACATTTGTGTTCAGGCGCACCGACAGCTTGTTGAAATTCGTAAACGGAATGACCCCTTCGTGCCGCAGGTGCCCGATGGACGACAGAAAGTTTACTTTCTCGGTACCGCCGGAGAACGACAGGTTGTTCTGGTACTGTTTTCCGGTTTGGTAAGCGTCTCTGAGGTGATTGTAAAGCTTCTGCGGGTGCGTCGGATCAATTTTGATAGCCTCCTCAACCGTTGGTCCCCAGGACGGAAAAAAGTCCTGCGGGTTGTAAACGCCCCCATACCCGATGGTGTATTTATCCTGCACATCCGGAAATTTGTTTACATTTTCGACCCCAAACGTGCTGCTGAAATTACCGCGCAAGGCCCCGGCTTTCCCCGATTTGGTCGTGATTACCACTACCCCATTGGCACCCCGCAAACCGTACAAAGCCGTAGCGGCCCCGCCCTTCAGGATGTTGATGGTTTCGATGTCATCCGGGTTGATATCGGCCGCCCGGTTGGACATCCCCCGGAGTTCGGCGCCGGAATTGGACGTTCCCGTGGAGGTGCTGTTGTCAAACAACACGCCGTCGACCACAAAAAGCGGCTGGTTATCGCGGGATGCATCGATGGAGTTGATCCCCCGAATCAGAATCCGGGCACCCTGGCCCGGTGCGCCCCCCGTGCTGGAGATGGTTACCCCGGCCACTTTGCCCTGCAACGCATTGACCATGTTGGGCTGCCGGTTTTGCATCAGTTCTTCCGAATTGACGTTTTGCGCGGCATACCCCAGGGCTTTCTTGTCGCGGCTAATGCCCAGGGCCGTCACGACCACTTCGTTCAGCATCTTGTTGTCCTGTTTCATGGTCACGTTGATGTCACGCCGGTTTTCGGCCCGGATTTCCTGGGTTTCAAAACCAATGTAGCTGAACACCATCACGGCCGTCGCGCCATTCACCCGGATGCTATACCGTCCGTCGGCATCCGTCAGCGTTCCGGTGGTGGTTCCTTTTACCGAAACGTTCACCCCCGGAAGAGCGGTTTCGTCACCTTCGGAGGTGACCCGGCCGCTGACTTCGATCTGTTGCGCCATCGCGAGCGACGAACAGAAGAGCAACGCCATTCCCACATAAAAACGTACTAGTTCCTTCATATACCCCAACTCAATTAGTTAATAGATGAAAACAATTTCATGGCAAGTTTAACATTTATCCAAAATTTTGCAATTTTTGCTAAACAACGAAGATTATTCTGCCTATTCCGGTACTCTACATGGATTTTTCAGAACAAAAAAAAGGAACCACCGCCATTTGGGCGGGTGAGACCGATCCGTTTTACCAGGGCGCAACGACCGCACCCATCGTCAACAGCGTTGCTTTTTCGTACCACGACCTCGACGAGTGGTATGACGTAGCCACCGGAAAGTCGAGTGGTCACATTTACAGCCGCAACACCAACCCGACGGTGCACGTACTGGAGGAAAAGATCCGGATTCTGGAAGGCGCCGAAGCGGCCACCTCGTTCGCAACGGGCATGGGCGCCATCAGCAACACGCTGTTTTCGCTGCTCGGCCCCGGCAAACGCGTGGTGTCGATCAAAGATACCTACGGCGGCACCAGCCGACTGTTCCTCGACTTTCTGCCCTCCTACCAGATCCATGTAACGCTCTGCGAAACCGGTAACCACGAAGCGATGGAAGCCGAAATAGCTAAAGGCTGCGATCTGGTCTATCTGGAAACGCCCACGAACCCAACCCTGAAGGTAGTCGATCTGAAACGGTTGGCCGAAGCCGCCAAAAACGTCGGAGCGATTGTGGTGGTCGACAACACGTTCGCGACGCCCATCAACCAGAACCCGCTGAAGCTGGGTGCCGACCTGGTGCTGCACAGCGCCACCAAATTCCTCTGCGGCCATTCCGACGCGATGGGTGGGGTGTTATGCGGCAAAAAAGAACTGGTCGAAAACGTATTCCGATTCCGGGAAATCAACGGCGCGAGTTTGCAGGCCGAACCCGCTTACCTGATTGCCCGGGGCATGAAAACGCTGGAACTCCGGATTGAACGACAAAACGCATCGGCCCTGAAAATAGCGCGGCACCTGAAGGCCCATCCCAGCGTTGCGGACGTTTTTTACCCCGGCCTCGAAGGCCACCCCGGCCATGAAATTGCCGCAGCCCAGATGAGCGGCTTCGGGGGCGTCTTAAGCTTCTCGCTGAAAGGCGGTTACGCTGATGTAAAAACCTTTCTGACCAGCCTGAAATTCGTCCATCTGGCCGCCAGTCTCGGATCGGTGAGCACGCTGGCCGGACCACCGCGCACCACCAGCCACGTGGAGCTTACGGAAGCCCAGCGCGCCCAGCTCGGTATTCCCGAAAGCCTGATCCGGTATTCGGTCGGCATCGAAAATGTAGAAGACCTGATGGCCGATCTGGACCAGGCGCTGGCAGCGGTCGAAGCGGCTCGTCCGGTCGAAAAAGCCGTGTAATCGTTTAGAACCCCACTGTGAACCTTACCCATGAAAAAACCTGTATACCTTACCGTTAAAATTCTGACCCTCTGGACCGTACTTTTATTCAACACCGCCGGTTTCAGCCAGTCGAAAAAAAACAAAAGCCAACCCGTTCAGACCCCAACGCAGCAGGCCCCCAACATCGCGGAGCAGCGGCTGAATCAGGAGCTGGAGCGCATTGCCAAACTGGCGAAGGGCAAAGTCGGCCTTTGCGCGGTTCACCTCGAATCCGGCCGGCAAATCAGCATGAACCTCCAGGAACGGTTTCCGATGGCCAGCACCGTCAAAGTCGCCATTGCCGTCGAACTGTTCAACAAAATTGAAAAAGGCGAACTCTCACTGCGGACGATGGTCGATCTGAAACCGTCGGACCTGCACCCCGGCAGCGGCACCCTGGAGACGCTGTTTGCCAAACCGGGCGTTCAGCTCTCGGTGGAAAACCTGCTCGAACTGATGATGGTCATCAGCGACAACTCGGCCACGGACATTCTGTTGAATCTGGTGGGTGGCGTCGAACCCGTTCGGGCGCGGCTGAAAACCCTGGGCATTGACGGCATGTCCGTCGACCGGACTATTGTTCAATTGATCGCGGATTTGGAAGGGGTTACACTCCCGCCAATGGAACAGTGGACCGTCGGATTTTATGATAAACTTAGTGAATCGTTAACGCCGGAAATACGCCGGACCGCAGCCCTGAAACTCGAGCAGGACCCGCGCGACACCTCCACGCCCGCAGCGATGGTAAATTTGCTGACCCAGATTTACCAGGCCAAAGCCCTCAAACCCGAAAACCGCGATCTGCTGCTGGCGGTTATGGAACGCTGCCGGGGCGGTCTGGCACGCATCAAGGGCTACCTGCCACCCGAAACCGTGGTTGCCCACAAAACCGGCTCCCTGAATTCGAGCGCCACCGATGACGTGGGATTCATTACCCTGCCGGGCGACGCGGGCCACATTGCCATTGCGGTTTTTATCACGTCCTCGGCCCAGCCCCTGGCCGAACGGGAACAAACCATTGCCCACCTGAGCCGCACGGTTTACGACTATTTTCTGTTCCAGCCGCCGGTTCTGTCCACCTCGGGACGTTGATTTTGCGCTGGTTTCCGGCCTCTTGTACCCCCTACCCCGGTAGGGGGGTGCGCATGCCCACCCAAACCATAAACTGACTTAACACCTATGAAGTACCTACTTCTCATTTTCCTTAGTCTGAGTCTTTTACCATCGTTCGCGCAGAAGAAACCGACCGCCAAACAGTTGCAGGAGTTTGATGCGTACGTCGAACGGGTCCGCCGGGAATGGGAGGTGCCCGGTCTGGCGATTACCGTGGTCAAGGACAATCAGGTGATTTTCAAAAAAGGCTACGGGGTTCGGGAATTGGGCACAACAAACGCCGTCGATACGCAGACGCAATTTGCCTGCGCGTCGACCACCAAAGCCATGACCGTTGCGCTGATGGGAATGCTGGTGGACGAAGGCAAGCTTTCGTGGGATGATCCGGTGTACAAGTACCTCCCCGAACTGCAACTGAACGACCCGGCGGCAACCCGCGACATTCGGGTGCGCGAACTGCTGACGCACAACACGGGCGTTGGCGGCACGGATTTTTTTACCGGCGCCATGACCATTCCGGCCAATGAAATGTTCCGGCGGATGGTGTACGTCAAGCCAAGTTACCCCATCCGGGGCGGCTTTGTTTACCAGAACATCATGTACTCGGCGGCTGGCCGGATCATCGAACGGCTTTACGGCAAACCGTGGTCGACGGTGATGCAGGAGCGGATTTTCAACCCGCTGGGCATGACCCAAACCGCCCCCAAACGCGGCCTCAGCAAAAGCACCAACATGACCAAGCCGCACGTAGCCATCAACGACACGATCCGGGTGATCGACTACGGCGCGGACAGCGAAATCGGGTCGGCGGGCGCGGTCTGGTCGTGCGTGGATGACATGAGCAAGTGGGTAATTTGTATGCTCGACAGCAGCAAATATAACGGTGGACGTTTGTTGAAACCGGCCACCTGGGCCGAAATTTTCAAACCGCAGACGGTGGTTCCCCACGACGAATATGCCACCATGCAGCTTCTGAAACCCAACTGGCTCACGTACGGCCTGGGCTGGTACCAGCACGATTACCGGGGGCACAAAATCAACTTTCACACGGGTAGTCTGGCGGGGCTGACAGCCATCACGGGCCAGTTGCCCGACGAAAAACTGGGTGTGTACGTTTTCGGCAATTACAACTACGCGGAAGTGCGGCACGCGTTGCTTTACAAAACGTTCGATTTCTTCGCGCTGGGCGGCAACCGCGACTGGAACACCGAGGTTAAAACGCTGTATGCCGGAATCCGGGAAACCGGAAAAAAAGCCGCGCAGGACTTTGACAAAAAACGCGTTGCCAATACCACGCCTTCACTGCCGCTGCCGGGATACGCCGGAACCTACACCAGCCCGCTGTACGGCAAGGCCGAAGTTACCGTTGTCGATAACCAACTGGTTTTCAATATCAACGACAACGCCATGAACGCTACGCTGGCGCACTGGCACTATGACACGTTCTATGGTCCGTTCAAAAAAGCCTGGGCCGGAAAGGCGCTGGCCCGGTTCACGCTCGATCAATCGGGAAAGGTCGACACCCTGGTTTTCAGCGGCATGAATTTTAAAAAAGAATAAACCTTCCCGGTTTTCCATCGTTACCAATAGAAGACAAATTCTCAACGAAACCATGGAAAATCAGCAAAAATTGAAGGGAAAGAAGGTGGCGATTCTGCTGACTGACGGCTTTGAACAGGTTGAAATGACCGAACCCCGCAAAGCGTTGCAGGAAGCCGGTGCGGAAACGCACGTGATTGCCCCCAAAGAGGGCACCGTAAAAGGATGGGACATGACCGACTGGGGCCAGGAGTTTCCGGTTGACGTAATATTGGACGATGCCGACGCCTACAGCTACGACGCCCTGCTGCTGCCGGGTGGTGTGCTAAATCCGGACAAACTGCGGATGGAAAAGAAAGCCGTCGAATTCGTAAAGCGCTTTTTTGAAGAACGTAAGCCCGTGGCCGCTATCTGCCACGCGCCGATCATTTTGATTGAAGCCGGTGTGGTCGAAGGTCGTAAACTAACCTCGTACCCGTCGATCCAAACCGACCTCCGCAACGCCGGGGCCAATTGGGTGGATCAGGAAGTCGTTACCGACCAGGGACTGGTAACCAGCCGGAATCCGAACGATATTCCGGCGTTTAACCGCAAGATGATTGAGGAAATTCGCGAAGGGGTCCACCAGGGACAACACGCGTAACGCCATCAGTATTGTAGAGAAGAGCCCGGTCCGATTATCCCGACCGGGCTTTTTTTTACGGTTTTGATTCGGTTTCTTTCGGACATGAACAGTCAGTTAATTGATGCCGACGAACGGCTGGCGACGGTTTTCAGCCACTACTACTGCGTGCAACTGACGGCGAATGAGCAACCAGTCGCCTTGCACCTGATGCCCAATTACGAAATGTTGCTGGCGTTCAACTTCGGGCCGGGCGTACCGATTTCGCTGGGCGATGCGGATTTTGTGGTGCGGCAGACCGCCGTGCTGGGGCCGCTGCAAAAACGGCTGGTCTACGAGCTTCCGGCGGGCGCGGATTTGATCGTCGTCAACTTCACGCTCGACGGTTTTTACCGGCTGCTGGGCGTTTCGATGCAGCAACTCAAAGCCGGTGATCTGCACGACCCGGATGTGCTGCTGAACAACACCTGCTTTCGGGAACTCTGGCAGCAACTGGCCAGCCTCCCGGATTTACGCGACCGGATTTACCGGCTCAACAACTATATTCTGTCCGTCGTCGCGCCGACGGATGCCGTCTCCGAATCGCTCCTGGAAAGCCTGCCTTATTTCCGGAATTCGGCCGTTGATCCCATCAAAATGTTGGCGCAAACGCAACAGGTTTCGCCCCGGAGTATTCAGCTCCGGTTTCAGACCCACCTGGGTTATTCGGCCAAGGAACTAACGCGTTTTCTCCGCTTCCGCAAGGTGCTCGGTTTTCTGACGCAGCACTTTCCGCAGGCCCCGGACTGGCTCGATCTGGTGCTGCGGTTTGGCTACCACGACCACAGTCACCTGATTAAAGACTTTACGTATTACCTTGGACTGACGCCCCGCCAATTCCTGAAGCAACTGGCCGAAGGCAGCGTCTGCATCAGCCAAACCGGGAAGTTTTACTGATGATGCATCCATTAACGCACTGTACCCCCGAAAAGGGGCAAGAAGTTGGCAGTTCGGGCGTTTCATCACTACAACCTTGGGCTCGTTTGTAACCGACTCTCAGGCAAGTTTCCCGTTTTAAATTCTTTTAAAAAAGCTAAAAACCATCCAGCCATCCAACCCGATCAACCATGAGAAATTTTTTGACAATCCTGTCCCTGTTCGTCTCCACGCTGTCGGTCGCACAATCCCGCTTCAGTATTCAGGGGAAAGTCGACCAATTGAAAAACGGCGATAAGGTTTTCCTGGTCTACCAGATCGAAGACCGGCAGATCAGTGATTCCGTAACGGTTCAGAACGGCCGGTTTGCCTTCAGCGGCCCGCTGCAATACCCGGTTTTTTCGACCTTGTTTTTAAACAAAAACCCGTACGTCAACCGCCCCCGGAACGGTGAGCAATTGGATCTACTCCGGTTTTATCTGGCTCCGGAACAGATGACCCTGTCGGCCCGCGACTCGCTGAAAAACGTTGTCATTACGGGTTCGCCAACCAACCAGCTCCACGCAGAACTCAAGACGATGCTCCAGGAAAACGACAACAAATTCATTGCGTTGGGTAAAGAGTTCGAAGCCCTCCCCACCGAAAAGAAAAACGACAAAACCGTTTACGATGGGTTTGTTGCGCGCGAAAAGCAGTTGATGAACGAGAGCTTCCGGGTTCACCTGGACTTCGCGAACAAACACCCGGATTCATACCTGAGCGTGATCAGCCTGGCGCACGTTGCCGCCCAGCCAACAGTGGCCGAAGATGCGAAAAAAGCCTACCAGAAGCTTTCGGAACCGCTCAAAAATACGCCAGTCGGAAAGGACATTCCGATCCTGCTGGCATCTCATACCAGCGTACAGATTGGGAAGATTGCGCCGGATTTCACCCAAAAAACTGCCGACGGCAAAGAAATAAAACTGTCTGATTTCCGGGGAAAATACGTTCTCATTGACTTCTGGGCGAGTTGGTGCGGCCCTTGCCGGGCCGAAAACCCCAACGTGGTGGCAGCCTATCAATCCTACAAAGACAAGGGCTTTGACATCGTGGGCGTCTCGCTGGATAACCCGGCGCAAAAGGGGGCCTGGCTCAAAGCTATCGAGAAAGACCAGCTCACCTGGACGCAGGTTTCCGACCTGAAAGGCTGGAACAATGCCGCAGCCAAGCTGTACGGCATCCGGGCGATCCCCGCCAATTTCCTGATCGACCCTTCCGGCAAAATCATCGCCCGTGATCTAAGAGGCAAAGCCTTGCCGGAACAACTGAACCTCGTTTTGCAGAATAAGTAGCGTCCAGCCACGTCCCTTCTTGCGTTGGAAAATCAAAATAGCCCAAACGAAAAACCAGTTAATGGTCTTCGTTTGGGCTATTTTGTCGGTTGCCTTATTCCCCCCGCAGGCTAGTAACCGGATTCACCAGGGCGGCTTTGATGGATTGGAAACTGATGGTCAGCAGGGCCACGGCGATAGCCAGCGCACCGGCCAGCGCAAACATCCACCACGCAACGGCTATTTTGTACTCAAACGCCTGGAGCCACTTGTTCATGGCGTACCAGGCAACGGGCGATGCCAGTACAATGGCAATCAGCACCAGTTTAACAAATTCTTTGGAAAGCAGTCCGACGATGCTGCCCACCGAAGCACCCAGCACCTTGCGTACGCCAATTTCCTTGGTGCGCTGTTCGGCGGTGAACGTAGCCAGACCGAGCAGACCGAGACAGGCCACGAAGATGGTCAGGCCCGCAAAAATACCGAGAATCCGGCCAATCCGCTGCTCCGATTCGTACGTTTTCATAAACCGTTCGTCCAGAAACGAGTAGGAAAAAGGCTGATCGGCTTTGAGATCGGTCCATTGCTTTTTGACGGAAGCCAGCAGACCGGAGATGTCGCGGGTTTTCACTTTCGCGATCATGGTCCCGTTCGTTTTGCCCAACACCATAACCAGGGGCGTAATTTTTTCGTGCAGCGACCGGAAGTGAAAATCCTTCACAACGCCAACTACCCGGTAGGTCTGTTTCGTGCCTTCTTTGCTGGAACTGGTCAGGCTGTGCCCCAGCGCCTTGCCGTTCCACCCCATCGTTCTGGCCGCCGTTTCGTTGATGATCACCGCCGTTGAATCGGTCCCGAAGGCTTTGGAAAAATTCCGCCCGGCTACCATTTCCATGCCCAGCGTCGGAATGTAGCTGTGATCGACATCGTAGCGCAGCGTCTTCATCAGTTGCGTCGACTGGTTATCGGGATACACAAAAAAGTTATTGTTGTAACTCGGTCCGGCGGGCAGATACCCCGAATGGCTGACGTTAACCACGCGCGGGTCCTGCAGAAGCAACTCCCGAAAGACCTCCTCTTTCGGCCCCAGTGCCCAGGTGTTGCCCAGCACCAGCACCTTGTCTTTGTCGTACCCCAGTTTTTTGCTCTGAATATAATCGAGTTGCCGGTACACCACAGTCGTTCCCACCATCAGCAGAATAGCGATAAAAAACTGGAAAACCACCAGCCCGCTACGCAGGCTAATGCTGTTTTTGCCGGCACTAAACCGGCCTTTCAACACCGCCACGGGTTTGAACGACGCCAGGAACAGGGCCGGATAACTGCCCGCCAGAATACCGACGAGCAAGCCAAACAGCAGCAGACCCGGCAGTAGCCAAGGCGCGTCGGCAAAGCGAAAGGTCAGGCTTTTACCGGCTAAGCTGTTGAAAAGCGGCAAGGCTGCGTAAACCAGTCCCACGGCCACCACCAGCGCGAAAGCCGTCAACAGCAGCGACTCAATCAGAAACTGAAAGGCCAGTTCCAGCCGCAGCGAACCCATCACTTTCCGGATGCCCACCTCCTTGGCCCGCTTGGAAGCCCCAGCGGTTGAGAGGTTCATAAAATTGATGCTGGCAATCAGCAGCACGAACAGGGCCACGGCACTGAACAGGTAAATGTACTGGATGTTCCCGGCCGGTTCGAGGTCGTACGGCGAGTCGGAATGCAGGTGAATGTCCGTCAGCGGCTGCAGAAACAGCCCGAGGTCGTTGCCCTTCTGGCGGAACTGGTCGTACTTCATTCCGAAAGCCGTTTCAATCTGCGGTCCCATATACTTCTCGACGACCTGCGGTAGTTTGGCCTCCAGTTGCCGGTAATCGTACCCTTTGGGCAGCAATAGATAGGTAAAAAATTCCGACGTCATCCAGGAGGGGGATTTCGCTTCCGGCAAGCTAGCCATTGAGGTAAACACATCGAAATGGAAATGCGAGTTGGCGGGAATCTCGTCCATCACACCAGTAACCGTCAAGGGGGTATTACTGCCTTTCACCCGGATGGTTTTTCCCAGCGCATCCGCCCGCCCGAACAGTTTTATTGCGGTCGATTGAGTCAGCACAACGGTATTGGGTTGGCTCAGGGCCGTTTTTGGATTACCCTGCACCAGCGGGAAGCTAAACACCTGGAAGAAGTTGGAGTCGGCAAACGCCATGCTTTCCTCGTTGAACAATTTGTCGCCGACCAGAAACTGGGGCATACCGCCCTGACGCAGCCGCGTGGCTTCCTGCACCTCGGGATAATCGGCCCGGAGCGTGTGGGCTACGGGCGGCATTACGTGCGCTTCGTTCATTTTTCCGCCCTGCACCGTTCCCCGAAAAACCACGCGGACGATGCGATCTGATTTTTCGTGAAACCGGTCGAAGCTTACTTCATCCAGCACAAACAGGCTGATCAGCAAACAGGTCGCCAGACCAAGGGCCAGACCGACGATGTTGATGGCCGAAAACGCACGGTTTCGAACCAGATTCCGCCAGGCGATTTTAAAGTAATTCTGGATCATAGCAAGATGAAATAAGTTGGGTTAAACAAGAAATCGCCTTTGCGACTAACACCTGTTAACAACGTGTCCAAAAATTATGCTATAAAAGGTACTATGTAATACCCTATACACGGAAGGCATTATTGCTCAATGAACGGTTTCAAGTCCGCC
Organism: Larkinella insperata; assembly: GCF_026248825.1. NCBI lineage: Bacteria > Pseudomonadati > Bacteroidota > Cytophagia > Cytophagales > Spirosomataceae > Larkinella > Larkinella insperata. The sequence goes on along the minus strand of NZ_CP110973.1, from coordinate 3,687,235 downwards.
GACGGAGGCATTTAGACTGTGCGAATCTTTTCTATGTTGTCCTGTCAAGGACAACAACTGTCCGTTTTCGGACAGTTATAAGGCGAAGGTAATTTCTCTTGATCAACTCAAAAAGCAATAAGTCAGCTATTACCCCCCAATGGTCGACATGGATTCGGTAACCGGACCGCGCTCGTGTTCGGCTTCGAAGCCGTTTTTGGGGCGGTGGGCAAATGCTTTGAGGAAAGCCGCGGTTAGTTCAGAGTCGGTCGCGCCGGAGCGCATCAGTTGGCGGACGTCAAGCACCCCGTTATCGTACAGGCAAGTTTTGAGCGTTCCCTGCGCCGTCATACGGATTCGGTTGCAGGTGCCGCAGAAGGTCCGCGTAAAGGCGGCAATGATGCCGATGGTGCCCTGATAGCCCGGAACCTGGTAGGTGGTTGAGGTGGAAAACGGCGAATCGGGCTGTCGTTTCAGACCGGGATACAGCGCCTGCAATTCCTGCAAAATGCGCCGGTGGGTCCAGTTCAAAACCGGGTAATGACTTCCCTCACCGTTGAACGGCATTTCTTCGATAAACCGCACATCGACGGGGTGGTCGCGGGTAAGTTCGGCCAGCAGCGGAATGTCTTCGGTATTTTTGCCTTCCATCACCACCGCGTTCAGCTTCACCGGAATACCGTGCGCCAGCAACGCATCCAGTGTGCCCCGAACGGCGGGTAGTTCGTCGCGCCGGGTAATCTGCCGAAACCGTTCGCGGTCGAGGGTATCGATGCTCAGGTTAACCGACCCGATGCCCATCTGGACGAGTTCCGGCACCAGCGGCTGGGTCAGTACGCCGTTGGTTGTTATGTGCAGTTCCTCAACGCCTTCAATGGCTTTCAGTCGCCAGAGAAAATCCATCAGGCCGTTGCGCACGAAGGGTTCGCCCCCCGTGATCCGGATTTTCGACACCCCCAGTCGCGCCAGCACGCGCACCAGCCGCTCCATTTCTTCATAAGTCAGCAACTGGTGTTTGGGCAGGTACTTGATCCCTTCTTCCGGCATGCAGTAAAAACACCGCAGGTTGCAGCGGTCGGTAACGGCCAGACGGAGGTAAGTGATGGGGCGGTTGTGGTTGTCGAAAATCATTGTAAGCAAATTACAAAAAAGAAGAGAAAAAAATTTCTTCTCTTGGTGTAACCTTCCCAACTTCCGAAAGTTTCCACGACCAGATTCGACAAACCCCGTAAACGTACCGGCTTGAAATCGCTGACCGACAACGCCCTCATGCTTCAGGTGAAGGACGGCAATCTGGAAAAGATGGGCCTGCTCTTCGAGCGCTACCACCGCGCCCTGTTTGGTTTTCTGTACCACATGACCGGCCAGACCGATGCAAGCGAAGATTTGGTGCAGAACGTCTTTTACCGGATGCTGAAATACCGGCACACGTTTACCGGCGAGGGGGAGTTTCGAACCTGGATGTATCACCTGGCCCGCAACGTGCTGGCCGATCACGTCCGCAAAAACAAGCATTCGGCCCACCATTACAACGTGACCGACTTTGCAGATCGGATTAGCGGGGGGATTTCCGCCGACGAACCGATGCAGAAAGAACAGGAACTGGCTTCACTGCACGACGCCCTGCGCAAACTGAATCCGGAGTACCGGGAGATCCTGATTTTAAGCCGGTTTCAGGAATTGAAGTATGAGGAGATTGCCCGGATTCTGGACACCACCGAAGGAGCCGTCAAAGTGCGGGTTCACCGGGCCATGAATGAACTAAAACGCGTCTATTCGCAGAGCGCCTAGCCTCTGCTCAAAGCCATACAACCATGAACTGTGAAAGCGCAAAGGAACATTTAATCGATCTGCTGGCCCATCAGGTGCCGGAAACCGAACGGGCGACGATCGAAGCCCATCTGGCGCAGTGCCCCGACTGCCGGGCCGAACTGGAAGCCACCCGGCAACTCTGGGGAGCGATGGGCAACGTCCCCGTTCCTGAACCGGGCGAAAAAGTCCGGACGCGGTTTTACGCCATGCTGGAAACCTACCAGCACGCGGAAGCCCAAAAGCGGCAACGGTCCTGGAAAAGCATCAGGCGCCGGATCAACCGGTTCTTGACGCCCCAGCTCGCCACCCGGGTAGCCTACAGCCTGGCGCTGGTGTTGGTCGGCGTTGCGGGCGGCTACTGGCTGAGCGCCAAAAAGGCACCGGCTTACGAACAGCAAATCAGCGAACTGGACGCGCAGGTGAAGGAAATGCGGCAGACGGTTTTGTTGTCGTTGCTCGAAAACCAGTCGGCCACCGAGCGGCTACGGGCGGTGGAATACACCAAAGATATTGAACACGCCGACGAAAAGGTGGTGGAAGCCCTGCTGAGTACGCTCAACAACGACTCGAACGAAAACGTCCGGCTGGTGACGCTGGAAGCCCTGGTACCGCTGGCGGGCGATCCCAAGGTACGGGAGGGGCTGGTGCAGTCCATCGTCAAACAGGAATCACCCCTGGTGCAGTCGGCGCTGGCCGATGTGATGGTCAAGCTTCAGGAAAAACGTTCCGTGAAACCGCTCCGGCAACTGCTTCGGCAGGAAAACCTAAACGACTTCGTCAAAGTCAAGATTGAACAGTCCATCAAGGATTTAACCTAAACGTGGGACAAAAGAGTAAAGACACGTGCTCTGCCTTTCCGTCTCCTGTCTCACTTCTCTTGTCTTTCGTCTCACTTCTTTCTTCTCTACACTAACAACAAAAACAACAGCTTATGAAACCGTTTCTCACCCTGCTGCTGGCAGGGCTGGCCTTGTCCTGCACACCGGCCCCCGCCCAAACCCTTGAATTCAAGAATCACATCAGCAAAGAATTTACGCTGTCGAAAGACGCCGGGAGCACGACGCTCGCCATCTACAACGTCAGCGGTTTTATCAAGGTGGAAGGCTATTCGGGCAGCAACGTGCTGGTGGAAGTAGACCGCACGCTGTCGGCCAAGACGAGCGAACTGCTGGAGCAGGGCAAGCAGGAGTTTCAGCTTCAGTTTGACCAGAGCGCCGACAGCATCGTTGCCTACATCGCCCAGCCGTTTGATTCGCGCCCGAACCGCAACAACTGGAAAAATGGTACGAATAACCGGCGCATCGACTATCAATACGATCTCGACTTTACCGTTAAAGTGCCGTACGCCATGAACCTGCACGTGTCGACCGTCAACGCCGGGGATGTGAGCGTAAAAGATGTCAGTGGCTCGCTGTTTGCCCACAACGTCAACGGAGCTGTTACGCTGACGAACATCAAAGGCGCCACCGACGCCCGAACAATCAACGGCAATGTGGAAGCCAATTACGTGAGCAACCCGCCCGAACAATCGAAATACTATACGCTGAACGGCGACATCAAAATCAGCTACCCGGCCAGTTTATCCGCCGATTTGAGTTTCAAAACGTTCCAGGGCGATTTCTACACCGATTTCCCGAATGCCGAACTGCTGCCGGTAAAAGTGACCAAGACGGAGGCAAAGAAGGGCGACGGTACGGTCTACAAACTCAACAAGGACACGGCTATCCGAATCGGCAACGGCGGCAAAACGCTCCGATTCGAGACCTTTAACGGCAATGTGTATATCAAAAAACAATCGTAATGACCGAGGCTGTTGCCTCACTATAATAAACCAAAATTCCATGAAAACGAATCGAATCAAGACCACTATTTTCCTGTTGATATCCCTTGCCGGGTTCCAGCCACTCTACGCCCAGAATGAACTGAAAGAACAACTGGTTGTCCCATTAACGGAGCCCAGCAAGCCGGGTTCGCTGCAAGTCAACCTGGTCAACGGGTCTATTCACGTAACGGGCTACAACGGCAAAGAAGTGGTTATTGATGCCACAATGGGAAACGAAACACCGCGGGGCAAAAACAGTTGGAGTCGGGCAAACGGCGAAGATAAACCCGATGAACTGGCGGGTGGCATGAAGAAACTTTCCAACCGCGGGGGGCTGGATATAACGGCTAAAGAAAAAAACAACGCCGTTCAGGTCAGCTCCGGAATGATCAACCGCTCGGTTAACCTGCACATCAAAGTACCGCAGCAATTTTCGCTTAAAGTCAGCACGGTCAACAACGGCGATATTGTGGTCGAAAACGTCAACGGCGAACTGGAAGTCAAGAACGTCAACGGACAGGTGCAGCTCACAAATGTGTCTGGTTCCGCCGTTGCCAATACCGTCAACGGCCCGGTGAAAGCCACGTTCCGCAACGTCAACGCCGACGCCCCAATGGCCTTCTCAACCCTCAACGGGAACCTCGATGTGACGTTTCCGGCCAATGCGAAGTTTAACGTCAAACTCAAATCCGATCAGGGCGACATTTACACCGACTTCGACGTGGACGTGGATAAAACCCAGCCCAAAGGCAGCCGCTCGAGCCAGGACGGCATGTACAAAGTCAGCGTCGACGATTGGGTGCAGGGCAAGGTCAACGGCGGGGGCCGCGAGGTGATGATGAAAAACATGCACGGCAATATCTACATCCGAAAGGCGAAATAGGCCGTCGTTCGCAACCATTCCGAACCGGCAGCCGTTAGTGTGTGAAACTACGGGCAACCGCGCCAACGGCGTGGTTGCTTCTTTTTCAACATGGACAAACTATATACGGCGAAAGCCACCGCAACCGGAGGCCGCAACGGCCACGTAAAATCACACGACGGAGCCCTGGACGTTGACGTCCGCGTGCCCAAGGAAATGGGCGGCCCCAGCGGCACTTACCTCAACCCGGAGACGTTGTTTGCCGCGGGATACGCAGCCTGTTTCGACAGCGCGCTGAGCCTGATGATCCGCACGCAGAAAATTGAAGCCGGTACCACCAGCACCACCGCCCAGGTTAGCATCGGTAAAAACGACGCGGGTGGTTTCGGTCTGGCCGTCGTGCTGGAAGTGCAGATTCCCGGTCTGGAGCGTTCCAAAGCCGAGGAACTGGTGCAACAGGCGCACCAGGTTTGCCCCTACTCCAACGCCACCCGGGGAAATGTTGAAGTTGAATTGAAAGTGGTCGACTAAGCCAAAATCCCGTTCATTAAAAAGCCGTCAGCGGAAACGCGTGACGGCTTTTTGCTTTTTGTCGTGTCGGCTTTTTACTTCTGGGCAACGAGTTCCATGGAAGGAATCAGCCGCATAACTTCCTGCTCACGCAGTTCCTTCACTTCCGGAGACGGAGCCAGGGCACCATCCACCAGGCCACCGACAACGGCCACCGTAATGGCAATGACCAGAGCGGGCCAGAAACCGACAATGGTAAAACTGCCCATCATTTTGTCGATGAGTTTTAGCAGGATAGCCGTTACCACGATTCGGACAATTCCCGTTAGCAGAAAGAACGTCACCAGGTTCAGCGGAAAACGAATCAGCCAGCCCACCAGAAAGTTCAGGACCGCCAGAATGACCGCGATCAACAAAGCCGTGCCGAAACTTTTTACGTCAACCTGAGGCATTAAATACGCCAAACCGAAGATGACGGCGGCATCCAGAAGTAAGTGCAAAATAAGGTTCATAACTGAGAGCGAATGGTGAAACAATAATCTCTAAACACTTTCGTTGGCCGCTTGTTCAACCCCTAGATAATTTCTGTTCCGCATGAAAAAGCCCTTCTGGTCCATCCCTGCCCTGTTTTTGTTCGTTAATCTGTTCGGCAATTCCTCCTTCGGTCAGCAGGTGACACCGGCTGCGGAGTCGGCCAAGGGCGTTTACCAGTACCGGCAGGCGGCTTACGACGGAATCGGAAAAACCTATATGGGTCGGGAAATTTCGCAGGTCATGGGGCATCTGGGGGCCGCCTGGCTGGAGCGGCCGGAGCGCGAACAAGAAGAACGGACGGACCTGCTGCTGGAAGCTATCAACCTGAAACCGACGGACGTGGTAGCCGACGTTGGGGCCGGAACGGGTTATTTCACCTTCCTGATGGCGCCAAACGTGCCGAAGGGGAAAGTGCTGGCGGTCGACATTGAGCAGGCGATGATTAACGACCTGAATCAAACCAAAAAGAAAACCGGTTTCAAAAACGTCGAACCGGTTCTGGGTACCATCACCGACCCGAAGCTACCCGCCAACGGTGTTGACATGGCCATCATGATTGATGCCTACCACGAATTTTCACACCCGCGCGAAATGATGACCCACATCGTCCGGGCGCTCAAACCGGGCGGACGCGTGGTGCTGGTCGAATACCGGGCCGAAGACCCGAACGTTCCCATCAAGCCGCACCACAAAATGAGCGTCGCCCAGGCCACGAAGGAGATGAAAGCCGTTGGTTTGTCGTTGAAGAGCGTGTACCGAAAGCTCCCGCAGCAGCACGTCCTGATTTTTCAGAAATAAGGGTTACTGAACCGAGTAATCGTTTTTCTCATCTTCCAGATCCATCTGGGCTTCAATCTTCCGAACCACATCTTCGTCGAATTCCTCCTGACGCCGAAGCCGGTCGAGTTCCCGGCGTTTGACCTGATGCAGGCGGTTGAGGGCTTCCTTGTACTGCGTCAGCAGCGGCCCATCCCGATCCGACGAAACGATTTGATTCAGCCGCAAGCCGCTTTCCAGCCGGTTTTTCAGATTGACCAGTAAATCGTTGTTCGGTAATTGCTTGCCGTAGCGTCGTTCCAGCTCCCGCAAAGCCGCTTCGTGCAATTGCCGATTGATGGTAGCCGTCTGTTGTCCCTCGGGCATTCGCGGGAAGATTTCTTTCGGGTGCAGCCAGCGAATGACCAGCGGGAGCGTCAGTCCCTGAAAGACCAGCGTTACCAGAATGACCACGAACGTGATGAACAGAATCAGCGACCGGTGCGGAAAAAGCTCCCCCCCCGGCAGAGTGAGCGGTACCGACAAGGCGGCTGCCAGCGAGACCACGCCCCGCATTCCCGCCCAGCCAAGCACCACCGGCCCCCGCCACCCGGCATTCCGGACGGCTACGGTAATATACCGGCTAACGATCCGGGTCCAGCCGGCCGCGATCAGCGCGAAGACCAGCCGGACCACAACGAGCACCGCCGAGATTAGCAACCCATACTTAAGAGCATCCGGCAACGTGTAACCATCCAGACCCTGCACCACCACGGACAGTTCCAGACCAATGAGTACAAACACCACGCCGTTGATGATGAAAATAACCGTAGCCCACATCGACATTCCCTGCACCCGTTCGGTGGGGTTGAGAATCTGGTGACTGTGATTGGATAGAAACAGCCCTCCGGCCACCACCGCAATGACGCCCGAATAGTGAAAATGTTCCGCCGTCATGTACATGATGTAGGGGGCCAGAAACGTCAGCAGGATGCTGATGCGCGGTTGCGTGGGAATCCAGCGGTGAATGACGTAGAAAATAGCCGCTACCGCCAACCCAATCAGGCCGCCCATGATCGTCACCATGACAAAGTCAACGGCCACCTCCTGCCAGACGAACACGCCGGATGTAATCGCAGACAGGGCAAATCGAAACACAATCAGACTGGACGCGTCGTTGATCAGGCTTTCCCCTTCCAGAATGCTGGTCGTGCTTTTGGGAGCCTCAATGCCCTTGAGCACCGACGATGCGGCCACGGCATCCGGCGGAGAAACAATACCGCCCAGCAGAAAGCCCAGGGCCAGCGTAAAACCGGGGATAAACGCCACCGACGCATAAGCCACCGCCGTGGCCGTCAGCACCACCAGCCCGAAGGCCAGCACCAGCACAATGCGTCGCCAGCGCCAGAGTTCACGCCAGGACATCGACCAGGCGGCTTCGTAGAGTAAGGGCGGCAGGAAAACCAGGAAAATCAGTTCTGGCTCCATGCTGACGGGCGGCACACCCGGAATCAGGCTCACCAGCACACCCCCAAGAACCAGAAAAATGGGCGTCGGAATTCGCAGACGCTGGGCCAGGGTTGCCAGCAGCGCCATTCCCAGCAGCAGGGTAAGTCCCAGCAAAACCACTTCACGCATGGACAGTCGGGTACGGATTGAAAAAATTTTACGGTATTGTAAACAATTTCGACCCGGGCGAGTTTTGTATTCAGTACGTCGCTGATAACCGGGGATACTGTGACAGGTATCTGATTTTTCAAAGTAACCGTTTATTAAGCGATAAAAAAAGCCAGGTGACTCACGTCGTCTGGCTTTCTTTTTTAGTCTTTCCTCAATTGTTTCCCGGACCGGGCCCCGGGGGCCGTCCCCCTCCGGGGAATCCCCCGCCCCCATTGCGCCAGTTAGGGCGGTCGGGCCGGTCGTTTCCGTCGTTATTGCGACTTGGGGCGGCTTTGAATTGCCGGAGGTTGTATGTAAACGTCAGCATAAAATACCGTTGCAGCACCTGCGCCCGGCTGTTTTCGACGTACGTGTCGGTCTGCGTGACGTTCAGGCTGTTGTTTTGTTTCAGAATATCAAAAACCGATACCTTCAACTCACCCCGCTGGTCCTTCAGGAACTTCTTGCCCACGGCGGCATTCCAGAGCGTGTACTGCTGGTTGATGCTGCCGTTGAAACCGGTGTAGCGCTGATTGGAAATGTCGGACTGCAGGACCAGCCCGGGACCGACAATCCAGTTGACCCGTCCGATCAGAGCCTGGAAATAATAGCGGTTGTTGTTTTCGGGCTGAAGCGAATACCTTACATCGTTAAAGTTACCCGAATACGAGAACGAGAAATCCAGATTCTGACTCACGTTGCTGCTCAGGTTTACGCCCTGCGACCAGGTGGTGGTGTTGGCGTTGTTGATCAGCCCGTTGATCAGACTCGGTGAACTGCTGTAGTTGTTACCGGCGTTGATGCTGATGTTACTTTTGATAAACTTAAGCGGGGTGCTGTAGGTCACGAACGAACGCAAACTCCACAAACCACTCAGGTTGACCGGGCGCGTCAACTGCACGCCCTGCCCCAGGGTGGTGCCGTCGGGCAAAGTCGCTGTTCCGTTGCTGATCAGCGTCGAGTTGCCGATGTAATTGTTGGTTGAACTGACGTTGACGAATACAAACAAACTGCGGCCTTTTACGGGTTTGGTCAGTTGGTAGCGGGCCGAAACGTTGTGGCTGTACGACTGTTTCAGGTCCGGATTGCCGAGTGTCAGAAACAACGGATTTGAGTTATCGAGCACGTTCTGAAGCTGCGTCACGCCCGGGGCCTGGGTGTTGGTGCGGTAAAACATCCGAATCCGGCTGTCGGTCGAGAGCTTGATATCGAGCATCGCCGACGGCAGCAGGTTATTGAATTGCGCCCGCACGTCGTTGTCCAGCGGAAAGAGCTGATCGCTGATGAGATCGGCCCGCTGGAAGTTCATGTTTACGTTCAGGCCCATTTTCGGCGACCGGTAATTGTAGCCCACCCCGGCCTGATTGGTCAAATAATCGTTCTGAAACGTATTCGACAGCAACGAATCCAGGATGTCGTAGCGCTGCGAAAGCGGATTATACCGGTTGGTGCGCTTGGTGGCGTCGCTATAGCGGTAGGTTGTCGTGTAGTTAAGCTGTAATTGACTGAGCTTGCTCAACGGTTCTGTAAAAGCCGCATTGAGCGAATACTGGTAACTTGGCGTGTTGTTCGTCGTTAACTGATCAAGGCGCAAGTCCGGCGTGCTGCCCGTAAAATATTCGTTCAGCGACAATTGGTTGCGGTCGCTGTTCTGCGTGTTGATCTGCGTTCCGAAGTTCAGCGAAAGCGACCGACCGCGTTTGGCAAACCGGTGCCGGAACAGAATGTTGTTGCTGAAATTGAACGCCCGCACCCGGTTCAGGTAATCGGTATTGGTCCGGTTCAGCAAGAGGCTGTCGGGCGGAATTACCGGGTTAAAGTTGTTGCCCAGCGACGGATTGTCGGAAGTACTGTCGGCGGCCAGGTACGTAATCCCCTGCACCCGGCTCGACGAGTTGTTGTTCTGCCAGCGCAACCGGGGTGTAATCAGCAGTGAGTTATTGGAATTGATGGTGTATTCCAGCCGAAAATCCAGCCGGTGGTTAAAATTTTCGCTCCGGGAAACGCTGTTTTCGAAGTAATTCTGGCTGGCGTTCTCGGCCAGTGTATACCGCCGGAATACCGTCTGGGCGTTGTTGTTGGTGCTGTTGTTAAAAAAATAGCTACCCCGAAAGGTGACGTGTTTGCCCCAGTCGTCGGAAAAGTTCAGCCCGATCGAGTTGGTTTTGTTGATCCCGCTCTGCTGCCCAACCAGGAAGTTGTCGGTGCCGCCACCACCGCCGAAGTTACCGCCCCCGCCCCCTCCGCGGCCACCTGCTCCACCGCCCCGGTTCCCCCCTCCGCGGCCACCGCCCCCAAAACCGCCCCCTCCTCCACCGCTGGCAACGCCGGTCAGGTCCTGGGCCGAGAAGTTTTGCTGGTTGATGTTGTTGCTCAGGCCGACGATGGAAAGGCGCCGGGCGCCGTTGAACAGGTTTACATTGCCGCCCGCCGAATAGGTACCGCTGGTTCCGTAACCGCCGTAAACCCGGCCAAAAACGCCGTTTTGCCGGTCACCCCGGGTAACGATGTTGATGGTTTTGGTGGTGTTGCCGTCGTTAAAACCGGTAAACTGCGCCTGATCGCTCATGCGGTCAAAGACTTCAATTTTATCGACCACCTCGGCGGGCAAGTTCCGGAGGGCAATGTTCGGGTCGTCGCCGAAGAAGATTTTCCCGTCCACCAGTACCTGTTGCACATCCTCACCCTGCGCCTTCACGGTTCCGTTTTCAACGGTAATGCCCGGCATTTTCTTGATCAAATCTTCCGTCGTTGCATCCTTTGTCACTTTAAACGCATCGGCATTCAACTGAAGCGTGTCGCCTTTCTGTTGCGCGGGCGGAATCTGGCCTTTGATGACCACTTCCTTCAGCGTTTTGGCGTCTTCCACCAGCGTAATAGCTCCCAGATCCTGCACATCCTGCGTGAGGGTAACCACATTGTCGTAATCCTGAAAACCCAGGTAGGTCGCTTTCACGCGGTATGCCTGCGGGCTGAGATTCAGGAACGTAAAGGCCCCGCTCGTATCCGTTACCATGTACTGCTTCTGCGTTGTATCCTGCTGAGCAGTCAGAATAACCGGCACCCCGACCAGGGCGTTCTTGTTGGCATCGACAAATCGGCCCGTCAACTGGTTGGTTTGCGCCAACAGGCTCGTGGCCGAAATCAGCAGCAGACCGAAAAGCAGAGACACCCGGAACCGATAGCGTCCCGCGTGTGCGAAAAAAAAGCGAAGTAGCAATCCTGCATTCATTTGTTCAATGGATGAAAATAGGCGGATTCTTCGGACGCCTTCCGCCAGCGCAGGCTAACCCTTGCGCTGGCGGTCGACGAATGGGCGAGATGGTTGATGAAGTATAACCCTGACACGAGGATCAGAACCTATACAGCTTGTCGGACTTATTTGTTTGAATTGTTACCGCCCGGTCCACCCCGGCGGCCCCGCATGGCCCGTTCTTCTTTAAACGTGCCCTTAGAGTCAAAAACCACGATTTTGCGGGTGGTGTCGGCCACGACCACCAGGTTGTAATTATCCTCTTTGTCTTTCATAATTCGCCGGACGGTCATTCCGGGATACTTGTCCTTCACGTAGGTCATTACCGGCGCGGGCAGGGCGCTTTCTTCCACCTGCGTCATTCCCTGCATCCGTCCCCGGCCCCCGCCCGGTCCGTTCTGGGCGTTGCTTTCAAAAACCGTCAGTCCCGCCAGCAAAAGGGCCACACACATTACTTTTTTCATGCAGTTCATTTGTTTAGTTGTCCTGTTTAGATGTCAATTCGGAAAAAACCCTGCGGCTACCGGCGAAAAAAAGGGATTATTTTTCAGAACGGTCCCCGCGGCTCGAATCAGCCCGGTGGCGGCCCGGCCAGCCGGAGCCACCGTACGGGCCAAAACCCGGCCGTTCGGCCAGTACCTGCTTGAGTTTTTTCCGTTGCTCGGGCGTGCACAGGGCGCTCACCTGCTGAAAATGCCGCAAGGTCAGCACGTCCAGCCGGGCGTTTTTTTCCTCCAGTTGCCGGGCCTTCTGAATTAGTTGCGCTTCGGTTTGCGTCGAATCGTCGACCAGCGCAAAAAACCGTCGGCGCTCCTGCCGCAGCGAATCCAGCAGGGGCCGGATGGTCTGGAAATGCTTTTGGCGCATCACCCGGTAAACCGTCCGCTGTTCGTCCGACAGGCCCAGGGTTTTGGACAGGTACGTTCGCCCATCTCCGCGGCCCGGCCGGTGCGCCCGGGGGCCTAACCACATCCAGGCCAGCAGCCCGGCGTTCAGCATCATCAGGGCGACAATGATCCCGACCAGCAGCCGGTAGCGTTTTCGATCATTCATCGACAAAAGCGGTTTGGTGGTTCAACTGATAATCCTGCACAAAAGCCTCGTAGGTGCCGGGATCGGCTTCCGGCGCGGCAGGGCGGTTCTGCCAAAGCGCCACGGCTACGTTCATGGCGATCAGCAGGCCGAGCGTTCCGAGGGCGTAGGCCGGTTTTTGCAGCCACCACGGCAACACAGCCGCAGCCTCCGACGGCTCATTCTGGTTTTTTAGTTTTGCTTTCAGCCGGGCCTCCAGCCGGGCATAGAAAAAAGGCCGGGGTTGGGCGCGGTCGAGTTTACCCAACTTCCTAAACCGGTCTTCCCACGGTTGATCTTCGCTGTTTCGGTTCATGGTGTCACGGGGTCTTTCTTTCCTGATAAAACGGGGTCAATTGTTTGCGTAAATTCTGCTTGGCCCGGTGCAGCAGCGACTCCACCGCCGACACCGTTACCTGCATGACCTCCGCAATTTCGCGGTGGCTCTGTTCTTCAACATAATGTAAAACGAAGGCGACTTTCTGCGAATCGGCCAGCCGGTTGATGGCTTTGAACAGGGTGCCCATCTCCTCCTGCTGTTCCAGCGAAACGCCGGGATGCTGAAAATCGGGCGGGTCGTGCAGCACTTCGTTGTTCACGCCAAACAAGCTCGTCAGCAGCGAAAACCGTTTCTGCGCTTTCCGTTTCCGCAGGTGCGCCAGGGCTTTCGTGGTCGTGATGCGGTAGAGCCAGGTGGTCAGCCGGGCTTCTTCGCGAAACTGCCCAATGGTCTGGTAAACCTCCACAAAAACCTCCTGCGCAATGTCCTCGGCTTCTTCGGATTGCTGCACAATCGCCAGAGCGGTGTTATAGACCTTACCCTGATGCATTTCAACAAGCATCCGGAACGCCGACTCCCGGCCGGCTTTCAGCGCAGCGATTAGTTCGGACTCCTGCAAACGGGCGGTATCGTTAAAGGTGAACACACGGGATTAGGTGCGAAAGTTGGAGAAATCCTGCGGGTTGGATGCAGATTTTTTGATAAAAGCAAAAAAAGCACCACGCCGGTTTGACGTGGTGCTTTTCCTACCAGTGACGGCTTATTCTTCAACCAACCGTTGTTCTGTCATTCGTCGTTGTCGGCTGCGAGATCACCAGAAACTCAAGCCGATCGTCGGTTTCGTTGGCAATGTAGTGCTGCGTTGGGGGATTGATCAAAATGCCCCGATGAGCCGCAACAACCATTTTCTCCGTGTCCACGTAAAAGGTGGCCGTTCCCCTCAGAATATAGAAAAATTGCTGAGCATGGCTATGAAAATGCAACTGCTCTCTTGTTGCGGCTGGCATGCTTTCTTCTTTCACGGAAAGCCCTTCGGTATCGGCCAGGACCCAGCTATCGCAGTGGTTCCCCCACGAATAATGGTCGGCGGTTTGCTTACCAATCGGTTTGTTCATAGCGGGTTAGTACTAAGACTAGACGTTACTTCACCACCGGAAACGCCACCACCCGGACCTTCGTGCAACCGTAGGGCACGAGCGTAATCGTCTCCAGTTCCTCATCCACCTTGCCCACAAAATGGCCGTTGCGATCCGTGACGGGCTGGGGCACTACGTCGTTGACGATCTTCCAGCCGGGAATCTTCCTGGCCGACGCCCGAATCTCGATGGGCGCATTTTGCAGGTTCCAGACAAACGAGTCGGTAATGGGTTTGACGGTTTTTACGTCCAGATTGGCTGCCGGGTCTTTCACAATTTTATCGATCAAACCGTAGTTCCAATCGCCTTTCGGAAACACGTTGAAGTAATCACCTTCGTCTTTTTCGGTTTCCTTTTCCCAGGTTTCTTCCAGCTTCAGGGCGTACACCAGCGGCCCGCGCTCCACCGCCCGCGAATTACGGCCCCAGTTGGAGGTACTGACGGCCATTGGAAAGGTCAGCGTTACCCGATCGCCGTTCTTCCAGGTCCGGTTCAAGACAATGACCTGTCCCCCTTCGGGCGTCTGCACGTTTTCCCCGTTGACGGTCACCGTCGCTTTCCGGCACCACGACGGGATGCGCAGATGCAACGGAAACGCCACGTTCGAAGCCGTCGCCAATTCGAGTTGAATACCTTCCTCAAACGGATAGCGGGTCGTTTCCCGAATGGTTACCTCGGTGTTCTTCGCGCCCACTTTCGCCGTGACGTTGTTTGGGCTGTAGGCCAGAGCCGCCAGGCCATTGTCCGGCCGCCCCGGCGTACCGGTGGCGTACCACAGGTGGGCGGCAAATTTCGTCCAGCCCTGGTGCATGTTGGCGAGGCAGCAGGTGTAGCCGCTCCGCATCCCGAACACGTTGTTCATTTCCCGGCCAAATGGTAACGAGAAATTAAAAACGCCCCGCTTGACGTGCACCTGATTGGCAATCTGAAAATACTGCTTGGCGTTGTAATCGTCGGTGGTCTGCGTCGGCAGGGCGTTGAACGTCATGCGTTCCAGGGCGTCCATGTAGTGCGGATCGCCGGTGATGCCGATGATTTTTTCCAGCGAATACATCGACTCCACAATGGTACAAAGCTCCACGCCCTGGGTCGGGTCGTTGCCGTGCAGGTCTTCGTCACCGGAGAAAATGCCCATCGGCAAACCGTGCAGCGTCATCAGGTCGTTGAAGCCGGTTTTGAGCGATTTGAGGTACTTTGGGTCGCCCGTCCGCTGGTAATTGATGGCCGGAGCTTTCAAGGCCATCCCGACGTTGACAGCGTGACGGCGCATCCAGTGGTCTTCGTTTTGCTGGGCGGCAGCGCCGATCACCCAGTCGCGGTTGCCCAGCCAGTCGCTCCACGGAAAACTCTGCGACTCGATCAGGGCCGCCAGTTCGAGCAGCGATTTGTCGCCCGTTAGGCCGTACAGCCACTGCGTCATCATCACGTTGTCGGTTCCGCGCGAGGTAGCCCACTCAGTCCACTTGCCCACCGGGCAGCTTTTCAGCGCCTGCAACTGGTACTTGAAATATTTCGTCATGAACGGGATCGCGCGCGGGTCGTTCGTGGCCGTATAATACTGCTGAACTACTTTCAGCATCACCATTTTGGGCCACCAGTCGTCGCCCGACGCGCAGTTGGCCACGTCTACTTTGATGTTCTTCTCCCGCTCATCCTTGGTAATCGCGCCAAAATAACCGGAGGGTCGCTGGTTGTCAATCACCCAGTCGATGTATTTTTTGACTTTCTGCTGCAACGGTTTGTCGTCCAGCAGGTACGCCAGCGGCACCGCGCCGTCGAGCCAGTAGGGTGTTTCCTCCCAGGCATCGCCTTTGCCACCCAGCCAGCCGTTGTCGTTGCCGATTTTGGCGTGCACCTCGTCGAGATGGCCGGTGGTGCCGTTGCGCATGATCTGCAACTGGTTACGCAGCCAGCCGGTCGGTTTGATGGCCGAGAGCGGCAACTCCCGGTATTTTTCGGGCACGGGTTTGGGCGATTGGGCTGTTACGGAAACCGATACAAAAAGACCAGCCAGGGTTAGGGAAAGGATCTTTTTCATAAATGCGTATTGCAAAAACTGCCGATGAACCACGTTATTGCCGTGGAGTTTTTTGAAAAAATGGTGTGGATAATCCTTCTTTATTTTCTGACAACCGGAAACTGGGAAATGCGCAGGCTGGTGCAGCCGTACGGAATCAACGTAATTTCTTCTTCCGGGCCGGTTTCCAGGTTGTACGTGATGCTGTACGGAATCTGACCGGTCATTTCGTTGTATAAACCCCAGGACGGAATCCGTTTGGCCCGCGTTTTAATCTGGATCGGCGCGCTTTCCGGGTTCCAGGGATACCGGGAAACGGGGCCTTTCTTTTCCACTTTGTAGCTTTCTTCCAGTTTGTTATCCGGCACCTGAATCAGCCCGTAGTTCCAGGGCGTCGTCGGCCGAACTTCCACGTAGGAGGCCCCGTAATCAACCGGATCTTTGTCGTTTTTGACCAGCTTGCTTTCCTCCCCGATTTTCAGCCCGTAAACGATTGGCCCGCGCTCCACCGACATCGAATTTTCAAACCAGATGTCTTTTTTGATGTGCATCGGCAGGTCCAGTTCCACCACGTCGCCCGATTTCCACTCCCGATCGATTTTGACCACCTGATTGCCCTCGACTTCCCGCCAGACTTTCCCGTTGATTTTGATCGACGCTTTCCTGCACCACTGCGGCACCCGCAGGTGGAACGGAAAGGATACGGTTTTGGGCGCGTTCAGCGTGAATTTGACGGTTTCTTCAAAAGGATAATTCGTTTCCTCCCTGAAAGAAACCTCCGTGCCGCTGCCGACGGTCGCCTTTACTTCACTGGGCGCGTAGAGCAGGGCCGCCATTCCCTTGTCGGGGGTTACGTACCACAAATTCTGCGTGAATTTGGGCCAGCCCTGGTGCATGTTCGAAGTGCAGCACGGATACCCCGAAAGCAACCCAAAGCACAAATCCGTACCGCTGTGGTTAACGTCGAAATTGCGCGTCAGACGGGTAGCCATCACCTGATTGGCCTGCTGGAAATACTGGCGGGTCATGTAATCGTCGGACACCTGGGCCGGCAGCGCGTTGAACGCAATTTTTTCGATGTGATCGGCAAAGCCCACTTTTCCGGTGATTTCGAGCATACTTTCCAGCGAAAACATCATTTCCACCGCCGAACACAGCTCCGAACCCTGCGTCGGGTTGTTGCCGTGCAGGGCTTCGTCACCGCCGTACAAGCCGTGCGCCATGCCGTTAAATTTCCGGATGTCGGCAAAGCCCTTGTCCACGGCGTCCAGGTACTTCTGCTCCGGGTGGTGCTGGTAATAAATAATCGGTGCCTTGATGCCCTGCGCCAGGTTGACGCAGTGAATGCTTCCGGCCCGGGACAGCATATCGGTGTTCAGAAAACCGTTCGTGTAATCGAAAGTCTGTTTGTGAATCAGATCGCCCAGATCGAGCAGAAATTTGTCGCCGGTGATGTTGTAGAGCCAGTAAACCACCATCAGGTTATCACCGCCCCGGTAGCGCGCCCAGAATGTCCAGTGGTCGAGCGGTTTCTGCGGCAATTCTTTCAATTGGTACTTGAAGTAATTGGTCATCAGGCGGATTACCCGCTGATCGCCGGTGGCTGAATAATACTGCTTCAGAATTTTCAGCATCACCATTTTGGGCCACCAGTCGCGGCTGTTGTCGCGCTGCACACCCGGTTCAGGTCCGTAGTCTTTCGAGGGGCCAAAATACCCGTCGGGCTGCTGGCTCTTGAGCGCCCATTCAACCCACGGCTTGGCCTTTGCAATCAACTCGTTGTCGTCCAGAATGTAGGCTAGTGGCAGCAGCCCGTCGATCCAGTACGGCCCCCGCTCCCACTGATCACCGTCGCCCCCGAGCCAGCCGTTGCGCTCATTCATCACCAGCGGATACAGCCGGTCCAGCTGGCCGGTCGAGCCGGTTTTCTGCCGGACCAGCATTTCCCGGAGCCAGCCCTGCGGCTTAATGGCCCCGAGCGGCAATTCCTGATACGCGTTCGGGCGCAGCGGGGCGCGGGCCGCCTGGTAGCTGGTGGCCGGTGTTTTTTTCGGCTGCCCCGTCGCCGTCAGCGTCAGGCCCAGCAGGAGCATCGAAAAGCTAATTTTCATGTGCATTGCGAATTAAAAGATTTTTGGGTTCGGCTCACCAAACCGACTAACTGGGTTCAGATGGATACCGTGATACGTTGTAAGGTGGCCGCCGACGCTTTTTCTACTCCATCGACAAAAATTCGAAGTCCACGGCCTTTTCCGTACTTGTCTCCGGTTTTATCGTACAAAACCGTGAGCGTCTTCCCGTGGTACGGTACCCGGTCCAGGCAAAAGTAGTCCCAGGTGTTTTCCGGTAAAAGCGGATTAATCACCAACGCCTTACCGTGGCTGGGCCGAATACCGATCAGACCGGAAATAATGTGATCACAAAACGCCGAATGGTTGTAGTCTTTGCCGCGCTCCCGCCCCCCTTTTTTCGTCGACCAGCTTCCGTTTTCCATCGTCGATAAACGCGTCCGGGAAATCCAGTCGCCGGTGTACGGATTCAGGTTTTCGTCAATCCACGGGACACGTTCCCCGTTTTCCAGAATCCGCTGCTGCGAGCGGCTGTAGGCCGTCAGCAGGTTCCAGAAATCGCGCTTGCTCATGACGTTCTGGTTGCAATCGTTCAATAAATTGGCCAGTGCCGTCAGCGTAATGGTCGTGGAAAAAGGCCAGCTCGGACCGTTCCACTGGCACTCGTGCCCTTCGTACGCGATCCGAAAACCGGGATGCCGCTGCTCGGTGGATGTCGGCCCGTAGGGTGCCCAGAAGCCCCGTTCGTCGGTCAGTTGCGCCCAGGCAATGGCGTGTTTTTCGTCGGGAATTGAAAAGTACCAGGGCGTAAAGCCGTGCAGCTCGCGAACGTCGGCGCGGGTCAGCGAGCCGGTTCCGCGCGGAATAACCTTGAAAAATTTCGCCTTTTCGTCCCACAGCCGGGTTAGAATCTGCCGCCGAATGGTGGCGGCTTTTTTCGTGTACTCGTCCGCAACGGTTTTGTTGCCCGCCATTTCGGCAATGGTCACCAGCGCTTTAGCGTTGCCAAACATGTAACTGTTGATGGTGGCCCGGTACCCTTGATTTTCTTGGCCCAGCAGCCCCGCGACGGAAACTTCCATACCGTCGCGGTTGTCAGTTTGCCAGAACAGGCCGGTCGAGTCGAGCCTGCTTTTCTCCCACTCCCGAAAATCCGTCACCAGATCGGGCAGCAAGTCGGTCAGAAACGCCTTGTCGGGATGGACTTTCCCAAAGGCGCTGATGGCATCGGCGGCCCAGGAACTGTAGGAACGCGGACTTGCCCCGCCCCGAAACCAGAACCGAGCGTAGTCTTTCAGGTAATGACCATCGCGCAGCCAGCGCCCTTCGTAGAAATGATGACCCGCCGGACAGTTGATGGAATTATACTTCCCGGCCCAGCCCACATCCGGCAGAAATTCGGTGACGATGTAACCGGCGGGCGTCTGTTTGAGGTGTTTCCGAAACGTCCACCAGCGGAAATAATAGGTTTGCTCCAGTTGCTTGTCCGGGCATTCAAACAGCGGAACGTTCGCAGCCAGAAACTCCCAGGCTTTGTCGTTCGGAATCAGTTGCTTGTAAAGCTCCTCGTCGTTTTCGTTGAAGGCCGTTACGTACGGTTTGAAAGCCGCGGTTTTGAGCACGAAATCCTGCGCCTTGCCCGAACCGGCCAGCAGCCAGAGAAGGAGAAAAACGAAATACCGGGGAAATACTTTTTTCATTTTCGAATCGGATTCAAACGGTCTTCGGCGGTTTACTGCCCCACCGAACTTTTGCCCAGGTCTTTGGACGTTGCCACGGCAATGACGCGCCCCTGATCGCCCACCGCATTGTAGAAATGGTACACCACGCCCTTCCACTTGATCACCCAGGGTTTGTGGGCGTACGTTTTGTCGTACGATTCGGAGGGCGCAATCAGGTCGTCGCCGGACCAGTCGGTCCAGTTGACGAGGTCGTACGAACAGGCAAACCGCTCAAAGGCCCCCGGTTTCCAGAACGCGCCGAAGTAAAACATCACGTACACGTCGCCGATCTTCGTGATCTGGGCATCGCCACAAATGCCGGTTTTTCGGGTAATCAGCGGCTCCCGGCCGTGCCGTTTCCAGTGGGTCATGTCGTTGGAAACGGCCATCGCGATGTTTTCAAACCCCTTGCCTTCGGCATCCGGTTTTTCGCCCTTGGCGTTGTAATACATCACGAACGGATAGCCGGTTTTCTTTTCCCTGTCGCGTATCACCAGACTTTTGTAGATGGTTTTGTTGTCGTACCAGCGCGCATCCTTGTCGACCGCCGACAGCACCGGTTTGGGCAACCGCGTAACTTCCTTGGGTTGGCTCAGGTCCGTTGTTGAAGCCATGCCGATGCCCAGCCGCCCCGCTTCGTAGCCTTTTTCGGACCCGCCCAGGTAGGATAGCCAGTATTTATCCTGAAACTTCTCTACTTCGTAGGAACCGCCCCAGTCGGTATTCACCAGCGCGACGTAGCCCGCTTTTTGGGTGGCGTCCCAGGTGTTGTCGGTAAACGACATCAACCGTCCCTGCTTGGTCCAATGCAGCAGATCGGCGCTCTGAGCCAGCCAGGTTTCGTAGCCTTTGCCGTCGAAAATGATGTAAGTCATGCACCAGGTCTCACCCTTCCGGAAGATCGTCGGACTGTCGACCATGCGACCTTTGTCGGGCTGGGGCAGCACAATCCCGTATTTGTACGGTGTTTTGACCTGTTCATACACTTCCCGCATCTTCTCCGGGGAAACCGTTCTGGCCGGAGAGACCGGTTGCGCCCAGACCGTCACACGAATGAGCAGGAATACGTAGCTGGCAATAAGAACCTTCATCTCGGCGGAATAACGTTACCAATCAAGTTAAAAAACGCTGATCTTGGAAGAGCCCGGGTTCAGCCGGGGCTATTGATCCTTGTCAAACGGGTAAAAATAAGAAATGCCTGCTGGTTAATAGCCCGAATTTTGCACCAGGTTGGGGTTGGAATTGATGGCAATCTGCGGCAGCGGAAAAACCGTTCGATGCTCGCCGTTGGGTTTGTGGGAAAGCCAGCTTTTGGTGGTGTAGGTCCCGAAGCGGATCATGTCCCGACGCCGAAACCCCTCCCAGGCAAACTCCCAGCCCAGTTCGTCGAGCATCCGGCCAAATTTAACCGGGGCGCTGTTGCCCGGATCTACCAACTTGTAGTTTTCGACATAACCATATTTGTAACTACTGTTTTTCTCCAGATCAGCACCGGTTACGGCGGCTTTAGCCGGATTGGCCGTAAACGCCCGCGCCCGGACCTGCGACACCAGCGGGGCCGCTTCGTTGCTTTTGCCGGTTCGGACCAGGCATTCGGCTTTCATCATCAGGACCTGCGCGTACCGGAAAAACGGAAAGTCGTTGCCCAAGCTGGCGAGTGCGCCGTTTTTCACCTCGAATTTATTCATCCGGTAGCCTTCCGCTTCACCGGTATACAACCCGTCGGGCAGGTCTTTGGTCAGCACCACGTTTTTACCGGCCTGATCGTACGAACCTTTCAGGGGCGTCACGCCGTCGGCGGCAAACTGCGGGCCGATCATCCAGGTAGCCCCCAGCCGTTCGTCGGCCGGGTCGTAGGTGTCGATGAATTGCGGAACGCCCTTGGCCGAACCCGCCCCCCAGGGTGTATCCAGCATGTTGAATTTGTTCTTCAGCGAAGCGTGCCAGGAAAACATCTCCACGTTGAACCCACCCGCCAGGTTTTCGTCGAACGGAATGGCAAACACAATTTCCGGCGAGTTCTGGTTTTCGGTCCGAAACGGAGCTTTACTTGAAGTTTCCAACTGGTATTTTCCGGATGCAATCACATCGTTGCACTCGGTCAGGCATTCCTGCCATTTGGCTTCGCCCGCATACACCTCGGCGTTCAGGTAGACGTTTGCCAGCAGCGTTTTGGCCGCCCACTTGTTAAACCGCCCGTAGGTCAGCGTGCTGCGTTCTTCGCTCAGGGCCGGGATGGCCTCCGTCAGTTCCTTGACCACATACTGATAGATTTCTTTCCGGGGCGTTTTGGCCTGGAGTTCCTCCGAGCGGTCAGTCAGCAGCGGGGCATCCCCGAAGTTGTCGCAAATCATCCAGTAAAAAAACGCCCGAATGGCCCGCGTTTCGGCAATCAGGGCCTCTTTGGTCACCCCGGCCGGGGGCGGCACTTTGCCGGTGGTAAGCTGGTCGATGACCCGGTTGGCGTTGATGACCCCCGTGTAAAACGTGTTCCACATGTTGTTGATCTGCGGATTTTCGGAGTTCCAGGTGTGCAGGTGCATCCGTTTGTAAATACCGCCATCGTCCCAGCCCGACGCGTTGGCGGGCATCACAATCCCGTCGGCGGTCGATTCCTGCGCCATGTAGTAATGGGTGTGCGAGATCAAAGAACGCATGTTGGCGTAGGCGACGCCGATGGCTTTGTAGGCTTCCGTAAAGGCGTACGAATCTTCGGTGACTTCGGAATAAATCTTCTCCGTCAGGTCGTTGTTGCAGGACGACAGCGTGAAGCCGAGCAGGCAGAGCGTTGACAGGTATAGTTTGATGGGTTTCATAGAGACAGTCGTTAGAAACGGGTTACGGGATCAGAATGTCAGGGTAAAGCCCGCCGTGTAGCTGGTCGTGGCCGGGTACCGGTTT
The DNA here is from genome assembly GCF_026248825.1 of Larkinella insperata. NCBI lineage: Bacteria > Pseudomonadati > Bacteroidota > Cytophagia > Cytophagales > Spirosomataceae > Larkinella > Larkinella insperata. The sequence goes on along the minus strand of NZ_CP110973.1, from coordinate 3,664,853 downwards.
TTATCATCAACGCCCGGCGCCAGACCGCCGATGCTTACTTCCGGATCGATGCCTTTGTAGCCCGTAATCGTGTACAGGTTGGCCGTCGAGAGGTACACCCGTCCGCGCTTCACGTACTTGCTTTTCAGCTTCAGGTTGTAGCCCAGGGTCACGTTGTCGATCTTCCAGTAATTGCCGTTTTCGATGTAATAGCTCACATAATTCAGCGACTGGTCGTCGGCCAGCGGGCGTTTGCCGTAAATCGGGTCGTAGGCATTCGTCCGCAGGTTGCCGCGCGTCAGCATCACCGGGGCGCTCCAGAACATCTCGGTCATGTTCAGAATCTGAAAACCGAAGGCCCCGCGCATCGTCACGTTCAAATCGAAGTTTTTGTAGGAAACCGTGTTGTTCCAGTTCAGATACCGTTTGGGCAGTCCGTTGCCAATAATCTGCTTATCATCGGCCTGCTGCTGGGCAATGGGTTTGGGTTTGCCGTCTTTGCCTTCAATAATCCAGTGGCCGGTTTCGTCGATGTCGACGGTTTTGAAGCCCCAGAAATTACCGATGGGCTGGCCCACCTGCACGCGGTGCGTGGTCTGCTGGATGGGTTCGCCGGTGTTGCCGGTATCGAAATAGCCGCTGGCCAGGGCAAACTTGTCGTTGGAGAGCGACAGGATTTTGTTGGCGTTGGTCGAGAAGTTGGCCGAGGTCACCCACTCAAAATCCGTCGTCCGGACCGGCACCACATTGAGCTGAATTTCAACGCCTTTGTTTTGCATGGAAGCCGCGTTGGCCGTGATGGTGTTGTACAGGTACGGGGGCGTCGGCACCGGAAAGTTGGCAATCAGGTCGCGGGTGGTGCGTTGGTAGTAATCAATCGAACCCGAGATGCGGTCGTTCAGGAAACCGTAGTCCAGCCCGACGTTTATTTCTTCCTTCCGCTCCCAGCGCAAGTCGGGGTTGGCGTTGTTCGAGTAGTTGATGGCCTGCACCCACTGCCCGTTGACGAGCGTGTACGTATTGAAGTTGATCTTGTTCAGGGAAATGTACGAACTACCCGGTTCGGTGCCGGTCACGCCGAAACCCGCCCGCAGTTTCAGCGCCGACAACGCCCGAAATCCCTGCATGAAGTCTTCTTTCTGAATGTTCCAGCCCGCTGAAACCGCCGGAAAGCTTCCGTATTTGTGGTTGGCCCCGAACCGCGACGACCCTTCGTGCCGAATACTGGCCATCAGCAAATACTTGTTATTCAGGCTGTAATTAATCCGGAAAAAGTAACCAAGCAGTTTATTTTCCGACTGCGACGAACTTTCGGGAGCCTGTCCCCGCTTCAGGGCCAGCCCTGCGCCGATGTTGTTGTAGGAAAAGTTGTCGGTCGGGAAATCCCAGTTTTGCATCCAGTAGTCCTCGATGTTGTATTTGCGCCAGGTGTAGCCGCCCAACACCGTGAAATTATGGTCGCCGATGGTTTTGTCGTAGTTGGCCGTCAGCTCAAACAGGTCTTCCTGCGAGCGGGTGGTGCCGCGCGACGCAAACCCGTTGCGGCCGCTGCGGACGGTGGAGTAATGGTTTTTCGTTTCGTAGTACCCGCGCGTGCTGTTGTACAAATCCCGCGAGAACAGCGCCCTGATTTCCAAATTGTTGATGGGTGCCAGTGAAACCGTTCCATAGGTCCGGAAGTTGTTGTTGCGGTTTTCGCCCCGGGTTTCTTCCAGCAACGCCAGGGGGTTCATGTAGTCGGTTTTGTCGGGCCGTTCGGTCCACTTTCCGTTAGCGTCTTTAAAAGGCTCCGTTGGGTTAAACGTCAGCGCGTTGCGATAAACAAGTCCCGAATAGGGTTGCCCATCAACGGCGAAGTGCTTCTGCTGGTATCCGCTTACATTGGCGTTGAATTTCAGAATCCCGTTGAACATCGTGTGGTTGACCTCCAGCCGGGGATACAAAACCGCGTTGTCCGACTTCTTCATCACCCCGTTCAGGTCCCGGTATTCCATGCTCACGATGTAATTCGTCGTCCGCGAACCGCCCCGTAAGCTGATGTTGTGCACCTGCGACAGGGGCGTCTGGGTGACGGCTTTCATCCAGTCGGTGTTCGCGCCGTAGTCCGTCGCACCGGGTTTGCCCTGCGCCACCAGTTGCCGGTATTGGTCGGCGTTCATGAAATCGAGCCGCCGGGTCTGACGCTGTGTTGTGAAATAGGAATTGATTTCGACCGTGGCCGGGGTTTCGCCTTTCACTTTCCGGGTCGTGATCAGAATAACGCCGTTGGTGCCGCGCGTTCCGTAGATGGCGGCCGCCGAACCATCTTTCAGCACATCAATCGACTCAATGTCTTCCGGGGCCACGGTGTTCAGGGCGCCCGGTACGCCGTCGATCAGGATCAGGGGCGACGAGCTGGCGTTGATGGTCGCGTTGCCCCGGAGCGTAATCTGGGAGGTGGACGTGGGGTTGCCGTCCGGCGTAATGACGCTCAAACCGGCCACTTTCCCGCGAATCAGCTGGGCGGCATCCTGCACCGGTCCCTTCACAAAATCCTCGGCTTTCACGCTGGCAATGGCCGTGGTGATCTGTTCCCGTTTCTGGGTGCCGTAGCCCACCACGACCACTTCGGCCAGGGCTTTGTTTTCCGGCACCAGACTCACCCCAATCGTAGACTGACTGCCGACCACGATTTCCTGCGCCACGTAGCCAACGAAAGAAAAAATAAGGGTGGTCGACGCGTCGGGTACGCTGAGGTTGTAGCGGCCGTTGGCGTCGGTGGTGGTGCCCCGCGTGGTGCCTTTGATCAGCACCGTTACGCCCGGCAGTCCGTCGCCCTTTTCGTCTTTGACGGTTCCCGTTACGGTTTGGTCGACGGCTTTTTCCACCGCTGCGGTATTGATCACAGGCAGCGCCAACGATTCGGGCGCTTTTTTCCGCAGTAAAATTCGCGAACCGACCACTTCGTAGGACACATCGAGCGGACTCAGCAGATCGTCCAGCACTTTCGACAGTTTCCCGTTGGCCACGTTAACCGAGGTTTTCTGCTCGGCCTGGATGCTTTTGGTGCTGTAGACAAACTTTACATTCGCCTGATTTTCAATCCGCTTCAGTACTTTCCAAACTTCCACGGCCTCCATCTTGAGGGAAATTTCCCGGTTCAGCAGTTCCTGGGCGTGGGTGGTACGGCCAAACGAGAGTCCGTACAAAGTCGCGAAGAGCAGAAGCTGGACGACGGTGGTTCGCGTCGCTTTGAACAGCATCTTTTTCAGGTAGATACGTTTTGTCATAAAAGGTAAGGGGTCAGGAATAGTCAAAAATCAGCACAGCCTTCGCCGTGAATAAAGAGCGTGGTGCCCCGCCGTTCGTAGGTCGCGTTTACCGACTTACAGATCAGATCGAGTTGGGTATAAAGCGGCAGATCGTTTAAATCGCCGTTGAAAACGCAGTTGTTCACCGTTTGATTTTCCACGATGAAGTCAATTCCGTACGCATCGCCCAGTGCCGAAAATACCTCGGAGATGGTCTTATTCGTAAACACAAAGCTGGTGCGGGTTTCGGGCGGATGGACGATGCGGGGCGCTTCGACCAGGCTCGGCGTCAGCGTCTGGGAGGTTTTGTCGAAGGTGATTTTGTGGTTGGGCACCAGAATGACACCGTTGCGGCTGCCGGGCGATTTGCCCGCCGTTTCGTAAACCGACACCCGCCCGCGCAAGACCGCCACTTCAATGGCTTTGGCTTCGTCGTAGGATTTGATCGTAAAACTCGTGCCCAGCACCTGCGTCACCAGCTCACCGGTTTTGACAATGAAGGGCCGCGCCGGGTCTTTCTTGACATCAAAAAACGCTTCCCCGCGCAGGGTCAACTGGCGGGTTTTCTCGCCAAACTGTTCGGGATAGCTGATGCGGCTGTTGGGCTGGAGCACCACCCAGCTTCCATCTTTCAGCGTGATTTTCTGCGGCTTGCCGGAGGTGTTGTTAACCTCGACGGTGCCGGGCGAAACGGTGTGCTGGTCGGCTACGGTTCGCTTCATCAAGGCCAGTGGTTGCCCGAACCACAGACCGGCCAGCGTCAGCAGCACCGCAGCGGCCGCGCTCAGACCCAGCCAGCCGTAGCGGACTACAAACGGCCGCCGACCCAGCGTGTGGCCATGAACGCGTTTCCAGATTTGCTTCCCGACGACCTTTTTCTCGTCCTCGCTAAAGCTCAGGCTGGTTTGCCCGAGTTGCCTTTCCGACCACTCGCGCATCCATTCCTCCTCTTCCGGACTGCACTGCCCCGCCAGGTATTTTTCTATCAGTTTATCGAAATCGTACTGGTTCATCTGGACCCGGATCAATTATCAGAATGGTAGGCTTTCAGTTGCTCCTGCAACACTTTCAACGACTTGGTAATGTGGTATTCAACGGCTTTTTCCGAGAGGTTGAGCCGCCGGGCAATGTCTTTGACGGGCTGGTTTTCAAACCGGCTGAGCGTAAAGACTTCGCAGGTTTTTTCGGGGAGCTTCTTCATCACTTCCTCAATGGCTTTCGATAAATCCGAGAAGTTGACGGTTTCGTCGGTGACTTCGGCCTGCCGGAGTTCGTGCAGAATCAGGTACTCCTGGTACCGACGGCGCGTAATTTTCGACTTGATGTAGTTGGTTGACAGGTGTTTGATGGACACCACCAGGTACGAACTCAGGTGCCGGATGACGGCCTGCTGCCGTTTGTTCCAGAGGCTCTCGAACAGGTCGTGCACCAGTTCCTCGGCGTCTTCCCGGCTACCGGTTTCGTGGTAAGCGATGCAGAAGAGTTTGTACCAATACCGGTTGTATATTTCCCCGAACGCCCGGGCGTTGCTTTCCTGGAGCGCATCTACTAACTCTTCGTCGGTTCGGCCAGCATTCATCGAGATGGGTTATCGGCTTTTCTGTATAGTCAAATTAGCCCCCTAAAACCCCTAAATAGTTTTTGAAATTCATTTAAAAATCCTAAAAATTCGGACCAAATAAGATTATTTACATTTCCTGTAAAACAAAAACCGGACCCTGGTGGGCAAACGCTATGCTGTTTGCCCGCCAGGGTCCGGCGTATTTTTTAACAAAAACCGACGAAGTGTACGGCCGTTGGTTACCGTTCCTTGTATTCCAGTATCATACAATGGGTGCAGGACCAGGGACTCGTTTCGCCGTAGAAATCCAGCGTGACGGACCCGTCGGCCGCGTAGGTTCCGTTTTTATTTTTCACCATCACCACCGTTCCCGTCGGCTTGTGAACCGCCGTAATTCTATAGCGGCCAATGGGTACATCCGGAATCCGGCCGTAGAATTCGCTGTGCGGCTCACCGGATTTCAGCTTCAGCGTTGACCCGGCCGAACCGTCGATGAGCGGCCCCACCGGGGTAAAGGTAAACTCGATGTTTTCGACATCGTAAAGCTCGCTCATGATGTCTTTATCGAGCGTCACGTCGCCCCCGTAGAACAGACCCGCCTGATCCGGATGCTCCCCGGTCAGATTCCACTGAAAATTCCGGACGGCTCCTTCGTCCCCGGCAAAAGCCGCCGTATTGTCCGGGGTTAGGTAAAGGGTATATTTTTTCCCGTTGTAGGTCCGTTTGATTTGGGCCAGCGCCCGGTAACTCCCCGTGGGCATTTTAACTCGGTAGTTGCCCTTGGCATCGCTGCTGGTTTCCACGTAGCTGTTGTAAAACAGGAGATTATCCGCCAGAATAGCCACGCCCGGCAAGGGCTTGCCCTGCGAATCGGTCACCCGGCCCGCGAGGTAACCGGCGGATTGTTCTGTCGGGTGGGGCTCGTCGGCGCCGGATTTGGAGCACCCTGCCAACATCAGCAATCCATTCAGGGCGAAGGCCAATGAAAGGCCGTTGACGGTTTTCGAAAGTATGGTATTCATGGTCAGTCGTGCCGGTTTAGTTTCCGATCAGAATTGTGCCCTGGGTATTGTCCTCAAACTTGTTCACCGACTCGGCATCCTTACTCAACTGATTACGAGCCTCGTAGGTCACAAATATTCCGTATCCGGCGCTGCGGCTGATCGCACAGTTCTTAACAGAAATCAACGTCGTTGAACCACTGACAGCCAGGTTGGATTTTACCCCAGAAACCGACGCCGAACTGCCGCCGTCAGTGAGGTCGACGTATTCCAGCCGATTTTTAGCACTGGCCGACCAACTGTAGTGTAAGCCTCGCCAGTAACCGGCTTCGGCTTCCAGACCGCCAATTTTGATGCGTTTTTCGGGGGTACCTACCGCTGAAAGTGACCCTTTTGAGTCAACAGCGATGATGACATTCCGGCTTGTTTTCAGGACAACGCCCGGCTCTAAGCGCAGTTCGGACTGCACCGTGACGCTGTTCTGGAGCAGATACGGCGTTTGGTCGTCCAGGGCCTTCCAGACAATTTCTTTCGTGGTTGGGGACAGGTTGGATTTCAGAATTTCGACCAGATTCCGGCCATTTCCCGCGGTGTACACCGAAGCCGCATCCAGGGCTTTGACGTTGTCGGCCGATACAAACACCCCCGATTCGGTGTTGTTGCTGAACTTGTTAGCCACGAACTCGCGCAGAACCGTACCGTCAGCCGCGTGCAGACCGTACCCGTCGGACTCGCTGATCAGCGTATTTTTCAGATTGAGTTGCGCTTTTCCGCTCAAGGTCAGCCCGGCCATCGCCGACATGTAGACCACCCGGCCCCCGCCGTGCAAAATATCGACATTTTCCAGGACGTTACCGCTGCTTTCCGACGTGATCCACAGGCCCTGCCAGAATCCTTTCGTGGCTTCTTTACCAATAAACCGGATTCTCTTAGCCGCTTCGCCTTTTGCCACCAGAATGCCGCCGGTGTTCGTTACGTTAAACTGCGCATCACGGGCAAACGCAATCGTCACGCCGGGATTAATCGCCAATTCGGCCTGAACCACCAGCCGTTTATCCACAATGTAGTCGGGCAAAGCGGGGTCCGGGACGCGATCTTCCAGCACGGTTTTCGCCGAAATCACTTCATCCAGCAATTTAGCCTGCGTCGGAATGGGCGTTACAGTCACCTTCACTTTATCTTTCTGATTGGCTTTGCCGTTTGATATCGTCAGTTCTATTTCGTAATCGCCGGCCTTGTCGGGCACAAACGTCGTCTTCACCGCAGTGGCCGTGCTGAGGGTTACGGTGCTGGAGGCCGGTTTCTGGGTAATGGCCCACTGGTAGGTCAGCGTTTTATTCCCGCTATCTTTGGAGCCGCTGCCGTCCAGCGTTACAGTGGCCCCCAGTTGTACCGCCTGATCAGCCCCGGCTTCGGCCACGAGCGTACTGGAAGTTGGATTTTGAGTTGGATCAGGATCTTTGTCAGGCGAGGGTTCGGTGTCTTTCTTACAACCCGATAGCAGCAAGGTAGTGGCCGTCATGACGACCAGAATTCTGTTGATTCGCATTTGAAGTTTGATTTGTTGTTACTGTTTGAGGTAAAAAATCCGGACCGGCAGGTTTTCAGTCCAGGTACTGGAGATAAATTGATTTGTAGCCGAGCACACAGGCGAGCGGTGCCAGCAGCGAAAACACGATTTTCTGAACGGCCCTGCCCGGTTTGGAGAGTCGAAACACGCGGGCATACCGGGTCATTAGCAGGGAAATCTGTAGCACCGACGGAACCCCGTCGGCGTCGGTTTTGTCGTCGTTGGCCAGGCCGGTGGTGGTTTCCAGAAAATATTCCGTTTCCAGGGCGGGCCGAACCTGCCAGGTGGCAACGGTGGGTTGACCGGTCGGATTCCACATCGAATGGACGGTATTTTTTGCAACGTGAAACCGGTCGCCCGGCCGGAAAACTTCCACCTGGCCGTTGATGCGGACGGCCAGTTCGCCCGCTATAATCCGGAAATCTTCGACCTGGTGCGGATGGTAATGTGCGACCGGCTCAAGGCCGTGTTCCTTGAAGGTAGCCACCATCTCGAGCAACTGCCCGTCGGTGTCTCTGGCGGTTTTGACAAACCGGATGATTTGACCGGTTTTTGCGTTGGTGATCACTTTGTTTGCGTAGGCCATGAGGGCTCTGAAAGCATGAAGGATGTTGTTTACAGACTTCAAAGCTACCCTCAGCCGTTACGAAGCGAAACCGCCCTTATGCGAAGCGCCACGGGAATTATTTATTCTGCCCCCTGGCGCGTTCGAAAAATTAAACGGAGGTAAAACGGGCTTATAGCCTGCCGAAACGGCTTTGCGTATTCGGGATTAAACCACTTATACCGCATTTCAACCCGATTTTGGGTCGGTTCAAAGAAAACACCTGGACTACGCCTTTTCGGCACCGTATTTTTATAACCACTATCCGGAATGGCCCTGATGAACCGATTTAAGCTCAACCGAATTGACCAGACGTCGGGTCTGCCCTGGTCATTCCAACGGATCTGGCCCTACATTATCTTATTCTGGATCTTCCAGGCTGGCATCACCCTGATTGAGTTCGCGCTCCGAATGGCGGTCAACCCTTACGAAATGTTGTACACAGGTTGGGTGCAGTGGGGGCTGCACTGGGTGCTCTGGATGCTCCTCACGCCCTTCCTGCTCTACACCGCCCAGCGGTTTCCAGTAAATGTCCGAACGGTTCGCTGGCGACTAATCGGGACGGTTTTGATTCACTTGCTGGCTTTTTCGGCCCTGACGTTCCTGCTGCGGTCGGTCGAATACGTGTTTATCAAACCGCTCTATCACTGGGAAACGGGCAGAACATTACCTTTGAACAGCATCCTGGATTGGTTTGTCGAAGAATACAGTTGGGGAACAACCCTCTACCTGCTGGTGCTGGTACTGTACACCATTTTGCTGTATGATAATCGGTACCAACAACTCGAAAAGCAGCATTTGACGGCCGAACTGACCAACTCACAGCTCAAAGCGCAACTGACCGACGCCCAGCTTCGGGCCCTGAAAATGCAGTTGAATCCGCACTTTCTGTTCAATACGCACCACGCCATCGTGAGCCTGCTGTTGCAGCACGACAACCGGCGGGCCATCGACATGGTGACGGCCCTGAGCAATTTGCTGCGGGGCGTTCTGGCGCACCAGGGCGACAACTTCATTAGCCTGCGCGAAGAACTGAAACTCACGCAGCAATACCTGACCATTCAGCAAATCCGGTTTCAGGACCGGTTGGCGATTGAGTACGACATCGACCCGCGCGCCGAAGACAGCCCGGTGCCGCAGTTGATTTTGCAGCCGCTGGTGGAGAATGCCGTCACGCACGGCATTGCCGACCGGACCGATGGCGCCCGCATCCGGATTGCCGCCCGCCGGGTTGACGATTGCCTGCTGCTCGAAGTCTTTGACAACGGCGTGGGCAGCCAGCCCAAAAAGAAACGGCCGGACACCAACGGGCTGGGCCTAAACAACACCCGCGCCCGGCTGCAACAAGCCTACGGCGAACGGGCCCGGCTGACGTTCGTGCAGCCGCCCGGCAACGGCACTACCGTTGCCCTGACCCTTCCCTGTCTTGCTCATTCAGTAACAACAACGAAAACCGATGAACCCATACCGCTCGCTCATCATTGACGATGAAATTCTGGCCCGACAGGCCATTCGCACCCTGCTGCAAACCGTTCCGGATTTTGAGGTGGTCGGCGAAGCCGCCAACGGCACCGAAGCGGTGCTGAAAATTCTTCAGCAAAAGCCGGATCTGATTTTTCTGGACATTCAAATGCCCGAACTCGACGGCTTTGAGGTGATGAAGGAAATTTGGGCGCACCACCAGCCGATGGTGGTCTTCACGACCGCTTATGATCAGTACGCCCTGCGGGCTTTTGACGTGAATGCCGTTGATTACCTGCTGAAACCGTTCAACGAAATCCGGTTTTACCAGGCCCTCAACCGGGCAAAAGAACGGCTGACCCAGCGTGCTCAGCCCCAGGTCGATGCGCTGATGGGGCAACTATTGCGCGATGATGCCGCCCGATCGGACGACGCCCATCTGCGCCGGATTCTGGTGAAGGAAACCGGCAAAATGAGCCTGGTCAATACCGATGACATTCTCTATTTTGACGCGGATGGCAACTACATTACGCTGCATACCGAGGAGAAAAATTACCTGATTTACGAAAGCCTGACCAATCTGGAAACCCGGCTCGACCCTTCGGTATTCGTCCGAATACACCGGTCGCATATCGTCAATCTGGATTACATTGCCGAAATCGAAACCCATTTCAACGGTGAATACATAGTTCGGCTTCGCACGGGGCAGCAACTGAAGTGGAGCCGGAGCTACCGCGATAACCTGAAGGCGTTTTATACGCGGGTGACGTAGACGTAACAAAAAAGGGATTCCGGTTACCGGAATCCCTTTTTCATTGCCAGTGGGTCGTTAATTTCCCTGTCCGAAAGCCGGATTGTTTTTATCAAACCAGAGTCGTTGGATGCTCAGGGTCTGCGGGGTCCGGTCGTTGGGCGTAAAACCCTGGTCCTGCTGGGCCTTCTGCCAGTTTTCGTTGTTGGTGCCTAGCGGGGGTTCGTCCACCCAGAACCGGCGCGGAATCAGCTCATTGAACGGATCGCGGGGGTAATACGTCGAGTTGTTTTTGGGGTAACCGGTGCGCCGGACAAACGTAAACGCTTCCGTCGGCTGCCGCATGAAACTCAGGTACTGCTGGATGTAAATCCGTTCCAGGTTGTTGGTACCGTCCAGCTTCACTTTGGGTTGGGCCAGGTAAGCCGCAATTTCCTGATCGGCCGCGCTGGTCAGGCCGGTGGTCGATTGGGCGGCCACGGCGATGGCGTTCATGGTTTTCATCGAGGAGGTGATGCCTTTGTTGTACCAGAATTCCGCCGTTCCCTTCGTGTCGACACCGGCTGCGTAGCCTTTGGTAATCATCTCGGCGATGTAAAAACAAGTTTCCGCGCTGGTCACCATGTAATCGTGGAACGTACCGGTGGCTCCATTCCGGCGGGGCGCGAAAAACGGGCGGTTGATGGCCGACATCAGAATGTACTTGTTGGTTCCGGCGTTGAACGGGTTTTTGTAATACTGCGCCACGGCCTGATTGGTAGTCCAGTCAGCGGGGCCGCCCTGGTAGCGAATCAGCGGATCGTTGAGCTTAATAAACGACGGCAGGGTGAGGTTATATTTTTTGATGGTATCCAGCGCGCTGGCCGTCAGGTCATTGGGCGTGAAGTAGATTTTCAGCCGCGGGTCGTTGGTAGCCTTCAAAAACGTGACAATCGAATTGGTGGCGTAGCGCGTGCTGCGGTAATCGACCGCGCCCCCAACGGGGTCGTAATCCGGGTCGATGTAGGCGAACTGATCGGCATCTTCCACGATCGGGCCGATTGCGTCCTGCATGACTTCCTTGAAAATCTGCCCGGTTCTGGCTTTATCCTGCCCTTCATACCGCAGCGCAATCCGGAGCTTCAGCGTGTTAGCCAGCTTGACCCACTTCGTCCAGTCGCCGTGGTAAAAAATATCCGCATTTCCGTAGCTTTCCTGGCTTTCCAGATTGGCCGAGAGCGTCGTGATGGACTCGGTCAACTCCGTCAGCCAGGTGTCGAACAGGGTTTTCTGGGAATCGTATACCGGGCGGAAGTTTTCGACCGACCGCCCCTGAATGGCCTCAGTATACGGTATAGAACCGTTCAGATCGGTCACCTGCAGACCCTGATAAACCGCCACCACGTAAGTGGCCGCCCGCATCTTCTGAAACCGTTCCTTGTCGGCTTTGGCATCGATCTGCTTCCGGATTTCCACCAGATTGGGCAGAACGTTGCCGAAATAAGCCGAATACCGGGCGTTGATGTTGGTCGAAAGTTCGTAGGGATCGGTGGTCAGGTGCTGCGAAAACCGCAGGGTTTGCTCCAGACTTTCCCACACCCATTCGGTTCCCTTGTACGACACCAGGTTTTCCAGCGAAAAAGTAAACAGGTATTTCGGTTCCGGTACAGTTACGATACTCGGGTCGGTATTGATATTTCCAAAATCTTCCTTGCAGGACGTAGTCATTAAAAGGCCGGAAGCCATCGCCACCGCCCAACTCCATTTTAAAAGCTTGTTCATGGTCAGATCGTTAAGACGTTCAATAAGCAGTGTGACGATTAGAAGGAACCCCGCAGCGTGACGCCCAGCGTCCGGGTCATGGGCGGGATAAAGCCGATTTCCTTCTGCACGGCGGTGCTGTTGGAATAGTTGGATGCCGGATTGAAATTGAGCGGCAGCGTGTTGTACAGATACAGCAGATCACGCCCTACTACACTGATCGACAACCCGTTGAGCTTCACTTTCTGCACAATATTCTGCGGAACCTGGAACGTCAGCGACACCTGCCGCAGCGAAACCCAGGAGTTTTCGGCGATCCAGTAATCGCCCACGGCGGTCGAGAAAGAACCGTAGCGGTAATTATACTGCGGTCGGTGCGTCGGTTCCACCAGTCCTTTGTCGTAGGCTTCCTGAAACGTCATCCCGCCCACGTTGGCCGCCGAACCGTCCGGCTGGGTAATGGTCTGGCCGGGCGCAAAAACCCCTTCGGGAATGATGCCGTCGTCGTAGGTTTTGTTATCGTACTTGCTGGTCCAGACAATGCCTCCCCGTTCGGCGTCGCGGCCCTGCAGCGAGCTGGTAAACACGCCGGTGTGGGTTCCGTAGCGCAACGAGGTAATGATCATGTCCCCGCCGATTTTGGCGTCGAACAGCACATTGAGGGAAAGTTTCTTAAACGTAAAGGTATTGTCCCAGCCACCCCGGAATTTGGCGTTGATGTCGCCTACATCCTTCCACTCGTTGCTGCGCGCCGGGAAAGCCGCCCGGGCATCACCCCGCCAGGTCAGAATGGGCAGCCCGTTGCGGGGATCGTTGGCGTCGGCCCCCTGAAAGCGGCTGGCGGCAATTTTCGTCCGGACTACGCCGTAGGTACCGCCCACTTTCGCGTACGGAATCAGGTCGTTGCTCCCGCCCGATTCGTCGGCCAGCGCGTAGTATTCCCGGTCGCCGTACAGTTCAACGATCTTGTTGCGGTTGTGGGAAAACGACACCATCGTGTTCCAGCTAAAAGCGCCGATTTTGAGCGGTGTTGCATCCAGGGCAATTTCGATACCGGTATTCTGGATGTTTCCGGCGTTGATCAGGATGCTGCTGACGCCGGTTTCGATGGCCGACGAGATGGGCAGGGGCTGGTTGCGGGAGTTGTCGCGGTACACCGACACATCAATACCGAGCCGGTTGTTGAGGACCTTCAGCTCCAGCCCGATCTCCTTGGCAATTTTCCGCAGCGGCTTGATGTTCTGCTGCAAAGTCGTGGCCGAACTGTAGGTAGACATTGGCTGCTGTCCGGCCCCGCCCGCATTGGTATAATCCCGAAACGCAAAACCCGGGTTAAGTACAAACGGGTCAATATCGCCCCCCAGCACGGCCAGGTTCCCCCGCAGTTTCCCGTAACTGATCCAGGATGGCAGCGAGGAATGAAACGCCTGCGAGAATACCCACGAAAGGCTGACCGACGGATAACTGTAGGAATTGTTGCCGCTGCCGTCTTTGTAGGTTAGCGCCGACGACCAGTCGTTGCGGAATGTGGCCTGTAAGAAGAGTTGATCTTTGTACCCAAAATCGGCGCTGGCGTACAGAGACCGGTACGCGCGCCGGGTGCGGATACCGCCCCGGGAAATCTGGGGCAGGATCGAGTTCGCCAGGAAAAAGTTGCCGGGGTAGGTCAGCCCGCCGTTGGTTTCGGAGTAGTTGTACGACAGGTTGTAATTCTGAGACTCCCCGCCGAGGTAACCGTTGAAGTCGAGGTCCTTGGTGATCGGCCTGTTGAAAATGGCCATCCATTTCATGAACGTAGCCTGCCGGGTGGAGTGTCCCAACCCGTATTTGCCGCCCGTGAAGTTGACGCCCTGACCCATTTCCTTGGTTTCATTCTTGGTATATAGGTTGTTAAAGTTCCCCTCAATCTGAAGCTTCAGCCAGTCCGTTACGGTTCCGGTCAGGGCTACCCGCCCCCGAACCATCTGCTCCGTCTGGATGTAATCGTTCTCAAAAATAGTAAACCAGTAATCGGCCCCGGGCACTTTGTTGGGTTCGTTCGGGTCGTTGGGGTTGCGCAAACCGCCGTTGTAGGCGATGTAGTTTTCCCGCTTCATCCAATACTTAGTGTCGTAATTGCGCGGAAACGTCCAGATGTAGTTGTTCAGGCCCAGGGTGGGCGGGTTGCTGCCGGTGCTGGTGGTGTAATCGGCCGTTACGTCTGCCACCAGAAACTTGTTCAGGTTCTGGGTAACGCGCAGGTTGAAGGCATTTTTGCTCAGCTCGTTTTTAAAGTTGATGCCCCGGCTTTTCACCCGGTTATACGAAAAACGAAACGTTGAGCGCTCTCCCCCGCCGTCGATGGCCACGTTTGACAGGCTGCCGAGCCCGGTCTGAAAGGCATCGAGGTAATTATTCGGGTACGCCTGGTAGGTTGTCATCTTGCCGTCGTAATCGACCACCTGCTGCCCGGCAAAACGCGGCCCCCAGTTTTCCAGCTCCCGGCCAATCTGCCGGTCAATGTAAGGTTTGCCTTCGCTGTTGGTCGGAAAAACCTTGGTGGTCCAGCTTTCATCGGGTTTGTAGTTCGGCTCCCGCGTATCGGTGAAAAAAGCGCCGACGGTTCCACCGCCGTAATCGTTCTGAAAATCCGGCCCCCGGTAGGGTTGCTGCATGTTGAAGGTCTGCGAAACGCTGACGCCGATGCCCTTGCGCGCGGTTCCTTTTTTGGTGGTCACCAGAATAACGCCGTTGATGGCGCGGGTGCCGTACAGGGCCGCAGCGGCTGAACCTTTCAGGACCGAAACGCTCTCAAAATCCTCCATGTTCAGGTTTTTGAGCGCATTGCCGAAATCCCGTCCGCTTTCGTCGTAGATGTCGTTGTCCAGAATGACGCCATCGACCACAAAAATCGGCTGGTTGTTGGGCGACAAGGTTGAATTCCCCCGAATCAGAATTTTGGTGTTGCCCATCAAACCACCCGCGCCCTGGTCAATCTGCACCCCTGGAATCCGGCCTTGTAAGGCACTGATGGGGCTGAGTTCGTTGGTGGTTGCCATTTTGGAACCGGAAATTTCCGACACCGTATAGCCTAACTGCTTTTTCTCCCGCTTCACGCCGAGGGCCGTCACCACCACCTCGTTCAGTTGCTGGTTGTCTTCCTGGAGCGTTACGTCGATGAGGCTGCGGTTGTTGACCGGAATTTCCTGTTTGGCGAACCCGATGAATGAAAAAACCAGCGTGCCGTTGGCGGGGGCGTTGATGGTGTACTCGCCGGTTGCGTTGGAGGTGGTGCCGTTGTTGGTACCTTTAACGACAATGGAAATTCCGACCAGATCGGATTTGTCGGTTGCGGACTGGACTTTACCGCTGACTTTAATGGTTTGGGCCAAACTCGGGGAGATTGCGCCCAAAACAGCGCACAGCACCGCCAGGCCCACCAGTTTGTGGTGGAATCGGAAAGGTTTTCTCATAAAAGGGTTTAGTAAATGTTTCTTTAAATAGGCCGAAAAAGGGGTTTGGTCACTTCACTGTGACATAAGGGGTAATGTATAAATACTTTTTCAATAATTTTAAAAATTAGCACGCTATATTTTCTTTTTTAAGACCTGACTGTCAGCCGCTTCCCTAGTACGCCCAGCGCACAAAAAAAGACTAGCCTTCCGACCAGTCTTTCTGCTTTTTTCACCAATAAATCTCCGCATGGTTACTCCATATGGAACACCCGCTCCAACGGCTTGGCTACCGGTGAATTGTCGGCGTTTGTGTCCATCAAATCGGCCATGTACGCCCACCATTTTTTCATAATCGCCCGACCCGGCAACTGATCGGCGGTGTGGTTGTCTTCCCGCTTCTGCACGGCAAACAGGGTACCGCTCGACCGGTCGAGAAAGATGGAGTAATCCCGGATGCCCGCTTCGGTCAGCGCCTGCGACAGTTCCGGCCAGATTTCGTCGTGACGGCGTTGGTACTCGGCTTCCACACCGGGTTTGAGCTGCATCGTAAAAGCAATTTCCTGCATTGGGAGTTGGGTTTAGAGAAAGGCGTCAAAACGTTATTTGGCCGACACCACCGGCGTCAGGGTGACGGGACCCATCAAACCGGATTCGCGCGGTTTCCATTTTTCAGCGGTGAAGTTTCCGTCCGCCCCCCGGTTTTCCCGCAGCCGGGCCGACATGTTGATGTTGTAAAACTTCTTCCAGTTAATGCGTTCCCGGTCCAGCTCTGCAATCCGGTTCGCCATGCTATTGGAGACAAAAACCGTTAGTTCGTTGGTCGCTTTGAGTTGATCTTTAGGAATGAAAAGCTGGTAGGTCGGTCCGATCAGGGTGCCGATTTCGTTGCCATTCAGCCGGACGCGGGCGCTTTCGGCCACCTTGCCCAGCGTCAGCATCCAGCCCGCGCCGGTGCCCTCCGGCTTCGGAAAGGAGATGGTGTAAGACGCCGTCCCCGAAAAGCTTTTCACGTAATCGCCGTCCAGATCGGTCCACGAACCCAGGCTTTCGGTTTCTTTTTTAGAGGGCAACTGCGGCCCACCCGACAGAAAAGTGATGGTCCATTTGCCCCTGATGGGCTGCGCCGACCCCGCCGGTTTCCAGTAGGCATAGGCCGGACCGCTAGCGACGGCATTAGACGTCTCCAGGATGCAGGATTCGCCGGGTGCCAGTTGCAGGTAAACCTCACTTCCGCCCTCGGTTGTGGTTCGGAACTGGGCCACGCCCAGCTTTTCGGTCATCGGATTGTAGAGCGCCACGGATTTGGCCGCCGTACTCAGCGGAAACCAGCCATCGACGGCTTTCTCACCCCAGTTGGCGATGAAATAATACTTTCCGTTGGCGTGACTCCGGCGCACCAGTTGCAGACCGGCATCCACCATTTTCTCGCGCCTGACGCCCGCAGACACCAGCAGCGCATCGGCATTTCTAGCCACCAGAAAAGCGCCTTTGCCAACTGTTGCCTTCCGGACGCCTTTGCTATCAACAAACTTGAGTTGGCTTACCAGCTTTTTAAACGCAGCCCGCCGGTTTTCCAGATTTCCGAAACCGGGTACGTCTTCGGGCAAGTTATTAACAAACACGACCGTTGCACCGTTCTGCGCCAGTTTGATCAGTTGCTGGAAGGTGCCCCCCGGCATGTAGCGGGCTTCGGGCACCAGCACCGTCTGGTAGGCAACACCCCCGGTTTGCAACTTTCCGTTGGCCGACGTGACGTTCAGGAGTTGTTTGTCCGAGATGAAATCAAATCCGTAGCCTTTTTTCCAGAGCGTTTCGGCGTGTTCTTCCACCGGCAAGCCTTTGAAACCGTGGTCGATGCCGTCGTAGTGTTGCAGTAACACCTTGCCGGGCCGCGTGAACGAATCGTAAATCGGCAGATAGACCAGCACATCGTTGTTTGGTTTTCCGGCCTGCAAAAACGACTGACAGCGGGCTACGTACTGGTTCAGTTTGCCGAAATCGGTCCAGAACGTATTGTTGGGATTGAAATGGACGGCGGCATAAAACAGCCAGCCGGGCCAGGGAGCATTCTGCGGGGAATAATTGGTGCCGTGATAGAACGTGTGGTTTACCCCGCCGAGCAGAAACCGGTCCATGTCTTTTTTGATGTCGCTCAGCTTCGACAGAAAATGCTCGTTGTCCCAGGTCGCCGATTCGGACGAGGTGAGTTTTTTGCCGGTCACGTTGGCCGCCGACGAGGCAAATTTGATTCTGAGAATCTCCGTGCCTTCAATTTCCGGAATGTCGGTGATGGCGTACAGATCCAGGATGTTGGCGGGCGAACCGTGCGCCTGATTGCGGATGATTTTGCCCTTTGTTTTGGCCCATTCGCTCCAGGTTTTGGTGTAATTTTCCAGCAGCAGTTCCGAGATAGTGGATCGGTAATCGGTCAGGATACGCCCGTTCTTCTCCTCCGAATCTTTGCCAAACAAGGCCGCCAGGTGGTTGCGCAGGTCGTAGCCGTGGCGTTTCTTAAACTCCTCGAACAAGGCCGGGGTCCAGTTGCCTTCGCCCTGCGCATCGTCTACCTCGTAGGAATCGTTGAAAAACGCCCGCAGCGTTTTCAGGTCGTGCCCTTTAAAGGCTTCATCGAATTTTTGCAGGTAATGCTGCGTGGCGGTTTTGGAAAAATGGTCGATCACGTCGCCTTCGCCCCCCGGTCCGGCCCGCTCAACCATCTTGCCGTGCCAGCCCTGAAAAACCGCGTACAAGGTCCAGCGCCCTTCCGGTGCCGTCCAGTTCAGCGCGCCTTTGCTGTCGACTTTCGCCGTCAGATCAACGGTTTGCCCTTTGTCGGAATAGGCCATCAGGGTTTGCAGCGGCAACGGCTTTTCAAACCGGACCTGATCGAACGCGTGCCGTTGCAGGTTCGGATTTTTGGCAATCGGTTCCACCAGTTGCTTGATGTCGATTTTCTCGCCCACCGTCCGGACCAGCGGCTGCTGAAGGTAGGTAACGGGTTCCGCCAGCTTTTCTCCGCTTCTGAGGCTATAGGTTTTGTAAGCGACATACTTGCAGGCATCCGCCGGACTTACCCACGGCCCGCCAAAGGGCCAGCCCGACGCCTGCGCCAGATCGACGCCCATGCCGAGCCGGCTGGCTTCTTTCAGGGTGTGGTCGAGCATCGTCATCCACTTCGGCGACAGGAAGTTGATGAAATTCCGTTCCTCGCCTTTCACGCCGTAAATGGGTGTAATTTCGACGCCCCCCAACCCGGCTTTTTTGTATTGATCTAACAAAATTGTCAGGTCTTTTTGATTAACGGCGCTGCCCATCCACCACCAGCGCGTCCACGGTTTGGTCTGCTGCGTGATTGTCGGCCAGCGGGGTTGGGCCAACAAAGAATTGCTTAGAAAAAGGAGAAGAAGAAGTTTTTTGAGCTTCATACAGAGAGATGGACAATTACCACGTCAATTTAAATAAAGCAACGGCCTGGCGGGGCAAAACCGTGTTCAGTTTAACTTCACCGTTGGCCGCGACATCCGTCCGGACGGGCGAACCGTACTGCGCCAGTTGACCGGCTTTTTCAAGTTGTTTTACCTGATCGGGCGTCGGTTGCTGGGGCGAACCCATTTTCTGCCAGACGGCATACGAGTTGCTGTGTTCGTCATCAATGCGGTACTGCGTGACCAACACCTGTTTGGCCGGTACTCCTTTGATCGTCAGATCGACCGGCGAAACCGGGGCCGGAACGTTGTCGTCGTGGTAATTCCAGATCATGACGGTGGCGGTGTTGGACGCCGTATCCCGGGCCGCCAGCGCGTTTACGTCCGGAGCCGCCCGGCGCACGCTGGAGTCCCGAATCGCTGCGACCTGGTAGGCCATGTTGCCCGTCACTTCCACCCGTTTTCCCCGCATCATGCCGTACATCCGAAACACATTCAGCACCGGTTTATCGACGCCGTTCGTTGCCAGATCCCGGAACCCGTAGAACCAGGGCTGGTCTTCAAACTCGAACGACCACGAAACCGCCCCTTTCAGATTCACCTGATGCTGGTCGGCCAGGTCGTACTTGCGGGCAAACGCGGCCGCCGTGTAGCTCGAATACAGCGTGCCATTGCGGTAGGCGTTTTCGGGGTTGGTTTTCATGCCACAGGCCGCGCAGCCTTCCGGGTCCGACTCGCCAATGATGATCGGCAATTTACTGAATTCGGGATACGAAGCCACAATCTGAAAACCGTGCGAAATATCGCGCAGCTGCGTGCCCAGGTTCATCCGGACGTGGCCGTCGACCAGCCGGGGGGCGCCCTTGGCGTGGAAGGCCACGAAGTCGAGCGGGGTGCCGGTTTTGCCGGTCACGTAATTTTTTCCCTTTTGGCAGTGATCCAGAAACGCTTTCAGAAAGGTTGCCCCCCGCTTGCCCTGCGGCCCCGTCACGTGCGGACCGCCCACTTTGGCCGTCGGCAAGGCCCGCCGGACCGCATCCACCGAATAATCGTAGAGCTTGTTGTATTCGTCGACGGTGCCGCCCCAGTACGGACTATCCGGTTCGTTCCAGAGCTCCCAGTACCAGCTCTCGACCTCCTTTTTGCCGTAGCGTTTTACGGAATGGTTGACCCATTGGTAGATCAGTTCGGCCCACTTTTCGTAGTCTTTGGGCGGATACCGCCAGCCCGTATAAATCTTGTCGTAGGGCTGACCGGGCTGCCAGTCGTGCCGGTACGGTTGCGGTTTGGACGACAAGGCTTCGGGCATAAAACCGATCTGCGCCATCGGCTTCATTTTCCGTTCGATGTAGGTGTCAAAAATCTTGTCAACAATCGTCCAGTCGTACACCGGTTTGCCCTTGGCGTCTTCCGTATACACGTTGGTCGAGCCCCATTTGAGGGCCGGTTTGCCGTCACCGGTCACCAGCAGGCTGTGCGCCCGGACGTACACCGGCACCGGACTCAGAGCCGACAACTCGGACAGCAGTTTTTTGCCGTCCTTCATGTAAGTGTAATTCGGCTCGTCGTAGCCAAACCACGCCCAGATCGGGTCCATGCGGCCTTTCTGTTTGTCTAAATCCACGCGAATGGAAACCGGCGGCAACGGGGCCGGAACGGTCCGGAGGGCTTCCTTGTAATCGACGTACTGCTCCAGATCCCGCAGGGCAATGACCGTGTACTGATTGTCGTGCAGGTACTTCATGTAGTCTTCGAAAATGGCCGGGGGCGTGGTCACCCAATCGTGCGCGTAGTCGGGCACCCCGTGCATCGTGATGACGACAATCTTGCCGTTCTTCGCTTCCTGAAAGGCGTTAAAAATCCGCTCTTTGTCGGAATTATTCGGCTCAGTGGTGCTGTAACTCGGAATCAGGTACGGGTAATCGGTTTTCGGATCGTAGGGCCGCGCCCCGCCCACGCGGGCAAACTGGTAGGCTTTTTTTTCCAGTACCGCGAACGCATCCGGATTGGTTCCGTAGCCGGGATAGGCAAAGGTCGTCAGCGGGCGGTTGATGCCGTGGGTTTTGCATCGGGCTTCGAGCGAATCCAGTTGAGCGGTAAACTGCTGGGGCGTCAGCCGGGCCACATTGCTGTGCGTCAGCGTGTGGTTGGCCACTTCGAAACCCATCCGGTCCAGTTCCCGGATTTGCTCCCAGCTCATGTATTTCTTTTTGTCGGCAAAATCCGGCGGAAATTCGCAGACGTAAAAAGTAGCCCCAAAACCGTATTTTTTCAGGGTGGGCGCCACGACCGTTGCCTGGGTTACGCTGGCATCGTCGAAGGTCAACACCACCAGTTTATCGGGAATGGGTTTCCGGACAATCTGCGCATCAGCACCCGATAACCCGCTGGCTAGTAAGCCAAAAAAGAGGCAAAAGAAACGTTTCATACCAAGCTTCAGGAGCAAAACCGAACCGTTAGAATAGACAATTGCCCGCTGTTGCAAGCAACAGCGGGCAATTGTACGTTGAATAATCAGGCAACTTTTACGGGCTCTTTCGAATTTGAAAGTTCCACCATTCTGTGTTTCGGAACGAGCAGGTGCATAACCGTCCAGGCCAGCAAGTACCCAAAACCGCAGATCAGGAACATGATGTAATAACCGGTTTCGATGTGGCCCAGCGCCTTGTAATGGTCGAACAGCTTACCGGCCAGTGACGAAATGGCCATCCCGCCCAAACCGCCCGCCATGCCGCCGATGCCGGTAACGGAGCCCACGGCTTTCTTGGGAAACATATCCGAAACCGTTGTGAAGATGTTAGCGCTCCAGGCCTGGTGCGCTGATGTGGCCAGACCAATGCTCAAAATAGCCAGCCACAGGCCCATGCTACCGAGGTACTGCGCGAAAATAACGGGCACCGCACAGACGGCATAAATCAGCATAGCCGTTTTCCGGGCGCGGAACACTGGCATTCCGTTACGGATAAAATTCAGCGGGAGCCACCCCCCGAAAACACTGCCCACGCTGGCAATGGTGTAAACGATAGCCACCGGCACAGCCGCTTCCATCCCGCCAAGACCGTATTCGGCTTTCAGGAAGGCCGGCAGCCAGAACAGGTAAAACCACCAGATGGGGTCAGTCAGCATTTTGCCGAGCACAAAGGCCCAGGTTTGGCGAAACGTCAGCAGTTTGAACCAGGAGACTTTTTCGTTAGTGGTTTCTTCAACTACCTGCTCGTCCTGGTCGCTGTTGATGTAGGCGAGTTCTTCCGGCGTTACGTTTTTATGCCGTTCGGGCGTATCGTACATCGTGAGCCACAGCACCAGCCAGATAAAACCGGTGGCCCCCGTCAGGATGAAGGCCCACTGCCAGCCCCAGAACTCCGCGATGAACGGAACCGTGAGCGGAGCGAGAATGGCCCCGACGTTGGTTCCCGAGTTGAAAATGCCGGTCGCCAACGCGCGTTCTTTTTTGGGAAACCACTCGGCGATGGTTTTGATGGCCGACGGAAAATTACCGGCTTCGCTCAACCCCAGCGCGGCCCGGGCCACGCCGAAACCGAACGTTGTTTTGGCAAAAGCCGTTAGGACGCCCACGATACTCCAGGCCGTCAGCGAAATCGTATAGCCCATTTTGGTACCGAATTTGTCAACCAGCCGCCCGACACCCAGCATCCCGAATGCGTAAGCCAATTGAAAAACCACCACCAGATTGGCATAGTCCGTTTCCGTCCAGTTAAAATCTTTTTCCAGGTCACCTTTCAGCAAACTGATGACCACCCGGTCCAGGTAATTGATGGTGGTGGCAAAAAACACCAGACCGCAAATCGTCCAGCGGTATCTTCCAATGGCTTTATTCATGATGCAAAGAAGTAGAATTCTGCTATAGAAAGCAGGGGCCACCGGTTATCTACCTTTGTCGTGTGAGTTGTTTCGCGGAGGTAAGCCAAGTTCAATCGAGTTAAGCCGAGAAAACTCCGCCAAGCCCCGTTCTTCTCCGCTTACCTCCGCGAAACAACTTCCGGACTCACACCGTCTTTCGATACCGCCACGACGCCAGGGCCAGCAGCCCGAAGGCCATGCCCGCCAGCGTTAAAAACTGACGGCTGACGTCCGCGAAGGTACTGCCTTTGAGCATGACGTTTCGGCCGACTTCAATGATGTATTTCAGCGGATTAACGGCGTTCAGCCACTGCGCCCAGTCCGGCATGTTTTCGGTGGCGGCAAACAACCCGCTGAGCAGAATGAACAGCACCAGCAGAAAAAAAGAGACGAACAACGCCTGTTGCTGGTTTTCCGCCATCGTCGAAATCAGCAGGCCCAGCCCCACGCACAGAATGAGAAACAACAGGGCAAAAACATACATCAGGAAGATGCTGCCTTCCATCGGAATTTGAAATAAAAACCGACCAATCAGCAAACCGACCGTAAACAGCACCAACCCGATCAGGACAAACGGAATGGATTTACCCAGAATAAATTCGTGCTTGCGGATGGGCGTTACGTTCAGTTGTTCCATCGTCCCGATTTCCTTTTCCCGCACCAGGTTCAGGGCCGACACCAGCCCACCGACCAGCAGGAGCAGTTCAAACAAAACGCCCGGCACCATGAAGGTTTTGTATTCCAGCCGGGGGTTGTACCAGTATTGGTTCTCAATGTTCAGCGTCTGAATCGCTCCCGGCGTCACGGACCGGGTTTCGGCCAGAATGTCGGCGTTGAAATCCCGGATGATGGCCGTTGCGTAGCCGTTGGCAATCCCGGCTTTCGAACCGTCGATGGCGTTGAGCAGCAACTGCACGGCGGCACTTCCTTCTTTTTCGAGATCGCGCTCAAAATGGGGCGGAATGACCAAAACCAGATCGGCGTTGCCCGCCAGCAGCGCCTGGCGGGCCTGTTTGTCATTCGCCAGATACCCCGTCATGTTGAAATTGGTCAGGTACCGGAATTTGCTGACGAGCCGCTGCGCGTAGGTCGTGTGGTCGCCATCCACCACGGCGATGTTCAGGTTTTTTACCTCGTAATTAGCCGCGTACGACAGCAGAATCAACTGCATGATCGGGGCCGCGAGCATGATTCGCAGCAAGACGGGGTTTCGGCGGAGTTGCCGGATTTCCTTCTCCACCATGTAGCGGATGCGGTTCATGATAAGCGGGGTTTTAGATTCCGTAAACTCAATACCGTAAACAACAGCGACATTCCGACCAGCACCAGCGTGGGTTGCCACAGATACCGCAAGCCCGCGCCTTTGATCATGATGCCTTTTACAATGGCAATGAAATACTTGGCCGGAATGATGTTGGAAACAAGCTGAAGCGGTCGGGGCATACTTTCAATCGGGAAAATGAAGCCCGACAGGAAGATCGTCGGCAGCAGCATCGCCATCAACGACGCAAACATGGCCACCAACTGGGTTTCCACCAGCGACGAAATGAAAATACCGATGGACAAGGCCAGAAAAATAAACAGCAGTGTTTCGGCCAGCAACAGCCACAGGCTCCCATTCAGCGGTACGTGCAGCGCAAAAACCCCGAGCGCAATGATCATGCACCCGTTTACAAACGACAGTAACAGGTACGGCACCACCTTCCCCAGCAAAATCTGACCCTGGCTCAGGGGCGACACCATCAGAACCTCCAGCGTGCCGGTTTCGCGTTCGCGGGCGATGGTCACGGAAGTCATCAGGGCCGATACCAGCAGCAGGACCATCGCCATCACGCCCGGCACAAAGACAAACGCGCCCTTGAGTTCGGGGTTGAACACCATGCGGCTACGAACGTCGATGACCATTGGCGGCTGGCTGGCCGGGTTTAGGTCGGTGGTGTAATCCCGGATGATGGCCGACGCGTAGTTGGTCAGGCTGATGGCGGTATTCTGCTCGGTGGCATCGGCCAGAAGCTGAATCTGCGCGCTGCGTCCGTGTTCAAAATTGTCGGTAAAACCGGCCGGAAACACCACCGCCAGCTTGATCTGCCCCCGCCGAAACGCCCGTTCAATGTCGCCGTTCGAGCGCAGGTTTTCCCGCAGTTGAAAATAGCCGGACGCCAGCAGCTTGGCCGTAATCTGCTGCGAATGCGACCTTTTGTCGTTATCCAGAATGGCGATTTTGGCGTTCTTGATCTCATTCGTGAGCGCAAATCCGAAGAGCAGCACCTGCGCCAGCGGCAAGCCAAACAGAATCAGCAACGTCCGCCGGTCGCGCAGGATGTGGAAAAATTCTTTTTTAACAAAAGCGATAAAGCGGTTCATGACTTAGTTGGTTGAAGTGCCCCGGGCCAGAATCTGAAAAACAGCGTCCATCGACTCCACACCATAGGCGGTTTTCAGGCCCTTCGGCGTGTCCAGCGCCTTCATTTTCCCGTCGACCATGATCGAAACGCGGTTGCAGTATTCGGCTTCGTCCATGTAGTGGGTAGTAACAAAAACCGTTGTGCCGTGGTGGGCCGCTTCGTAGATCAGGTCCCAGAATTGACGGCGCGTAATCGGGTCAACCCCGCCGGTGGGTTCGTCCAGAAACACAATTTTGGGTTCGTGCAGCAGGGCCACCGAAAAGGCTAGCTTCTGTTTCCAGCCCAGCGGCAACGAAGCCACGAGCGAATTAGCCACGGATTCAATGCCCAGTTTCACCAGAATCTGATCGGTTTTGACGGGAATATCGGCCCGGCGCAATCCGTAGATGCCGCCGTAAAACCGGATGTTTTCGCGCACCGTCAAATCTTCGTACAGCGAAAACCGCTGGCTCATGTAGCCAATGTTCTGCTTGATTTTTTCGGATTGTCGGTACACATCAAACCCCGCGACGCTGGCCTGACCCGACGACGGTTTCAGCAACCCGCAAAGCATCCGCATGGCCGTGGTTTTTCCGGCTCCGTTTGCGCCCAGAAAACCAAAAATCTCGCCCTGCGCCACGTCAAATGTGATGGCGTTGGTAGCCACAAAATCGCCGAACTTCTTGGTCAGCTGGTTGGTAATGACGGCTTTTTCCATGATTCTAGACGGCTGGCTCCGGCGGATTCATCAACGCCATAAAGGTGTCTTCGATACCGGGTTGAACGGGTTGAATTTCAATAGCCTGATGGTCTCGGTCGAGCAGATACTGGCCGATCTGGTGGTCGGTTACCGCCCCGGAACGGATGGTCAGGTGCAGAAACTCCCCGAAGGCGTAGCAGGATTCGGTGAACGGTGCCTGCCGCAACTCCTGAATCAGCCGGTAGGTATCAGCCGCCCGAACGGCGAACAACGGCTTTCGGAACCGGTTGGTAATAACCGACGGTGGATCGACCGCCAGTACGTTTCCGGTCTGCATGAACGCAATTCGGTCGCAGCGGCCCGCTTCGTCCATGTAGGGGGTCGAAACCAGCGTCGTCAGTCCGCGTTGGTTCAGTTGGCGGAGCATATCCCAAAATTCCCTGCGCGAAACCGCATCCACACCGGTCGTCGGTTCGTCCAGAAACAAGACTTCGGGCTTATGAATCAGGGCGCAGCACAGGGCCAGCTTCTGTTTCATCCCCCCGGAAAGCTGCCCGGCCCGCCGGTTTTTAAACGGTTCCAGCTGCGAATAAATCTCCTGAATCAGGTGATAGTTCTGCCGGATGGTGGTTCCGAAAACCGTGGCAAAAAACGCCAGATTTTCCTGCACGCTCAGGTCGGGGTAGAGCGAAAACCGGCCGGGCATGTAACCCACCAATTGCCGCAACGCCTTGTAATCCCTGACCACATCGCGCCCCACGACCGTCGCCCGGCCCTGATCCGGCAGCAGCAGCGTCACCAGAATTTTAAAAAGCGTGGTTTTTCCGGCCCCGTCCGGCCCGATCAGCCCGAACAACTCACCCGGCCGGATTGCCAGCGACACATCCGCCACCGCCGGAACCCCGCCGTACGATTTCGAGACGTTTTCAATGAGGATCGCATCCATATTTCGCAGCGTTTACAACCGGATTTCTCCCGGCATACCGATTTTCAAACCGCCGTCGTTTTTTACCCTTACTTTCAGCGCATAGACCAGGTTGACCCGTTCGTCTTTCGTCTGAATTACTTTGGGCGTAAACTCGGCCTTGCTCGAAATCCAGGTTACCGTT
Source organism: Larkinella insperata (assembly GCF_026248825.1). Taxonomy (NCBI): domain Bacteria; kingdom Pseudomonadati; phylum Bacteroidota; class Cytophagia; order Cytophagales; family Spirosomataceae; genus Larkinella; species Larkinella insperata. The sequence goes on along the minus strand of NZ_CP110973.1, from coordinate 3,637,983 downwards.
CCGGCGTATTCCTTGAACTGCTCGTTGGGGGCATCCACCAGGACCTTCACCCGCTGTCCGGGTTTGACCCGCACCAGTTGATCCCCGCTGATGTAGGCCCGGAGCGTAATCTGGTCGAGATCAGCCACTTTGTACAACGGCTTCCCGTAACTGACCACCTCGCCGGGTTCAGCAAACTTGACCGTAACGGTTCCGGGGGCGGGGTTAATAACAGTCGCCCTTTTGATCTGGTCGTCGATCTGCCGGACCTGTTCCTCCAACGGCGCTTCTTCCGAGAGCGTCCCGCTGCGCTGCGTGGTCAGGGCCGACTGCTGGGCCGCCCGCTGCTGGCGGATCAGGGCCATCTGGCGCTCGGTCACGTCGATCTGGGCCACAATGTCGTCGAGTTGCTTGGTCGGCGCAGCCCCGGCGGCAATCAGGTTTTCCGTACGGGTTTTCTCGCGTTGCAGCGTCCGAAGTTGCTGCTCCTGCACCGCAATTTGCTGTTCATACGGCGAGAGTTGCGCCTGCACATTTGGTGAACGGCTGGCAACCGCCCGCTGGCTCGCCAGCAACTGGGATTTGCGCAATTGAAGTTGCAGCGGATCAATCTGCCCGACGGTTTGCCCGGCTTGCAGCGTTTGTCCCTCTTCGATGGTTAGTTTTTGCAGGGCGCCGGTTGCCTCGGCTGATACGATGGTTTCTACGGCTTCAAAATTGCCGTACGCATCCGACTGCGGCTCCGTTTGACAAGCCAGCAGACCGAAAGATAGAATACTGATAATCAGATTACTTTTCATGTTACGAATGATCTGAGAAGGTTAATTTCCGGTCAGCGTGCGGTATTGCACTTTCGCCAACAGCAGTTGCAGTTCGTGGGTTTTCTGGTTCAGCAGCGCCTGACTTTCGGCGTTGAGTTCGGTGGTATAATCGCGGGCGGCCAGCGTGCCGTTGTCGAGTTGTACGCTGGCGGTTTGCCGGATTTTGGAGCGCAGGGCGCTGATTTCCCGGTCCGTTTCTAACAGAGCACTGATGCGGTCGATCTCGGTTTGCTGCTGGCGGAGCTGAAGCGCCAGATTCCGGTCAAATACCTTTTGCTGAACCGCAACCTGCTCCCGGTTCAGCGCCAATACCGTCCGATCGTTGCGAAGCGTGTAAGCCGCCGACAGGTTCCAGCTCAACCGAAGACCGCCGATGAAGAAGCCCCGAAAGTCGTTGTTCAGAAAATTGAGCGCCGGTCGGCCCGCGCCCCCCTGGGCGAAGGCGCTCAGCCGGGGTTGCAGGCGGTTCTCGGTCAGCCGGAGTTGGTTTTCCAGCACGGTGCGCTGGGCGTCAAACAGCTTTTGTTCAGGACGGTTGAGCGGCAAATTGGCGACAACGGTCTGGCCTTCTTCAATGACCAGCCGGGTGCTGTCGGTGATGGTGAGCCCCGTCAGAATGGCGAGCTGGTCGCGCAGACCCCGGCGGGTGCTGGCCAACTGACTCAGTTGCTGCTCCGTATTCAATGCTTCGGCGCGCAACACGTCCACGCCCACGGGCGCCACGGTACCAAACTTCACCCCGGCCTCGGCTTTGGCGATGCGGTTTTGCAGTTCCGCCAGCCGGATGCGGGCCAGCCGGGTGTTTTCGTCCGTCAGCAGGATATTCAGAAAGTAGGCATTGACCTGCTCCTTCAACCGGTGTTGCTCAACGGCGACCTGCTGCAAACTCGCTGCCGTGCTGGACCGTTGCACCTGCTTCTGAAGCGTGGTCTGCTGGCCGTCGTAGAGTGTGTAATTCAGGTCGGCGGTCAGCTTGTACTGGTCTTTGCTCAACTGCGGAATCGGTACGCCCGGCAGCTCGATGGGCAACTTCGTTACTTCCGATTGCCAGCTGGCCTGACCATTCATGCCGAGCTGCGGCAACCGACGGTTTTTATCCAGATTGGCAAGTGCCAGCTCACCGGTTTGCTCTAAAATCTCCCGCTGGCGAGTCAGCGGATCGTTGGCGATGACGACGGTATGGCATTGGGCCAGCGTCACCACCGACTGGGCTCGGACCATCGGACTCAGGTGTAGAATCAGTAAAAGTGCGACGTATGGTTTCATAAAAACTCTTTTAAAAATTCATACTAAATGATCTTTTTAAAAACTCTTTTAATAGCTATTCAAAAAAATATCAGGTGGGTTTCAGATACGCCATGATGGTTTCAAAAACAATTACTTTCCGCTCCTCCAGAAAGGCTCGGTAAGCTACGTTATCCATGCCGCCGATATAGGCCACAATGGGTTTAGCCATGAACGGAAAAATCAAACTGCCCAACATGGTCACAATTAGTTGCAACGGCTTCACGTTCCGGATGGCGCCCTTCTCGCCCTCTTGATGCAATTGCTTCGTAAAATAAGCCGTTTCAATCATATTCTTTACATTCAACTTCTCAAAAATTTCACTGCTATCTTTCTGTAACTCAGAAAGAACGAACACGGGAACATGCGGATTAGCGTGCAGGAAATCTGTATAGTTATCAACCACTTTCCATACTTTAATTTCCAGCGGAACCTCTTCATTCAGAATCGCAATAATCCGCCCCAGAAACAGGCCCATCGTCTCCAAGAAGATACTCTGAAAGAGCTGCTCTTTGCTGCGGAAGTAGTAGTTCACCATCGCCATCGTGGTGCCTGCTTCTTCGGCAATGTGCCGCAACTTAGCCCCATCGAAACCACGCTCCAAGAATACTTTTTTCGCGGCTTCTTTAATCTTCTGCTCGGTATTCTGTTCGGTATGTTTTGATTTCATGAAGGCAAAAGTAAAAGCTCAGCCGATTTATTAAAAAACTTTTTAATAAAAATTTTTAAACGGTCAGCGCTGGTTGCAGCAAGGCGAATGCAATGTATAAAGTGGAGGTCACCGAACTTGGTTTAGTAACCAAGTCCCAAGTTCTTTACCGGCCTGGTAATTTTCGTAGACTACCGGGATGATCCGCCCGTCGGTGTATTCGTTATAAAGCCAGGGATCGCCAACGGCAAATACCGTCCCCTTGCCGACTTGCGCGACTGCCATAATCACGTCGCCCCCTTCCGAAATCAGCGCCTGGGCTGAGGCTTGTAAATCGAGCGTTGCCAGTTCCTTGATGTAAACCGCTCTGGTTTCCTTAAATACCGGATTTCCCGCCGGAATGGTCACCTTGCCCTGCTCCCAGTTCTTGCCCTTTACCATGTTGCGGTTCTTGCTCGTGAACCGAATGCCAAACGCTTGTGCCAGCTCGTTGAAGTGCCTGGTTTCGCAATTGGCGGTGTCATTCGCCATCATGACCAGCACCCCACCGGCCTTCACCCACTCGCTAATTACTTTTACATCAGCGGGCTGGATGTAGTTGGGCTGTGCGGTTTCCTTCGGCGAATCGGGATCAACGATGATGTAAACGTCAACGTCCTTCAGCGACTCGGCGGTTGGTGCCGTCGGAACCGCAACGGTTTTGGCTCCCAGTTCGCGGAACGTGTTGCCCCAATGCCAGAAGCCCGAATGCATCCGGTCTTCCAGCGTGTAATGAAACGGCTCGGTTTGTCCCAGCAGGTTCTTGCGGAATTCCCGGTTGAAATGGTAATCAATGCCCACGGTTTTGCCGGCGCCAACCGCGAGTTCGGGCGCGATTTCCAGTTCCAGGCTCGCCATGATAAACGGCCCAACGCCTTTCAAATCGTTTTTCCGGATCGGTTCACTCAGGTAATAGTCGTAACTCCCGTCGCGGTAGGGTATGCCACCCAGTCCGCCCACGCTAACGGTTCCGTTGAGGTTGATCAGGCCGTTGGCGTCGGTTTCGATAAACTGTTGCAAAATCCCTCGATACCCTTTTTGCGCCGATGCCAGCAGCGATTGATCCAGATAGCCCATCCGCACGCCTTTGGCCAGCGCGTACACAAACATGCACGAAGCCGAAGCCTCCAGGTAATTGCCCTTTCGCGCTCCCTGATCGATGATCTGATACCAGCAACCGGTTTTTGCATCCTGGTATTTTACGAGGGGCGGGGCCAACCGTTGCAGGTAGTTCACCAGATTGGCCCGCTGCGGGTGGTTTTGCGGAAAATAGTCGAGCACATCAACCAGCGCCATGGCGTACCAGCCAATCGAACGACCCCAGAAATTCGGCGACTGGCCCGTTTTCGGATTCGCCCATTTCTGCTGACGGCTCTCGTCGTAACCGTGGTAAAGAAGCCCGGTTTTCGGACGGTTGGCCGCGCCATCGATCAGGTGTTTTTCGATCAGCGCAAACTGCCGGGCAATGTCATCGAAGTTTTCCGGTTGCCCAAAAACCTGACTGAATTCGGCGTAAAACGGCTCGGCCATAAACAAGCCGTCGAGCCACATCTGATTCGGGTACCGGCCTTTGTGCCAGAAACCACCTTCCTTCGTGCGCGGCTGTTTGGCCAGTTGGTCGCGCAGCACAAAAGCCGCTTTCTGAAATTTTTCCCGGCCCGCGAGCGACTGCTGGGCCAGGGTCAGCAAGACCCGCCCGGTCGTGATGTTGTCGATGTTGAATTCCTCCGGTTTATACGTCCGGATGCTGCCGTCTTCACGGACAAACTGGTTGAGGTCGTTCAGGATGTAATTGAAGTACTTGGCATCGGCGGTGCGGTACCAAACCCGTTCGAGCGCCTTCAACACCAGCCCCTGCTCGTAATCCCAGCGGGCGGTTTTATGATTACCGATCAGAATGGAATCCTTGTGCCAGGCCATGAACGAATCGGCCATGCGTTGCGAATACGGTTTTTGCTGGGCAACAACGCCGGTACTGAACATGAGCAGTCCAATCAGAAGTCTGAGTTTCATGGAGCGGGATAGTAGGCTGATTTCTGTACAATCAGAAGGCAAGTTTCGTAAATTCTACTACTGCCCAGCGATTTGATTGCGTCTGAATTTGGCTTATTCAACAGAAAGTTACTAATTAACCGGTCCGGTGAACACCTTGATTTCCTTCAGGGTTAACCGGGTATGTACCCCTTCCCTATCCACTCTTATGCAACCTATTTCAACGCTCGAGAAACCGCATCAGATTCCGATTGATCAACTGCTGAACGACTTGAAAGTTGATCCGAAAACCGGTCTGACCGCCGACGAAGCCCAAAGCCGTTACGACGAACTGGGGCCAAACGCCCTTCAGGAAACCAAACGCGAAAGTGCGCTTACAATCCTGCTGCGCCAATTCACCGGCGTCATTGTTTACATCCTGGCCGCAGCCGCCGGGATTTCGTTTTTCCTGGGTGAAACCGTCGAGGGGTTTGCCATCATTGCCGTCTTGCTCATCAACGCCATTACCGGTTTTATTCTGGAATGGAACGCCCGCCAGTCGATGGACGCCCTGCGCAAAATGGACACCACCCCCGCGCGGGTGCTACGCGACGGCCGGGTTCGGGAAATTTCGTCGGAAGAAGTTACCGTTGGCGATATTCTCGTCGTGGAAGCAGGCGACTTGGTAGCCGCCGACGCGAACCTTTTTGAAGTCAGCCAGCTTCAGGCCGACGAATCGGCGCTGACCGGGGAATCGCTGCCGGTCGATAAAAATACGGAACTGCCGCCGGACGAATCGCCACTGGGCGACCAGCACAACCGCCTGTTTAAAGGAACCCCCATCACGGCGGGAACCGGTCGGGCGGTGGTCACGGGAATCGGACAGCAAACCGAACTGGGCAAAATTGCCACGATGGTGGAAGAAGCAAAACGCTCGGCGACTCCGTTGGAAGCCAAACTGGATTCGCTGGCAAAAGTGCTGATTTGGGTGACGGTCGGGCTGGCGGCCCTGTTTCTGGTGGTCGGTTTGCTGCGGGGTGAAGAACCGCTGCGGCTGATCGAAACGGCCCTGGCGCTGGCGATTGCGGCCATTCCAGAAGGCATGTCGGTGGTGGCAACCATCGCGCTGGCGTACGGGATGCTGCGGCTGGCCGAGAAGAAAGTGATTGTGAAACGGTTGTCGGCGGTTGAAACCCTGGGCGGCACGAATGTTATTTTTACGGACAAAACCGGCACGCTGACCCAGAACCAGATTGAAGTCAACACGCTGCAACTGCCGGGGCAACAGGCCGAAGTCCGGGCGGACGCCGAAGCAAAGAAACTGGAGGTGGTCCACGGCGACGAGGCCCTTACGGAGTCTGAAGAATACCAGCGGCTTGTTCAGGTCGGGGTGCTCTGCAACAACGCGGATTACGATGTTGTGGATGGAAAACCCAAGGAAGTGGGCGATCCGGTGGAGGTTTCCCTCCTGAAATTTGCGATTGCCGCCGGACAGAACCCCGACCAGATTCACCAGGAATTTCCGCGAAAAGCCGAGAAAGCGTTCAGTTCCGACACCCGGATTATGGGCACGCTCCACGAACACAACGGCGGTTTTCTGGTGGCCGTCAAAGGAGCCGCCGAAGAAGTGCTGGACCGCTGCCAATTGCTGGACGAAAAAGACCGGAAAACGTATTACGATCTTTCCGAAAAAATGGCGGCCGACGGTCTGCGAACCCTGGCGTTTGCCTACCGGGAAACCGACACCCGACCCGGCGATGATTTTGCGGACCACGACCTGACGTATGTGGGCCTGATCGGTTTTCTTGACCCGCCCCGCACCGAAGTAACGCCCGCCCTGCAAGCCTGCCGCGAAGCCGGTATCAAGGTCATTATGGTAACCGGCGACCACCCGGCTACGGCTCTGACCATTGCGTCGAAAGTTAAGCTGATTGAACCCGGCGAAGAAATTGTTCTGACCGGCAAAGACCTCAAACCGCTGGACCAACTGCAGGCCGATGACAAAAAGAAATTGCTCGAATGCCGGGTTTTTGCGCGGGTGAGTCCGGCCCAGAAGCTGGATATGATTGATTTGTACCAGCAGGAAGGCGACATTGTGGGAATGACCGGCGACGGTGTCAACGACGCGCCCGCCCTGAAAAAGTCGGACATCGGTATTGCGATGGGCCTGCGCGGTACGCAGGTGGCCGCCGAAACCGCCGACATGGTGCTGAAAGACGATTCGTTTGCCTCGATTGTTACGGCCATTGCGCAGGGGCGGGTGATTTTTGAAAACATCCGCAAGTTTGTCCTGTTTCTGCTGTCGTGTAACCTGAGTGAAATTTTTGTGGTGACGTTTGCCGGTTTTCTGAACGTCGGTAATCCGCTGCTGCCGTTGCAGATTCTGTTCATCAACATCGTCACCGACGTATTCCCGGCCCTGGCGCTGGGGGTTGGCCGCGAAAATTCGAGTTTGATGCACCAGCCGCCCCGCGATCCCAAAACGCCGATTATGGACAGCCGCGACTGGCGAATGCTCGTTTTTTACGCCCTGGCCATGACGGCTTCGGTACTGGGGGCTTACTGGTTCGGCACCCAGAAGCTGGGCCTGACGCAGAAAGAAGGCAATAACCTGACGTTCTACGCCTTGTCGTTTGCGCAATTGATGCACGTTTTCAACCTGCGTTCCGGCAGTTCGTTTTTTGTCAACGAAATTACCCGCAACCGCTACATCTGGTACGCGCTGCTGCTCTGCCTGTTTATCCTGGTGTTGACGTATTACGTACCATTTCTGGCGCAGGTCCTGAGCATTGATTCCATTCCCAGTACGGAACTCTGGCTGATTGCCGTTGCCGGTATCGCGCCGGTTGTGCTGGTGCAGTCGGTAAAGGGGATTATGCGGTTGGGAAAGTAAAGGACAAAACGCCCACGAAGGACTTATGTCCTGATCGATCTAACGGTTTTTGTTAACGTACAAACTCCGGAAGAATGTTCCTCCGGAGTTTGTACGTTAACGAAAACGATTTACCACCGTATGGCCTATCAAAGGATCAATCCCGCTGATTTGCGGAACCATTCGAGTTCGGCCTGGTAGTCAAATACCGCTTTCCGGCGTTCTTCGGGCGTCCAGCCGAGTTCGACGGCCATCAGATCGGCCACGGTTTCGGTGATCTGCTCCGTGGATTGCCAGTCGGTGAGTTCCAGTCCGAATCGCCGGGCCAGCACGTCTTTGAGCGTCTGGGCCATTTCGGCCCGAACCACAAACACTACTTCGGCTCTGGTGATCGGCAAATGGTCGGAAAGCCGCTGATTCCAGTCGGGCTGTTCCCGCATAAGCTGAACGATTTCCAGGCTCTCCGTGCCGTACTGCCGGTTCAGGTGCTCGGCCACGGCTTGCTGCACACCGTATTTATTCACCAGCACTTTCCAGAAATCGTCCGCATAACCTTCCGCCCCGACGAGTTTGATGTGGTCGGTTGTGCAAGGCGTTTCGGTCAATGCTTCTACTTCGTAAAACTTGTCAATGGTGTCTTTGGCCATCAGCCGGTAGGTTGTCCATTTTCCGCCCAGAATGCTGATCAGGCCCGACGACTTATCCACCTCCACTTCATGATCGCGCACCAGTTGTTTGGTATCGGCGTTTGGATCGGCCTGTAACAAGGGGCGCAAACCGGCGAAACCGGCAATGACCTGATCGGCCCGGATGGGTTTCTCGAAGTAGCGGTTTACGTAGTTGATCAGGTATTCCACTTCCGCCCGCTCCACCACCGGCTCCGATTCGGCCAGTTCCGACTCGGTTTCGGTGGTCCCGATCATCAGTTTACCGTTGTACGGAATAATGAAAACCACCCGTCCATCGTCGGTTTTGGGCACCAGAATGGCGGTGTCGGACGGCATCAGTTCGCCCGGCACAATGATGTGAACGCCCTTGCTCACCCGCATCCGCAAGCCCATGTCGGGATTGGCCAGGAGCCGGATGCGATCCGCGAACGGTCCGGTGGCATTGACAAACCGTTTGGCCCGGATGCGCAAAAGCCGTCCGGTCAGCGAATCCCGGACGTACAGCACTACCAGCCGCCCGTTCGCGTCCTTCTCAAACGTACGGGCTTCGGCGTGGTTGAGCGCCACGGCCCCGTACTGCATGGCCGTTTTAACCAGCGACATGTTGTAGCGGGCGTCGTTCAGCTGGCCGTCGTAATACAAAACCGCGCTGTGAATCCTGTGGGTTAGTGCCGGGTTGCGCTTCAGGGCTTCTTCCTTGTTCAGCCACTCGCTTTTTCCGATGCTCAGATCACCCGACAGCGTGTCGTACATTTTCAGTCCGGCGGTATAATAAATGCCTTCCATCCAGCTCATGCAGGGCGTCAGCAGGGCCAGCGGATGGGCCAGATGGGGAGCGTTGCGGATGAGCGTCAGCCGTTCGCGCAGCGCTTTTTTAACCATGTGGTACTGGTTCAGGTCGGCCTGTTTGACGGCCTGTTCCAGATACCGTACCCCACCGTGAATCAGCTTCGTTGACTTGCTGGACGTTTCGGAGGCAAAATCGTGCTTTTCAATTAATATAGCCTTCAGCCCCCGGCTTTGGGCATCGAGCAAACAACCCGCACCGGTGGCCCCTCCGCCAATGATGCAAATATCAAATTCCTGGCTTTCGGCTTGTTCGAGATGGTGATTGCGTTGCATAAAAGAAACGGTTTATTTGCGGGTTTAGCGGAGCTACCAAAGTTACACAGAGTCACCGCTTAACTCCGCACCTCGTTGCGTAAGTCTGCGAAATAACTCTTCGAAAAACGTTTTTTATCGCTTTCCCATTACCTTTGGTTATTAAAAAGCGTACTTGCCATCTCCATGGATGATTTTCGATTAAGAGTGTTTTACAGTGTGGCCCGCCACCGCAGTTTTACAAAAGCATCGGCGGAATTGTTTATTACCCAACCCGCCGTTACCAAACACATCAAGGCGCTCGAAGATCTGCTGGGTCTGCGGTTGTTCGACCGCAAAGGAAATACCATCGTGCTGACGCCCCCCGGGGAAGTTCTTTTCCGCTACGCCGGACAAATTTTCGATCTCTATCAGGAAGCACTTTTTGAATTAAACTCCTTTAAAAGCCAGCAAAAGGGCAGTTTGCGGCTGGGAGCCAGCACCACCATTGCCCAATATTTGATTTCTCCGCTGCTGGCGTCGTATTACGAACGCTATCCGACCATTCAGCTCAGCCTGCTAACCGGCAATACCGAGATGATCGAACACGCGGTTTCGGCCAAAGAGATTGATCTGGGGATTGTGGAGGGCAAAAAACACCATGCCGGCCTGAAGTACCACGACTTTCTGCAGGATGAACTGGTGGCGGTGGTTCACAGCAAAAGCCGCTACAGCCGCCTGAAGGAAATTACACTGGAAGAACTCAGCAACCTGCCGCTGGTGTTGCGCGAACGCGGTTCGGGTACGCTCGAAGTGCTGGAAACGGCGCTACAGGCCCGGGGCATCCGCCCTTCCAGTTTAACGGTGGTGATGCACCTGGGGAGTTCGGAGAGCATCAAGTCGTTTCTGGAACACGCCAACTGCCTGTCTATTCTGTCATCCCGGGCGATTGAGAAAGAAGTCCGGAGCGGTGAACTCAAAGTTGTGTCCATCAAAGATTTCCGTTTACCCCGCACGTTCAGTTTTGTCCATCTCCAGGGCTTACCGGAGGGACTCGCTGCTGGTTTCATGACCTTTGCCCGCCGATATTACAATCAGTAAGCCCCCTCCACGCTTTTTCATTCACTTAAAGTTCGGGAAGTGAATGAATTTATTGTATATTGCATGTACAATAAAATGATAAGTTTCAACTCCGTAACCCTTCCGCTGTGCTTTGCTACAGTTCCATGAATTTCGCTGATCTTCCGCGCAGCGACCAGAAGCCATGTGCCCGAACAATCCGGTTATTTTAAACTATATGCACAATGATTCTCCGTCCAACTCATTCCGTTCCTCAAACGTTTCAATCGATCCAGGCCCTGCGGGCCGTTGCGGCCCTGCTGGTTACCTTTTTTCATTTGTTTATGGTCACGGAGCAGGTCGATATTCACTTGCCTCTGCTGCGCTGTTTCAAAGCCGGTTTTGGGGGCGTCGATTTGTTTTTCATCATCAGCGGCTTTATCATTACCCACACCAACTTTTCAAAAATCAACCGCCCGGAGCAGTTCCTGCCGTATCTGAAAAAGCGCCTGGGACGAATCTACGCCATTTACTGGCCGGTTGTTATTTTGGCCGGTATCGCGCTAATCGGAATCAGGCAGGTTGCGCCCTCATTGCAGTGGCTCCCGTACTCTTTTGATCCGGTCGATCTCCTGAAAACACTGACGCTCATCCCCGCCCACGACAGTCCCCTGCCCGTTACCTGGTCGTTGAGCTTCGAACTCTATTTTTACGGTTTGTTTGGGCTGGTCATTATTTCCCGAACGCTGCTGATTTTGCCGGCTTTCGTTCTGGCGGCAACCCTCTACACCAGCCTGGTGAACTGGGCGGGCATCCCCCACTTCGGGTGGTTGCAGTATTTTCTGTTTAGCCCGTTTAACCTGGAATTCGGTTTGGGAATCGTGGCCTACTGGCTGGTTCGTCGGTACTCGTTCCGGATTCCGCCGATCGTGCTGGGAGTGGCTCTGTTTATTTTTCTGCTGACGGGCGAATTCGTTAAGCCTTCCGACGCCTGGCTGCGGGTTTGGGGCTTTGGGGTACCGACCACGATACTGCTGTTGAGCGTTGTTCAAAGAGAAATCGCCGGACGGACCTTCTGCCCGGCCTGGCTGCTCAAGCAGGGCGATGCCTCCTACATTCTGTATCTGATTCACGTTCCCGCTTTCATGGTGATGACGCACGCCCTGCTCATGCTGCACCTGGTGCCCTATGTTCTTCCGGCCAATCTCCTGCTGGTTGGCCTGTTGTGCTGGGCAAGCTGGCAACTGCATCAGCACGCTGAAAAACCGATTCTTCGCTGGCTTCAGAACCGGCTATCCGGACCTACCACCGCCCAGTACAGCCCCGATAAACGGTACCGGCTTCAAGTACCCGCCAGTCAGCCGCAGCCCGCATCCTAACTCCTCCTCCCCTGACTTGATCGAAACCGTCGCACTGCGTATTTCTGCCCCGAAGCCCCAAATGGGGCTTTTTTTATTCGCCAAAACTGCCGTAGATTGGCTTTTGATTTTTACAATCCCTATTTCCAAATGCGCAACAACCTATTTTATTACCTCGTTCTATTTATTCTGATCCTCGTTGATGGCTGGCTACTTGCCCACCCCAATCTCATCGGTCGAATCGGTATTTTCTGGTACGACCACGATTACCTCGAAACCCTGCCCAAAGCCATGGCAACGGTGGCAGCAACGGTAGTGGCGGCCCTGGTTATCAGCCTCGTTATAAAGCGGGTATTAAGTGGTCCCGTAGCGGTGGTGCTGGCAGTCGGCTTATTTGTCTTTTGCCTCTTCCTTGTTTTTCAGACCTACACCCAGTTTTCGTCCGGCACCTATCAATTTACGGGTTCCGGATTCAAAACCGGCGCGGTCCTGCTGCCTGTCATTATGGCGATTGTTTTCGGGAAAACGTCGTACGATGTGCTCACGACGAAGCGGACCAAGCGCTAATGCGGACCGCGCCATTCCGGGCTTTTGTCCCCGATACCCGGCGGCATCAATTCGATCGCATTTTTGACGGTGAAACCGTATGCGAGGAATGGGAGCAGGAACCGACCAATCATTCCGGTATAGCAGCAACTAATGCCCTTGATTTTGGGTTAAACAAGTAGATTTTGGACTTTCCTTACGTTTTTACCAAAGTAATCATGTGTCGTTACTAGTTTTTGGCTAATTTCGCCCGGCGCGGAGTCTACCGTTGCGGTGAGTATGCCCTGGGTACCTTTCACATTTTGCAGGTATCGATACGATGGAGTGCCAACCTAATTATTCCAATTTACCATAACCGATTTACTCTACCCCGAATACGTATGTCAAACACAGCCGAATTATCTGTCGATGGTAAAACCTATCAATTTCCAGTTGTTGTTGGTAGTGAAAACGAAAAAGCCATTGACATTTCCAATCTCCGCGACCAGACGGGCTATGTCACCTTAGACAGAGGATATAAAAATACCGGTGCCACCCAGAGTGCAATTACATTTCTGGATGGTGAAGAGGGCATTTTGCATTACCGGGGTTATTCAATTGAAGATCTGGCCGCAAAAGCCAGCTTTCTGGAAGTAGCTTACCTGCTGATCTACGGCGAACTGCCAACGCAGGAACAATACAATGCCTTTGAAGACCGCATCCGGCGTCATACGATGGTCAACGAAGACATGCGGAAGATTTTTGAAGGCTTCCCCAACAACGCGCACCCGATGGGCGTGCTGTCGTCGCTGGTTAGCGCCCTGAGCGCATTCTACCCGGATTCGTACGATGAAAAAGCACCGGATCAGACCGAATTGCACATCATCCGCTTGCTGGCAAAAATTCCGACCATTGCCACCTGGTCGTACAAAAAATCGCAGGGTCACCCGGTCAATTACCCCAAAAACCAACTCGATTACTGCTCGAATTTCCTGCAGATGATGTTTGCGCTGCCGGTTGAAGAATACCAAACCGATCCGGTGGTTTCCAGCGCCCTGAACAAACTGCTGATTCTGCACGCCGACCACGAGCAAAACTGCTCGACCTCAACAGTTCGGCTGGTGGGATCGTCCCGGGCCAACATTTATTCTTCGATTTCGGCTGGTATCAACGCCCTCTGGGGACCGTTGCACGGTGGTGCCAACCAGGAGGTAATTGAAATGCTGGAAGAGATCAAGGAGAACGGTGGTGATGTTGCCAAATACATTGATATGGCTAAAAACGCCAAGACAACCGGCTTCCGGCTGTTTGGGTTTGGTCACCGCGTTTACAAAAATTTCGACCCGCGCGCCAAAATCATCAAAAAAGCCGCCGACGACGTACTGGGCAAACTGGGCGTTAACGACCCGGTTCTGGAAATCGCCAAAGGGCTGGAAGAAGCCGCTCTGAGCGACGAATACTTCGTATCGCGTAAGCTGTACCCGAACGTTGACTTTTATTCGGGTATCATCTACCGCGCGCTGGGAATCCCGACGAATATGTTTACGGTGATGTTTGCCATCGGCCGTCTGCCGGGCTGGATTGCGCAGTGGAAAGAAATGCGCGAACAGAAAGAACCGATCGGTCGTCCGCGTCAGATTTACACCGGTGCCACGCTGCGGGAATTCAAAGCGCTGGCGGATCGTTAAATCATACGATACCCTAAACACAAAACCCGGCTCTGGTCGGGTTTTGTGTTTAGGGCTAGCCTGTAAAGCAAAAAAGAGGTGGTCAGCAACAGCCAACCACCTCTTCATTTGTCAAACAATAATTAAAACACTCCGCTTCAATTTTTCAAAGCAACGCACTGCGAAACAGCTTAGTCCAGTGAATCTTCGTCCTCTGCTGCGTTACCAGAAGCATCCACCAGAGCACCTTCGTCGCTGTTAACCTGCGCCCGGATTTTGGCTTCCAGTTCGGCCATCAATTCAGGATTGTCCAGCAGCAGGTTTTTAACCGCATCGCGGCCTTGTGAAAGCCGGTTTCCATCGTACGAGAACCAGGAACCTGATTTCTTCACGATATCGAGTTCAACAGCCAGATCAAGGACTTCACCCACTTTCGAGATGCCCTGACCGTACATGATGTCGAATTCAATTACTTTGAACGGAGCGGCTAACTTATTCTTAACCACTTTCACTTTCGTGCGGTTCCCCAGGATATCGTCACCGTCTTTGATTTGTCCGATCCGGCGAATGTCCAACCGAACGGAAGAATAAAACTTCAGGGCGTTACCACCGGTCGTTGTTTCGGGATTTCCGAACATAACGCCGATTTTTTCACGCAACTGGTTGATAAAGATGCAGCAGCAACCCGTTTTATTGATTACCCCCGTCAGTTTCCGCAGGGCTTGCGACATCAACCGGGCTTGCAGACCCATCTTACTCTCGCCCATATCGCCTTCCAGTTCGGCTTTCGGAACCAGAGCGGCAACGGAGTCAATGACGATAATGTCGATGGCACCGGAGCTAATCAGGTGCTCAGCGATTTCGAGTGCCTGCTCACCGTTGTCGGGTTGAGAGATTAATAAATTTTTCGTATCGATTCCTAGCTTCTCGGCATAGACGCGATCAAAAGCGTGTTCGGCGTCAATAAAGGCAGCCAGGCCGCCATTCTTCTGCGCTTCGGCGATGCAGTGCATCGTCAACGTCGTTTTCCCCGACGATTCCGGTCCGTAGATTTCAACGACCCGGCCGCGCGGAACACCGCCGATTCCCAACGCCAGATCCAGCCCCAGCGAACCCGTCGAAATAACCGGAACATCAACGACTTTGCTCTCGCTCAGACGCATTACGGTTCCTTTTCCGTAGGCTTTATCCAACTTTTCGATGGTCGTTTGCAGGGCTTTCAGTTTGCTGTCATTAGCCGTACTAGCAGGTGCTTGTGCCATGTGATGTGTTTACGCAAAAATTGATTTTTAGTATGTTTAACCTTATAAAATTAGCATTTTTCGGACAAAATTGCAAGTGCAGCTTGTAAAATAATCAGTAATACATGAAGCGTATTTTGCCCATTATTGCCCGCTTAAAGATAACACATATCAAACAGTCCTGCAACGTCCGATACCACTACCGGCAAACATATACCATATTTATATGCTATCTATATTTTATCTCACACACAAGTTCCGCTCAATTACCCAATCAGGCACTGGAACAGCGGGCGTCTCTGGATAGTGCCCAAAAATGGCAATTCCGATTCAACGGCCTGGGGTTTGTCCGGAACAATGAATACTTCGGTCCCATCGCTGACGGCTACACATTATTTGGGTACCAGTTTAACCCGCGCGTCGCCTGCCAACCGGCCCCAAACGTTGTGCTGGAAGCGGGCGTTTACGTTAAAAAAGACTTCGGACAGGACCGCATTACGCAGCTGGCGCCAACGTTCACCATCAAGTTCCGGCACCGCAACTGGAACTACCTTTTTGGGACGCTGGAAGGATCGGTGGGTCACAGGCTGATCGAGCCGCTGTACAATTTCGAACGGCTACTCCAGCAACGCATCGAGAACGGGCTGCAAATCAATCACCAAACCAAGCGCACGTTCTTCGATTTCTGGATAAGTTACCTCCAGAACACGCTGCCCGGTTACGCGCGTCAGGAGCACTTCTGGGGTGGCCTGTCCTTCAAACAACGGATCTGCGATCCAGGTCAGGCGTGGAGCCTTTCCATCCCCGTACAGGTCACCGCCTTTCACGCGGGCGGTCAGAACATCAGCAGCCCGCTGCCCGTCCGGACGGCGTTGAATGCCGCCGGGAGCCTGAGCCTGACGTGGCAGAATCCGACACCTGGATTGGTCCGTTCCGCCCGACTGGACACTTACCTGGTGGGCTACTCCGAAAACGCTGACAAACCGTCTTCCGGTGGGGCTCTTTACCCCAACCTGACCGTCCATCTGAAGCCCGTCACGGTTTTGCTTAGCTACTGGAACGGCAACCTCTACCGGGCTGACCTGGGCGGAGATCTTTACCAGAGTTACACGCGCCGGTACAACAGCACCTACCGGGAGCCTCACCGGCGGCTGTTGATCGCTCGGTTTCTGAAGGATGTAAAAATAACGGACGGCCTGGGGGTGACCGTCCGGTTCGAACCGCACTATGATCTGGCGAATCACCTATTTGAGCATTCGGAAGGAGTTTACATCTGGTTTGGCCGGTAAACGCTTACTCACCTGATCCGGGATAGGCCGGTCGGGCCACCGGCACCCGGCCCGAATCCTCCTGGTAGATCACCGGAAAGCCCAGACACTCCCGTTCTATGGTACGGATGGGCACTGGCGTGTTTTTTTCGACCACGGCCAGAATCGCCCACTCGCCCTCCTGGGTCGTCGTCACTCCGCTCCGGATCACCTGCGGATGATGCAGATGCACTGAAGCGGCTAAATCTCCCAGATTGGGCGGTTGCTCGGTTTTGGGGCGGCCCGGAATGTGAACGATCTGATCCATAACTAGCTGGTTAAATACAAGTTGTATTTACTAAGGTACAAGCGGCTGGTGGTTTCTGCAACCTTCGTCCAAACTTCCGCTTAAATTGGAAAAGCCTGAAACTGCCGGCACACACCACCAAAATCGCAGGCGGTGGTCGTCCGGCCATCTCCTGCAAACAGAAGCGCCACGGGCCGGCCGGTATCCACGTCCAGAATCACCGATCCCGAATCGCCGGGCATACTGAACGGTTTGCTTTCGTCTTCGCTCACAATTTCAACGGTATCGTTGAACGTCGCGATCCGTGGGGATGTGCGGGTTCCGTAGTTGATTTGCACGCCGTTGACGCGGGTCGCCGTGACAATGCCGGTAGTAACGCCGGTGGTTCGTCCGGATTTGATCACCCGCATACCGGGAACGGCTGCGGCTACTTTTGGTTCGTACTTGTCGATCCCCAGAATGGCACCTTTGCGAATCAGGCTTTCGTCGGCCACCACGGCAATAGCCGCATCAAACACGTTCACCACCGGATCAATGCGGGTGGCGGGAAACTGAATGGGAATGAAGGCACTCAGGGCGGCAAAAACGTCGTTGGGACTCGTCGGCGCTACTTCCGGCCCCGGCTGCACAACGGCGGTTCCGATGGTCAGCCGGTTGGTATCGGCCAGAACGTGGTTGTTACTCAGGACAAAGACCTGCTTGGACCCGCTGACCGTCCGTTGCAGAAAGCACCCCAGCGTACCGACAAAGGATTCGTTCAGGGGAGCAATGGAAACGCCCCCGACAATGGGCCGCTGTTTGCTGCGGTGATCGTCGACGGTGGTGGCGGCCAAGGCTTCGGCTTTGCTCAGCGCCAGTTGAATCGGCAACGGCTCTACATCGACTTCAATGCCCTGAAAACTCCGGGTGATGGCGGGCGTGTTAGCGCCCAGATCCAGCTTGTCGAACACGTACACCTTCAACACAAAATTATCCTTGACGGGCTTGCCTCCCCTGATCCGAATACCAACGCCGGAAGCGTGCACGTTCGACAAGGGTGTAGCAAATGCCGAAACGCCACCCCTGGCGGAAAACGCGTTCAGGATGGTGCTGCCTTCCTCAAACTGCGATTCGATCTCGGTTTGAACCCGCTCTTCCAGTTCGTTGCGGTATTCCCGCAGCGCTGCCAATACTTCGTTGTAGCTAGCCATGCTGTTAAAATTTAAGAATTTGGGGTCATTGCTGACCACCAACGACGTTAAAAACCGTTTACTCGTGTGAAGCGGAATACGAAATACCAAAAAAAAGAAAGAGAAAATTACCCGTCCGAAGAGGGTTTTTCCCCGGATAAATGTCTTATTGATGTCGGTTTTGTAGACACCGTTAGTTTCTTAAGAACACCGTAGTATCGGTACAGGTTTTATGGTTTGCGGCTTATTCTAGTCTATTTTTGTTCATGATCAAAAAAATCCTGCTGGCGCTGTTGGGCGTATGTATTGTGCTGGGCATCTGGTTCCACGAACTAATCGGTTACGGCTGGATGCAGGCCAAAGGTCAATTCCGGATTTTATGGAACACCCGCCCCGTTGAAGAGGTGCTGGCGGACGCGTCGTTTCCAGATTCGCTCAAACGAAAAATTGAACTAATTCAGGAAATTAAACGTTATTCGGTTGATTCTTTGGGGATTAATCCTTCGAACAACTATACAACATTTTATGACCAGCACGGGCAACCCATTTTGTGGGTGGTCGTTGCTTCGGAGAAATACCGGCTTGCGGCCAGAGAATGGAGGTTTCCGATCATCGGCACTTTTGCCTACAAGGGTTTCTTCGAAAAGGACCGCGCCGACCAGGAGTTAAATGCGTTGAAACAGGAGAATTACGACACGCGTCTGAACGAAGTATCTGCCTGGTCAACCTTAGGATTTTTCCGCGATCCGATCCTTTCGTCAATGCTGAAACGGTCGGAAGGACAACTGGCGGAATTAATTATTCACGAGCTGACGCACGGCACGTTGTTTGTAAAGGATAACCTGGAATACAACGAAAACCTGGCGGATTTTGTCGGTGAATACGGAGCGTTGAAATTTTTAACCCAGAAGTACGGTGCCAACTCACCGGAAGCGCTGGGTTACCTGGATGCTAAGCAGTACGGCGAAAAATACGACGAGCATATTCTGCGCGGTACCCAAAAACTGGATAGTTTGTACGCTACTTACAACCTCCAAACGCCCAATCGGGTCAGGGAGAGTAAGAAGTGGCAGTTGATCGACCGGATTGTGGAAACCGTGGATACGCTGAAAACCAGACCGCCGGTCGGAAAACCGAATCCTAAAAAACGTCGGTTTACGCAACAGAATCTCCCCAATAACGCGTACTTCGTAGCGTACAAAACCTACCGGCAACAACAAAACCGTTTCCGGCGCGAATTTGAGGAGAAGTTTAACAGCAACTTTAACCAGTACCTGACGTATTTGAAAAAGACGTACCCGTCCTTATAAATTTTAGCAGTTGAACGGGCTTTTTTGTCGGTTCAAGCGTTTATCGTACTAAATACCTATCTCTAATCCTGAACTTTGCGGGGCCATGGGTCAAGCGATTATGAAAAAAGTTATTCTCATCCTGTCCATCATAACCACCGCTGCCTTATCGCAGGTGGCGCTGAAACCGGAAAATGCGTACCGGCGCGTGAACAATACCAGTTTCGGAGCCGGTGAACATTTGGAATACAAGGTTCACTACGGTATTTTCAACGCGGCCGAAGCAACGGTCGATGTGGCGCCGACGGTCTACAAGGTCAACGAACGTCCTTGTTACCGGGTGAACGTCTATGGTCGTACAGTGGGTGCTTTCGATCTGATCACCCGCATCCGCAACACCTGGCGGTCTTACATTGATACGACCGCGATTTTACCGCAGAAATTTTTCCAGCATATTGAAGAAGGCAACCACCGCAAGGAAGAGAACGTTACTTTTAACCACTTCGCCAACACCGTCCGGTCGGAGGAAAAAACCGATAAGGACGTGTTTAAGGTGCCCGACAACGTTCACGACGTCATCAGCGGCTATTACTACCTGCGCACCATCGACTTCAACCGCGTCAATACGGGCCAGGTAATCGAAGTACCCGCCTTTTTCGACGATCAGGTTTACAACATGAAGGTGCGTTACCGCGGCCGCGAAGTTATCAAAACCAAGTTCGGTCACATCAACGTGCTTAAACTCAACCCGCTTCTGCCGGAAAACAAACTGTTCAAAGGCGAAGACGCGATTAAAATCTGGGTTTCGGACGACGCCAACAAGGTTCCGGTGAAAGTTGAAGTGGAGCTCTGGGTTGGCTCGATGGAAATGGACCTGAAAAGCCACTCCGGCCTGCGCAACGAACTCAAGTTTTTCAAACGCTAATGACAACGGGCTTCGGCCCGTTTTTTTTTGCCCAACCGGCTGCGCAACCCGCGAACGAAAGCCCGGACGTACGTGAAAAAGCGGGGCAGGTGATTGTACGAAATTTCGGTGTACAACCGGCTCTCGGCCCCAAAACTCCGGTAGTATGCCTTGACCGACTCTGCGCCCACGGCTGGGCTTTCAAAATCGAATTCCAGCGGTGTTCCGGCAAATTCCTCCACGAGCCGGTTGATCATCCACAACCGGGCCTGCTGCTTCCGCCCCGCAACCGACGCCCCGTTGAACAGGTAGATGATCCGGTTAGCGTCCATTACGAACACCCCACCGGCTTCCGGCATTTGTTCCCCTTCTTTGCGGGCCATCCAGATGCGCACCAATCCCCGCTGGTGCAACCCATCGACGGCCTGGGCAAAGCGGTCGTAAATCGTTAAATCCAGGTCGATACCGCCAACGGCTTTCTCTTCATTGTGCGTGCGGTGCAATTGAATCAACGGCCGGACATCCCGACTTTCCTCCACCACCCAAGCCGTATTTCTCGCCCGGTTGAGGTTACTTTTCCGGTCTGTGGCGTATCCTTTGTAAATCTCGGCGTACGGTTTGTCTAACGGCAACACGTGATTGCTGCGCTTGACGAGCGGCAACCCGGCCGGAAAAGACAGCTCGTGCTCGTTTTTCTCGTTGAACCGGTAGGACACTACCCACTTAACGTGCCGATTCAGCAGCTTCCAGAATTCAGGAAAGACGGTTTGCAGATCAACGCCACTCCGGCTGAAAACGCCCAGTTGTTGGCAATAGTCGGGCTGAAAAGCGTACCGGATGCCGTACTTTTTTTTGTAAACTACCGGCATCACGGCCACATACCCCCCCTGTTCTTCGGCCACGATACCGCCCCAATACGGTGCTTTGTCGCCGGTCGTCAGGGCGTCCAGGTACCACGAAGCCGCGTAAACCAGGCGCTGCGACGATGCCCGTACGCAATCATCCCAGCGATCCGGATCCAGCGCGGAGCGGTCGAGGTAGCGAATGATCATCGGCGCCAAAACGTTTGGTGTAGCCACTTTTTGATTTGGTGCAAAAACCGCACCGGCCCCGGCAACCGGTTGCTCACCAGCCGAACATACGACTCCGGTTCCGCCCCAAACCCCCGGTTAAACGCGGCCAGACTCTCTACTTCGGGGCTTTCGAAGTCAAACCAAACGGGTTGTCCGGCGTACTCCCGGATAAACTGGTCCAGAATGACGGTCCGGGCATTGCCCTTCCGGCCCTCCGGGCTGGCCGAGCAGAACAGGTGAATCACCCGGTTTGCATCCGTCACCAGCAAATTCCCCGCTTCAATCCGGCCGTTGCGCCGGGCCACCCGGATACGGACCTGCTGCCGTTCCTGCAACACCGCCACCAACCGCTGAAGCTTCGCGTATGCATCCTTCGCAACCTGCCCAATGCCAGTGGTATTATACGTTCGAAACAACTCGATCAGCGGAGTAATGTCGCCGGTTTCCGTGAATTCCCAGCCTTGCCGCAAACCGTGTTTGAGGTTCCATTTCTGGCCGTTCGAGTACCCGGCGGCCAATTCAACATACGGTTTTTGCAGATTCAGCACATGGTTGGTCATCGGGACCAGTTGCCCGGCTTCAGCGGTCAGGCTGGACGTATTTGCGGCCTGAAACTGATAGGAAGGAACGTAACGGATGTGTTGCTGCAGCACGCGCAGAAAGCGAGCGATCACCGTTGCATCGGGCGTTTCGTTGGCGGCAAATAGGCCTAACTGGTGACAAAAAAGAGGCTGAATGATGGCTTTCACCCCGTACCGTGGGCGAACGGGCAACGGCATTACCCGCTCATACTCACCTTCCACCAGGAGTTTCCAATCCGGCGATACTACATCCAGATACCAGGAAAACGCGTAGATGAGCCGGTGCGGGGAGTTCGCGATGCACCGGTCGTAGGCATTAACGTCGATCTGTTGGCGGGACAAATAGCGGACCAACGGCGTAGCGGTTTATCGTTTCTAGTTCAGAGTAAGAGAGACTCATTAAGTCACTTTCTCAGGAAACAATACCGACAAACGTTATTTCAACGATGCTTTCAATTTTTCGACGGTCTCGCGGATTTGGGGGTTGTTGCTCACCAGATCGCTGATGGTCTGGATGGCGTGAATTACCGTGCTGTGGTCGCGGCCACCGAAGTGGTAACCGATCGACTTCAGTGATAATTCCGTCTGTTCTTTTGCCAGGAACATGGCGATCTGGCGCGGAAAAACCGCTTCTTTCTTCCGGCTTTTGCTTTTCAGGTCCGCCACCGTGATGCTGAAATGATCAGCCACCACATCCTGAACAGTATCAATGGTTACTTCCTTGTCCGAATCGATCACGATGTTGCGGAGGGTACTTCGGGCCAGGTCCAGGTCAATTTCCCGGCGGTTGAGCGACGCCTGGGCCATCAGCGACACAATGACACCTTCCAGTTCCCGAACGTTCGTATTGATGCTGTGCGCCAGGTATTCAATAACGTTGTGCTCGATAAAAATCCCTTCGGCCTGGAGTTTTTTCTGGATGATCGCCGTCCGCGTTTCCAGGTCCGGCTGCTGGAGATCCGCCGTCAACCCCTGCTTGAACCGCGACTGAAGCCGATCCTGCATACCCTGCAAATCGCGGGGTGCCCGGTCGGAAGTCATGATGATCTGCTTCTTGGCGCCGTGCAGGTGGTTGAAAATGTGGAAGAACGTCTCCTGCGTTTTTTCCTTGCCCGCCCAGAACTGCACGTCATCGATGATCAGCACGTCGACCTGCATATAAAAGCTCATGAAATCGCGCAGCGAATCGGTCCGGATGGCGTTGATGAACTGGGTCGTAAACTTCTCGGAAGAGACGTAAAGAACGAACTTGTCCTGGTTGTTATTTTTGATGTAATTACCGACGGCCTGCACCAGGTGCGTTTTTCCCAACCCAACACCGCCGTAAATCATCAGCGGATTGAAAGCCGTGGTGCCCGGATTCTGCGCGATGGCAAACCCCGCCGAGCGGCCCAGCCGGTTGCAATCGCCCTCAACGAAATTATCAAACGTGTAGGCCGGGTTCAGGTAAGAATCCAGTTGCAGCGAGTCCAGATCCTTCATTTCGAACGGACTCTTCAGAATGTCGGCGTCGACGTTATCGGGCTTGGCGGTCTGGGGTGATTTTGTTGTCGGTACGTTTACCGTCAGCGGTTTGCTGCTTTCGTCGCCTTTATCGACAATGATGGAGTACTGCAACTGACCGTGGCGCCCGATGGCAAAGTCCAGGGCTTTCCGGAGCAAATGAATATAGTTCTCCTCCAGCCATTCGTAGAAGAACTGGCTCGGGACCTGGATGGTTAGTTCGCTGCCATTCAGGCGCAGGGGAACAATGGGCTCAAACCAGGTCCGGAAACTCTGGTCAGAGATGTTCTCCTGAATCACCTGCAGGCAACGGTTCCAGACCGTCACTGCTTCGCGCTGTATGCCGGGTACGGGTATGCTCACTGTTACATTCTGCCAATTCAAAAGCCAATTACCCGAGGATACTTAGCCCGGTGGGTAAAAAAAGGGAGACAAAAGTAGGAAAAAAATCAGAGCTGACAAGGCCGATTGTAAACTCTGTATGGATAAAAATACAGGCAAAATTTTTGCTGGTCAAGCCAGGGAAATAGATTATAGGAATAATGCAACGTCACGACCAATGGCAACCGCAATGCCGGTGGCTTTACTCCAAAAAGACCTAACTTTGAAAAAAACGACCGGATCGCTTGAGCGTTAACGGGTTAAAACAAGTGGTTTTTTTGGCGAAGAAGCGTTATAGAGCTGGTAAATTGATCTACGGACCAGGCTTTCAGCCCTTAAGACTGCCCGTTGGAATGATCCAGCCATTTTATGCACTGAGAACCATGACCGATTTTAATCTAAAAGAAATGTTTCCGCCGGTTTCTAAGGCGCAGTGGACGCAGCAGGTGGTTGCCGACCTGAAAGGCAAACCGTTTGAGTCCCTGAAGCGAACCAGTCCGGAAGGAATTGAAATTGAACCTTTTTATACTGCCGAAGATCGCGACGGGTTGCCCCAGGCAGCCGATCAAACCGTAGCGGGCCGGTCGCCGGGCTGGCTGACGGTGACCCGCATCCGGTTTCGTTCCGCAGGCGATACCAACACCGCCCTGCGCGACGCCCTGGCCAGCGGGGCCGACGGGGTGCTGCTGGATCTGACCGGTTTAAATAAGGCCGATACCGATTGGAAACGCCTGCTGAACGGCCTGAAGCTGAGCGAAAACCCGATCTGGTTTCAGACGGATGGCCTGGCCCAGACGCTGGTCGCTAAGTTGCGGGAGTTTCTGCCCTACCAGCTGAAGGGCGGTATTTTCGAGGAGCCTTTTTTTCGTTATCTCCGGTTTGGCACGCCCCCCGGCGACCGCCTTGCTCAACTGGCCGAAGCCACCCGCCAGACGCTGGATTCACCCCAGTTCCGGACCATCACCCTGAGCAGCCACGTTTTTCATAACGCTGGAGCCAACGCCACGCAGGAACTGGCGTTTCTGCTGAACATGGCCGTCGAGCTCTACGACTCGCTGACCGACGCGGGTTTATCCCCCGAGCAGTTTCTTACGAAAACCACCCTTTCGGTTTCGGTCGGAACGAGCTACTTTACCGAGATCGCCAAACTCCGCGCCCTCCGTCTGCTCTGGCAACGGCTGGTAGGCCACTACAACGCACCGCTCCTCAACCAGCAATCCTTGTTCGTCCACGCCCAAACCTCCACTTTTCACGACGCTACGGCCACGCCCTACACCAACCTGCTCCGGGGCACAACGGAAGCGATGGCCGCCGTGATTGGCGGATGCAACGCCTTGACCGTCCATCCGTACGATACGGTTTTCGACGAACCCGGCGCATTTTCCGGCCGCATTGCCCGGAACGTATCCATTCTGCTGAAGGAAGAAGCGCATCTGGACAAAACGCTCGATCCGGCGGCCGGTTCGTATTACCTCGAAACGCTGACGCATCAGTTGGCCGAATCGGCCTGGGCGCTGTTCCTGGCGGTGGAAGATCGGGGTGGTTTGCAAAAAGCGTTTGAGCAGGGCCTCCTTCGGGACGAGATCGAAAAATCCTACCAGGCTAGCCTTGAAGCCGTTAAAAACGGCCGGGTTCTGGTGGGCGTCACGAAGTTTCGAACGGATGAAGGATTAGCCACCCCGCCCGGCCGTCAGCCCGACGAAATGCCGGACTCCCTCCCGGTTTTACCCGAACGCCGGTTAGCGGCAGCTTTCGAATAAACTCAATCTGCAACCATTATGCGCCCAGATTTCAGGACCACACCCCCGCAACCCGAAGCCGACCCGTCTCCCGGTACTCCGTCGACCCGCTCCGTCGTGACCGCCGAAGGCATCCGAATTAAACCGCAGTATGGCCCCGAAGATCTCGCCCAGGCTCAGCACCTGGGTTCGGTGGCCGGCATTCCGCCGTTCCTGCGTGGCCCCTACAGCAGTATGTACCTCACGCAGCCCTGGACCATTCGGCAGTACGCCGGTTTTTCAACCGCCGAAGCATCCAACGCATTTTACCGCCGGAATCTGGCAGCCGGGCAGAAAGGACTCTCCGTGGCGTTCGATCTGGCAACGCACCGGGGCTACGATTCCGATCATCCGCGGGTAGTCGGTGATGTAGGAAAAGCCGGGGTTGCCATCGACACCGTCGAAGACATGAAGGTTCTGTTCGACCAGATTCCGCTTGATCAGATGTCCGTCTCGATGACGATGAACGGCGCGGTCATTCCGATTATGGCGTTTTACATCGTGGCCGCCGAGGAGCAGGGCATCCGGCCGGAGCAGTTGTCGGGCACGATTCAGAACGATATTCTGAAGGAGTTTATGGTGCGCAACACCTACATCTACCCCCCCGAGCCGTCCATGCGGATCATTGGCGACATTTTTGCCTACACGAGCCGCTACATGCCGAAGTTCAACTCCATCAGCATCAGCGGTTACCACATGCACGAAGCGGGTGCTCCGGCGCAACTGGAACTGGCCTATACCCTGGCCGACGGCCTGGAATACATCCGAACGGGTTTGAAGGCCGGCATGAGCATTGACGAGTTTGCGCCCCGGTTGTCTTTTTTCTGGGGCATCGGCATGAACCACTTCATGGAAATTGCCAAGATGCGGGCCGCCCGGGTTCTCTGGGCCGCTCTGGTCAAGCCGTTTCACCCAAAAAACCCAAAGTCGCTGGCGCTGCGGACGCATTGCCAGACCAGCGGGTACAGCCTGACCGAGCAGGACCCGTTCAACAACGTAGCCCGGACCTGCGTGGAAGCCCTGGCGGCCGTGCTGGGGCACACCCAATCGCTGCACACCAACTCCCTGGACGAAGCCATCGCGCTGCCCACCGACTTCTCGGCCCGGATTGCCCGCAACACGCAGCTTTATCTGCAACACGAAACCGACGTTACCGCCGTGGTCGATCCGTGGGGCGGTTCTTATTACGTTGAGTACCTGACGGATCAGTTGATTCAGAAAGCCTGGGCGTTGATTCAGGAGGTGGAAACACTCGGCGGCATGACCAAAGCCATCGAAACCGGTCTGCCGAAGCTGCGCATTGAAGAAGCTGCGGCCCGCAAACAGGCCCGGATCGACGCGGGCAAAGACGTGATTGTGGGCGTCAACCAATACCGTTCCGAATCAGAAACCGCGCTCGAACTGCTGGAAGTCGACAATCAGGCCGTTCGGGAAGCCCAGATCCGGAGCATCAACGACGTTAAAGCCGGGCGAAACCCGGATCAGGTAGAGGCCGCGTTGGCCGCCATCACGGAAGCTGCCCGTCGAACCGCCGAACCGTCGGCTCCCGGATTTACCAACAACCTGCTGGCTCTTGCCATCGAAGCCGCCCGGCGCCGGGCCACTTTAGGAGAAATTTCGTACGCTATGGAAAAAGCCGTTGGCCGTCACAAAGCCACCATTCGGGCCGTATCGGGCATTTACTCAGCGGAGGTTTCCGACGACGAAAACTTCCGGCTGGCCCGCCAGCTAACCGACCGTTTTGCTGAATACGACGGCCGTCGCCCCCGTATCCTGGTCGCCAAAATGGGGCAGGATGGTCACGACCGGGGCGCTAAAGTCATTGCTACGAGCTTTGCCGATCTGGGTTTCGATGTGGATATGGGGCCGTTGTTTCAGACGCCCGCGGAAGTGGCCCGTCAGGCGGCCGAAAACGATGTCCATATTGTCGGGGTGTCGAGCCTGGCCGCCGGACACAAAACGCTGGTACCGCAACTGATCGACGAGCTGCGAAAAATTGGCCGCGACGACATTCTGGTCATTGCCGGGGGCGTCATTCCAGCCCAGGATTATCAGTTTCTGTACGATGCGGGGGTCAAAGGCGTCTTCGGTCCCGGAACGGTCATTTCGGTAGCGGCCCAAAAAATCCTGAAAGAGTTGATGCCGGAATTGGACAAGGGTTAAACGACAAATACGATGGTATGGCAGGAAGCCTGACAGGGTAAGGCACTGGTTTGTTTTCTGCAGATCTGTGTTTACTGTCCGGTGCTCGGGAAACGACGTACGCGGGTTTTGTTTAATTCGTGCACAGGGGCAAAACGCCCTACTCCCGGATTGGGAAAATGTTTAGCTGCTTCTCCAGGTCGGTGATGGCGTGCTCCAGTTCGCTGTCGTCGGGCGTAACGGGCAACCAGAACGGTTTTGAACTATCGTCGTACCAGTCCGGCGTCGCTTCCTGGTCAAGTTTAATTCCAAACAGGTAACCATTCATCTCGTTGGAGGCATACTGGAAACCCAGACACGGTTCTACAAAAGACAACCGGGGCGACAACTGCCGCTGAGACACCACCGAACGCATCCATTGAATCAGCAGTTCTACTTCCCAGGTTGACAACAGGGGTGCTGTTGTGGTGTATTCCTTATTCCGGTAGCGGGTTTTCAGACTGATCAACAGCCAGTTACGATCCATAAAGTGCTGTGAATCGCTGTACTCGTAATCCAGAATATTCAGTTCAAAAGAAGAATCAGGACCAGTTAGTTTCATGGGTTAGAAGATCAACCGAACTGCCGTAAACAGGTCGCATTGGAAAACTATAAAATCTCGTGGAATCAGTTGGCACGGGGCAGCTATAGCAAATGGAAACAGAGGCAGCAGAAAAATCTGGTCGTCAGCGTTTTATTCGATAGCCTTTTTGGACGCTCGCCGTGAGGTCAGTCACAACGCATAGTAAAAATACAAAACCAACTCGATTTTATATTAATCAGATATTAAAAAATTTATCAGACAAAGAAATAATTCAAATTCACCCCGTTACTACTTTCAAGAATCAATAAAGTGGGACAGGATACGAACATTTTTTTTGTGTTATTGGAATAGTCGTTAATTTCACCTGTCCAAATTTTCTGTGAAGTAGTTCACCACAAGCCATTGACTTTATGTCTACCAAACGAGTACTGATTGCCGAAGACAGCTCCGTTATCCAGAACCTAGCCCGTAAAATTCTTGAGTTTCAGAATTACGATATCACTTCCGTCAAAAATGGCGAGCAGGTCATGCAGATTCTGGAAAAAGAAGATTTCAGCATCATCCTGCTGGATATCAACATGCCGGTGATGGATGGAATGGAATGCGTACGCCGGGTGCGGGCGCTGGCTGATAAGGAAAAAGCCAATATTCCCGTCGTTGCCATTACCGGCAACGCGAAAAACTATACAGAAGAGGAGTTTAAAACAGCCGGTTTCAACGATGTCCTGGTTAAACCCCTAAACTTCGACCGGTTGGTGGAGGTTGTCAATCAGCTTACGGATAAATAAGGATTGAACGAGTGAGGGACCGCAGGATTGGAAATCACTCCCTCACTCCCTCACTCCCTCATTCCTTATGATCGTTACTTTACTCGGAACAGGAACATCCTCCGGTGTACCGTTGATTGGCTGTACGTGTGACGTATGCCGTTCGATCGACTTCCGGGACAAGCGGCTGCGGACTTCGGTTCACCTCGCCGTCGGGGGCAAAAGCTTCGTCATCGATACCGGTCCGGATTTTCGCCAGCAGATGCTGCGCACGGGCATCCGGCATCTGGATGCCGTTGTGTTTACGCACGAGCACAAAGACCACACCGCCGGGCTGGACGAGGTTCGGGCCTATAATTTTCTTCAGGGGCAGGATATTCCCGTCTACGCCCGCCAACGGGTGCTCACGCAGTTACAGACTGAGTTCGCGTATATTTTTGCGGAGAAAAAATACCCCGGCATTCCGCGCATCCAGCTCAACGCGATTGATAATGAAGCCTTTGAAATCGAAGGCGTCTGGTTTACCCCCATCGATGTACTGCACCACCGCCTGCCGGTTTTTGGTTACCGCATCCAGGATTTCACGTACCTGACCGACCTCAACTACATTTCCGAGCAGGAACTGGAAAAAGTCTACGGCACTCAGGTCCTGCTGCTGGACGCGCTGCAGATCGAACCCCATATCTCCCATTTTACGCTCAATCAGGCCATTGCGCTGGTGGAGCGGATTCAACCGGAGAAAGCGTATTTCATTCACATCAGCCACAAACTGGGTTTGCACCGCGAGGTTGAAAAGCGGCTGCCGGAGTCCATCCGCCTGGGCTACGATGGCTTGAAAATCACGCTCTAATTCGCGTTATCCTAACCGGTCCACCATCTCGATGCACGCCCGGCCGTTGTGATACGGGCATTTCCACATGCTGATTTTGGTATTGCCGAGCACTTTGTGGTTTTCGTCGATGCCGCTGTACCACTCGCCGTTCTTCCGGTCCAGCATGTATGTTTTGATAAACTCCCAGTTTTTCAGCGACTTGTCCAGAAACTGCTTTTCCTTCGTGAGCTGATAAGCATTCATGAAGCCCACCATCGCTTCGGCCATGACCCACCACGAACGCTCGCGGTTGAGGTGCTTTTCCCTGGGGTCGTATTCGTAGTTCATACCGCCGTCGGGTTCCAGACCGGTAGCGGCCGCCCGCGCCATTT
The DNA here is from genome assembly GCF_026248825.1 of Larkinella insperata. Taxonomy (NCBI): domain Bacteria; kingdom Pseudomonadati; phylum Bacteroidota; class Cytophagia; order Cytophagales; family Spirosomataceae; genus Larkinella; species Larkinella insperata. The sequence continues at coordinate 3,607,843 of NZ_CP110973.1, read as the reverse complement.
TTACGGACAACGCCTTGATTCGCTTTGTCAATGCTTCGTCGTGCAGGGCTTCGGCCGATTCGACCAGCAGCCAAGAGGCTTCGATGTCGTGACCGTAGGAAATAGCGGTTTTCCGGACGTTCCAGTCATCATCCATAAACAGGTTCATCCGGTACGTTTTCGGATCGACAATGTGTTTTTCAAACATAGCGATCAAACCACGGATTTGCCCGTTCAGCCCTTGATCCGGCCAGGCACGGTATAGGTTCGTAAAAGCCTCCAGAATGTGGAGGTGTGTGTTCATGGTTTTACTTTCCTGATTCTCTTTCTTGCTGATGACGTAATCGTCCGCCATTCCCGACCAGTCGCGGGTCAGGCATTCGTAAAAACCGCCCCGCTTCGGATCGTAGGCGTGTTTAATCATCAACCCGTAAATCTCTTTGGCAAAATCCAGCGCTGGCTGGTGTTTGGTAGCCCGGTAATATTCGCTCAGGCCGTAAATGGCAAACGCCTGGCCGTACTGTTGTTTGAAGGTTTGCTGCGGTTCGCCCTTGTAATCCACCGACCAATACACCCCGCCGTGCTCCTTGTCGCGGAAATACTTCTCGATGTAGTTGTAGGCCCGTTCGGCGTAGGGCAGGTATTCGTCGTGCTGCATGTGCCGGGCGGCTGCCGAAAACGTCCAGACGATGCGGCTAGTGACCACAATGCCTTTGGCGGCATCGGTTTTGGGAACATTCTGATAGTCGACCTGGCCGTAATAGCCGCCCCCCACCGGATCGGGACCGTATTTCTGCCAGTACGCCAGAATATCTTTCAATTCCTGGTTGAGTTCTTGTCGGGTTGTTCGCAGGTCGAACATAGCGGGTTTAGTAAAATTAAAAAAGGAATATTGATTAGTAAATATCGAATTACGAAGTGAAAAATTCTACTTCGGCTTCCATATTTCCGAGTCAATATTCCTTTTTACGGTGTTTAACCGTCGCTTAATTACCTGCTGCCGTTTCGCGAGCTGCTGTGCCCGCTGTGTCCGTGGCCTCCGCGCTCCTCCTGCAATTCGGATTTGGTTTTTTCCGTATGGTCTTCGTCGGGGCCTTGCTTGGACTTATCCTGGTTGGAACGCATCTTCTCCATGTTGGTCGACATGGCGGAAGTATCGCGTGCTTCGTAGTCGCGGGTCCGCTTCGAGTTAGCTTGTTTGTCGTTTGAACCCGGCTGGTCGGTCGTTTTGTTATTTGCCATGGCCTTGGTTTATTTGGTGATAAAGGTTAACCGACCGGTAGCCTCAATTGTTCGGATGAGTAAGTTTGTGAATTATTAACCCGTTTGCCTGTGCACACCAACTTTTATTTCCTCCGCCAGCTTGCGCCAGCTCTCCACTCCCCACTGACCGGCCTGAAATTCATGGAATGTTTCAGTCAGGACCGCGACGAACTGGTGCTGGTTTTTGCCCAGGCAAGGGGGAAAATCAACTTTTACCGGCCTTTTTTCATCAAAGCGACGCTCCGGCCGGACTTTTCGGGCCTGCTGTTTCCGGAAACCGTGCAGCGCGCCCGTTTCAACAGTGTCGATCTGTTTGAAACATTTTACGACCGGGACGTGGTGGCCGTTCGCTCATTTCTGAACGAGCGGTGTCTAGGCATTACGCTGGAAGGCGGTGTAACGTTGCTGTTCAAGTTTTTCGGGAACCGGCCCAACCTGCTGATCTTTTCTGAGGATACCGTCATTGATCTGTTCAACAACAAACTGGTTGCCGATACACAATTGCTCCTTTCCGGCCTCGACCGCCCCCTCGACCAGTCGTGGGACGCCTACGTCCAGAACGGTTACGACCACCGGAAGCTTTTTCCGACGTTCGGCAAACTCGTCAATGCGTACCTGGAGGAAAACGGTATTCTGGAGAAAGAGCCACCGGAAAAGTGGCAGTTGATTCAGGAAACCGTTCGGCAACTGGAGCATCCACGCTATTACCTCACAACGTTTCAGCATAAACCGACGCTCGCCCTGCTGCCTTACGGTGAACCAATCCGTCAGGAGTTTACGGATCCATTGGCCGCCAGCAACCGGTTTTACTCGGCTTTTATGGGGCAGAACACGATGGACCGCGAGAAAGGCGACGCCCTTCGGCTGCTGGAAAAACGGCTGAAACGAACACAGGCTTTCATTGAAACCAACCTGCAACGGCTGATTGATCTGGAAGATGCGGTAAAAAACGAGGAGATCGCCAACATCCTGATGGCCAACCTGCACCAGATTCCGGAGAAACCGGGGGCACGGTCGCCGGACGTGGTGGAACTGGAGGACTTTTACCGGAACAAACCCATTAAAATAAAGCTCAAAACCGACCTCAGTCCGCAGAAAAACGCCGAAAACTATTACCGGAAAGCCAAAAACGAAAAAATTGAACAGGATCTGTTGCAGCAGCAGATCGACAACCGGGAGCAGGAAATCCGGCAGATTCAGCAACAGATTGACGCCATCCAACCCATCGAATCGCTGCGGGAACTGCGAAAATACCTGAAAGCAAACCCAGTCAGCGACGAAAAAGCCGCCGACGGCACCGCCCCCCTCTTCAAGCAGGTGGTTCACGAAGGCTTCGTGATCCTGATTGGCCGCAACGCCAAAAACAACGATTTGCTCACGCAGCAGTACGCTTACAAAGACGACCTCTGGCTGCACGCCCGCGACGTTTCGGGGTCGCACGTGATCGTCAAGTACAAAGCCGGAAAACCGTTTCCCAAAACCGTTATCGAGCGGGCCGCGGAGCTGGCGGCCTGGTTTTCCAAACGCCGGACCGACTCGCTTTGCCCGGTTATTTACACGCCCAAAAAATTTGTCCGAAAACCCAAAGGGCTGGCAGCGGGCCAGGTGAAGGTTGATAAAGAAGAAGTTGTTCTGGTCGAACCGCGGGGAGAAGACGACAAAAAGCCTTCTGCGGGTTAACTCCAGGCCAATACGACCAATCCTTCATTTTTATTTATCAGGCGCTTAACCGAAATTCGTGCAATTTCCCAAGCATTTCTTAAAAAGGTACCATGTTAAAAATCTCACTAAGCCTGGTTTACGCTTTCCTGCTTCTGCTCAGCCTGATGCAGAAACTGGGAAATCCCGAAACGCACAACCGCTTAACCCCGGCCCCCCAACCCGCTCATTTTAAAACCGCTCCCGATGTTCCGGCCGATATCAAGCTGACCAACTTTGCCGGACCGGACCTGACACCGAGCCCGGCCTGTCTGGCGGTGGCTCCGACCGGCGAGGTCTTCGTGGGTGTGGACATGATCGGGTCGCTGGGCAAGACGCCGGGAAAAGGCTACATCATCAAACTCATCGACAAAGACAACGATGGCAAGGTGGATGAGCACACGAAATTTGCGATGGTTGATAACCCGCGCGGTATTCTGCCGGTCCGCGACCAGATTTTTGTGCTACATACCACCTTTTCGAAAGAAACTGGCAAAGCATCCGGCATGGATCTCGTGGTGTTCGACGACGCCAATCAGGACGGTGTAGCCGACGGCCCTTCCAAACCGCTCATTCAGAACATCTGCTCCCCCAAATTCCTCCAAAGCCGGGGCACCGACCACGCCACCAACGGCATCCGGATGGGCATCGACGGCTGGATTTACATTGCCGTGGGTGATTTCGGTTTCCACGAAGCCGTCGACCGCAGCGGTAAAAAACTGACCATGCTCGGCGGGGGCATTGTGCGCGTCCGGCCCGACGGCACCGAAATGGAAATCTATTCGCACGGGATGCGGAACATTTATGACGTGGCCATCGACCCGTACATGAACATTTTCACCCGCGACAACACCAACGACGGCGGGGGCTGGAACATCCGATTCAGCCACCAGATCCAGTCGGGCGAATACGGTTATCCGGTTCTGTTCAAGCACTTTACAAACGAAATCATTCCGGCGCTGGTTGATGTGGGCGGTGGTTCCGGCACCGGTTCGTTCTTCATGGACGACCCGACCTGGCCCGACCAGTATAACCACGTTCCGATGATGGCCGACTGGGGTCGGAGCCAGTTGTACATCCACCGGGTGACGCCGGACGGCCCGAGCTACAAGCAGAAAGAAGAAGAATTTATCAAACTGGCGCAGATTACCGACGTTGACGTGGATGCGTCGGGCCGGATGTACCTTTCGGCCTGGGATGGCGCGGGGTATTCCGGAAACCCGAGCAAGGGGTTTGTCGTTCGGGCCGTGCCGACCAACTGGACCTACAAAGCGTTTCCGAGTATCAAAAAAGCGTCGGTGAAAGAATTGACCAAGGTACTGCAATCCGGTAGCGCCGTTGCCCGGCTGGCGGCTCAGCAGGAGTTGCTCACCCGCCCGGTCAAACAAGTTACAAAAGCGACTTGGGAGATTGCCGCTGACAAAAAATTGCCGCTTCACATCCGCATCGCCGGTATGTACACCTACGCACAAATCGCCGGGCAAGACGGTATTGAAAACCTGGCCAAGCTGACCGCGGAAAATGACATGCGCGAATATGCGCTGCGGGCGCTCAGTGACCGCAAACCGTTTGTTGCCAGCGCTCCCCTCGAACCGTTTACGCAGGCTATGAGCGATCCTTCCGAGCGGGTTCGGACGGCCGCGATCGTTGGGCTGGGCCGCCTGGGTCGCCCGGAGGCCGCGACGGCTTTGCTGCAGGTTCCGGTTCCGGCTTCGTTTGTTGAACCGGCCAAAGGCACGGAAGGTCCGCACGCGACCCCCAACGCGGCCATTGTTCCGCCCCACCTGGCCGTCCGGGCGTTGGTGAGCCTGAAGGCGGTGGATGCCTGCGTTCGTGCCATCGGTACCGGCAATTCGGCGCTGGCACTCTGGGCGTTGCGCTACATGCACGATCCGAAAGCCGTTGACGGTTTGCTGGCGGCTTATCGGCAAACCAACGACGGAAAACTGAAAAAAGAGATTTTGACAACCGTTGCCCGGCTGTACAAAAAAGAAGCGCCCTACGACGGTTCGTGGTGGTGGAGCACCCGCCCCGACACCCACGGTCCGTATTACAAAGGCATCACCTGGGAATCGTCGCCCGCGATTGAGAAGTTTCTGAAGGCCGAATTTGAAAAGTCAGGCGAAGCCGAAAAGCCGCTTTTTGCCGACCTGAACAGCCGTCTGCGCCTGGAAATCTCGGAATTTGGCGGTGAAGAAGCCGTTGCCGCGAAGGAAGAAGTTAAGATTGATCTGGAAAAAATTCGCAACCAAAAAGGGCAGATTGGTAAATCGTCGATTGAAGACGTGATGCTGGCGATGGCGAAAATCAAAGGCGATCCGATCAAAGGAAAGGCGCTTTTTGCCCAGCAGGGGTGCATCGCCTGCCACAGCCTGTCGAAAAGCGAAACGATGAAAGGCCCGTTCATGGGGCAAATCGGCTCGATCATGAACCGGGAGCAGATCGCCGAGTCGATTCTGAAACCCAACGCGTCCATCTCGCAGGGCTTTGCGACGGTTCTGATTACGGCAAAAGGCGGCAAAAGCTACACGGGATTTGTGACCGAAGAATCCGCAACGCGCGTGGTGCTGCGGGACATCACCGGCACCGTCACCACGCTTAAAGCGAGCGATATTACGAGCCGCAAGGAAATGGAAACGTCGATGATGCCGAGTGGGCTGGCCGACGCCCTGTCGTACGAGGAATTTGCTTCGTTGATTACGTTCCTGTCGGAACAGAAAAAATAAAATTTCTGGTCATCCCGGCGGCCAACTCGGGCGTCGGGATGACCAGCTTACTGCTTACTTCTTCTTTTCGTTTAATTCGAACAGATACCCGTCCGGGTCGGGAAAGTAAATCTGCACCACGCCGTCGAAGCGGACCTGTTTATGGAATTTGATGTTATGCTGGGTCAGAAACCGCTCGGATTTGGCTATATCATCGACGAACAGCGCAAAATGGCTCCCGTCCTTGTCGTGCACGAACGACGCCGTCCGCCCCGCCAGTAAGTGAATCTGCTGCCCGTTGCCGATGTCAAACCACGAGCGGATCGCTTTCAGGTTATCCGGAACCGGAATGGGTTTCAGGCCCAGAATCTCGCGGTAAAATTTCGCACTCGTCTGAATGTCTTTGACCTGCAATGCCAGGTGATTATGGCCGACAATGCCGAGCGACTGAGGTTGATCCTGAGCAAAAAGGAGACTGCCGGTTAGCAACAAAGAGGCAATTAAAAGCAATCGTTTCATCATAGTTTGTTTTATTTAATAATCAGGACGGCTTTGGTCAACCGACGTTCTCCGGTGTTCAGCGTCAGGTAATACGGGCCAGCGGACAGGTTGAGCACCGGCCAGGTTATGGTGTGCCGTCCGGACGTAAAAAGCCGGTCGGATACCGTAACTACTTCCTGCCCGGCCAAATTTGTTAGGGCCAGCCGACCCGTAAACGGCTTGGTTACCTCGACCTGCGCCGTTAGCTGCTCGCGGACAGGATTGGGCAAAACCGTCAGTTGCGTGGCCGTAACCGGTTCGTTCACCGCCGTGATGATTTCCGTTACCTCCACCTGCTTTAAAATCCAGTTGTTCGGGTCGATCTGCACCTGCGTTGGCTGCCCCTTCACGATCAGTTCAAACGTCTGGCTGGCGCTGTTGTTCGTCACCGTTATCAGCGTATCGCCCGCTGGTGTCAGCACTTTGACTTGCACCGGCATGGTGAAAAAGGTCGGGTTGGCCGTACTGGTATTTTGTTCCAGCCGCAACTCGACGCGGTACCGATCGGTTTGGCCCGCGACGGCACCACTGCTCCACCGAACCCGGTACGTTGGGTAGTTTTCCCCGTAGATCCACTGTTTAAAGAAATAATCAAGCGACTGCCCATAAACTTGCGACGCGATGGCGACAAAATCTTCGGTGGTGGCGGTTCCATACGCAAACTCCGAAGCTGCGTATTTCTGGAGAATTTCCTTGAATTTCTGATCGCCCACCACGCCCCGCAGCATGTGCAGCACCATCGCCCCTTTGTAATACGTGCGATTGGCGTCAAAAATGTTGTCTACATCATTTATATCCTCCACATACAGACTCCCCCGCGCCCGGCGCGCCAGGAGCATGTAGGTGTTGACGTAAGCGTTCAGGGCTGCGGCTCCGCCGGTTGCCTCCCGGTACAGCACCTCCGAATACGTCGCAAAACCTTCGTTGAGCCAGATGTGCTCCCAGGTTTCGCAGGTAATTTTATCGCCAAACCACTGGTGCGCCAGTTCGTGCGCAATAATGTCGGTATTGAACACCCCCATCGAACTGATGGTCTGGTGTTCCATGCCCCCGCCCCAGCCAAATTGAGCGTGGCCGTATTTTTCTTTCAGAAATGGATACGGTCCAAAGTAAGTGGAGAAAACGTCCAGCATCGACGTGGTCTGGTCGAGCGTCCGGCGCAGGTTATCGTTCAGGGCTTCCGGATAGATGTAATGCGTTACGGGCATCGAGCCGCCGGAAGCCGGGCGGTAGGTCTGCTCGTAAAGCGCATAATTAGCCATAGCCAGCGAAATCAGGTAGTTAGCAATGGGATAGCGGTTGCGCCAGCGGTAGGTTCGGGTGTCGTCGGCGTTGTCGATGGTTTGCTCCAGAATACCGTTGGAGACGGACACAAACTGCTTCGGGGCCGTAATCCAGACATCCGACGAATCCGCTTTATCGGCGGGTGTGTCTTTGCAGGGAAACCAGTCTCGCGCGCCGTAGGGTTCGCTCAGGCTCCAGATCACCGGCTGATTTTGTGAACCGTGCAGGTCAAACGCAAAGCTCCCCAGACCCGTTGCTCCCGGCACGCCCTGGTAATAAACCGTTACGAACAGGGTTTGCCGCTGCCGAAGGGGCTGCCCGGGTGTAATGCGCAGTTGATTGTCCTGCTGCGAAAAAGCGAGTTTTTGCGTACCAACCTTCACGGAATCTACGGTCATAGCCGCGGCAAGGTCCAGGTAAAACTGGCTCAGGTTGTCATTCACGCTTTGCAGCCCCACCGTCGCAGCCCCGCGCAGATAATTGGGCGTGTAGGTAATGTTCAGGTCGAGTTTGTAATACTTGATATCGATGGTGGCATCGCCGGGGTACTTGACCCGGGCCGCCCGGTTTTTCGCCAGTGAACCAAAATAATTCAGCCGGGTGTGGCGGCAGGAGGCCACGCCTTCATCGGGTTGCTGGGCGTAGGCCGTTGAAAGGGCCCAAAAAAGGATCCAACCCCACATGGCTGCGATCCTGCCATACTTCGTAAAGGGTGTTTGCATACGCTATTGTTCTTCGTCTAAGGTATTACCCGGCAGGGCCTTGGGTTCGGCCTTCAACTGATCATACTGCCGGTTCAATTCTGCTAATTTACGCTGATCGGCTTCCGGTAGCTCGAGTTGCCAGCCCATCGAGTCGGCAAGCTGGAACATCATGAACTGAATCTGATTGCTGGCAATCCGGGGCAAATCACTTTCCATAGCCCGGTCGAGCATCGTTTGTTTCGACTCGTCGAGCAGCCGCGTGTAATCCTCGCTGCGAAAATGGTTCAGGTAACCCGGATCAATGTCGTAAAACTTGTAATCGGTATCGATGGACAGCACCTGCGGCTCAGGAAATGACTCAATAACGAGTTTTTTCTCACCCGGTACCGGCTGCTGAAATCGAATCTTCGCAAAATCGAACCCGACCAGCACTTTTGCCTTCGCAATGATTAACGCTTTTTTGGGGTCCGTTATGAAATACAAATACTTTTTCTCGTCCTGATAACTCAGAATTTCGGTGAAATACCCCTCGGCCATGACCACCTTAAACACTTTCTCGATCCGATCCAGCAGGACCGTCGATTCCTTCCGGATGACCGTTGCCGGGTTTTCTTTTTTTCTGCGCCACCAGTTGGATACCACAATGCCGCTAAATCCACCCAACAGCAGCGTAACCAAGACTAACAACGTATTTGAAGACTCCATAACGAGTTGGATAGTTAACGAAAGGTACTGACTTTTGCAGTTCTACCAAAAACGAACCGCGTCTTTCCTAAAGACGCGTAAAAACGGGTTTAGTTTCGTCTTGTTAATGAATAAATTACTGATTGTGGTGGCCGGGCCGACGGCGGTTGGTAAAACCAGCCTTTGCGTCCGGCTGGCTAAAATGCTGCAAACCGACGTTGTTTCGGCCGATTCGCGGCAACTGTACCGGGAACTCAGTGTTGGAACGGCCAAGCCAACACCGGAAGAAATGCAGGGTGTTCGGCACCATTTTATCCACTCGCACAGCATCCTGGAACCCGTCAGCGCCGGGCAGTACGAGCGGGAAGCCCTGGCCGTGCTGGATGACTTGTTTCGGGAGAAAAACCGGGTTATTCTGTCGGGCGGAACGGGTTTGTACATCAACGCCGTTTGCTTTGGCCTCGACGACGTGCCGCAGGCCGATCCGGCCCTTCGCGCGGAGCTGATGAACCGGCTCGAAACCGCAGGACTGGAACCGTTGCAGCACCAGCTCCGCCAGCTTGATCCGGTGTACGCCCAAACCGCCGACCTGCAGAATACGCAGCGCGTCATTCGGGCGCTGGAAGTGATTCTGAGCTCCGGAAAGCCGTTTTCCGCCTTCCGAAAGCAGGAAGCAGCCGGCCCGGCAGCCCGGCCGTTCCAAACGCTTTTTATCGCCCTGGACCGCCCGCGCGAGGAGCTTTACGACCGCATCGACCGCCGGATGGACGAAATGCTGGCCAACGGTTTGGTGGAAGAAGCCCGCTCGCTTCGGGCCTACCGCGACCTGACGGCCTTGCAAACCGTTGGTTATAAAGAAGTTTTCGGTTATCTGGACGGGGAATACGATTACGATGAAATGGTCCGGTTGCTCAAGCGAAATTCCCGGCGCTACGCCAAGCGCCAGTTGACCTGGTTCCGGCACCAGGGGGAGTATCACTGGTTTGGCGCCGAGGATTTTGAAGGAATCAGGAAGCTGATTGAGGAGTCATCTGTCCTGGATTGACTTCTCTATTCATAATCAAAAGGAAACGGACAGGTTGATCACCAACCTGTCCGTCTTTTTCTCCACTATAAATCCGATTCAAAACCTTCTACTCACCCCGCTTTCCGCTCGTTCTCGCGGTAGGCCAGGATGCCGCCCGTCAGGTTGCGGACGTTGGAAAAGCCGTTTTGTTCGAGGAACTGCTGCGCCCGGGCACTGCGCGCGCCCGACCGGCAATGAATAATAATTTCTTCGTCTTTACGGTCTTCCAGTTCGTCGATCTGGCTGGGCAGGCTGCCGAGCGGATAAAGCTCTCCGCCCAGATTATCTTCTTCGTATTCGTGCTCTTCACGAACGTCGATCAGGTTGATTTTCTCGCCTTTGTCTAATCGTTCTTTGAGTTCCTGTACGGTAATATCCATGGCTGTTTTGGTTTTTTCATTCCTAGAAACGGCAAAAGTAGGTTACTTTCGGATAATTAATTTCTGGACGACGGTCTTTTTACCGTCCGACATTCGAACGAGGTAAAAACCGTTGGTCAGCTGACGAACATCCAGTTGCCGCTGCCCTTCCGTTAGGCTAACATTCAACACGCTCCGACCGTTCAGATCAACGAGTTCAATCTGCCGAAGGGCCGGATTCTGCCAGATCAGGAGGCCGGCGTTCGGGTTTGGAAACACCATCAGTTGAGTCAGGGCTGCGGGCTCTTCTTCCACCCCCGTCACCGGGGCCGTACCACCTCCACCGATAATGGGCCGGATCATCGGCACACCACCCGGATTAACCGCGTCCCAAGATGTCCCCTGACCTTCAAAAATCTGTCCGCCGAAAGGGCTGTTTTTATCAAATCCGATGGCGGTAATGTATTCTTCATTTACCTGCGTCCAGCCCACGTAAAAGGTGTCCGTTACGGCAACGCCGTAGTCAAACGGAATGTCGATGAAGCCGTTGCGCGAACTGGCGTAACGAATGGTTGTGGCTTTCTGATACAGCGTCCGGCCCGGTTTGCCGTCCTGATTGGCGTAAATGCCAAATACGGCCGTCTGCCCGGTCAGGTTTGTCTTGACGGGCGCAAAGCTGACCCGAAGCCCCGAAACGGCATCCGCTTTATTGAGGATGAAACGCATGGCGACCCGCCCCTGGCGTTGTGTATTCTGAATGGCGGCCTCGGCCGTACCGTCGTCGTAGGCGTAATAGTTATCCAAAACCGTCACGGCGGCAATCGTATCGTTCCGGCGAAGGTTAACCCCGGGAATGGTATCGGTGGTCTGAACGGCAAACTGCGTTTGCAACAACGCCCGCTGTCCCGCAAAATTGGCGGGTAACGACTGCGGTCTTAGGGTTCGCGTTTGGGAACTGAGGGCGGCAATTCCTTCCGATGGCGACTGGTATTGCTGCAAAACCGTCCCGGTCACCTGATCGCGGATCACGGCCCGGAAGGTCGTAAAGTTAAAGTTATTGAAGAGGTTGACGATATCGGTCCGGATGGTGTCGGCCGTTTCCCCCGCCGGATTCAGCAGGTATTGTTTCAGCGGCATGGCCGTATACCGCTTCAGGTACGGCGATACCGGCTGACGGGTTGCAATGTCTTTGATGTACAGGCTGGTGGCCGAACGCCCCCGGTCCAGATAAATATAATCGAGGTGCCAGCTATCGAAGGCTCCGGAAGCCCGGCCGAAGGCCTGAAACCGAAACTGAAACGCATCGTGCAGGAAGCGGGCCTGATTGACGGCGACGAACGATTGCGTAAAATTGTTGCTGGCCGTATCACCGGCTTGCTTCCAGACCGTTTCCCAGGCCCCGGTGTTGTTTCGAAACTGGAGCCGCAGCGAATCTTCGGCATCGGGCAATTCGCCCAGGCCTTTGCGCTGCCAGTAAAAGCTCAGAAAAATGGCATCGCCAGCCGTGCGCCCGGCCAGGTTGATGGGCTGGGTGGTCAGGGTATCGGTCGGTCCGGTGGCGTTTGAATTTGTAAAATCGTACGGCGAACCGTCGGCTTTCAGCCCGTCGAAGGTGGCTACGTTCCGGGATGGGTGGTTGATGGGCAGCGTATTGTTGATGTAAACACTGCTGGGTTGCCAGAGCGTGGGATCAGGACGGGTCGTTGCCGTCGCGAAATCATCAAAGAAAGGCAGTTGCAGGGCCTGCGTCCGAGCTCCGGCAGTTGGCGATTGGGCGGCCGCTGCGGGCTGCGGAAACGATTCAATCGGCACAATCCGAATCTGGGCCGAAGCCGTCGTGCCCCACAGGTAAGCAAGGATCAGAAGGCCATAAATAGCCGTTCGGTTGCATGCATGCGTAACCAACTGTTGCCGGGTACTGCCGGGTTCCTGCGGTTCGCGCACCGGCCTTCTACTTCCTAAACGTTGCTTCATTCCTTACTGAGAGTCATCATTTTCGACCGGGCCAACCACCCAAAGGTCAATTACATCACCCACCCGGATGGTGGCGCCGGGCCGGGCGGCCGGGTTCTGCCGGACCACCGTACCAACCTCCTTCTCCGGATCATCAACAGGAAGAATCGTGCCAACCTGCAAATTCGATCCCCGAATCAACATTTCAGCCTCATCGCGGGGTTTACCTACAACGTCAGGAACGGCAAACATAGTATTGCCCAGCCCGTCGCCCACCACAATATCGATCTTGGACCCTTTGGCAATCCGGGTACCCGGCAGGATTTCCTTGCCTTCGTAAAGTTGCTTCAGCACCGTTCCCTGCGCCAAATCCGGTACGTACTTTAACTTACCCATCTGTAACCCGTTGCTCGCCAGGGCATACTGCGCACTCACGTAGGTTTGGTCCACCAGCTTGGGCATCGGAATCATCGGCGGATTCTCGGTCGTGATGGTCAGGTAAACTTTCCGGCCCTGTTTAACTTTAAAACCGGGCTTGGGGTACTGCGCCACCACCGTCAGCGGCTCGGCTCCGGCTACGTAGGTGCAGTCTGAGACTTCGTACCGCAGATCGTGGTCGTTTAGAAACTCCTCCAGTTCAGCCGTAGTCATCCGGCTCAGATCCGGCACCGTAATGGTTTGACCGTGGCTGGTTGTAAAGGGTAAATACAGAAAAAAGAAGCCTAAAAACAGAACGGCTACCAGGCCCAGCAGGATACCGATATGCGTAAGCAGGTCGGCGGTGGTACGTGTACTGATTTTCGCCATGAAAGCAACTAGAAACGCTTGGTTAAATCACAATATTAGCGGTTTGCCGGTCGGTTATTGATACAGGGCCAGCATTTTTTTTATGTATTTCCCCACCACATCAAACTCCAGGTTGACCACATCGCCCACCCGCAGATCGCGAAACGTCGTGTGTTCGTACGTGTAGGGAATGATGGTCACCCGAAAGGAATCCGGCTCCGAGTTAAAAACGGTTAGACTAACCCCATTAATACAAATGGAGCCTTTTTCAACGGTAATATTATTCTGCCGGGGATCGTCGGCCGCCGACTGGTATTGAAAATCAAACAGCCAGCTCCCGTCCTGGTCGGCGATGTTGGTAACAAGGGCAGTCTGGTCAACGTGCCCCTGGACAATGTGGCCGTCAAACCGTCCGTTGGCGGGCATACACCGCTCCAGATTAACCCGGTCGCCTATTTTCAGCTGGCCCAGGTTGGTTTTTTTCAGGGTCTCGTCCACCGCGGTCACGGTATACGCTTCTCCACTCACCGATGTTACCGTCAGGCACACCCCGTTGTGGCTCAGGCTCTGATCAACTTTTAATTCGGGGGCAATGCGGGAGGTCAGGTGGAACGTCAGGTTGGTTCCTTCGGCGGTGATGTCGGTTACTTCGCCGGTCGCTTCGATAATTCCGGTAAACATGTCTTAAACTTGGATTACACTGATAAAAGGGTTAACAGGAAGTTGCGGCTAAGAATTCCAGCTTCTTTGTATAGCAGGGCGCGGTTTTGCGGCTTCCCCCCTGTTAACGAGGCTTCCGTTTTCAGGCTGAATCTGCTAACCCGTCTTTATGGTAGCCATCGGTTATAAAAATAACCGGCGTTTTTTGCCGGCTTTTCAGGAAAGAAAACGTTTACAGGGGAGCCTGATTGATGGTCCGAATGATCCAATCAATTTCATCGTCATGCAGTACGGTATTCAGGGGGAGGCTGATCACTTCGCGGTGAAGTTGTTCGGTCAGCGGAAGCGATAATGACCGCAGATCGGGGTAGGCTTGCTGATGATGCGGGGGAATTGGGTAATGGATTGCGGTTTGAATACCGTATTGGCTCAGGTAATCGATCAGTTTTGGCCGATCCGGATGCCGAATCACGAACAGGTGCCAGCCGTCTTCCGCAAGCGTGTCGGCCGGGGGCAGCACCACCTTTGGGTGCCGAATCCCGTCCAGATACCGCCGGGCCAGGTGCCGCCGACGGTTATTTTCAGCGTCCAGACGCGGTAATTTTTCAGCCAGAATAGCCGCCTGAAGTTCATCAAGCCGGCTGTTGCCCCCCACGTACTCGTTAACATATTTTTGTTGGGAACCGTAATTGCGCAGGTAACGCAGCCGCTCGGCCAGGGCCGGGTCGTTGGTGGTAATGGCGCCCCCGTCGCCCAGGGCTCCCAGGTTTTTGACGGGATAGAAACTAAATCCGGCTGCGTCGCCCAGACCGCCCGCTTTTCGGTTCTGGTACGTTGCACCGTGCGCCTGGGCCGCATCCTCAATCACCTTCAAACCGTGTTGCCGGGCCAGCTCGGTAATCGGTTTCATTGCGCAGCACTTCCCGTATAGATGGACTACCAGAATAGCCCGGGTGCGGGGACTGATAGCGGCCTGGATGCGCCCGGGGTCGATCAGGTACGTTTGCGGGTCGGGTTCAACCAAAACCGGTTTCAGACCCGCCTGGGTAACGGCCAGCACCGACGCAATGAATGTCTGCGCCGGAACAACGACTTCACTGCCCGGCGGAAAGTCGTACGCGTTCAGGATGAGCGTCAGGGCATCCAGCCCGTTGCCCACCCCCACGCAATACCTGACCCCGCAATACTCCGCAAATTGTTGTTCGAACCGCTCAAGTTCTTTACCCAGAATGTACCAGCCCGATCCGAGAACCCGATCCGTGGCCCGACGGACGGCTTCCTGATGGGGCGCATTTACCGCCCGCAAATCCAGAAACGCAATGGCCGGTCGGGTAACGGGGCAGCTCATACCGTTTGCAGAGAATAACGTTCGTAGATGTAATCGGCGGGATCGTAATATTCGTTGGAAAGCACCAACAGAATGGTTCCGCTGCTGAATTGTTCCATGAGGTGCCAGTCCCGGGGTTCAATGACGAGGCATTTCCGAGGATTGTCCAGGACGGCAAAGCTTTCGTCGTCACCGTTGTTGCAATATACCCGGCAACTCCCGCTGAGGCAGATCATGGCGTGCCAGGCCGTTTGGTGCCGGTGACCGGCCCGTTGAGCGGCATCCACCCCGTAAATGTAAAAAACCCGCCTGATTGCCCCCGGCATCACCTTTTCCAGGACGGTCAAATTACCCGCTTCCGAGCCAAATGTAGGCAGATCAATAAGTTGAGCCATGCTTAATAAATAGAGATACAACTCGCTAACACCAATGTTTTCTAAATATACACAATAAATGCTTGTACAATAACCAAACCAATTCTTTGCTTCTTTGCGGGCTTGTCTAAATTCCGTTGCTAAATCATTGCAGGAATCTGTAATTTCACGGCTTTAAATCATCTACGGATATGCCTCGGAATCGTTTCGTGCTGGTGGGCCTCTTCCTGATTGTGCTAGCCATCATTTATTATTCGTTTTTTGACGGCGGCAACGTCGACACCCCCGCAGTAGGGAATCCCGAAACTTACCGTCTGGAAGTTGCGCAGAAACGAAAAGATAAAGAAGAGTTTTTCCGAACCAGCAACGAATCGCCCTTTACCGATAAAAGCCAGATAAGCCGCCTGATTTATTTTAATCCGGACCCCGCCTACCGCGTTCAGGCCCGGCTCGAACCGTTTGCCGATAAGAAAAAACTCGTCGTCCGGCTAACCGATGGCAGCGAACAGGTTTACGAGAAATACGCCCACGCGGTTTTTACGCTCCAGGACGAGATTTGCCGTCTGCTCGTACTCAAGCACGAAAACACGCTGTCCATTTTGTTCAAGGACAAAACGAGCGGGAAAGAAACCTACGGCGGGGGGCGGTACCTGGATTTCAGCGATGACGATGTCAAGGAAAACCGGCTGGTGATCGACTTCAACGAAGCGTATAACCCTTACTGTGCCTACAACCACGAATACGCCTGCCCGGTGCCACCCGCCGAGAACACACTTCCTGTTGACGTGAAGGCCGGGGAGAAATATTCCGAACCCTGATGCCGGAGTTTGCGGATGAAAACCAAATAAAGAAAGTTGCTTGGCTGCCGCCGGGCAATCCATTGTTCATGCCCCTCGTTACCATTTAAAAAAAATCGCCCTAATCACTGGAATCATAGCTATCTTTGTAATCCATTTCCAGTTACTGTATGAAGATTTCATATCAATGGCTCAGTCAGTTGGTGAGCCTGACCGAAGATCCGGAAACTATTGGTAAGTTATTAACCAGTACCGGCTTAGAGGTTGAAAGTATTGAAAAAATAGAGTCTATTCCCGGGGGGTTGGAAGGCGTCGTGATCGGCGAGGTCCTGACGTGTGAAAAGCACCCCGAAGCCGATAAATTAAGCCTGACGACGGTTGATGCAGGCCAATCCGCTCCATTGAACATTGTTTGCGGAGCCCCCAACGTTCAGGCCGGACAGAAAGTGATCGTGGCGCTGGTCGGTGCTACCCTGCATCCGACCAGTGGTGAACCGTTTACCATTAAAAAGGCAAAAATTCGGGGTGCAGCCTCCGAAGGGATGATTTGCGCGGAGGACGAAATCGGGCTGGGCACGTCGCACGCCGGTATTATGGTTCTCGACACCGACCTGCCGAACGGAACACCGGCCGTTACTTATTTCGGACTGGAAGCCGATTACCAGATTGAAATTGGCCTGACGCCCAACCGGGCCGACGCTGCGTCGCACCTGGGTGTAGCCCGCGACCTGAAAGCCGTCTTGCAACGGCCCGTCCAATGGCCCTCGGTTGATGCGTTTAAGGTTGACAATCAGAACCTGCCGGTCACGGTTTTGGTCGAAACGCCGGAAGGCGCCCCGCGCTACACGGGCCTGACCATCGACGGCCTGACCGTAGCCGAATCGCCCGACTGGCTGAAGCAGCGACTGCGGGCGATTGGCCTGAACCCAATCAACAACGTCGTGGATATCACCAACTACGTTTGTCATGAACTAGGCCAGCCTCTCCACGCCTTCGATGCCGATCAGATTGCCGGAGGGCAGGTAATCGTTAAAACCGTCGCCGAAGGAACCCCGTTTGTAACGCTCGACGGGGTTGAACGCAAACTGTCGGCCAACGATCTGATGATCTGCAACGCCAGCGAACCCATGTGCATTGCCGGCGTGTTCGGCGGGCAGAAGTCGGGCGTAACGGCCCAGACAACCCGGATTTTCCTGGAATCGGCCTATTTCGATGCAGCCTGGATTCGGCGTACCTCCCAGCATCACGGTTTAAAAACCGATGCTTCGTTCCGTTTCGAACGCGGTACGGACCCCAACATGCCGGTTTTTGCGCTCAAACGGGCGGCTCTGCTCCTGCAGGAAGTTGCCGGAGGAACCGTCAGTTCGGCGATCACAGACCTTTACCCCAATCCGGTTTCCGACCGTCAGGTGGCCATCCGCTACCGGAATGTTGACCGGCTGATCGGTATTGCAATCGACCGGCCCGAAATCACCCGGATTCTGGAGAGCCTGGACATTCGCGTGGCAGATGCGTCCGAAGAAGGCTTTACGGCGCTGGTGCCCCCCTACCGGGTGGATGTGGAACGCGAAGCCGATGTCATTGAAGAAATTCTGCGCATTTACGGTCTCGACAACGTTCCGATTTCGGACTATCTGGCGGCCGACTACCTGTCTGAAACGCCGGAAACCGATCCCGATCAGTTGCAGGCGCGCGCCAGTCAGTTGCTGGCGGCCAACGGTTTTTACGAAACCATGACTAACTCGCTGACCCGTCCGGCCTACCACGACGCCGTTCGGCCCACCCTGCCCAATGCCGACGTGCAGTTGCTCAATCCGCTGAGCGAAGACTTGTCGGTGATGCGGCAGACGCTGCTCTTCTCCGGCCTGGAAACGCTGGTGTACAACATCAACCGGCGTCAGAAAGATCTGAGAATCTTTGAGTTTGGGAAGATCTACAGCCGCAACGACGAACGGTTTTTCGAACGGCCCCGGCTGGGCATCTGGATGACCGGACGGACGCAATCGGAAAGCTGGCTGACGGGTAACCAGCGGCCCGCTGATGCCGGCGTCAGCTACCATGATCTGGCGGCTGTGGTGCAGCGAATCCTGACATCGTTCCGGGTTAAATTCACTGATAGCCAACCCGCTGATCCTGCCATCTTCCAGTATGGCTTGACGTTGCTGGTCAACAAAAAGCCGCTGGTATCGCTGGGTCTGGTGAAAGCCGGTCTGACCAAACAGGTTGACCTCAAGCAAGCGGTTTTTTACGCCGATTTTGACTGGCAGTACTTGCTGAAGCTTTACAACGGCAAAGTGGCATTTGAGGAGGTATCCCGGTTTCCGGAAGTTAGGCGTGATTTATCGCTGGTACTCGATACGGGTGTCACCTATGCGCAAATCAGCCGGCTGGCTTACCTGACCGAGCGCAAACTCCTCCGCGACCTGAACGTGTTTGACGTTTACGAAGGAGAAAATCTGGAAAAAGGGAAAAAGTCGTATTCGGTCAGTTTTATCTTGCAAGACCCTGCCCAGACGCTGAACGATGCGGTTATTGATAAAACGATGAACCGGCTGATGTCGGCCTTCGAACGAGAATTGGGTGCCGTGATTCGAAAATAAGTTCCACTTCTTATGAGCAATACGTCGTCGGTCTTTTCACGAATGGATTCCTTCGAGGAAAAGCTCTACAGCTTGATCGAAAGGATCAACGCGGACGGACAACGTATTCAGGAACTGGAACAAACAATTGTGGTTCTGCAAAAGGACAAAGCTGAGTTGATCAAAGAAAAGACGAACTTAAGCAATGACCTGGCGAAACAGCAGAATCAACTGAAACAATTGGAAAAAATGGCGAATAATTTGCCAAAAGAGTTTTCAAAACCAACAAATATTCATAAGATTGTAAATAACAAACTCAACGACGCAGCAACGGCTGCTGAATTGAAGCAAAAATTGACGGTGTACATCGAAGAATTGGATCGGTGTATTGCCTATTTGAGTGACTTGTCATAAAGCATATAACCGGCTTGTTGAAAGGCGTATTCCTTTTGACGCCGGACCGACAAGCTGTACGGATGGAAGAATTATTGCCAATAAATATCCGAATTGCAGGCCGAACTTACCCCTTGAGCGTTCGTCCCGAAGACGAAGAAACGGCCCGTGAAGCCGGTCGTCTGGTCAATGAACGCTTTTTAGAGGAGAAGAATAAGAAAAAAAAGCGCGACGACCAGGATATTCTGGCGGTAGTGGCCGTCATGAATACCGTAAGGTGGCTGGAAGCGCGCCATGAACGAACGGCCCTGCAAGATAAGATAGCACAACGGATAAGCCGTTTAGACGAGCTGATCGACTCAACGTTAACAACCTGATTTATTGGATGGTAGCAACGTAAAACCGATCTTCTTCCTACCCTTTCACTCGCTGGCTGAAAAGTCGGCTTGCTTCTTTTTCGGCACTGTAGTTGTCTGTGGGAGTTCTATTTTTCACACAAACGTCTACGGACCATGAATAAAATCGATTTCTGGGTAATGCTCCTGTCGGACATTGTTTCGATAGCAGTGGGCATTTACATTGGCCGGAAGCTACTGAGCCGCCTATTTACCCAGCGTGAAAAAGACGCCGAAGCTCGGTCGGCGGAGATTATCAAAAACGCCGAATTGACGGCTGACAATATCAAGAAAGACCGCATTCTGGAAGCTCGTGAAAAGTACCTTAAACTGAAAGCCGAATTTGAGGAAGACACCAACCGAAAGAAAAACATCCTGATTACCAACGAGAATAAGCTTAAGCAACGCGAACAACAACTCCAGCAGCAAGCTGAACAATATAAACGCCGGGAAGCCGAACTGGATCAGCAGAAAGCCAAGCTCGATCAGCAGATGGAATCCGTTGGCAAACGCCGGGAAGAAGCCGAGCGGATGCGCCAGCAGCAGGTAGAAGCACTGGAAAAAATTGCCAACCTCACCGCCGACCAGGCCCGCGAACAACTCGTGGACGCCCTGAAAGCCGAAGCCGATTCGCGGGCGTCGTCCTACATCAAAAGCGTGGTTGAAGAAGCCAAGCTGACGGCGACCAAGGAAGCCAAAAAAGTGGTAATCGAAACCATTCAGCGGACGGCGACCGAACACGCGATCGAGAACTGCGTATCGGTTTTCAACATTGAAAGCGACGATATCAAGGGTAAAGTGATTGGCCGCGAAGGCCGGAACATCCGGGCGCTGGAAGCCGCTACGGGGGTTGAAATCATTGTGGATGACACACCGGAAGCCATTATCATTTCCGGCTTTGATCCCGTCCGGCGCGAAATTGCCCGTCTGTCGCTGCACCGGCTCGTGCAGGATGGCCGGATTCACCCCGCCCGGATTGAGGAAATTGTGGCCAAAACCCGCAAGAACATCGAAGACGAAATTGTGGAAATTGGCGAACGGACGGTTATCGACCTGGGAATTCACGGTTTGCACCCCGAATTGATCAAAATGGTCGGCCGGATGCGCTTCCGGTCGAGCTATGGTCAGAACCTGCTGCAACACTCCCGCGAGGTTGCCAAGCTCTGCGCTACAATGGCCGCCGAACTGGGACTGAACGCTAAACTGGCTAAACGCGCCGGACTGCTGCACGACATCGGGAAAGTCTGGCCGGAGGAAGCCGAACTGCCGCACGCGGTTCTGGGCATGGAGCTGGCCAAGAAATACAAAGAACACCCCGAAGTGTGCAACGCCATTGGGGCTCACCACGACGAAATCGAAATGACCAGCCTGATCTCCCCCATCGTCCAGGTCTGTGATGCGGTTTCGGGCTCACGGCCGGGTGCCCGTCGGGAGATGATGGAATCCTACATCAAACGCCTGAAGGAACTTGAAGAACTGGCGATGAGCTTCCAGGGCGTTCTCAAATGCTACGCCATACAGGCCGGTCGTGAACTGCGCGTGATGGTGGATGCCGAAAACGTGACCGACGAAAAAGCCAATACGCTCTCGTTTGATATTTCGCAGAAAATCGAAAAAGAAATGCAGTATCCGGGGCAGATCAAAATTACGGTGATCCGGGAGATGCGTTCGGTAGCATACGCGAAGTAACTCCTTCGAAGAAAACAAGTAGCACAAAAAACCCGTACCGGTTAAATCCGGTACGGGTTTTTAGTTGAAAGCCCCTTGGTAGCCGTCTTATTGAACCGGAAAGCGCAGGTTTGGTACCGTCGTTGGCGTTGGTGCAACCGACAAAACGGCTTCGTTTTTCAGGCTGTCCGGTAGGATTTTCACGTCAATTCCGAGCTGTTTTCGTAAACCCTCCCAGTTGTTGCGCCCATCCTGGTAAGCCGGGTTCACCATCATCGACATGTTGTAGAAGTAGGACGCCAGGTGGTAGCGCCGTTCGTTCTGGTAAATTACGCCGAGGTTGTTGTAAGCCGGTGCGTAGTTTGACGACGCGCGAATGGCCTGTTTGTAATAATATACCGCCGAATCCCGGTTGGGAATCAGCTTCTGATACGAGTAAGCAATCGAAAAGAACGCTTCCCCGAAGCCAGGATAAATCTCCGTCGACCGTTGCAGGTGGTAAATGACCTTGTTGAAGTAATACCGTTTCTTTTTGGGATCTTTCTCCTCCGCGCATTTATTGATCCACTCGTTGGCCACGTGCCGGTTTACCTGACAACTATTGGATGCATAATCCAGACCGCTGGTGAAGAGGGTAAAATTATCCTTCCAGTCTTTGTTACGCACCACCGTTCGAAAGCTGAACAAACTACCAACGACCAGGCACAAGCCAATCAAAATACCGTATCGCTTTAAAACCGGCTTGTTGTCAGCCAAATCCAGCCGTTTGGACAGCAAAAGATCGAGCCCGGCAATGACGGCTACGGCAAAGCCCAGGATTGGGGCATATAAAAACCGTTCGGCCAGAATGCCGCCCCGAAACAGGACAAAACCCAGACCCGGCGTCATGGTGATAAACATCCAGGTTAGCCCGAAGCCCCAGAGCGACCGTTGCCAGAATCCCTTCCAGGCCAGCCAGACCAGTCCGCCGAAGGTAAACAGCCCCAGCAGGGTTTCCCAATCACCCAGTTTCCCGGACGGAATGACGTTATAGGAATAGTCATAGGATAAATGCAGCGGGAAAATCAACAGACGCAGGTACTGAGCGAAAAACTTGAAGGTGGTCAGGAACTTCGTGTTTTCCAGGGCATAAGGGTAATTGGCCCAATCGACCGGCGGATTCCCGCTCAAGGTGCCAATCATCGCTTTCTTCTGCCAGAAAAACAGCGCCGTCACGATCAGATACGGCCAGATGCTGATCAGCGACTGCCAGAATGTGCGTTTGGCGAAGGTATACTGCATGATAACGATTAGTCCCAACCCAACTAGCGACGATTCTTTGGACAAGTACGTGAGGTACATCCAGAAAGCTGAAAACGCAATCCAGCCTTTTTCTTTTGTTTCCAGGAATTTCCAGTAAGTCAGCATCACCAGCGTGAGAAACAGGAAGCTGAGCATTTCGTCCCGGCTTTTGATGTTGGCCACGACCTCCGTGTGCAGCGGGTGCGTCACAAATAACAGGGCAATGAGTGTCGTTAAAACCGTCCGCCCGGGCATCCACTTCTGTAACAAAATCACCAAAAAGAAACCCGTTAATCCATACAGGATCCCGTTAATGATGTGGCTGATGTGCGGGTCGGCATTGAAAAACTCTTTTTCCAAGGCAAACGTGATGAGAGCCAGCGGCCGGTAGTAGCCCAGTGAAATATTACTGAAATGCCAGAATTCGGTTTTAAGCAAATCCGGAATACCCTCAATCCCCTTCTGAACAAACAGATTTTGCGTGATGGCGGCAATGTCGTCGAGTGCCAGACCGTGGTTGAACGTGTTGGCATACAATGCAAAGGATACAGCCGCAATGAGCAAGGCCCAGAGCCACTGAATCGGATGCGATGCCAGAGGTTCCGACACGGGGGAACTTGAAGCCGGCTGTTGTGGAGGGCCAGAAACCGGGGAGCGGGGAGTTGGCTTAGTTGCTCCGATGGCAGGCCGGATGGGCGGTTTTTGTCCTGATGGTGATTGTTTCTTCTTTGACATACAAACTGTTCAGGTCAATTAATATCACGTCTTTTGTTTGCTTAGCGAAACAAGTTAAGGTTTCAAATTTAGATGTAAAATTGGTAAGATTCGCCAAAAAATCAATAAATAAAGGCTGACAATTCCAGTAAATTACCCGGGGCTGCGGTTGACCAGCGGAACGTATAGGAACCAGACTTCGGATTCACCCGACAAAATTTTATGCTTAGAAAACCAGACACCAATTGTCTGGTTTCAGGAAGGAGTATAAACCGGAAAAGAAATTCTCTACCCGCTATTTAATCTTTTTTCTTATTTTTCCATTTCATTTCCATTCGCGGACCCAACCGCGGTGGACAACTCTTTCCATTTATATGGCATCCGCTTTTCTGGGCCTACGAACGGTTATTTATGCGGCACCCGATCTGGTTTACGCAAAAAGCTGGTATTCAACCATCTTGGGTATTAAGCCGTATTTTGATGAGCCATTCTACGTAGGATTTTCAGTGGGTGGTTATGAACTGGGGCTAGACCCGGCGGCAAAACCGTCTGACGGCAGTACCATTACCTACTGGGGCGTTCCGAATATCGAGAAAGCCTGGGAACATCTGATGAGCCACGGGGCCAGCCTCCATTCGGGCATTGAAGAAGTGGGTGAAGACATCAAAGTTGCCAGCGTAAAAGACCCGTTTGGCAATGTTCTGGGTATTATTGAAAACCCGCATTTCAGAGCTGAGTAACGGTTTAGCTTCATAAAAAAGCCCCGTACATTCACTGTACGGGGCTTTTTTATGAAAACTATCTTGGTTTACAACCGCGGAATTCGCAGCACTTGACCCGGATAAATCAGATCGGGGCTTTTCAGCATCGGTTTGTTGGCTTCAAAAATAATACCGTACTTCATTGGGTCGCCGTAGACTTTCTTGGAGATGGCCGATAATGTATCTCCTTCTTCGACGGTATGAAACTGGCCTTCGGGTTCCGGTGTGTCAACCACCAGACGGTTATCGACCTGATGCACCCCTTCAACGTTACCAACAGCCAGGGCCAATTTCTCGGCATCTTCCTGGGTAGCCACTTCACCTTCCAGAACGACGGTGTCGCCCGCCGTTTTGACGGTTAATTTCTTATAAGACAGGCCAAGCTGCTTTACGTGATTGAGCAGTGCGCTGGCTTTCAACGGCTCTACTTCGGCCGCTTTGGCTGGTTCGGCAGCCGGAGCCTCGTGTTCTTTGCCGAATACTTTTTCTCCTACACCCTTGAAAAAACTGAGCAGTCCCATGTGTGTTTCGTTTGTGTGTTTTTGAGTACTTTAAATGATTTAACTAAAACAACTGCAAATGTCCCCTAACTGTTTGACGCCGATTTTCTGGTTACATAACAATCCTATTTTAGACGTCCGAGTAATCTACAGGTAATTCATCCGCGACAAAATCTTTCGTGTTCTGTTTTTGCCTTGCCGGACTTTTGCGTTCTTGCGGTACTTTGATATTGAAAAAAGGCAAACCAGACTTATTTTGAGCGAAATGAAATTCTTTGGCGTTGTGTGGATTGTGTTGCTGATGGCCACAACGGCCCAGGCGCAGGGTACTATTGCACTGGGAGTCAGGGGGGGCGGAACCTTCATGCACGGCTTTACAACCATTCCGGCCCGAACATTAGCACCGGGTTTGGAGATCCCCAAAATTCGAAACGAGAACAACGGAATCGGAACCGGCTACCTCGGAGGAGTATGGGTTCGGAAGACATTCAGCCGTTTTTTTCTGCAGGCTGAGGTGAGTTATTCCAAACTGGCCCTGAAGCAAAAGGCCAACATTGATCGCATTGACGTAGCTGCTGCTTCGGAGTTTGGCGTGACCATTCCAAATATTCCAGTTGGCACCTTGTTTGCAAACCTGAATACGACATCCGACCCCGTTCTCAATTCGGTTAACATCCCTGTTTATATTGGGAAGCAAGGGCAGGAAGGGAAATGGCGAATCTACGGCGGTCCAACGTTTCTGTTTACCCAGAAATCGGAGGCAGCGCGGACGGCTTCCGGTCAGGTGGGACCAAACCCGAGTTTCCCCGTTTCCATATCCGACAAAGTGGATCTGACCGACCCAGAGCAGGCCGGTATTCTGCAAGTGAAAAATTTCAATTTCGGCGTTGAACTGGGTGCCGGACTTACGCTGCTCAAACGGCTGGAAGTTGACCTCCGGTATGGCCTGCCCGTCGGCGGAGTCTTCAACGACAGCGGCATTACGGGCTATATTGGCTATGCAACGATTGCCGTAGGATACCGCCTGTTTGATTTTTAATAAGAGTTCAGGCAGTAAGAACTGACCTTACTGCCTGAATCTTTGTTAAATAAACACTTTTCCTACCTGACCGAGAAGATCAATAACCGGCAAAACCGTACGGCCTTTCTCGTTGAGCCGGTATTCGACGCGGGGCGGCACTTCGCCGTATGATTGCTTTTCAACCATTCCCAATTCTACCAATTGTTTCAATTCGTGAACCAGAACTTTTTCGCTTATACCGGGCATCAACCGTTTGATTTCCCCGTACCGGAGCGTTTTATCACGTAACAGATGGACAATTACTAGTCTCCACTTCCCGCAAATAACTTCTACTGCTTTTTTAATCGTTAACTCAATAGGGATATTTTCTTTACCCGTTTCTTCCAGTTCTGGCATCATTTTTTCAATACTTACCTATTGGTATGCAATAAACTGATTAGTAGGCGCTTACGCTACTAATTTCAGACAAAAATACATCAAGAAACTTTAATGCAAATAACCGGCCTTGAAAATTGGTTTATTATTTAGCTAAAATAATTTAAATCAATTTACTACCGCCGTCACTTCAATTTCGATCAATAAATCAGGATGAATTAACGCATTGACCTCCACCATGGACGTAGCCGGGCGTATTTCTTTAAATACTTCGCCATGCGCCCGACCGGCTTCCTGCCATTGCGAAATATCGATAACGTACATCCTTGTACGTACTACATCCTGCAAGGAGGCACCGGCCTCCTCAAGCACCCGACTAACCTTTTGTAGAATAAAACAGGTTTGCTCATAAATGTTGTTCTGACCTATTAAACGGTCCCCGTCCATAGCGGTAGTGCCCGAGATCTCGATCAGATTTCCAACCCGAACAGCACGGCTGTAGCCGACAACGGGCTCCCAGGGCGTGCCCGACGAAATAAGCTGACGTTCTGACATAGAATATCTTACCCGGCTTTTTCGGCGACTAACCGATCCAGCGCGGCTTTGTAATCCTGAATAAAAACCTTAAACTCTTTGTCCAGCAGATGCAAATCATCGGCCAGCGAACTCGTATCGTTTACCTTCAGCTTGGCTTCAGCTTCGCGGGCGACCTGCGCCATTCGGGCTACGCCGATCGTACCGGCGCTCCCCTTCAGGGTGTGCAGATGGCTTTTGACGGTTGGTACGTCGCCAATAGCAAACGCATCCAGGGATTCCTGCACAAGCGTGGTAGCTTCTATTTCAAAGTCTTCGTAGATCGACACCACCAGGTCCCGCCCCCCTACTTGCTCCAGTTGCGCAATGATCTCGGTATCAATCATGGGTGCTTCCAGTTCCCGCAGGGTTTCCAGTTGCTTGGAACGCATGTGGGCGGCCTCCCTGAACTCTTTGCGGGCATCAACGGTCTCTTTTACCTTGGCAATCAGACTTTGCGCCCGGATGGGTTTGGCAATGTAATCGTCGAGGCCCTGACTCAGAAAACGATCCCGGTCTTCGCGCATCGAATAGGCCGTCATGGCAATCACCGGCGGTAGCTGAGCCCCGAACTGGCCCCGCAGCCGACTGGTGGTTTCTACCCCATCCATGTCCGGCATCTGAATATCCATGAAAATCATTTCGTACGGCTTCCCGTTTTCGGCCATGGCCGCCGTTACCTTGTCGATCGCTTCCTGCCCGCTCGATGCCATGTCGACGATACAGCCCGATTTCTTCAGGATTTCGGTGGCCACTTTCCGATTGACGGCATTGTCGTCAACCAGCAGCAGATACGGTTTGTGCTCTTTAAACACATCCTGCAACGACACTTCGCCCTGATCGGCTTTCTGCGCCGTCGGACTGATCAGGGTTTCTTTCAGTTCGATGGTAAACCAGAACGTACTGCCTTCTCCCGCTACCGAATCAACCCCAATGCTGCCTTTCATCAAAGCCGCCAGTTCCTTGGAAATAGCCAGCCCCAGCCCCGTGCCCCCGAACGACTTTCGCGACGACATTTCCACCTGGCTGAAGGAATTGAACAGGATTCCCAGGTCATCTTTGGCAATACCGATCCCGGAATCTTTCACTTCCACCTTAATCCGGTTGAACTTGCCTTTTTTCCCGACCAGCGTGGCCCGTACGGTGACGGCTCCGTTTTCGGTAAACTTAATGGCGTTGGACGTTAGGTTGGATAGAATCTGCAACAGCCGCGTCTGGTCGGCGATAACGAATTTCGGCAGGTCGTCGGCCAGGTTATAGGTCAGCTTATTGCCCTTGACGGTTGCTTGCTGCCCGAACAGCGAAACGAGTTTTTCGAAAACTTCCTCAAACCGGATGGGCGCTTCGTGCAGTACCATTTTCCCGGCTTCGATTTTCGACAAATCCAGGATATCGTTCAGAATGTTCAGCAGCGTTTCCGACGATTTTTTAATTGTTTGCACGTAATCTTTCTGCTCCTGATTGAGAGGGGTGTCGTTCAGCAGATCGATCATCCCGATTACCCCGTTCATGGGCGTCCGGATTTCGTGACTCATGTTGGCCAGAAAACGCTCTTTCACCTTCAGCGACCGCTCCGCTTCGTCTTTGGCTTTCATCAGTTCCTGCGCATTGCGCTTCAGTTCGGTGATGTCGCGGGCCAGCCCGGCCACTTCTTCCACCCGGCCATTCTTGTCGTTCAGCGTCAACATGTTGAGCATGATCTGCCGAACCGTCCCGTCCTTCCGTTGAAAGGTAGCTTCAAAATTGCGCAGGCTTTTATTCCGGATCAGCCGAACCAGCGCCCGCCGGATGTACTGCTTATCGACAAAATCCGTAATGGGTCGGCCCAGCACTTCTTCCGGCGTATACCCCGTCCGTTTCAGCACCGACGGACTGATCATGGTAATCCGTCCTTCGCGGTCGACGCGGCAATAAATATCCTGGAGGTTGACAAAAATGCCCCGGAATTTCTCTTCACTGCCGCGAAGCTCCAGCTCCGTGCGTTTGCGGGCCGTAATATCGCGGGCAATTCCCGACACCTCTTCAATTACACCGCCCGAAAGTAAAATCGGGTTCAGATGAACTTCGAGCCAGGCTTCGCCTTTCTTCGTTTGAAAGTGCAGTTCAACGGTTTGCGGCAACCCCCGAAACGCCAGCCGGTATTTCTCCTCCAGCAACTTCCGGTTTTCGAGCCCGATGATGCGCCACCCCAGTTTCTCGGTCGTCACATTTAGCTGCGGTACTTCGCCCAGCTGGTTTTCGATCAGCCGGCTGTAATTACGGTTAAACGACGTAAGCTGGAAGCTTTTATTGACCGACCAGATCAGGTGCGAACTGCTGTCAAAAATGGCGTTCAACCGGGCGGTTTGTTTGTTGATAGCGGCTTCATCCTGCTTCCGGGCAATCGCCAGCGCCACCTGTCCCGAGATAAACTCAAGCAGCTCCAGGTCGCGGATATTGTAGGTATCGGCTTTATCGTACGCTTTCACCCCAATAATCCCCGTAATCCGTTCGCCAATCCGGAGCGGTACGCACAGCATGGCCTTCGGAACCTGGCCGTAGAGGTATAGATTCTGCGTTGCCGCCAGTTGCTGAATATCCTGCTCGTAGAGAAACAGCGGTCGGTTGGCCCGAATAGCATACTCCGTCAAGCCGTTGCCGAGTCTGCGCTTCGTAAACCGCATCCCGGTGAAGTATTCATCGACGTAATACGGAAAATACAGAAAACTCTTACTCTGGTCGTACAGCGCAATGAAGAAGTTGCGGGCGTCGATGATGTTGCTCAGCTCATCGTGAATATTCTGGTAGAGTTCATCCAGATCGGTCGCATTCAGCGTCCAGTTGGCGATGCTGTAATACAACTTCTGCGCTTTTTCGGCCCGAATGCGGCTCGTGGTGTTGTGCAGAATGCAACGGTACGCCGTGGGTTTGCCCTGATCGTACCGGCAGTTTACGCTTCCCGACACAAACACCGTTTTCCCCCGCTTGCTCTGAAATACCGTCTCGAAGTACGGAAATTTCTCACCGTCCCGCACGCGTTGCAGGCGCATGAGCGTACTTTCGGCGTAATCAGGATGCAAAACATCTCTCAGGGTCAGCGATGAGATTTCGTCGGAGCTGTATTCCAGCGTCTCGCGCCACGCCCGGTTGACAAACATAAATTTGCCGTCAAGCGTAACGAGCTGAATCAGGTCACTGGTGTTGTCGACCAGATCCTGCAACTGGGAATTGGAATATGAAAGTGCCGACGCTACCCGCTTCTTATTTGTAACGTCTTCCCCAATAATGGTATACGACGCCACCCCCGACACGTCGGCGGCATTGTTGATGATAAACGAGTTCAGCTGAACACTCCGAACGGCCCCGCTTTTGGCCAGCAGGTTGATTTCTTTCTGCTCAAACACCCCATCCCGGCCGATGGCATCGTCAAAATACCGTTGCACCTGGACGCGCTCGGCTGCGGGAATGAAAAGCTCAAAAAAGTTTTGCCCGATCACGTCGGTGGGTTGCCAGGCCGTAATCCGGAACGTATACTGGTTACAGAAGGTTACTGTTCCGTCCTTTTCAATCGTTAATCCAATGAGATTCAGTTGATCAACGGTTTTACTTACGTCGAAAACCGTCGCGTGGGTAATTTCGGGACTGCCCTCCAGGGAGTTCCGTATATTGACTTCTTTGCTGAGCCGCCGAATCTCGGCCACGAGCTCATCTTTTGTTTTTGCAGACCAGGACATTAGTAAGTGTCGGTGTTTGAACGCAGTAGCACTTTGTTCTCTGCGGGTTTCTGCGCGCGGTTGTTGTACACCCCATACCTCACAGAACCCAGGCAGCATGATTGGATAAATTTACAAAAAAATACCGGCAATGTCATAAAGGTTTGGTTCGTTACCGGAATGGTCGTATTTTGGAAGTACGTTTCCTACGACTTGATTAGTTTCGTAGACTTATTGAATTGTATCATGAAAGTCTTACTTGCGCTGATTCTGATTAGCCTGTGTTGTTTTGGCTGTGAACCGTTTGATCTGGATCAGAAAAACTTTCCAATCTGCGAAAAACCGGAGGGGGGTATTGGCTACACGGTTTCTAACCTGGAAGTTACGTTTTACCTGGAAAATCCGAAAGGCGACATCGGCGCCGTTGGCTGGGATCTGGGCGATGGTCGCAACCGTTCCGGGAATCAATTCACGGTGATTTACCAAAAAGCCGGCACCTACAAGGTTTCCATGATTCTGGCCAATCAGTGCGACGATCGGTATACGGCCACCCAACTGGTTACCGTCTCCAACTAGCCCTCTCCCGCTATGCACCAGCTCTACACGCGTTCCTGGCCCAAACGGTTTGTCGCTTTTCTGCTGCTCATTCAGGCACTACCCGCTCTCAGTCAGGTTTCCATCACCAATATTCGCATCAACGCCATTGATGAATCGGCGGTTGAAATCCTTTACGACCTGACCGGCAATCAACCCGCCGACTCGTTGTACCTCCGCATTCGCAGCCAGACGAACGGCTTACTCAATCCGGCGGCTCAGTACCTCTCCGGGGACTGGGGACAGGATGTGGCGCCGGGTCCAAACCGGCGCATCGTCTGGAAAGCCCTGGAGAACGGCTACGAACTGGACGAGCCCATTCGGGCTACGCTCCTGGTCAAGACCGCGCAAAAAACTAACTCACAACCCGTTACCGTAACTCCAGCGGCTCCGCAGACACCAACAACGGCTGAGTCACCAGCCAAAGAAAGCAAATACCGGCCCGGCGGCCCGGCCTTCGCTCTATTGTCCGTGGTTGCACCGGGCGTCGGCAATATCTTTGTTCAGTCGCCCCGGCCCGTCATTGGCCACCGGCTCGGCATTACGGCAACCTGTTACGGTCTGATGGCCTACGGGCTTGTCGAAAAGAAACGGTCCCGCGACGAATACGCGCTCTATGAACAGCAACGCAACCGAACGGCCGCTCAACCCCTTTACGACCGGGCCAACGCTCATCACCACCGGTATTACCTCGCTACCCGGCTGGCCGGAGCGATCTGGGTTACCGATATCGTTGCCACGTTTATCAAAGGCGTTCAGAATCAGAAGCAGCGGGCCAGAGCCGCCCAACCGAAGGTCAGTCTGCTACCGGGTTCTCAGGCGGGGTATCCGGTTGCGGTTTTTCAATATAAATTTTAAGCATTAATCATGATCCGTTTCGCCATCATTTGGGGAATTCTGTGCAGTTTGCTGAGCGAAAGCCAAGCCCAGGTTGGGGTTTATTCGGCGTCCAGTTCGTGGGTGTCCGTTCGGATAAAACCTAAAAGTCCGGTCGCTACCAACAGCCGGTTGCTGACCGACGACTTCAGCGATAACCATAACCGCTGGCGCATTGGGCAGCGAGGGGCTTACTCATTCGATCTGTTTCAGAATTCGTACCGCATTCGCAAGCAGGCCACCAACGTTCAAACCCCGGCAATTAGCTCTATTCCGTTGCCATCAACTCTGAACTTAAACAAAGTCGACACGTTTATGGTGCAGGTCGACGTGGCCGGTCCCAGCGGAATCATTCCTGATGCGGGTTTGCTGCTTGGTGTGAAGGATTCGCTAAATTATTGCCACTTCCGGATCAATAATAAAAATCAAGTGTCTGTTAAATACGTAATTAACGGACTCAGCTATACGATTTACATGCGGGGCGATTACGTGCCGGCCGGTATTCCCCTCTCTTCGATGAAGAACACTCTAGCGGTTCGTAAAAAAGGGGATCAGATTCACTTTTACATCAATGGGAGGGAGATTCCGACCAGTCCTTATCAGTTCCGGCAATACCAGGGAAACGGTATTGGCTTTATTTCGACAACCGACGGAACCCTGTTTCAGAACCTGACCGTCAGCACCAGCGCGGCCTCACGGTGATCATTCGTCTTCCCGGATGCGCACGCCGTCGCGGTCGATGCTGATTTGCTGACCGTCCAGCATGACAACGGCTTTTCCGTTCTGGAATGGAGTCACATCATCGTAGACCGGGTCAATGTGCCACTGATCTTTCTGGTCGACATATCCCCACTTGCTGCCTTTCCGGGCTGCCCGTAAACCAAAATCGCCAACCCGGTCGTCCACCGCGTCATACGGCTTGGCTACACTATTCTCACCGATTTTATTCACGGAAGACGTTTCCAAAACCTTTTCGCTTTTTGAAGCCGGGCTTGTGCCCCTAGCTTCTTTTGCAACCGGAGTTGCCGCGCCCGGAAAAGCGGAATGTGGCCGCTGAACAAGGGCTGCGTTCGACTGCGTGGTTACTTCTTTACCTGCAACGGCCGTGCTCCCTACGCTGGAGAGCGATTCGGTGGAATCACTGACGGAACTCTTATCAATTGCGGAAAGCTTTCCTTTCCAGAGCCACAACAGCACACTTACAAACAAAATGACCAATGCAATCAGAACTTTGTTCGATTGACTCAATGGAATGGCAACGGGATGAACCGAAACATCGGTTGCAATAGGCAGTGGTTGGGGCTCAGGCACCCACTTTGTTTCTTCTTTCTGACGCCAGTCCGTCGAAATCAGGCGTTCCCGCAATGATTGGCCTTCCGGGGTTTTGAGAGCTTCGTAATTATGCTCCAGCAGGTATCCCATGATTTCCTGCGTCAGGATCGTTTCGTCGTTTGGTATAACTAAAAACAATCCCTTTATCACCTCGGCGGGAACATGACGATCATAGTGGCCAAAAACTTCTTGAATTCTTTGTCTAACGGTGTAGATCATTTTAAGTGTATCAATCGACGAGATAATCGCTTCTTTAGACTTCGAAAAGTTACGAAAAGTCAGGTTGTCTTCATAATTTTTTATCGGCCCGATTGGCGGCACTTGTCAATATAACACCGCTTGTGGCTGTCTGTTTATTTTTTTTGATAATCCGGTCAAACACAATGAACCAAATCGAGTTTAGCGGCATTCAACAGAGTATTAATACTCAACTAGTTAGTTTCCCGAATTCGGTTACCCTGCCGATTAATAAAAAACTGATTTCCTTCCAGCTCAACACTGGCTTTTCCCGCATTGAAAGGAGCAGCCAGATCGAATTGCGGCTCGATCACCCAGGTATTCTCGTCATTGATATACCCCCAGAACTTGCCCTTCTGAGCGGGCCGCAATCCGAATTCGCCAACCCGGTCATCCACGTTATCGTAATCCGGTTTTTGTAACTTTTTCTCCGATTTCGGTTCGTCTTCGTCGAACTCGTCCTCCCCATACGCTATACTTTCCGGATTTTCCGTTTCCGCCAAAGCCATTTTCTCCCCTTTTGACGGTTTTTTCGTTTTCGCTACCGCATATGACGCCGATTCCTTCCTGTTGTGCCGACTGCTTCGGTGCTGGCTCGTCCGGCTTTTAGAGGGTTGCCGAACCGGTTTTTCGTCTTCGCTTTCACCGCGCGTCAACCGCAGCACCACCCAGATCAGGATCAGCGCCGATAAGACCGCCAGCCCAATCAGTGCAGCATCCGACAAACCGCCCTTTTTGGGTGGCTCCGGCGGCCCGTTTTGCGGTTTGGCAGTGGGTGGCCAGGGCGGAGGAGTGGAAGAAACCGCCGGATTTGGCGCGGGGGTGTAGCCCGTCGGGGTTTTGACGTAGGCAGACGGTTCAGGATTGACTTTGGGCGTTTCCTTTTCCCACCAGCTTAAATGCCGCCAATCCGTCGAAATCAGCTTTTCCTTCAGCGTATCACCCCGGGGCGGGTTGACGGAAGCGTAATAGTTATCCGATAGATAGCGCCGGATTTCCTCCGCCAGAGCCGCTTCATCGTAATCGACGGCTTTAAACAGAAACTTCAGGCTTTGCGCCTGAATATGCTTGTCGTAATCGTCCAGAATGCTCTTGATCTTCTTCCGAACGGCTTCCACTCTATCGGGCATCGGCGCCGGTTCCGCAGCGGCCGGGCTGGGCGCTACGGGAGCGGCACTGGGCTCCGGCTTGACCGGATGTTCGGCTTCCGGCACCGCGGGAAGGGCCTCCAGAATGGTTGGTATCCATTGCTCCGTTACAAACGGGCGGGAGAGCTGAATCCGTTCGGCTTCGGCCACAAACTGGTTGATATCGGCTTCGGAGAGTTTCTTCTGTTGCTGGAGAGCAATCGTAACAATTTTCTTTTTGAGATCGAGAATCTTGCCAAAATCACGGTTTAGCTGACGGCTTATGTCATTGACCAGCCGGGTAAAATCACTAATACCGAGTTCGTTGGCTTCTTCTACCAGCCCTTTCTGGCGCCATTGCCAGTCGGCCAGTTCGCCTTCGTACAAAACGACCTCATTTTTAATACGCTCCCGTAATTCTTCCAGTGTCATGTTACCAGTAACTGCCTATCCAGATACATAGGAGACCGGTTATGCAATCATTAGCGGTCAAAATGTTCCTACTCTCCATCGACGGGGTTTACGTAAACCCCGGCTGGCTCTTAAATTACGAAATAAATCGAATTTTCGCTTTCTCGCTAATCTTCCACTTATCACCCTGCAAGCTCAGCCGGCCAACCTGCTCCGTACGAATCCGGCTCGTTGGGTTGGGCTGCGTCAGGTACTCGCAGGCATCATTGAGGTACGAATACGGGTCGCTCAACGCCAGCCGCTGGGCATCCGGGTTTTCCGAAATCTGGTAAGTTGCCTGGGTATCACTTTCCAGGACGATGTCGAAAACCGTGTCCCGCTCAGGCTTGGTCAGTAGCCCCCCGGCGCTGAAACCGTCGCCCAGATCGGCGGTTCGTGCGTAAAAAACCGTCGGTTTAGGAGCTTCAACGGACGGGGTACGGTAGCGGTTCATCGGACGCGCAGCCGCGTCCGATTCATCCGGGCTGGCCGGTGCGGCCGGAACGAGTTCGAGCGGTACTTTAGGAGCGGGGGCCGGTTGCGGAGCTGCCGGTTTCTCGGCCCGGTTCTGCTCGAGTTGCCGAACGGCTCTTTCGAGGGCTTCCAGTTGCGCATTCACCTGAAAACTCTCATTGGGCTGGTTTTTACGGACCTCCAGCTTCGTCACCCGGTCGGCCAGCTTTGCCAGTTGTGAATCAAATTGTATATCCCGCGCCGACTGGTCCGGCTTCTGGTTTTTTAATACGGTGTACGTTAGAAAAGCAACGCCAATAAGACTAAGTATGGATAAAAAAAGCGCAATTCCAGCCATAGAAATCCAGTTTGATTGATTAGTTGGGGTGGGGGTAATCGGTGGGGAGGGCGTTTCCAGCGTATCGGGCAG
Organism: Larkinella insperata; assembly: GCF_026248825.1. Lineage (NCBI taxonomy): Bacteria > Pseudomonadati > Bacteroidota > Cytophagia > Cytophagales > Spirosomataceae > Larkinella > Larkinella insperata. The sequence goes on along the minus strand of NZ_CP110973.1, from coordinate 3,572,213 downwards.
CCCCGCCGACTCCGAAACCGTCGCCGGTTTCTGGGATACCGGTGTGGCCGTTCCGGGAGAAACCGTGCGGTTGATGATGTCGTCCAGAGATGCTTCGAAAGCCGCGTAGGTGGGCAGATTCTTCCGCTCCTCCCGGTTGCCCGACGCGATTTTCTGAATCAGATAGTCTTTAATTTCATTCAAGGCCGTCCGGGGTTGGTTGATCTGGGCAATGTGCTGCGCGGCCCTCCGCCGAGATTCGTCCACCAGTTTATCCGCTCCAACCAAATCGTTCTGTTTGATAAACGCTTTCAAACTGTCGTACGAGTCACAGTCGCACTGCGTCGTCTGCACATTCGGAAACGTCTGCCGGTCGGTCGTCAGAAACTCAACCGTTGTTTTAATAAGCAGAAAGGAAGCCTGCTCGAGGTTTACCCGGTATTCGGCATCAGTCTGGGCAAAAGCCGGTCGGTTCAACAGCAACACGCTAAGCAGCAGGCACCAGCGGGTAATGGAAGCAATCATCCGTTGAGTCGGTGGTTAGTAAGTTGATAGTTACGATTCGGCAATGTGTTTCGACAACTCATAGAGTGCATGTTTGAGCGGCAAAAAGAAGTAGGTTTCGCCCAGCGCATCGTTTGGCCGCTGTTCAAAACCCATCCGCGCCAGCATGTAGCTGTCGTACAGCCGCCCCCCGCGCGTGATATCCGAGCCAACCAGGTACTCGACATACCGTTCGGGCGTCTGGATGTTGTATTCGCTCAGGAAATAGGCAATGTCGCGGTCGAGCAGCGTCAGTTCCAGAAACTGCTTCATGTTGTGCAACACCGAGTGGTGGAACTCGCGCTGCGGGCTCACCTCCCCGATTTTCGTCCGGCGGTATTCAAAGGCAAAATTCGGTTGCGGCTCCTGCCCTTCTTCGGCGGTTTCGGGCAGATTCCCCCAGTAGCTGGTCGTTTCCCGGTTTTCGTACTGGACTTTTTCGGCCCCGGCGTTTTCATACAGCACCGCTCCGTTGGCCGTTGTTTCCTTCGGATTGTCGGAAAGTAGAACTTCAAAATCCGTCGGGATCGGTTGCTTGGAGTACGCCTTGAACAGCATTTTGGTAAACTGGATCAGACGCGAACGCGACCCGAGCATCGCCAGGTACTGACTTCCCCGTCCCGTAAACGTCAGGTAGCGCGGCAGGGCCAGATGATGCGACTCGAGCAGTTGCACCAGGTGGTAGACAATGGCGCTGTAGTGCAGGTACAGAACAATCCGCAGGGCAGGTTTGCCGTCCTGAATGGACTGTGTAAACTTGAAATGACTATCGTACTTGAACAGTAAACTAACAATGTCCTCGGCGGTTAGCTCTGGCTTATTCAGGAAGGTGTCCAGAATGGAGTCCTCCCGCGCGGGTGCCTGGTTGAGCGTCCGTCGGTAGGCCAGGTAATTCTTGACGAAACCATTGTCCTTGCGGTGCGACGGATGGCCCTGTTCATCCAGCCCACCGCCCCAGATGTCGTACCCGGCAAACCGGAATGAGGTGTTCAGGTAACGGCCCTGCTGCTTCATAAACAGCATGATATCGGCCGTTCCGCCCCCAATATCCACGTTGACGGTATCGGCAAACGACTTAACGCCGTTTTTCACCAGATAGAAATACGGAGCCAGTGACTCCGGAACCGGGCGGGACCGGAAATTGCTCGTCGTGCCAAACACGTTCCGGAAAGCCTGCTCCCACTCCTGCACCAGGTTGTCTTCGGTAACAGCCCGCATACTCGACGGCGCCAGCCAGGACACCGCTGTTTGCTGAACATTACCCTGATTCAAAATCACTTTGTTGCGGATCAGTAACAACAACGTTTCAAAGAAAGCCCGCACCCTCGGCCGGTTCAGCGTGTCGCCGGGCTGGTTTTCAAACAGCCATTTCAGGTTCGTCACGTAGTGGTTGACGCCCGTACTGCCTTCTTCCAGATCAATGTTGAAGCCCAGGTTGACCTTGGCAAACAGGTTGTTCCCGCTGTCCGTAAAGCCGCTTTTTTCGTATACCGTCGTCCGCAGCGGAAACGAGAAGGGCGAGCCAAACTCCTTGCCGATGATGGCCGGAATGAACTCGCGCCGAATCAGGGCGTCCAGCGGAACAATACCGCCGTAGCTGGCCGGAAGCCGGTATTTGTCGTAAACGGTCTGCGCTTCGTAGCCCTCATATGGTTTGTTGAACAGCACCATCTGCAGTTCGTCCTTGTCGAGCGCCGTCACCTGATCGCTCACCGTCAGCGCTTTGGGTTCCACGTCGCCCATGGCGGCATCGGTGTAGGCGATGTGCGTGTTGGATGTTCCAAAGTCGATAGCAAACGTAAAGTTTTTGTAACCCTTCTCGGCAATGGTCGTAAACAGCGGCAGAACCAGCCCACGGTACGGAATACCGTTCCGCTCCAGCCGGATTTCCATCACGTCGAAAGCCTGCGGCACTTTGTAAAAATACGAAGCCGGTAGCGGGTTGACTTTCGGTGAGCGCGGTTCGGGCGTCGGCACGTTGAGCGGTTTCCCGGCGATGATGTTGGGCAGTTCGTAAAACTGGACCGAATTGTGCGCCCGGAAGCCGATGCTTGGATCGCTGACGTCGGCCAGCATGACGTGGTACTGATTGAGGTTTTGCAGATCCGGCACCGTCACGCGGTAGAACGGGAAGAAAGCCAGCCCGGCCCGGAAATCAACGACGGTTTCCGGACGCGACAGGTTATATTCCTTCCGAAATTCAATCGTGCGGTTGTTGCGAATCGGTATCCGCAGGGTGGCCGTGATGATTTTATCGGTTCCGCGGTGTTCGGCCGAAAAGCTGAACTGCTTCTGCAAATCTTCAATCCGGAAGAAGTTGAAGTATTCCTTCCGCACCGGCAGCAAGAATTCACACTCTCCAATGGTTCCCGTAAAAAACCGTTTGTTATTGATCTTGAACGGCACCTGAATCAGGAAATCCTCCAGAAAATCGTCGGTCGCCAGGAACGGATACCGTACATTGTCGACGCCCGGCAAATAGCGTTCGGCCAGCAATCCGCCTTCGCTCAGGTTGTTCAGCATCGACCGCAGGATAACCGTTTGCGGGTTCCAGTTGGTATTTTTAACATACCGCCCGGCCACGTCCATACGCGACGCGAGCGCCAGCGGTTTTCTAACGTTCGTGGGTGCTCCGTTACGGCTTTCCTGCTGGTAGTACGAAACTGTGGGCTGCATCACGAAATCGCTGTTTTCCTCGATGTCGTCCAGCACGTCGTTTTCGCGCACCTTGTAAAGAGCCAGCCCCGGCAGGACCTGCAGGGTCGAGTTACCTTCGCCCCCGATTTGGATCGGCTCGAAGTTCGACAGCGTGGTGTTTCCTTCTACCGGCAGTTGCACGGCGTTATCAAAAAACGCCTTGTAGAGAAATTCTGCAAAACCGCTTTTGGCGGGCAGGTAATCTTTGTACTGATCGTAAAGCCGTCGCAGGTAGGTTACAAAAGCCGTGTCGCGGTCCTGCAGGGGAATGTATTCATTCTGGAATAAGGTGCGGCCGGTGGTGCTTTTGGGCGGATCGATAAACTTGTTCTGCCGTTCCTGCTCCCAGTTGGGCGAGGTAAAAACCAGCGTCAGCGGTGAGGTGCCGCCGAGCAGGGCCCCCTTGTAATAAATGAGCGTAAACTGCTGGATCGTGCCGAGTTCGTTCCGGAAATCCAGCTCCAGCGCCTTGGCCAGAATCTGGTGCGCATGCCGGACGGTCGTTGAGCTGTTGGCCTTCTGACGCAGCGCATCCAGGCGATCGGCCCGGTTCCAGACCCGGTAGGTCAGGTCGGCGCTGTTGCCGGCCTGAAACAGCAGCTCCAGCATGTCGAGCGCGTGCGACACCAGAACGTGATACAGCGACAGTTCGCGCGGGTTCTGGTTGTTTTTAACCATTCGGAACGCCGTATCGAACAGATACAGCCGCGCAAACGGCGAGGGAATCGACGTTCCGGCTTTCGCTGCGGCCCCGGCGGCTCCGCCAGCCGCGCCGGAAAGCGTGTCAGGAATGTGTTCGATGCGGTTGCCCGTCAGCCCCGTGTGCGAACCCGTCCAGTCCTGGTGGTTCTGCTGGCTGACGTTGGGGTCGTTATCAATTCTGAGAATATGTGGCATATTTAAAATACTATTTCGCAGCGTTTATCAGAGGGAATCAGGGCTAAGCGGAGTCTCTGATACACTCGGATGATCTCCGCTAAATCTGTGAAATAACTTAAACAGCAGCATCCGACAGTTGCCGGTTCAGCGGGCCGAGTTTTTCGCGGCACTTTTCGGCTACTTCGATGAGCAGTTGCATAAACCGCTTTTCCGGTTCCGGGAAGGCCGCCTGGAGCGAATTCTCAGTTCTCCCGGCCTGATCGCGCAGGAATTTCTCGCTGATTCCTTTGTCGAAAAACCCGGTTTCGATCCGCTTCGAGCGCACCATCGCGTTGAAATCGTTCTGCATATCGAACGGATAAAAAGCCCGGTCGTTCTGCGCCATCTCGCTAAGCCAGGTCTTGAAATGGTGCGTCATGAAATTGTCCAGCGAGGTGTAGAACGTGTTTGTTCTGAGGTTCTGCGAGAGCGCCAGGTTTTTGGAAAAAGCTTCCCCCAGGTTGTTCGGCACGAAGTCGGTGAAGAATTTGGCCGCGTAGGCAAACCGAATGAGGGGTTCAAACAGCCCGTTGTAGGTCTGGTCGTAAAAATGCGGCAGGTCGAGCGTGCGGTCGTTGCGCTTCAGACCGTATTCAAAATACCGTTTGGCATCACCGAACTCGCCCTCGGGTTTGTTGGCAAAATCCAAAATGGACGCAGCCGCCAGCATTTCCACCACGTGGGCGTTGTTGGTCTGCTTAGCTCCCCCCTCCACGTTCGGGTACAGTTTGCTGCCGGGCCGGTCGCCGATGTAATAAAGTGCGTCCAGGTTTACCTGCGTCTGGTAGTACGACAGCGCAGCCTTTGTTTTCGACAGGAAACGGTTCTGGTCAATGGCGCTCTGGCTGTTTTCCTCCAGCGCAAAATACGGCATCACCGTGACGGCCCCTTTCCTGGCGTTGCGGATCTGGATTTTCTGGCTCGGGTGCTGCAGCAGCTTGACCAGTTGCGGGAAACCCGCCGAACCGGTTCCGCCAAAAATGGAACTGATCAGGAAAATCCGGTCGGTCTGGTCGTTGAAAGCGCCGGTAAAATATTTGTACACCGCCGAATCTTCCAGCGCGTTAAATACCACCGAGCCAATGTTGGGATTGCCCTTAAAACCGACGGACAGATTGAGTTTCAGTTCCGCGCTGGTTGGCTTGGCCGAATTGTCGTAGAGCAGCTTGAGCAGTTCCCGGTCAATATCATCCATGTTGCTGACGCTCAGAAACTCCTCAAACGTTCCTTCGTGGTCGGTGAGCTTGGGCAGCACCGAGTCCCCGATTTTTTCCTGCGCATTTTCGGCCTGGAGCGTACCAAGCGGTTGCAGGGGCGTAGCAAAAAACGTCCGCCGTTCGGTCTGTGCGCCCTGGCTGGCCGCCGTGTCTTTGTAAGCCGCCCGGCGGATCGCGCGGTAGAGTTCAACTTCCCGCAGCGCCCGTTCCGTGTCCCCGTTCTGCATGTCCATGTCAAGCAGAATGGGGATGATGGTCAGATCCGCGGGGGCTTTGGCGCCAGCCGCCAGTAACATCGTCAGCGAGCGAAGGACGCGGGCGCCCGTCCCGCCAATACCGAAGAGAAATAGTTTCATAGACAGATCTAGTCTGGAACCGGGATGCGGCAGGATTAAAGAATTAACCGGAATTTGACAAACCGCGGAATCTCGTAGCGAATCCTTGATTCGGGGCCGTTCCGGTGCGGATACGTTCCGTTACTTCTTTACTCTGGGTAATCCGGGTTCAGAAAGGAGTTCGTTTCGCAAAAATGGAAAACCGCTTCAGGAGTAACGAAAAAACAAAGAAGTAAATTAGAGCATACAATAAGTTTACTCCGCCAAAGCCCTGCATGTAGCTATCGGTCTCTTCCGCATCGGTTGCGTCCAGAGCGTACCAGAGCGCGTAGGCGTATCCGAAAATACCGGCGACGACCAGCGTGATGATCCAGTGAGACGTACGGTAAAAAACAGATTTCCAACGGCCCAGAATCAGGTAGAATAATGCCGCTAACGCTAGTGAGAATAAGAGCGTAATGAGCCCAACCGGGGTAAAAATTTCGTCAGCGTAGATGGGGTCGTTGTTCTGGCCCAGCCAGAGTTCATAGAGGTTTACAAACATTGGGGTAGCGGTTAGTATTTGTTTGCATTTCACCCCCGAAGGTACCGGCACGTACACCGCCAGACTCCTTCAGGATTGAGGTATTTTATTTTTCCAACGTAAGATTCAGGACCAGAAAATCGTTGGCCGACGACTGGTAGGCTTCCTTGACACCGTTCATCAGGTGGACCAGCGCAAAGGTTTTGTTGAACCGGCTCGAAGGCGTCCGGTCGTCCATCGTCGACCAGCCGGTGGCGTACCAGTCGTCGAATCGGACCGGCAATTTAACAGCTACATCGGCTTTTTCATCATAAAGATTTTCGACCCGGAACGTCAGAACGTGCGAGTTCTGGTTGAGCAGCTTCAATTCCCGCTCTTTGATGCGTTCGGTCGGCACCTTTTCTTTCTTCTGAACATTGACCAGCTTGACAGTCGCGTTGGACGACGTTACTGCCAGATTTTTCCGGATGTAATCCTCGGCCTGCGCGTAGGTCGGCAAAGCGCCCAGGTTAACGCCCACCGCAAATTCAGCCGGTTTAGCGGGTTTGACCGCTAGTTCGGAAATACCCGCTTTCTCGGCCCGCCAGTTGCCTTTTTTGTTGAGGGAAAAGAACAGATCGTATTGCTTCAGCGCACCGCTGGCGCCGAAATCCAGTTGTTTGGCGGGTTTGGTGATGAGCATTTCATTCAGTTTCTGGTTCAGATCGGCCACCAATTCCTGTTTGCCGATGACCCAGACGTAAAACGGCCGGGATTCGCCCGTCAGTTTGTGTTTGTTGTTCTGGTAGTCGTAGTAGGTACCGTTGAAACCGGAGCTGTAGGCAAAAACCGTCGCGCTGACGCCCTGTTTTTTCAGGGCCGCAAACTGGTCGTTCACCTGGCTTTTCAGGACGCTTTCCGCGTTTTGACGGTTGATTTCGGGGTTCTTTTTGATTTCGGCATCCGGAAACGAAAGGATACAGTCCGACACCAGCAGCGCAACGGTATTTCCTTTGGCCTTCTCCCCTACCTGCTTGAAGATTTTGTGCAGTTCCGAACTCCGTTCGTTGGCCAGGGGCGTTGTCGCCAGGTTTACTACAAACTGATTGTAGCCTCCGACAAATGGCTGCGGCTTTCCGGCAATGGTCCATACTTCAACCGGGGCCACCTGATTCATTTTGGTGACCAGTTCGGATACAGCCACTTTGAAGTTGGTTTCTCCTTTCAGGTAGCCGCCCATGCTGGCCGACGTTTCCATGAAAAACAGGATGTTGCTAATGCCCGCGGGTTTGGTTTCGGGTTGTTTCTCGGCTTTTTTCTCTTTTCGGCCACACCCCTGGAACAGCAGAAGAAGTACTAAAAAAAACAGGCCGTTGGCCCGGAAAGATGACTGATTCATTCGTTGTGTGCGTCGTATATTTTGTATCGGGAAGCAAGCTTACCGCAGCCGCTTCCGGTAGTTAACTATAAATAAGGAATACTGTCATCCATTTTTCTGCCTCGGCAGCAAATAAACGACTATCAACAGAATGCCCAGTATGATGGTGTAAACGTCGGCCACCCGGTCGGCCTGGTAGTTTTCGCAACCCTGCATGAGCAAACTGGCAAATACTGTACAAACGACAATTCCCCAGTAATTCGTACGTATTCGTGATCGGGCGGCCCCAATGCTGAAATAAATCAGTTGAACCAGCAGCAACCCCCCGGCGGCAACGGCCCAAATCGATTCGATGAGCTTTGGATTCGTGCCCATACCGTCTTTACGGGGTTCGCCCCCGATGTTGATCAGCAACAGCAGAGCCAGTCCGGACAATGCCATGCCCGCCCAGTTCAGAAACTTCAACCGGCTCGTCCGCAGTACGGCAGAACGGGATTGCGGGGTTGCCAGCAACGGTTTCCCGGCCATCACAGCGGGCCGGGCGGGGCCGGGCTCGGTTCTGGAGGGGGCGGCAACCAACGGTTTTTCCGGCGTTGGATCCGTCCACACCCGCTGATAAACCGGGTCACCTTTCCGGAACACATAGATTTGGCCGCTGGCATCTTTAAACAGCCCGCATTCGGTCAACTCATCGTAATGAATAACGCCCTTCTGCATGAATTAATGACGGATCGACCCGAAAGCCGTAAAATTAACCAAATCTCCCAGCAAATGCCACCGGATTTTATACCGTTCATCACTTGGTAAGCGTACCTTTGTAACTCAAAATGGTGGATATATGTCTGATCGTTCTTACGGAAAAAAATCAAAATCAACCAAACCCGACCGGTCGGCACCCGGCCGCGACGATGCCGTCCGGGCCAAAAAACACCTGGGTCAGCATTTTTTAAAAGACCTCAGCATTGCCGAACGCATCGCCGGACTGCTAACCGGTCACAACGGCTACAAAACCGTTCTGGAAATCGGACCCGGTATGGGCGTTCTGACGCAGTACCTGCTGAAAGACGGTCTGCCCTACACCACCCACGTCGTCGAAATCGACACCGAATCGATTGTTTACCTGAACGCCCACTTTCCAGCGCTGCACGGTCGCATCCTGGAAGGCGATTTCCTCAGAATGGACCTGTCGACCCAGTTTTTGGAGCCGCTGGCCATTATTGGCAACTTCCCGTATAACATTTCGTCGCAAATTCTATTTAAAGTATTAGAATACCGCCAGCAGGTCCCGGAAGTCGTTTGTATGCTGCAACGGGAAGTAGCGCAGCGGATTGCTTCGCCCCCTGGTAACAAGGATTACGGCATTCTGAGCGTTTTACTGCAGGCGTACTACGACATCAAATACGAATTCACGGTCGACGCCAGCGTTTTTTCGCCCCCGCCCAATGTGCAGTCGGGCGTTATCAGCCTGCGCCGGAACAGCGTGGTGGCCCTGCCCTGCGACGAAAAGAAATTTAAGCAGGTCGTCAAACAGGGTTTCAACAACCGCCGGAAAACGCTCCGGAACGCGCTGAAACCGCTAAATCCGCCGGAAAGCCTGCTCTCTCACCCGCTGCTCGACAAACGGGCCGAACAGCTGGGCGTGGCGGAATTTGTTCAATTAACGTTACTGATGAATGATGAACAGGAGACGATGAAATAAGCAATCGGTCTATTCATCGTCCATCATTCACTCTTGCCATACATGACGTTCGAGCTTACCAAAGAATACGTAGAGCACATTCAGACGGCCATCGACACGCACGACGACGCGACGTTGCGGACGGAGATGGAAGAGCTGTATCCGGCCGATATCTCCGGAATTCTCTACGAATTGGATACCGAATCAGCCCGGTATCTGCTGGCGTTGCTCGATAAGAAAGTGGGAGCCGAAATCCTGGCCAACCTGGAAGTCATTGACCGGCGGGAGTTTCTGCAAAGTTTCACCTCCGGAGAACTGGCGCAGTACGTCGATGAAATGGATTCGGATGATGCCGTGGACCTGCTGAATGAACAGCCCATTCAGACCCGCGAGGAAGTTATCGCCCTGCTGACCGACCGCGAACAGGCCCGGTTTATCCTTGATCTGCTGCACTACGACGAAGATGTTGCCGGGGGATTGATGCAAAAAGAGCTCATCAAGATCAACCTCAACCTGACCGTTACCCAGTGCGTGGAGGAAATCCGGCAGCAGGCCGAAAATGTGGAGAACGTCTATTCGGTTTATGTGGTCGACGACGGGGAAAAGCTCGTGGGTCGGGTGTCGCTGAAGAAAATCGTGCTGGCGCGCAAAGCCGCCAAAATTGCCGACATCTACGAGGAGGACGTCATTTTTGTGGAAACCTACCGCCCCGTTCAGGAGGTGGCCGAAGTAATGCAACGGTATGACCTCGAAGCCGTACCGGTGGTTAATGTGCAGGGACGGCTCTTGGGCCAGATCACCATTGACGACGTGGTGGACGTAATCACCGAACAGGCCGAGCTTGACATCCAGGCCATTACCGGTATCACGGGCGATGTCGAAGAGGAAGACGATACCATCTGGAAGCTCGTCGGAGCCCGGTTGCCGTGGCTGATTGCCGGGGCCGTCGGCAGTTTGCTGGCCGCAACGGTTATTAACACGTTCAACGCCCAGTTGAGCAAAATTGCCGCCCTGGCGGCTTTCATTCCGATCATCGGTTCCACCGGCGGCAACGTCGGCATTCAGACCGCTTCGCTGATCGTGCAGAGCCTGGCCGAAAAGTCGGGGCTGAGCGCAACGGTGGGTCAGCGGCTGGCTAAAATGGTGCTGGTGGCCCTCATCAACGGGTTAATCATCGGCTCGCTGGCCGGTTCATACTGCCTGCTGATCGGTGAACCGCGGCTGGTACCGGTGGTTTCGCTGGCCCTGCTTACCGTGGTCCTGCTGGCGTCGTTTATGGGTACCATCACGCCCATCGTCCTGAATCAGTTTGGGATTAACCCCGCAATTGCCTCCGGCCCGTTTATCACAACCGTTAACGACCTGATCGGTATCGGCGTTTATTTTCTCATTGCCAGTTTACTCCTTAGTATTTGACCCGTGATTGCAGTTATTCAACGCGTTTCCGAAGCCTCCGTCACCATCGACGGACACGTAAAAGGCCAGATTGGCACTGGTTTTCTCATTCTGCTGGGCATCACTCACGAGGATACGCGCGAAGACCTCGACTGGCTCAGCAAAAAAATTGTTGGCATGCGGATTTTCGGCGATGCGGAAGGCAAAATGAACCTGGACCTGAAAGCCGTCGACGGCTCTATTCTGCTCATTAGCCAGTTTACGCTGCACGCCAGTACCAAAAAAGGCAACCGCCCGTCGTTCATCGAAGCCGCCCGGCCCGAGGTGGCCGTTCCCCTCTACGAACAAATGATCCAGCAGCTTTCGGCGGATTTGGGCAAACCAATCGAAACCGGTGAATTCGGGGCTGACATGAAAGTCTCCTTGCTGAACGACGGCCCGGTGACCATCCTCATCGACTCCAAAAACCGGCAGTAAGTACTCCGGCCAGTCAATCCGTCAAAATGTCAAGTAAACTTTTCTTCATTATTCTCCCGATTAAAATCACAATTTCTTAACCTGCCTCAGCGTCCGAAAAAGCCGCCAATCCTGTTTCTTCGCAGTTCAATTCCTAACACCCGATCCTGCTCCGCCGGAGCAATCGCCAGTGGCCACCAATTACTACGAGACTGGCCGAATTCAATACTAACTAGGAAGGCAGTTGATTATTTTCCACCGAAATGTGGACAAAAATGAATGTGTAACGCGCTCAAGAACCGAACGTTGAATTTTTTCAGTAAAATAAGCCGCTCCGAATACAGTAAAATAATCCCGACAACCCCTTGCTTTATTTTATCAAGACAAGCCCATCGTGGTCTGTCCTAGTGTCTAATAACCCAATTAGTTATCCAAGTTTTCTATGAAAAAACTCGTACGAAACGCGTGTTTTCTGGCTTTCCTGCTGACCTGCGATCAGGTTACAGGCTACGGCCAGACATTCGCTAGCGGCAGGCAACCGACCGATGCAAAAACCGCCGTCGCGGACGTCAGCATCGAAGGTCGCGTCGTCGACAGCGAAAAAGGTGGCGCCCTGCCCGGGGTCAGCGTTATCTTGAAAGGCTCTTCCAGGGGAACCACCACCGACGCCGACGGTGCTTACCGGCTGGTGGTACCTTCTACCGATGCCGTGCTGGTTTTTAGCTTTGTGGGCTACGAACCGCAGGAGGTTGTGGTGGGCAACCGCACGAGCTTGACGGTTTCCCTGAAACCAGACACCAAAACGTTGAGTGAAATTGTGGTGGTGGGGTACGGAACGCAGAAAAAAGTAAACCTGACCGGCGCGGTTGATCAGATCACGAGTGAGGTGCTCGACAACCGTTCGCTGCCCAACCTGACGCAGGGATTGCAGGGCACCATCCCCAACCTGAACCTGCGGATGGGCGACGGAAAACCCATTCAATCCCCGTCGTATAACATCCGGGGTACTACCTCGATTGGTCAGGGCGGGAACGCCCTGGTGCTGATCGATGGTGTGGAGGGCGACCCCAGCCGTTTGAACCCCAACGATGTGGCCTCGGTATCGGTGCTGAAAGACGCAGCTTCGGCGGCCATCTATGGAGCACGGGGCGCGTTCGGGGTGGTGCTGATCACGACCAAAAACCCGACGAAAGACCGGACCAGCGTTACGTATTCGCTGAACCATTCCATCAAAAGCCCCACGACAGTGCCGGATTTTGTGACCAACGGGTACACGTTTGCCAAAATGTTCAACGAGGGCTGGTCGGCCTGGAACGATTACTCACAAACGCCCCAGAACGTCAACAAAACCGTGCGGTTTTCTCCGGCTTACCTGGCGGAGTTTGAACGACGGAACAACGATCCCAGCCTGCCCAAAACGGACATTGATCCGGCCACCGGCGAATACGTTTATTACCACAACACCGACTGGTACAAGGAGTTGTATAAAAACCGGACCAGCGCAACGGAGCACAACCTCTCGGTATCGGGCAGCAGCGGAAAGGCGGATTTTTACGTAACCGGACGGTATTACGCGCAGAACGGTTTATTTCGCTACAATTCCGACGATTACAACATCCTGAGCTTGCGCGCCAAAGGGTCGGTGCAGGTATTTCCGTGGCTGAAGGTTGGTAACAACGCCGATTTTTCGTCCCTGAAATACCACAACCCGCTGAACGTCGGTGAAGGCGGTAGCATCTGGCGGAACATCTCGGACGAAGGCCATAACATGTCGCCGATGTTCAACCCGGACGGAACGCTGTCGTACTCAGCCGCTTACACCGTGGGCGATTTCTGGTACGGCAAGAACGGCATCGACATGGACCGGCGCGTTTTTCGGAACACCGCTGATTTTACGACCAATTTCTTCGATAACCAGTTTCGGATCAACGGTAACTTTACGTTTCAAACGACCGATAACAACGAATACCGTCGGCGGGTGCCGGTGCCCTACAGCCGCAAACCGGGCGTGATTGAATACGTGGGAACGAACACCAACGACCTGCAAAACATTTACCGCGAGACGCTCTACACGGCCACCAACCTCTACGCCGAGTACGAACCCAAGATCAACCAGAACCATTACGTGAAAGCGCTGGTGGGGTACAACTACGAAACGTCCAACTACCGCCGGCTGGAAGTAGTTCGGAACGGCTTGATTTACGAAGATGCAAATGACATAAACCTGGCGCTGGGTCAGGCCATTACGACGGGTGGCGGAAGCGACATCTGGGCCATCGTCGGTGGTTTTTACCGCCTGAACTACGGCTTCAAAGACCGGTATCTGCTGGAAGTAAACGGCCGGTATGATGGTTCGTCCAAGTTCCCGGCGGGTCAGCGGTATGCGTTCTTCCCGTCGGTATCGGCGGGTTGGCGCGTGGTTAACGAGCCGTTCTGGAAGGTATCGCCCAAAATTATTTCTGACCTGAAAATCCGGGGGTCGTACGGTTCGCTGGGAAATGGAACGATTGATTCGTACTCCTTCCAGGAGAAGTTTGCCATTTCACAATCAGGACGAATCCTGAACGGTACGCGTCCGCAGAAAACCGGTCAGCCGAGCGTAATTCCCGACGGCCTGACCTGGGAAACGTCCACCACCGCCGATCTAGGCCTGGATCTGGGTATGCTGAACAACCGCCTGACCCTGAACGCCGACGCCTACATTCGTAAAACGACCGATATGTTTACGGTTGGAATGACCCTGCCCGCCGTCTTTGGAACCGACATACCTAAGGGCAACTACGCCGACCTGACCACCAAAGGCTGGGAGGCCGTGCTGGCCTGGCGGGACAAGGCCAACCTTGGCGGCAAACCGTTCGGCTACGAAGTGCGGTTGACGATGGCGGATTACACCGCCCGGATCGACAAGTTCAACAACCCGTACCGGCGGTTGACGGATTATTACGCCGGTCAGACCGTGGGTGAAATCTGGGGTTACACCACCGACGGCTTCTTTACCTCGGAAGAAGACATTAAGAATTCGGCCAAGCAAACCTTATTCCGGGCATCGAGCACCGGCCAATGGCTGCCGGGCGACATCAAATTCCGGGATATTAACGGCGACGGTGTGATCAACAACGGCGACAATACCGTCGATAATCCGGGCGACCGCCGGGTGATCGGTAACTCGACGCCCCGTTACACGTACGGCATCATGCTCAATGCCGACTGGAACAGCTTCTTCTTCTCGGCCTTTTTTCAGGGCGTGGGCAAGCAGGACTGGTGGCCCGGTGCCGAAGCCGGGACGTTCTGGGGGCAGTACAACCGCCCCTACAACCGCCTGCCGACCTGGCACCTGGACAACATCTGGTCGCCCGAAAATCCGAACGCTTACCTGCCTCGCTACCGTGGCTACGTAGCCCAGAACGGTGCGGGTGAGCTGGCACAGGCGCAGACGAAATACCTGCAAAGCCTGGCGTACATGCGGTTGAAAAACATCCAACTGGGCTACAACCTGCCGAAACTGCTGATTAGCAAGGCGGGCATGAACAGCGCCCGGGTGTTTGTGTCGGCCGAAAACATCTGGACGCTGGCGTCGCTCTACAAACTGACGCGGGATCTGGACGTGGAAAGTGCCACCGAATCTGACCGGGTGCTGACCAACGGCTCGAGCGGAAACGGCCATAATTACCCGATTCTGAAAAGCTTCACGATGGGCCTTTCCGTAACCTTTTAATCGCTTTTAGGAACACCATGAAAGTACAACATATAGGAATTTTGCTGGCCGGTCTGTTTTTTGCCGGCTGTAGTGAACTGGAGCAGGTGCCCGAATCTACGGCCACCAAGGACGCCGTTTTCAGCAGTGAGAAAGGGCTGGAACTGTACGCCAACTCGTTTTACGACAACCTGACGAACCCGGATTTCAGCATTCTGCCAACGGCCAACACCGTTATCCGCAGCGACGAAATGGCGGATTTTGCCGCCCGGACGCAGGTGCCGGATTTCATTCGGGAAGGGGCTTACGGCCCCCGACAAAGCTCGGGTTGGGACTGGCGTGCATTGCGGAATATTAACTATTTCATCGAAAACACGACCAACCCGGCGGTTCCGGTGGAGGTCCGGCGGCATTACATCGGTCTGGCGCGGTTTTTCCGGGCGCTGTTCTACTTCGATAAAGTCAAACGGTTTGGCGATGTGCCCTGGATCAACAAAGCGATGACCGTAACGGACCAGGATTTGTACCGAGGACGGGACTCCCGCGTGATGGTGATGGACTCGGTGCTGGCCGACCTGAATTACGCCACCCAGAACATCCGGACCACCTCCGACAACTCGCGTACGCTGATCACCAAAGCCGTTGCCCAAGGTTTCAAATCCCGGATTTGCTTGTTTGAAGGCACGTTCCGGAAATACCACACCTCCTACAAACTCGAAGGGACGGCCGCCAAGTGGCTGACCGAAGCCGTAACAGCCTCCGAAGCGGTGATGAAAGAAGGCGGTTTCTCGCTCTACGAAGCGGGCGGAACCGACAAATCCTACCGCCAATTGTTTATCAACAAGACACCGATCACCAACGAAATCATGCTGTCGTCGGTTGTTGATCCAGCCCTGAGCGTGTTCAACGACGCCAACTGGTGGTGGACCAGCGCCACGTACGGCGCCCGCGTGAGCCTCACCCGCACGTTTGTGAACACCTACCTGAACAGCGATGGCACGCCGTTTACCAGCAAACCCGGTTACAAAACCCTCACGTTTGTAGAGGAAGTGAAAGGACGCGACAAACGGCTTTCGCAAACCATCCGGACGCCCGGCTATAGCCGGGTGAACGGCGGGGTAGCCGAGCCCGCTCCCCCGGTTTTCTCGTACACCTACACCGGCTATCAGCCGATCAAATGGACGCTGGACGACACATTTTACGACGGTGGCAGCCGCAACGACAACTCCATCTCGATCATGCGCTACGCCGAAATTTTGCTGAACTACGCGGAAGCTAAAGCCGAGTTAGGTACCTTTACCGACGCCGACTGGGCGCAAACGATCGGTGCGTTGCGGAAACGGGCCGGAATCACGGGCGGTCTGACGGCCCGGCCCGCGGTGGTTGATCCCTACCTGCAAGCCACTTATTTTCCGGGTATCGCCGATCCGTCGCTGCTCGAAATCCGGCGCGAACGGGGCATTGAACTGGCGCTGGAAGGATTCCGGTTCCCGGATCTGATTCGTTGGAAACGTGGGGAGTTGATGGAGCAGGTCTGGAACGGTTTCTACGTTCCGGCGCTCGACACTCCGCTGGATTTGAACGAAGACGGCAAAAACGACGTGGTGTTTTACAAAGTGAAACCGGCGACGCAACTGGCGGGAGTAACGTACATCAACGTGGCCGAAACCGTCAACGGCGTTCCGAATCCGCAGCGGTTGTCGAACGATACGTCCGGCGAACTGACCTGGCTGAGCAACATTCCACGCAAATGGAACGATAAATTTTACCTCTACCCCATTCCCGAAAACGACCGGCTGCAGAATCAGGAGCTGGGCCAGAATCCGGGATGGTAAAAGCTGCCTTATTTCGCGGAGGTAAGCAGCGCTAAAAAGAGTTAAGCGGAGCCTCTGCTCAACTCTTTTTAGCGCTGCTTACCTCCGCGATACAATTTTTCAATCTAACCAAAATCACATGAAACTGACCATCCTAATCCTGCTTTGTAGCATTTTAATGACCCAGGAATCCTTTTCCCAAAAAGACACCCCCATTACCATTGCCACCTATAACCTGCGGATGAACACCCAAAACGATGGAATCAACGCCTGGCCCAACCGTAAAGAAAATGTCAAGGCCCTGATTCGCTTTCACGAATTTGATCTGTTCGGCACGCAGGAAGGCTTCCGCGGCCAACTCGATGATATTGCCGAGCTGAACGAGTTTGCCTTTCTGGGCGCGGGCCGCGACGACGGTAAACAGGCCGGTGAGCACTCGGCGATTTTCTACAAAAAAGATCGTTTCAAAGTCTTGAAGTCCGGCGACTTCTGGCTGAGCGAAACGCCCGACAAACCCGGCAAAGGCTGGGATGCGACCTGCTGCAACCGCATCTGTTCGTGGGCTTATTTTCAGGATCTGACAACCAAAAAGAAATTCTACTTTTTCAGCGTTCACTTTGATCACCAGGGCGTCGAAGCGCGTCGGCAGTCGGGTAAGCTAATGGTGCAGAAAATCAAGGAAATTGCCAAGGATGAACCCGTGGTGCTGGTCGGCGACTTCAACTCAACACCGGAGACCGAGCAGATTCAGACCATCAAAACGCTGCTGGGCGATGCACACGATGTAACGAAAAACCCGCCCTACGGTCCTGAAGGCACATTTAACAGCTTTAAATTTGATGCGCCGATGAAAAATCGCATCGATTACATTTTCGTCAAAAAAGGCATTGACGTGCTGAAATACGGTGTTTTGACCGATGCGAAGGAACAACGGTATCCATCCGACCACCAACCGGTTGTGATCAAAGCCGTTATCCGCTAACTTGGGTGCCGTATCACCCCGATTTTGTTTATGGCTGCCCTGAATGTCAATGGTACTTCGCTGGAATGTTGCTGCACCAGACCAATGACCGGTTTTTTCCGCGACGGTTTCTGCCGCACGGACGAAGAGGATCAGGGACATCATCTCGTCTGCGCGATTGTTACCCAGCAATTTCTGGAATTTTCGCGCCGACGGGGCAACGACCTGATCACCCCGCGCCCCGAACTGCGCTTCCCCGGTCTGAAACCCGGCGACCGCTGGTGTCTGCACATCCTGCGCTGGCGGGAAGCCTACGAAGCGGGCGTGGCACCACCCATTCTGCTGGCCAGCACCCACGAACGGGCCCTGGACTACGTGACGGTCGATATGCTCCGAAAATTAGCCTTTGAAGAGTAAAGGAGCAGAGACGTGAGAAAAAGGAGTTTGATCTCTTGTCTCACGTCTCTGCTCCTTTGTCGTTCTTAGTTAATACCCCTGGTTCTGCGTGATCTTCGACCGATTGATGTCGATCTGGCTCTGCGGAATCGGGAATACCAGGTTGTTTTCGGTTAAATTGGTTTTGATACCGATGGCGGTCGCCTTGGCCTGCAGGATGGGCAGCGCCCGGCCCGTCCGGACCAGATCGAACCACCGGTGGCCTTCAAACGCCAGTTCGACGCGCCGTTCCTGCTCCAGTGTCATCCGCATGGCAGCCTGCGTACCGACCTCGGCAGCGGTTTTGGCCGCCAGTCCGGCCCGCGTCCGGATGCGATTCAAATACGGCAGGGCGTCGGCGGTATTTCCAGTTTCGTTCAGAGCTTCGGCGTACATCAGCAGCACATCGGCGTAGCGCAACACCGGCCAGTTGTCTTCTGAGTCGTTGTTCACCACGGGGGCGTCGCGGTATTTCCGAACGAAATTATAGTCTATTTTGGCTCCGCTGGTATTCGTATAACTGGTTGCCAGTGAAACATCCTTCCGCAGATCACCCGGCTCGTAAGCCGCAATCAGGTCCGGCGTCGGCTGGTTGTTACCCGCGCCCCCGAACTGAATGACCGCATTCCCCGAGTTTTCCGGCGCGTACTGGTTGGCGAAGTTGCTGCCCTCGCCGATGCTGCCCTTTTTGTACTGCACATCAAAAATCGACTCTTTGTGGTTCTTGTTCGACGCCTGGAAAACACTGGCGTAGCTCGGCAGCAACTCATACGTTCCGGCATCGATCACCTCTTTCAGCTTGCCAGCCGCATCCCGGTAATTCTTCCGGGTCAGATGCACTTTCCCCAGCAACGACTTGGCGGCTCCGCTCGTAGCCCGGCCCACGTTGGTTCCGGTGTAGGTTGCCGGCAGCGCGGCTTCGGCCTCCGTCAAATCCTTGATAATCTGCGCGTAGATATCCGCCACCGGTGTCCGGCTGTATTCGTAGCCTTCCTGTGGGTCAATGATTTCCTTAACAACCAGCGGCACATCGCCAAAAACGCGCACGAGGTTGAAATACATCAGCGCCCGCAAAAATTTGGCTTCTCCCAGAATCCGGCTTTTCAGGGCTTCGTCCATCGTCACGCCCGCGCTCCGGTCAATGATGGCATTGCAGCGGTAAATTCCCTTGTAACCGTCGCTCCAGCGGGTGGCCAGATACGGGTTGGTGGTTCGCAGGTAAAACTTGTCGAATTCGTCCTGATCCGTAACCGACCCCGACAACACCGGCCGCGTGTCGTCCGAGGGTACTTCCGACACGACGTAAAACTGGCCGTACTGTCCGTTCAGCTGGAGCGCTCCGTACGCACCGTTCAGGGCATTCAGCAGATCAGCACCGGTTTTGTAGAAGGTAGTGGTGCTAGCCTGCGAAATTGGCGATAATGCCAGAAATTCCTCTTTACAGCTCCCCAGCGTCAGGCTGAGCAGGGCAACAAACAAATAATTCCGTTTCATGAATGTGCAAGATTAAAGGCCAATGTTTACGCCAATTGTGTACGTACGGGCGAGCGGGTAGCTGCCGTAATCAACGCCACCGGTCAGCGGGCCTTCGTACCCACTCACCTCCGGATTATAGCCCAGGTATTTCGAAATAGTCAGGGCGTTCTGCACCCCGCCGTACAGCCGGATCGTTTGCAGTTTCGCCCGCTGGATCAGCGTTTTGGGCAGGTTGTAGCCAATCGTGATGTTCCGGATGCGGAAGTAGCTGCCACTCTCCACCCAGCGCGACGAAATCGCGTTGTTGTTTCCCGTTGTGCGCGAGTTGGCGCGGGGCGTGATGCCATCGCCGGGTTGCTCCGGTGAACGCCAGCGGTTTAGGGCCGTCGTCAGCGAGTTGGCGTTTCCTTCGAGGTTTTCGTAGAACCGGCGCGACAGGTTCAGAATGCTCGATCCCTGGACACCCTGCACGACAATTCCCAGATCAAACCCTTTGAAGGTGAAGGTATTGGTCATCCCGTAGATAAAATCCGGCTGATTATTGCCGATCAGGGTCCGGTCGTTGGCGTCAACTTTTCCGTCGCCGTTTACGTCTTCGTATTTCACATCACCCGGCCGCGAATCGGCAAAGTGCGGGTACGAATCCAGGTCGGCCTGATCGCGGAACACGCCGAGCTGGCGGTATCCGTAGAAGCTACCCAGCGGTTCGCCAATGACGGTAATGTTCGATTCGCCCACGCCCGTTCCGCTCCGGATGGGGTCGCCCGTGGGTCCGAGGGCCAGCACTTTGTTGCGGTTGAACGAGAAGTTCAGGTCTGTTGTCCAGCTAAATTCGCCGGTTAGGTTGCGGGTATTCAGGGCCAGTTCCAACCCTTTGTTCTCCACTTTCCCGATGTTCTTTACGGCGGTCGAGAAACCCGTCAGCGTTGGCACCTGCACGGCCAGCAACAGGTCCGTGGTAATGCGTTTGTAATAGTCCGCCGTTAAAAAAATGCGGTTGTTCAGCACGCCCAACTCCAGACCAATATCCGTTTGACGGCTTTTTTCCCAGGTCAGATTTTCGTTTCCGATGGTGTTGACGGCCAGACCGTTCGCCAGCGCGTTGCCCAGCACGTAGTTGTCCGCGCCCAACAGACCGATTGCCGGGTAGTTACTCGTGAAGGCGTTATTGCCCGAAATACCGTAGCTGGCTTTGAGCTTCAGTTCCGAAATAAAGCGGTTGTTTTTCAGGAACGACTCCTCCGACACCCGCCAGCCCACGGAAGCCGACGGGAACGTGCCCCAGCGTTTGTTGGACCCAAACCGCGACGAGCCATCGCGCCGGAACGATGCGTTGAATAGATACCGGTCGTTGAACGAATAGGCCACCCGACCAAAATACGACGCCAGCGACCACTGATCCCGCAGGTTACGCGACGCCGTTTCCGAGTTGTTGATCAGGGTTCCGGCGTTGATGGTTCGGACCAGATCGTTCGGGAAGTTGTTTGCATCGACCCGGGTGCGTTCAAAATCGTTCTTCTGACTTTCCAGACCCACCAACACCTCAAGGCGATGTTTCTGGGCAATTTCTTTCTGGTAGGTCAGCGTGTGGTTGGTCACCCAGTTCAGCTCCTCTGAGTTTTCCGCGTAGGCCGAATTGGGCGTCGGGGGCAGCAACTGATTCAGCGGCAGTGCTGACGTTCTGAACTGGTTTTGGCGTAGTTGGCGCACATCAGCCCCGATGGTTCCGCGGTACAGGACGTTGAACGGCAATTTTACTTCCGCGTAGGCGTTACCGAGTAACCGCGTGGTGCGGAGCCGGTTATCGACCTCGTAGATATTGGCGACGGGGTTGGTGATGCCCGGCCAGTCGTAGGGGGCTGCGTAAAACGCCTGGGAGTTGTAAACCGTGGTGCCCGGCTGGTAAATCGGAATAAACGGCGGCAGACTCAGGGCCGAGTTGATAATCCCGTTATCGGCCCAGTGCCGATCGGTATTAACGCGGTTTTCCACCGAGAACGACGGACTCAGGCTGATGCCCATTTTCAGGTACGAGGTCATCTGCGCGTCGATGTTCGTCCGAACCGTATACCGATCAATACCCGACCGTTTGATAATACCTTTCTGACTCAGGTAGTTACCCGACACCATGTACTGTACCTTGTCGCTCCCCCCCGACGCCGATAGCTGGTAGTTGCTCATAGGGGCGTTCTGAAAAATCATATCCTGGTAATTGTAGGTCGGCAGGCTGCCCGGGTCGTCGAAGTTCACGCCGGTAAACTCCCCACGCGGGTACCGGTACCGCTGTCCGGACGGGCGGGCGCTGTTTGGGTCTTCGATTTTAGCACCCGGCACGCGTTCGAGGTAAGCGTTGTTGAAGGCTTCCTTCGAGAACTCGGCATATTGCTGGGAATTCAGCATGTCCATCTTCTTGGTCACCTGCTGCACCCCGGTGTAGTAATCGAAGTTCAACCGTCCCTGACCGGATTTGCCGCGCTTGGTCGTCACCACCACCACACCGTTGGCCCCGCGCGACCCGTAAATGGCCGTCGCCGAGGCATCTTTCAGAATGTCAATCTTGTCGATGTCGTTCGGGTTGAGCAGGTTCAACCCACCGCCGTTGGCCAGATCGCCCGAGTTCAGCGGCTGGCCGTCGATCACCACCAGCGGTCCGTTTCCGGCGCTGATTGAGCCCAAACCGCGAATCTTGATGGACGGGCTGTTGCCCGGTGCCCCCGTGCTTTGCTGAATCAACACCCCCGGCAGGCGGCCCGTTAACCCTTCCACAATGTTCGGAACGGGCTGATCTTTGATGTTTTTGGTGCTGATCGAGGCAATTGAGCCGGTTACGTCGCGTTTTTGCTGCGTTCCGTAACCGACTACCACCACTTCGTTCAGCGTCTGGTCTGACCCTTTCAGGACGACGTTGATGGTTGACTGGCTCCCGACGGGCACCTCCTGGGTGACGTACCCGATAAAGCTAAATACCAGCGTACCGCCTTCGTTGGGAATAGCAACCGTGTAGGCTCCCGTTGCATCAGTGGTTGTGCCGCGGGTGGTTCCCTTCAAAGCGACGCTCACGCCCGGCAACCCTTCAGCGTTTTCTTCGGCAGTCACCCGGCCCGTAATCCGGCGTTCCTGAACCGGTGACTCCGGGGTTTGACGCACGATTAATGCCGTCGGAAGCATCGTCGGGCGTTCGCTTTCTATTCCGCCCGGGCGGGATTGCAGCGGTCCGTTTTCATCCGGTGGGGCCAACGTCGACTTCGCCCGACCCGTTTCGTCGCCGGCTTCGATGATAACATAATGCTGCTCCCCCACTTTGCGGAAGGTCAGCCCGTTGGGATTCAGGACGGCCTTTAAAACCGTTTCGCGGTCGGTTGCGGTCGGTACTGGTAAAGCAACGGTTTTATCGCGCAGAAGCTTGCGCTGGTAAGCAAACCGAATACCGTATTTGCGTTCCAGATCCAGCAAAACATCGGTCAACGCGCGAACCGCTGGCTTGGTGGTTCGGAGCGTCGGGGACAATTGGCGAGCCGGTCGGTGATGCGACGAGGCCAGCAATTGGGCTTCGGCCGTAGTCGCAAGACACCATACGCCCAGAATCACCAGTCGGATGGTGGTTGGCAGAGGGTTTTTCATTGATTTAATTGGGATAGCACTATTTGATTTTCGTTTTTACTGATTTGCAAGTGTAAGGTTGTGGCAATGAGCCGCAGCAGGAGGTCTGGTTGGTTGGCCGGAACCGTGCTCGTAAACCGTTCGTTCAGCAGCCGTTCATCGGGAATCGAAACCGTCAGGCCGTACTGGTCCTGCAACCGTTGCAGGATTTCGCGAAGCGGTTCGTCATCCAGCACCAGCAGGTTGTTGCGCCAGGCCACGTACCGGTGGGCATTGACCCGCCCCCGACGCACCGCTGCCTGGCCGTTTGCGGCTTCGACCAGATCACCCGGCTGCATCAGCACGTCGGGTTGCTGCCGCAAATCGACTCTGACCCGTCCTTCCTGCAGCACAACCTGCGTTCGGGTCCGGCGGGTGTTTACGTTGAAACGCGTGCCCAGCACCACCACATCGGCTTCGCCCGTATGGACTACAAAAGGCATCCGCTGGCCCGACGGCTTTTTGTTTACGTCAAAAAACGCTTCGCCGGTAAGCCGGACCTCGCGCCGGCCTTTTTCCTGCCAGTTTTTCGCCATTTCCAGGGTGGAGTTGGCGTTTAGCGTAACCACCGACCCGTCCGGCAAGCTGATCGTACGCACCTGACCGTAGGTAGTCCGGTAGGTAATCGGGGCGGTGATCCGGTCTAGGTACCACCCGCCCAAACCGGCCAGCGTCACGACCGCAACCGCTGCGGCATACCGATAGAAAGCCGTCCTCCAGATGAACCGCTTCGGCACCGGTTGCCAGGCTCGCTTTTTATGGAGAAGCCGTTGAAAAGAGGCATCAACGGCGCTGTCGGAGACATTTTGCCAGGTGGATTCCAACCCAATAACCAGCAAACGGGCCTGTTCCAGCGTCGTCTGCTGGTGGGGATAAACGGCTTTGAACGATTCCCAGAACTGATTCTGTTCCGGTGTCGGGTTTCGGATCCACCTTCGAAAATCCGGATCGCGGGCAAGGTCAATGATTTCGAGCGTTGCGTAATACTCCAGCGGTTTCATGCCATGTGGTGAGGTCAATCAACCGTAAGAGAAGGAAGCCGGGAGTTTGTAGTATGAAAAAAGGAAAAATTTGCAGAAAAATTTCAGCTATTGCTCATTGAGCAGACTAATCCACCAGAGCAGAACCGGCCAATCGGTTGCCAGGCGTTTGCGCAGGACGCTCAGGGCCTGGTAAAGCTGGGTACGGGCCGTGTTGTAGGTAATGCTCATGATGGCGCAAATTTCGTCGTAGTTTAAGTCTGTGTAGTAGCGAAGGTACAGCACTTCCTGCTGCCGGGGCGACAGGGTTTTGAAAGCCCGTTCGATCTGCGCACGTTGCTCCCGATTCAGGGTATCCTCCACCAACCGGTCCTCCGAGGAAGGTTCGGTAGCCACCAGGCCGAATGGCTCCTCACGGTCGACGGTCGCAAACCGCCGTTGGTGTTCGGCCAGCTGCGTTACCAGCCGGTTGCGGAAGGCTTTGAGAATGTAGGACTGAATGGATTGCGGCTGCGTCAGCGTCTGACGATACTTCCACAAGTCGATAAACACATCATGAATGGCATCTTCGGCGGTGGCGGCATCGCTGCCAAACCGTCGGCCGTAGTTCAGCAAATGCCGGTAATACGTTGAATACAAAGCCGCAAACGCCGACTCACTTCCCTCCCGGAAAGCATTCCAGTGGATCAGATCATTCGACGTGTCGGGACGGTGGCTCATCAGCATAGGTGCAACTTAATCCGTAAAGAGCATGGATGAGCAAACCTAACCGGCTTCCGTAAAAATTGGTCTTATTTACCGATTAACGGGGTTGGCCGTCGCACCTATCGGCCAGAAGAAATAGCTTTGTCTTTTTGAACTGGTAAAACCGCAAACAGCTCCTTTCAAATGACCTTACGCGAAGCGCAGGATACCGTTGATGAGTGGATCAAAACCATCGGCGTCCGTTATTTCAACGAACTTACCAACATGGCAATACTGACGGAGGAAGTCGGCGAAGTGGCCCGGATCATCGCCCGGCGCTACGGCGAACAGTCGGAGAAGGAGTCCGATAAGAGCAAAGACCTGGGCGATGAAATGGCCGATGTGCTGTGGGTGCTGATCTGCCTGGCCAATCAGACCGGGGTGGATTTGACGGCGGCTTTTCAGAAAAATCTGGAGAAGAAAACCGTTCGGGATGCGACGCGGCACCGGGATAATGAGAAGCTGCAGTGAACGTTGTTTCGCGGAGTTGAGCGGAGCACCAAGCGGAACCTCCGCTCAACTCCGCGAAACAAGTATCTTTTTATAACCCGTGCTGATCCAGCAAATAAACCAGGGCCGCCATGGAAGCCGCGCCAAGCTCCAGCTCCCGTTTGTTGACGCCTTCAAACCGGTCGATGCCCGTGTGGTGGAAATCAAAATACCGTTGGGAGTCCGGCTTAAAGCCAAACAACACCGTGCCGAGCTGCGCCAGGGGGCCAATGTCGGCCCCACCCGACCCCGCACCAATCTCGTGTAAGCCGTAGGGAGCCAGCAGTGGTTTCCACGACATGGCTTTGGCCCGTTGCTCCGGCGTCCCGACAATGCCAAACCCACGGGGCGTAAAGCCACCGTTGTCGGATTCGACGGCGGCCAGGTGCTTTTCGTTATTCTTTTTGGCGTAGTCGGCATAGCCGATGCCCCCCCGCAAGCCGTTTTCTTCGTTCATGAACATCACCGCCCGGAGGGTCCGTTTCGGTTTGATGCCGAGTGCTTTCATCGCCCGCAGCACCTCAATGGATTGCATGCAGCCGGACCCGTCGTCGTGGGCGCCCTGCCCCAAATCCCACGAATCGAGGTGCCCACCTACCACGATGATTTCATCCGGTTTTTCGGAGCCTTTTATTTCGCCAACGACGTTGTAAGATTTGGCGTCGGGCAACGTTTCGCAATTCTGTTTGAAATAAAACGTCAGCCCGGGGTTTTGCTTCAGCAGCTTGCTGAGCAATTCCGCGCCATTGGTGCTGATGGAAGCCGCCGGAATCAGCGGAACACCGGTCGCGTAGCGCATACTACCGGTATGTGGGTTGTCGTCGAGCGCCGTGGTCATCGACCGAACGATCACGCCCACGGCCCCGAGTTTAGCGGCTTCGGTCGCGCCATTGCCCCGCTGATCAACGGCTCCGGCGTAGGCTTCGAACGTATTGAGTTTGGTCGGGTCCATTGGGCGGTTATAAAGGACAATTTTGCCTTTAACCTTGTCTGCTCCCAACTCCCGCAGCTCCTGAAAATTTTTCACTTCAATAACCTGCGCTTGAATCCCCTTTGGGGGTGTAGCAACAGAACCGCCCAGGGCCGCAATGGGAACCGCTGTTTTCTGCTTTCCATTCTGAACGTAAGCGACTTCCTTCGCACCACGCACCCAATGCGGCACCATCACTTCCTGCAAAAACACCCGGTCGAAGCCCTGCTGTTCCATCAGTTGCTTGGTCCAGTCGACGGCTTGCTGCGCCCCGGCCGAACCGCTCAGGCGCGGACCGATCTGCTGGGTCAAATGCCGTAGCCACTCGTAGGACGGGCTGTTGTTCAACACTTCGTTGTAGATTTTCCGGATGGTGACCGAGTCGGTTGTTTGGGCATAAACTCCGGTTGCAAAAAGGCAGAAAGCAAGAAGTATTAGTTTTTTCATGGGATGAAGGGGTATTCACTAAAAAAGAAAAACCCCGCTTGATTTCCAAAGCGGGGCGGAAAAACATCCGATAAGTCCTATTGACTACCAGCTAATTCCAATTGATTACATGTGAATGGCCCGGTTTTCGGTCGCGGCCAGACAGGCTTCCTTGATGGCTTCCGTGTAGGTCGGGTGCGCGTGCGAGATCCGTGCGATATCTTCCGCCGAAGCCCGGTATTCCATCGCGACAACGCACTCCGCGATCATATCGGCAGCGCGGGCACCAATGATGTGCATGCCCAGAATTTCGTCGGTTTGCTTGTCGGCCAGCACTTTCACCAGCCCGTCTATATCCATCGAAGCGCGGGCGCGGCCCAGGGCTTTGTACGGGAACGACCCCACTTTGTAGGCCCGGCCCTCCTGCTTGAGTTCTTCTTCCGTAAAGCCCACGCTGGCCACTTCCGGCCAGGTGTATACTACGCCCGGAATCAGCCGGTAGTTGACGTGCGGCTTCTGTCCCGCCAGCGTTTCAGCCACGAAAACACCTTCCTCCTCGGCTTTGTGCGCCAGCATCGCCCCGCGAATCACGTCGCCGATGGCGTAGATGTTTGGCACCTTTGTCCGCAGGTGATCGTCCACTTCGATGCGGCCCCGGTTGTCGACGGCCAGACCAGCCGCTTCCAGATTCAGACCGTCGGTGTACGGGCGACGACCAACGGAAACGAGGCAGTAATCACCTTCGATGGTGATTTGTTCACCTTTCGGATTGTCGGCTTTCACCACCACCCCCTCACCGGTATTTTCCACGCTGGTGACTTTGTGGCTGAAGTAGAACTCGGCCCCCAGCTTTTTAACGGCTTTCTGCAGTTCTTTGCCCATCGTTTTGTCCATCGTCGGAATCATTGAATCCGCAAATTCGACAAACGAAACTTTGGAACCGATGCGGGCGTAAACCGACCCCAGCTCCGCGCCAATCACGCCGGCTCCGATTACGATCAGGTGTTTGGGCACTTCCTGTAACGTCAGGGCTTCGGTGGAGGTGATGATGCGCTTCTTATCAATCGGCATCGACGGAAACGACGACGGTTTAGAACCGGTAGCGATGATAAAATTCTTGGCCGTGATCTGCTCCTCGCTGCCGTCGTCCTTCTTCACCTTCAACGTGTTGGCATCGGCAAAGGAGCCAAATCCCTGATGAACCGTGATTTTGTTCTTTTTCATCAGGAACGAGATACCGGTTACGTTGGCTTCCACGACTCCCTCCTTCCGCTTGATCATCTGGGGCAGATCAACCTGAAGGTCGGCCAGCTTGATACCGTGTTCGGCGAACGTGTGGGCCGCGTTGTAAAAATGCTCCGAGGAATCGAGCAGGGCTTTGGACGGAATACAGCCAACGTTCAGGCAGGTACCGCCCAACGTTTTGTATTTTTCTACGATGGCCGTTTTCATGCCCAACTGTGCGCAGCGAATTGCTGCCACATAGCCGCCGGGCCCGGAACCAATGACGATAACGTCGTATTGCATAAAATTGTAAAGCTTTTTGCCAGTAAATTAGCTATAAACAAACGTAGGACGGACTTTAAAATCATCTCTGCGCCAGACCGGTTGTCTGAAGCAAAGACGGCTTTACAATCCGTCCTACCAATACGTTAAACGCCCAGTAAAATCCGCGCCGGATCTTCCAGCAATTGTTTTACCCGGACCAGGAAGCTCACAGAATCTTTACCGTCAATGATGCGGTGATCGTACGACAACGCCACGTACATCATGGGACGAACAACGATTTCACCGTTCACAACTACCGGACGCTCAACGATGTTGTGCATTCCCAGAATGGCCGACTGGGGTGCGTTGATAATCGGCGTCGACAGCATCGAACCGAAAATACCACCGTTGGTGATCGTAAACGTTCCGCCGGACATCTGCTCGATGGTCAGTTTGTTGTCCCGCGCCAGGCCCGCCAGACGAATGATTTCCTTCTCGACGGCGGCAAAGTCCATGCTTTCGGCGTTCCGGATCACCGGGACTACCAGCCCCCGTTCCGTTGAAACGGCAATCGACACATCGCAGTAGTCGTTGTAAACGATCGAATCACCGTCGATCATGGCGTTCACATTCGGGAAGTCCTGCAGGGCAATGCAAACCGCCTTCGTGAAGAACGACATAAAGCCCAGACCAACCGCGTGTTTGTCCTTGAACTTGTCTTTGTATTTGGCCCGCAGATCCATGATCGGCTTCATATCAACCTCGTTGAAGGTTGTCAGCATGGCCGTTTCATTTTTCACGGCTACCAACCGCCGGGCGATGGTTTTCCGCAGGGAAGTCATCCGCTCGCGCCGTTGTCCCCGGTTGCCGGTGCCGGAAACCGCTGCCGGTGCCGCTGGGGCCGGAGCCGGTTTGGAAGCCGGGGCAGCCGCCGGTTGCGGAGCGGGTGCTGGTGCGGCTTTTTCGGCCTTCACCGCGTCTTCTTTTGTGATGCGGCCGCCAATGCCCGTGCCGTTCACTTCTTTCGGATCTATGCCTTTTTCGGCCAGAATCTTAGCCGCAACCGGTGACGGATGATTGGCAGCGTATCCTTGTTCGCCGGATTGAGCGGCTGCCGGCTGGGCAGCCGGTTGAGGTGCCGGGGCTGCGGGTTGAGAAGCAGGCTGGGCGGCACCCGCGCCCACTTCGATCCGGCAGATTACGGCGCCAATCGCCAGCGTTGATCCGGCTTCGGCCACAATCCGGAGTGTTCCGGCGGCTTCAGACGGTAATTCGAACGTTGCTTTGTCGGATTCCAGTTCGCACAGAACTTCGTCCAGCTCCACTTTGTCACCGTCTTTTTTATTCCAGGAGGCAATCGTTACTTCCGTAATTGATTCGCCCACCGGGGGAACTTTCATTTCTACGGTTTTAGCCGCTGAATCCGTTGCGGGTTCCGGAGCAGGAGCCGGTTGCGGAGCGGGCTCGGACTTAGCCGGTTCAGGCTGCGCAGCCGCCGGTTGTTCAGCGGGTTTGGCCGCAGCCGGGGCTTCTGCTTTGGGAGCTTCACCGTTGGACGCTCCCGCAGCGTCAATGGTACACAGTACGGCACCGATGGGCAACACATCGCCTTCCTGAGCCAGGATGTGCAACACACCATCGGCTTCTGCCGGAAATTCAAACGATGCCTTATCCGATTCCAGTTCGCACAGCACCTCGTCTCTCTTTACCGAATCCCCCTCTTTCTTATGCCATGCACCAACCGTTACTTCCGTAATCGACTCCCCAACCGGGGGTACTTTCATTTCTATTGCCATTTTCTCTTCGTTTTCAGTTGTCAGCTATCTGTGCGTTCAGGATAACTGTAAAACCTTATTCAAACGCCCGGCGGATGATGTCGGCCTGTTCCTGACTGTGAACTTTGGAATACCCGGTTGCCGGTGACGCACTGTTTTTCCGCGTGATGCCGCGCAGTTTCAGTTCCGGCACCGTACGCAGCAGGTACGTCCATGCACCCATGTTCGACGGTTCTTCCTGCACCCACACCAATTCCGCATTTTTACCGTATTCTGCCAGAATGGCATCAAGCTGTTTTTGCGGGAACGGATGTAACTGCTCCAACCGAACGACGGCCACATCGTCACGCTTGTCGGCCTGTTGTTTTTCGAGTAATTCGTAATAAATCTTACCCGTACAGAGCAGGACTCGTTTTACTTTCTTGCCAACTGCGAACGGATCGGGCAACACTTCCTTAAAAGTACCTTTGGTAAGATCTTCCAGCGACGAAACTACTTGTGGGTGCCGCAATAAAGATTTCGGTGACATCACCACCAGCGGTTTCCGGAACTGCCAGGTCAACTGCCGACGCAGCAGGTGGAAGAAGTTGGCCGGCGTGGTCACGTTGGCAACCACCATGTTGTATTCCGCCGAGAGTTGCAGATACCGTTCCGGACGGGCGTTGGAGTGTTCCGGCCCCTGGCCTTCGTAACCGTGGGGCAACAACATCACCAGACCGTTCATGAGTCCCCATTTCGATTCGCAGGAGGAAACAAACTGGTCGATGATGACCTGCGCTCCGTTGGAGAAGTCCCCAAACTGAGCTTCCCAAATCACCAGCGCGTGGGGATTGGCCATGGAGTACCCGAACTCAAAGCCCAGTACACCGTATTCCGACAGCAGCGAATTGTAGATCTGAAGCTTCTGCTGGCTCCCCTCGATGTGGTCGAGCGAATTGTAGGATTCGTTGGTTTCCGAATCGTGCAGAACGGCATGGCGGTGCGAGAACGTTCCGCGCTGCACATCCTGTCCGCTCAGACGAACCACTTTATTTTCGAGCAGAATCGAACCGTAGGCCAGCAACTCCGCCGTTCCCCAGTTAACCTGCTTCGTTTCGAACAACATTTGCCGACGGTCTTTCAGCAGTTTTTCAATCTGCTTCAACGGTTTGAAACCGTTTGGAACCGACACCAAGGCGTTGCCGACTTTCTCAAGCACGTCCATGGCTACCCCGGTTTCGGGCGACTGGTCGAAGTCTTCCGGCTGGCTCACGCGCAACTCCGCCCACTCGCGGTCGAGCCGCAACGGTTTGTACGGAATTTCGGCTTTCTGCTTCACCATGTCGAGCCGGTCCTGCAACTCCTTTTTAAACTCAGCGTCCATGTTGGTCGCCAGTTCGGCATCCACCTCGCCCCGCTCAATTAGGCTTTTGTTATAAATCTCCCGCGGATTGGCGTGTCTTTCAATGGTGCTGTACAACGTCGGCTGCGTAAACTTCGGCTCGTCGGACTCGTTGTGGCCGTACCGACGGTAGCAAACCATGTCGATAAAGACGTCCCGGTTAAATTTCTCCCGAAACTCAATGGCGAGTTTCACGCAGAAAATAACCGCTTCCGGATCGTCACCGTTGACGTGGAAAACCGGCGCGTCGATGATTTTGGCAACATCCGAACAGTAGATCGACGAACGGGCGTCTTCAAAGTCGGTTGTAAAACCAATCTGGTTGTTGATTACAAAGTGAAGTGTTCCCCCGGTTTGGTAACCGGCCAGCTTTGCCATTTGGGTTACTTCGTAAACAATTCCCTGCCCGGCCACAGCCGCGTCGCCGTGGATCAGGATTGGCAGGATTTTGTCGTAATTCCCGGCGTATTCTTCGTCAGCCTGCGCCCGCACAAACCCTTCGATAATCGGGTTGACGGCTTCGAGGTGCGACGGGTTCGGCGCCAGTTTCACGCTGACCTGCTTGCCCGACGCGGTTTCGATCAGGCTCGAATAGCCCAGGTGGTATTTTACGTCGCCATCGCCAAAAACCTGGTCGGGCACGTTGCCTTCGAAACCACTGAAGACAGCCTCGTACGACTTGCCGAGGATGTTTACCAGCACGTTCAAACGACCACGGTGCGCCATCCCGATCATGACTTCTTCAACACCCAGTTCCCCGGCGTGGTTGATGATGGCATCGAGCGCCGGAATGGTGGTTTCCCCTCCTTCGAGTGAAAACCGCTTCTGACCTAAATATTTAGTATGCAGAAAATTCTCAAAAACCGTTGCTTCGTTCAGTTTTTTCAAAATCCGCTTTTTCTCTTCCAGCGTGGGATCGAACACCAGCGCTTCTTTTTCGATTTTATTGCGCAGCCAGTTCTTCACGTCGATCTCGCGGATGTACATGTACTCAAAACCAATGGTTCCGGCGTAGATCTTTTCCAGCGATTCCATGATTTTCCGCAAAGAGCTCGGCCCGATTCCCAGCAGGTTACCGGCTTCAAACACCGTGTCGAGATCGGCTTCCGACAGGGCGTAATCTTCCAGACCGATCCGCGGATTGCGGTCTTTCCGATCCCGAATGGGGTTGGTTTTGGCCAACAGGTGGCCCCGTGAGCGATACGCTTTAATCAGGCTGGCTACTGATACTTCTTTTTCAGCGTGCTTGGTGTCGATTACGGGTTTTGTAGCTGCTTCGCCGTTGGTGTGGCCGTTGGTTCCGTTGCCACCTTCACTATACGACTGGGAAAACTCAAAACCCTCAAAAAATTTTTGCCAGCTTTCATCTACCGATCCAGGGTCTTGTTTATAAGCCCGGTATAAATCGTCGATGTAGGCTGCTTCAGAATTAGCTATATACGAGAATCTGTCCATAATTCGGGATCACCCTTGTTCGATTGGCAAAGTTAAATGATTCAAATAGAAAGATTGTCTACTATTTATTCAATTCTTTACGAATAGACTCAGGTTTTATTTTGGTAACAACACCGGTTGCAAATAAGTTGAAAAAAAGGCGTTAAGCGAAATGGGACGCCGGCCAATAAAGAAGCGGGGCGGAAAGGAGCAGGGAATCCCAACCGGTCCCCTACTCCTTTCCGCCCCGCTTTCTCTTTTCCGGTATTAAACCAAGTTATTTTTGAAGGCGTAGGCCACCATTCCGGCGGTATTTTTAGTCCCGGTTTTTTCCAGTATCCGCAGCCGGTGCCCTTCGACCGTGCGCGGGCTCAGGAAGATTTTCTCGCTGATTTCGGCCGTCGATAATCCTTCACAGATTAGCTTCAACACTTCTTTTTCGCGCTCCGACAGCAGCACTTTGCTGTTGTAAAGCGTCGAGGTCTGCGGATTCTTGATGACGGTAGTTGGTTTGTTCACCATTTTCCGGTGCATCACCTTCGACACAAAGTCGTTGAGGTAGACGCCGTCGTCCATTACCCGGTGAACGGCTTTTTCCACCTCGTCCAGATCGGCATCCTTCAGCACGTAGCCGCTAACGCCTTTTTCGAGCAGGTGCAACACGAAACGGTCCTCGTCGTGCATCGTCAGCATGATAATGCGAACATCGGGATGGTTTTCGCGAATGTATTCGGTGGTAGCGATGCCGTCCATAACCGGCATTTCGAGGTCGAGCAACACCACATCGGGCATCCGGCGGGTCAGCTTGTCGATCAGTTCCTGGCCGTTGCTGGCTTCGAGTACCAGCTCAAAGTCCGGCACCTGGCTCAGTACGGAAGCCATTCCCTTGCGGAATAAATTATGATCGTCGGCGAGGGCAATCTTGATCTTTTTCATAGTAAGGGGTGGCTTGGAGCTTGTAACGTTTGTGGCTAGCGGCTTAATGGGTAAACGGCTGGTTTGGTCCGCCTTATCATCCAGCTGATGAGAACCACTTGATCGTGCCCTTCTTCAAACCGTTTTTATCTTTTACACCGGTTCCACTTCTACCTCCACTTCCGGCTTCAGGTTTTTCACCTGAATGTGAATCCGGGAGCCACGGCCTTCTTCCACATCAAACGTGACATGACCGTCAATCACGTTCAGACGGCTTTCGATGTTACGGAGACCCAGCCCCCGTTTCTTATCTTTCATAATTTCATCCAGATCGAATCCCTGCCCGTCATCAATAACGGACAGCAGCATACCGTTCGGCTGGCAGTGCAGATCAATAATAATATGCTGGGCGTTGGCGTGTTTGATGGCGTTGTTGATCAGCTCCTGCGCAATGCGAAACAGCGTCAGGTCCAGTTGCGGCATCAGGGGCGGCAGCTTGTCAGAACACGACAATTCGACGTGAACCTCGCCGTTGCTGGCTTTTTCGGCCAGTTCTTCCAGCGCCGAAACCAGCCCGAAGCGTTCGAGGGTAGTCGGCACCAGATCGCGGCTGATGCGCCGGACGTTGGCAATGGTTTCGTCCAGCAGCGAGCGGGTTTTCTGAACCAGCACCGTTGAGCTGGGGTCGTTGTGTTCCACGGTCCGGCCCAGTTGATTGAGGCTCAACTTGGTCACCGACAGCATTGTCCCGATTTCGTCGTGCAGATCCTGGGCGATGCGCCGACGTTCGTGTTCCTGCGCCTGGAGGGTGGCCGCGAGCAGACCTTTACGGTATTTCTCCTGCCATTCCTTCAGAATGAGTTGTTGACGAATCTGTTTTTGCTGGTAATAGGCCACAAAGACGATGATAAAAATCGCCATCACCAGCAGAACGGCCGTACCTACGGCAATGTATAATTTCATGTCCTCGTTCACAGCGAGTCAGAAGCAAAGTGCGGTCCCATACACGGACTTATAATAAAATCAATTGTCGAAATATACCATCTTGACGCCACATCCGCAAGCACCTCATATTAAACGGTCATGTGTTCGACCATCCTGAACTCACGTCGCCGGAGCCAGAAACTGATGATCAGAACGACGTAAAAAAATGCGGTAAAAGCCCTGACGATCTGGATGTACAACCCGTAACTTCCGTTCGAGCTAAGGTCACCGAGGGTTACTTTCACAAACAGAAAAACAAACAGGGTTCCGGCAGCGTGCACGATTGCTCCGGCGCTGATCCAGAACATGGCATGAATCAATATATTTTGTACCTGCATCTTCGTCAGAATATAATGGAAGTAAAGAAGCGCGTACAAAATCATGACAATCCGCTGAACGCCGAGCGTAATACCGGCAATTCGGGTCCAACTGAAATCGACTAAAAATACCAATAGATAAACTCCTAGACCGGCCAGCACAATCGTTCGGTTGCGTTTGGATTTTAGCTCCACCCAGTAAGCCCCCGCAATACAGCTTATTTCGGCAACCGAGTTTAAATTATACAGGTAAAGGTTGTTTAACCGATACGCAGCATTGTGATTTTGTAAAAGAGAAATCCCCAGTGATAAAATCAGCATTCTAAACAGCCAATGACTGGCCTTATCCAGAAATGGGTAATTTACCAGACCTGTTACCAAGGCTAACACCAGGAACAGGTCTGGCAAAAACGTATGGGGATACTTAAGAACTAACTGGATATAAGGGTGATCCACCATAAATAACTCGTTCCTATCAACCTCCTTTGCCTACTTTGTTGCATTCTGGCGGACACAACGGACCGTCTGCCAACTGACCCGACCGAACCGCCGGCATATCTTTCATTCCGGCTTCGATGGGTTCGCTCAGTTCCAGCAGTTCATCCCCGTTTTCATCAACGCCGACCAGTACCACCCGGGGGACCAGGTGTTCGGAACCGTTGATTTTCTCCTGGCGCTTGGCGTGGTACACCCGGATGCCTACGCACCCCGGCTGGCTTAGAATTTGTTGCAGATTGTCGCTGCCAAAAAACTCGGAACGAACCGTATCCGACTCCGGAATTTGTTGTTGTTTCTTACGTTGCTGGTACGCGCCTTTAAATTGCTCGGCTTCTTCTTCTGAAATGAAGCGTCCTGCTCCACTGCTGATTGCACTCATGGTTAAAAAGAGGTTTAACTTAAAAATGGTGGTTATGATAAGGTCTCAAATTTGCACAGACTTGTTGTGATAAACAATTGTCTTTTAGTAAACGGAAATGCTACTAATAAATAGCTAAATCAATTTAATGATTAAACTGTTAATGCATATTACACATAATTCTTTATATCGTATTTACTCACCCAAAAACCAATAGATGAAAAAACACAAAAAAGGATATACAGTATTTGCTTAACAGACCAATATAGGTCAAATATATTGCTGCTAGCCTTGGCACTTATTGTATATTGACTAAATAAATACATAAAGAATGTCCCTAGTGAATAAAGTAATAGACCTGCACTTATCCAAAAAAAACTATGCAGTAGCATATTGGCTATTTTCATTTCAACCAACAACCAATTAAAGTATGATAAAACTAAAGCTGTGCTAAATATTCTAAATACGGTATTCCCTACTGATGAAAACTCATCGTATTTAAAAAATATAATGGAAATAATTATACTTATTGAGGTAGCTATGACTATGTACTTTTTATGTATTTTAAATTCAAACTTTTGATAGTATATGCATCCGACTAGAAATATATCGACGATTAAATAGAGGTTATATAAATGAATATTGCTCCACGCCTTTAGCGAATAATAAAGTTGTATACATTCCTCTAAAAAAGAAGTTAGAAAAAATAGAATTAATAATATTAACTCCTTGGTTAAGAACTGTCGCCGATAAATACTAAGAGCTACCGGCAACAGTATAAAAATATGGCCAATATAATCTAATGGGTATGCTTGTAAATTGCTAACCAGACGTTCAAGCATTTATAAATAAAATTAGCAGTGCTGGGGACATGGATGCCCATTCGCCAGGGCATCTCTCCCGGCGGGCATATCTTTCAAACCGGTCGGATCGTCGATGTCGTCGGTTTCTCTTCCTCGAAACTCCGAATCGCGGGTCAGGCTGCCCAGGAAAATGTCTTTGCCCTTTGAATTAACAGCCGTCAGCACCAGTTGCGGTTTCGGGTCGCCATTGTCATCTTGTCCTTTGCCCAGTCCGTAATAAATCCGGATGCCGACGCAGTCGTCGTAGCCCAATAACTCATTAATCCGATTGATTCCAAAAAACTCGGCGCGGGTGTACGTATCTTTTCCCGACCCCTGACTTTCTTCTTTAAGCAGACGAAAATTGCGGGTTAACATTTCCGCGTCACGATTCCGAATGAAGTCGCCTACATCGCCCCGGTAGGGTTCTTTTGGATCTTGTGTCATGTTTTCCTGGATGAGAGTTGATCGTTAAAGTTCATCCAAAATAGAAAAGAGAGGCAGGAATTACAAGCAGAAAGGAAGGCAAAAAACAGATTAATGCATTGAATAACAGTCTATTACCTCAAGGAGATCAAGTAGAACTACGTAGTCAAATGCGCAGAATCACTTGCAGGATTGAGTTACTCTTAATTTTTTATAAATAAGGGGTTTCTTCTCTAAATTTCTTAGTAATTTCCCTGCACATTTGCAGAGACTTGGTACGTTTCATCACCCGATGGGACAAGCCGATTTTCTCATCTCATAGGTTAGGTTTGGAAAAGGCCAGGACTTTGTCCAGGCTTTTTTTTTGAGGGACAAAGGGAGAAACGAATCTTTCATTCGCCCTCCCCTGTTTTGCTATTTCAGCAGATTCAGCAGGTATTGGCCGTAGCCGCTTTTGACCAGCGGTTGAGCGATGGCTTTCAGTTGATCGTCGTTGATGTAGCCCATCCGGTACGCCACTTCCTCGATGGAGCCGATTTTCATACCCTGACGCTCCTCGATCACTTCCACAAACTGACCCGCCTGCATCAGCGACGCAAACGTACCCGTATCCAGCCAGGCAGTACCCCGGTCCAGAATACCGACTTTCAGTTTGCCACGCTCCAGATACACTTTGTTTACATCCGTGATCTCGTACTCGCCCCGGGGGCTGGGCTTCAGATTCTTGGCAATCTCTACCACGTCATTGTCGTAAAAATACAGGCCCGGCACGGCGTAGTTCGACTTGGGCTGCTGCGGCTTTTCTTCAATCGACAGGGCTTTTTTGTTATCATCGAACTCCACCACCCCGTAGCGCTCCGGATCGTTGACTTTGTAGGCATACACCACCCCGCCGTCGGGATCGTTGTTGGATTGCAGCAGTTTTGAAAGACCCGATCCGTAAAAAATGTTATCGCCCAGAATCAGCGCCACTTTGTCTTTACCGATAAACTCCTCCCCGATCACAAACGCCTGCGCCAGACCGTTCGGCAGGGGCTGCTCGGCGTAGCTGAACGAACAGCCAACCTGCTCGCCATCGCCAAGCAGTTTCTTGAAATTCGGCAGATCGTGGGGCGTTGAAATAATGAGAATTTCGCGAATACCCGCCAGCATCAGAATCGATAGCGGATAATAAATCATCGGCTTGTCATAAACCGGCATGAGTTGCTTGCTGACGGCCAATGTCAGCGGGTGCAAACGGGTTCCGGAACCTCCGGCCAAAATGATGCCTTTCATGGTTTTGATGAGGGAATGAGCGAATGAGCGAATAGCACTGCGGGCCAAAAATTGGCCGCCTTATTCACTCATTCGCTCATTCAAAATTGGTTATCGGTTTTCGTACATGGAGTCGTAATACTTCTGATAAGCGCCGGAGGTAACGTTTTCCAGCCAGTCCTGATTGGTCAGGAACCAGTCAACGGTTTTTTCCAGGCCCTCTTCAAATTGCAGGGACGGCTTCCAGCCCAGCTCATTCATCAATTTACTGGCGTCGATGGCGTACCGCAGATCGTGGCCCGCGCGGTCGGTGACGTACGTAATGAGTTGGGCCGAAGTGCCTTCGGGGCGCCCCAGCTTCCGGTCCATGATGCCGCACAGCAGATTCACCAGGTCAATGTTTTTCCACTCGTTGAAGCCGCCAATGTTGTAGGTGTCCCCGTTTTTGCCGTTGTGGTAAATCGTGTCGATGGCCCGGGCGTGATCAATCACATACAGCCAGTCGCGCACGTTCTCACCTTTTCCGTAGACCGGCAGCGGCTTGTTGGTCTGGATGTTATGAATCATCAGCGGAATAAGCTTCTCCGGAAAATGATTCGGACCGTAGTTGTTCGAGCAGTTCGACAGGACAACCGGCAGCTTATAAGTGTTGCCGTATGCCCGCACGAAATGATCCGAAGCCGCCTTCGAAGCCGAGTAGGGCGATTGCGGGTCGTACGGAGTGGTTTCGACGAAGAAATCTTCCGGATTGTGCAGCGACCCATACACCTCGTCGGTCGAAACGTGGTAGAAACGCTTGCCGGTGAAATCGGGCAGCCAGCTATTTTTGGCGGCATTGAGCAGATTAACCGTTCCCACGACGTTGGTCGTGACAAACGCCATCGGGTCGGTGATCGAGCGGTCCACGTGCGATTCGGCCGCCAGGTGAATAACGCCGTCGAAGTTCTGCTCCTGAAACAGTTGCTCCAGGAAAGAAGCATCGGTAATGTCGCCCTTCACGAAGGTGTAGTTGGGAGCGTCCTCAATGTCCGCAAGGTTGGCGAGGTTACCGGCATACGTTAGTTTATCCAGATTAAAAATTTGATAATCAGGGTATTTGGTCACAAACAACCGAACAACGTGTGAACCAATAAAGCCGGCTCCGCCGGTAATCAGAATCTTCTTTCCCATAACGCTTAACCCGAAACGGTTGAATTTTTTAAATGCAGATTTTGCTCCCAGCGCCACGCATCACGCAGCCCGTCGGCCAGCGACTTTTCGGCCCGCCAGCCCATGACGTTGTTTACTTTATCGACCTGAGCGTAGATTTTCTCCACGTCGCCCGGACGGCGCGGACCGATGCTGTAATTCAGTTTTAACTGGTTGACTTCTTCAAACGTCTTGATCAGTTCGAGCACGGTATTGCCCTGGCCCGTACCGACGTTGAATATATCATAATAAGAATTTTCTTCCTGCGAATCGAGCAGCCGCAGGGCCTGAACGTGGGCCTTGGCCAGATCCACCACGTGAATGTAATCCCGGATGCAGGTACCGTCGGGGGTATCGTAATCGTTACCGAAAACCGTTACTTTTTCCCGCAGTCCGGCGGCCGTCTGCGTAATGAACGGAACCAGGTTGCTCGGTACGCCCAGCGGCAACTCGCCAATCAGGCCGGACGGGTGAGCACCAATCGGGTTGAAATACCGCAAAGCAATGGCTTTCATGGCTGCTCCCGAGCGGACGGTATCGCGGATGATGTCTTCGCAGATGGTTTTGGTATTCCCGTAAGGCGACTGCGCCGGTAGCCGGGGCGTGGCTTCGGTCACGGGCAGTTGCTCGGGCTGACCGTAAACCGTACACGAAGACGAGAAAACGAGGTTCGAAACGCCATACCGCTGCATGGTTTCGAGCAGCAGGATGGTTGAATCCAGGTTGTTGCGGTAATACATCAACGGCTTGGCCACCGACTCGCCCACGGCTTTGTGAGCCGCAAAGTGAATGACACCCCCAAGGCTTTCTTTTTCAAAAATCGCGTTCAGCGTTTCCGGATCGTTGCAATCCCCCTGATAGAAGATAACATCGCGGTTGAGAATCTGACGCAGACCATCCAAGGCAGAACGGTCAGAATTTGAGAAATTATCGATGATAATCGGTTCGTACCCGGCATTCACCAGTTCAACAACCGTGTGCGAACCGATGAATCCGGCTCCGCCAGTGACTAAAATTCTCATGGGAGTGCTTATATGTAAGGAGTTATTTCACGCGTTGAGTTTGTACGAATCAAGCAAAAAACTTGCCGGTACGTGCGGGTTGACGGGAAATTTTATCAACCCTGGTAAGAAAATCATTTTTTATAAAATGGTGTTATAAATTCAGGACATTTCCTAGTGCCTGCGGGCAAAAGTATAAAATTCAGTAGGTTTCTAAAAATAAGTTTTTATCTTCGGGTAGGCCGTCGCAGCACGGTTCCACCGAAGCGTCGGGCCACCGATTTGTCCATGGTTTAACAAACCGGACCGTAACTCTAGTTGGAAGGGCATGATAAACGATAACGAAATAAAAGCGTTGATTTCGCTGTTAGACGATGATGACCAGGAAATCACCGAGCATGTAGAGCAGAGAATTCGTGAATTAGGTGGGCAGTTGATTCCTTATCTGGAGAGTGAGTGGGAGGATAGCTTTAATCCGCTTCATCAAAAGAAAATCGAGGAGCTGATCCACGATCTTCAATACCAGTCCGTTCTGGAACGAATCCGTACCTGGAAAGACACGGGCGGCATCGACCTCCTGGAAGGTTTATGGATTGTAGCGACGTACCAGTACCCGGATCTGTCGCTTGATAAACTCCGGCAGGAAATCAAACAACTTTACCTGGATGTTTGGCTGGAAGGGAAGTCGGAAATGCACCCGATTGATCAGATCAAGACCTTAAACAGCGTCTTTTTTAACAAGCTCAAGTTTGCCGCCAATACCAAACATTTCCATTCGCCGTCCAACTCGATGATCAACGTCGTGCTGGAAAGTCGGCGCGGCAACCCGATTTCGCTGTGCGTCATATACATGATGGTGGCCCAGCAACTGGGTTTGCCGGTATACGGGGTCAACCTGCCCAGTTTGTTTGTGCTGACTTATAAGAAAGACCATACGCAGTTTTACATCAACGTGTTCAACCGTGGCCTGGTGTTTTCCAAGTCCGACATTGATCATTACATTGGTCAGTTGAACCTCAAACCAGCCGATACCTATTACCAGCCCTGCACCAACCTGGACATTGTCCGGCGCGTGCTGCGGAACCTGATGCTGGCGTTCGAGAAAATCGGCGATACCGGCCGGGTTAAGGAAGTAGAACAACTGATGGATGCCGTCAACGACGAAGGAGCTACCCCGCCCCTCTCGGACTATACCAGTAAATAACCTTCCGTCCCTACGGGCCCTGGTCCGTAGGGGCACTAAAAGGCCACGGCCAGCATCCCCGGCCCGGTTTCGAAGTAATGAATCTTCAATTCCCGTACGTCGTCGGGCAAACGGACGTGCCCCGTTAGCAACCCGGCTCCGTCGGAAAACGGCTCCACGTGCAGGTGTTCGCGGAAGGTGAGCTGGCGTTTCCCGTACAGTTTATAGAGTGCTTCCTTGGCGCACCAGTAAACAGCCAACCGGTGCAGATCCCCGTCGGCGTGGCGGATTTCGTCGTCGGACAATACCCGCGGAACCACCCGCACGAATTGCTGCCGAAACGGCTCAATATCAATCCCAACGGGTTTGGAATGGTGCATAACGGCAGCCGCCCAGCCCGAGGTGTGGGAAATGGAGATGTGCGCATCCAGCCCGATCAGGTGGGGCTTTCCGTATTCGTCTTTGTACAAGCCCGCGTAGGGTCCGTTCGATTCCACCAGCGCCCGGACGGCCGCCCGGCACGCCAGCCACTCGACGCGCTGAGCCGGGTGCGTGATGGTCAGCAATTCCATTTGCTCCGGAACCGTCAGCGTCAGCAGTGGGCGCAGTTCGTCTTCGCTTTCCTCAATTTTCCACAACACCGCCGTACAACTGGCCCCCAGCCGGTGGGTTTGATAAACTGACATAATCCGAATCTCGATTTGAGGGTGCAATGATAAAAGGAAAATGGGGAATCGGAAGCGAAAAAGTAAACACACCCGAACAGTTTCGCATTTTCCCTTTATCATTGTACAAACTATAGCTAATGCAAGTTCATAAAGTTGATACGTTTGCCGGGCACCGCGATTGTGTCTATACGCTTGA
Organism: Larkinella insperata; assembly: GCF_026248825.1. Lineage (NCBI taxonomy): Bacteria > Pseudomonadati > Bacteroidota > Cytophagia > Cytophagales > Spirosomataceae > Larkinella > Larkinella insperata. The sequence continues at coordinate 3,529,579 of NZ_CP110973.1, read as the reverse complement.
TTCAGGCGGGTCGCCAACCGAATTCTTTTCGGCCGGGGCCGATGGTCTGGTGGTTCGCTGGCAGCTGGACAAACCGGACCTGGGCACCCTGCTGGCCCGTATTCCCGCTTCCGTTTACGCCCTGGCGTTCGAGCCGGAACGCGGGCAACTGTGGGTCGGGCAAAATTACGACGGCATCCACATCATTGACCCGGTTCAGAAGCAGGAAGTTCGGTCGGCCCAGATTACATCCGCGGCCATTTTTGACATCAAGTTTTTTGAGGATTCGGCCTGGATAGCCTTGTCCGACGGGGTTCTTATCGTAATGGACCGGGCCGAATTTGCGGTTCGGAAACACCTGAAAGTAAGCGACAAAAGCGCCCGCAGCATTGCCATCAACCCAACCAGCCGGGAAGTTGCCGTGGGGTACAGCGACCACGGTATCCGGATTTTCGACGCCCAGGATCTGACGCTCAAACAAACCATTCCCGCGCACAGCAATTCCGTTTTCACGGTTCAGTACTCACCAGACGGACAGTACCTGCTCTCGGCCGGGCGCGACGCCCACCTGAAAGCATGGGTGGTTGCCGACCGCTACGCCGAACAACAGGACATTCCGGCCCACCTCTTCGCCATCAACCACATTTGCTACAGCCCGGACGGCGCCTTGTTTGCCACGTGCAGCATGGATAAATCCATCAAAGTCTGGGATGCCGGGAGCTTCCGGCTGCTGAAAGTAATCGACCGGGCGCGGCACGCCGGACACGGAACGTCGGTCAATAAATTGCTCTGGAGCTCGTTTCAACAGCAACTCGTTTCGGCCAGCGATGACCGGCTGATTTCGGTCTGGGAGATTACCCGCTAGCTAAATGATTTGCTTTGTTCTTGGCAATTTCGCAAATTTCAGGACAAAAAATTGATAATTTCGGCCGGATAACTTTACTTTTAGCAGAAAAGTGAAAGTTATGGCACCATAAACCTTTCCAACATGAAAATAACGCCCATCGAGATTCGGCAGCATACATTTGAAAAGAAAGGATTCGGCGGATACCGTCCCGAAGAAGTAGACGCGTTTCTGGCGTCTCTTTCGCAGGAATGGGAGCGTGTAACGAGTGAGGGGAAAATGCTGAAGATGCAACTCGAACTGGCCGAAAAAGAACTCAGCAAGTTCAAGGACATCGAGATGACGTTGTTTAAAACGTTGAAGACCGCCGACGATACCAGTACGCAGATCACCGATCAGGCCAACAAAGCCGCCGAAAAATACCTGAACGAGTCGAAACAGAAAGCCGATGAAATTCTGGCCGAAGCCCGCAAGCGCTCCACGCTGATGGTGCAGGATGCTGAGAATCAGGCACGCTACATCAAAGAAAACATCCTCAACGACCTGAAGGCGATGGAACACGACTTCAAGGCGATGGAGAAATACAAGGAAGGATTGATCAAGCAGATTCAGATGCTGGCCAACGGCGCCCTCGAAAATGTTGATCGGTTTGAAAAGAAATTCAATCAGGCGTCCATTCAGGCCAAAATTGACGAGGTGACCGCGCAGCACACCGAAAACGAGCCCCTTGCCGCGAAGGGAACCCCAGCCGCCGACGGGGATTCGGACCTGGTGAACCCCGAGACCCTGCACGTAGAAACGACGGACGATGCCCTGCAACACGCAATCGACAATACCGAACCCCTAGCCGACGAAGCGGTCTTTGCCGACCCGGTGGCGGCCCAGGGTGCCGAAGCCGCCGAAGCGGGGTTGCCCATTACGGAACCCATCGCCGAGGAGGATACAATCGAGCCGCAGGCCGTTGCCGAGGAAACTGAACCGGAAGGAAAGAAAAAAGAAGCCGGTTCCTTCTTCGACCAGATTTAACGAAAAGCGGACGCCGAGTCCGCTTTTTTGTTCTACTTTTGGGCGAAAATTTAACCAGTTGGGAAAGACGGAAAAACCGTCAATTCGCTGCTCATGGGAACCATTTCGCTTGAAGGACTCGAATTTTTCGCCTACCACGGCTTTTACGACGAAGAACAGAAGATTGGTAACAAGTACTCCGTCGACATAACCGTTACCGCCGACCTCACCGAAGCCGCCCAGCTCGACCGCTTAAGCACGACGGTCAACTACGGCGACTTGTACAACATTACCCACGCGGCCATGCAGCAGCCCGCCCGGCTGCTCGAACACATTGCCCACAACATCATCGTTGAAATCCGTAAAAAATATCCCAAGGTTGATACCGTCGAGGTAAGCGTCTCGAAATTTAACCCGCCGATCGGGGGCGTTTGCCACCGGGCGAAGATTACGCTACGGGGTTAATTTCCGGGTTCGGTGAGCATATTTGTTCGGCTGAAAACAAAAAAAGCGCCCCGTCTTTGGCAGACGCGGCGCTTGATACTACTCTATAGCTGAATTAGGCCGATACAACCTGCTGTTTCAGGGCATCGAACGAAATGTCAAAATGGGAAGCGTCGTAAACACATTCACCGTTCTGAATCAGCAAGACCTGCGGTGACTGGTGCGGAACGCCAAAGTCCTCCGCCACCTGATTTGATACCGAGCGGAAGGCAATCAGGTCCAGATAATACGGCTTAATACCGGCCGCATCACTCCAGTTGCGCTCCATGCGGCTTAATGCCGTTGAGCTGATGGAACAGCGGGTGCTGTGTTTGAAAATCAATACCGGCTGTTCGGCCGACTCGTTCCGGATTTGGTCTAATTGGGCGTTGTCTTGCAGTTTGTTCCAGTTCATGATGCTTGTTCACACGTAACTACGTCCATATAAGCCATATCGCGCCCGAAAAGTTTCGCCCGAAATCAATCAATTTTCAATTTCTCCACCATTTCGTCCGACAGCTCATCGGCGTACGCTCCGTAGGCGTTGACGAGCGTTCCCTTCTGCCCGTCTTTCGACTCGATGGCGTACAGGATTGAATTATCGTCCGGGTCACTTACGCCTTCGAAGCGGTAAACATCCACAATGTGAAATTGCTCCGGGCTCAGTTGCAGGTCTTTGCTCCGGCAAATCAGCGAATCGCCGGCTAGGTTAAAGTCGAGCGTGAATCCTTTTCGGTTCAGGTCGTCGAGGGCTTCGACAAGTGTGTCGTACGTTTGCATGGGGGTATGAGTTAAGTTTGTAGTTTTACGAATTCGAACCAACGCACCATCCGCTTGCTCGCTGCACTTTACAATACCTCCATCCGACTCTATCAGGCTACGCTCCAGGTGGTGGCTCAATTTCATCCCAAAGCCCGGCTGGCCGTTGCGGGACGTCAGCAATGGGCTGAACAAATAAAAGCAAAATTGGCCGGTAATGCCGCACCCATCGCCTGGTTTCATGCTGCGTCGCTGGGGGAATTTGAGCAGGGGCGCCCGGTTATCGAAGCGTTCCGGCAACGGTATCCCGGTTACAAAATTCTGCTGACGTTTTTCTCGCCCTCGGGTTACGAAGTCCGGAAGAACTACACCGGGGCCGATTTTATCTTTTACCTCCCGTTCGATACGCCCGAAAACGCCCGGCAATTCGTCCAGTTGGTGAACCCGTCCATCGCGTTTTTCATTAAATACGAATTCTGGTACAATTACCTGCGGGAATTGAAAAACCGTCAGGTTCCAATTCTCTCCTTTTCGGCCATTTTCCGGGCCGACCAGATCTTTTTCAAACCGTACGGCGGTTTTTACCGCTCGTTTCTGCGCTATTTCGACCACATTCTGGTTCAAAACCAGGAGTCGGTCGACCTGCTTCAGCGCATTGGCGTAACGAACGTGACGCTGGCGGGCGACACGCGCTTCGACCGGGTGCAGCAGGTGGCCGACGCCCGCCGAGAAATACCGGTTGCCCGGGCGTTCAAAGCCGATCAGCCGTTGCTGGTGGTCGGGAGCGCCTGGCAGGCCGACATGGACGTGCTGATTCCGTTTCTGAACCGCTTCGATCAACCCTTGAAAGTCATTGTTGCCCCCCACGAAATCCACGACGACGAAATTGAGCGCTGGCGTAGTCAGCTCCCCGGCCCGACCGTCCGGTTTTCGGAAGCCGCGAACCACTCCTCTCTTCAACCGTTCAACCAGCTCATTATCGACAACATCGGGATGCTTTCTTCGCTCTACCAGTACGGTGAATTCGCCTACATCGGCGGTGCGTTTGGGAAAGGGCTGCATAACATTCTGGAAGCGGCTACGTTTCGGATGCCGCTGTTCTTCGGACCCAACTACGGCAAGTTTCAGGAAGCCGTTGATCTGACGAAGGCCGGAGCGGCTTTCCCGGTACCGGACTCGGCGGCCCTCGAAACGGTTTTCCGGCGGCTTTACGCGGATTCGGACGCGCTGGCAACGGCTTCGGCCATCTCTGGTGATTATGTTACCCGAAATACGGGCGCTACGTCTAAAGTAATGGAGGTAGTAAAAGGGGTTGTTACACAGAGTTAATCAGAGACTATCAGAGTCAATCAGAGATGCTTTTGAATCAAATTTCACAGCGGGTCCTGCAAGGGGCAATAGAGGTCCATCGATCATTGGGTCCTGGGCTATTGGAGTCAGCATACCGCGAATGTTTGGCTTATGAATTGGGCAAGATGGGACTATTCGTTGAACGGGAAAAGCCAATGCCAATCATTTACAAAGAAGTAAAACTCGATCATGGCTATCGGATGGATTTGCTGGTAGAGAAGAAGGTAGTAATAGAACTAAAAACCGTTGAAGAATTGACCGACGTGCACCTTGCTCAAACATTAACCTACCTGAAATTGGGTCATTTTCACTTGGGCTTGCTAATCAATTTTCACGTTACTTTGTTAAAAAATGGAGTTCGTCGAGTGGTTAATCCGATATTTAAACCCTCTGATCAACTTTGATGTTCTCTGATCAACCCTGTGTAACAACCCGCTCAACTATTTTGCAAACTGGCTTAATCATACGCTCGACCGGCTCCTGGTACGAAGTCCGCAACCACGACGGGCACATTTACCGCGCCCGGCTGAAAGGCAAATTCAAGATCCAGGGCCTGAAAGTCACCAACCCGATTGCCGTCGGCGACCGCGTGCAGTTCGAGCTCGAAGATGAGATTGAAAACACCGTGGTCATCACCGGCATCGAACCCCGCGAGAATTACATCATCCGAAAATCCGTCCACAAAACCGCCCACGGACACATTCTGGCCGCCAACATCGACCAGGCCGTGCTGATCGTCACGCTGGCGTTTCCCCGGACCTCGCTGGGCTTCATCGACCGGTTTCTGGTGACCGCCGAATCATTCCGCATCCCGACCACGCTGGTCTTCAACAAAGCGGATATCTTACAGGATGAAGGGCTGGAGTACCAACGGGAAATCATCGGCCTGTACGAAGAAATCGGGTACAACTGCCTCGAAACATCGGCAACGGAAGGAGAAAACGTCGAAGCGTTCCGGTTGCTGCTGGACCAGAAAATCAGCCTGTTGTCCGGTCACTCCGGCGTAGGCAAGTCGTCGCTGGTCAATGCGGTGGCTCCCGATCTGCAACTCCGAACCAACGAAGTATCGACGTTTGCCAACAAGGGCGTTCACACGACAACGTTCGCTGAAATGTTCGAGATTGCGCCCAACACCTTCATCATCGACACCCCGGGCATCAAGGAACTGGGGCTGGCTGATATGGAAAAGGAAGAAATCAGCCACTACTTCCCCGAAATGCGCGACCGCCTGAACCAGTGTCGGTTCCACAACTGCCTGCACATCAACGAACCGGGCTGCGCCATCAAGGAAGCCGTCAACGCTGGTGAAATCGCCGAAAGCCGCTACTGGAGCTATCTGGGCATGGTTTCGGGCGAAGACAACCGAAAGTGAAAGTTAAGAATTAAGAGTTTATAGTGAAGAGTTGGCTCCGCCGAAATTCTGGCTAACGAACGGAGCCAACGCTTCATTTTTTAACTCTTAACTCGTTATGGCAGCCAGCAAGTCGGCTTGGGTGATAATGTGGACCTGCTGGTTTTCGTCGCGGACGAGCAGGGCTTTGTTTTCGCGGTCGATGAGCGAAGAAAGCACATCAACGGTATTATCGAGCGCCACAAATTTGAACGGTTTGTCCATCACCTCGCCCACGCTCAGCTCCTTCACGGTCGGGTCTTCGATCAGTTTGTTCAGGATGGTGGAGTCGGTCAGGCTGCCGACAATTTCGCCTTCAGCATCGGTCACCGGTATTTGGGAGATGCTGTGCTGGTTGAGCAGCCGGATGGCGTCGCCTATTTTCAGGTCCTGCCCGACGGTTGTTAGCGTTCCCTTGCCGTTTTTGCTGCGGACAATATCGCGGGCCGTCGAAAACTCGCGGGATTCCAGAAACCCGTGGTCCTTCATCCAGGTATCGTTGTAGATTTTGGCGAGGTAGCGCGTGCCGTGGTCGGGCAGCAGAATCACCATCACGTCTTCGTCGGTCAGGTGTTCACGCGCCCATTCCAGCGCCCCGTGCACCGCCGATCCGCAGGACCAGCCCACAAAAAGCCCTTCCTCGCGCGACAGCCGCCGGGCCATGATGGCCGCATCCTTGTCGGTCACCTTCACAAAATGGTCAATCAGGTTGAAGTCGACGTTCTGCGGCAGAATGTCTTCGCCGATGCCTTCGGTCAGGTACGGGTAGATTTCACGCTCGTCGAAAACACCGGTTTCCTTGTATTTCTTGAACACCGAACCGTACGTATCAATCCCGACCGTCATCACATCCGGTTTGTGCTCTTTCAGGAATTTGGCCGTGCCGCAGATGGTTCCGCCCGTACCGACGCCCGCGGCAAAGTGGGTTATTTTCCCATCCGTATCCCGCCAGATTTCCGGGCCGGTGCTGTCGTAGTGAGCGGCGGTGTTTGAGAGGTTATCGTACTGGTTGGGATACAGCGAGTTCGGAATTTCCCGGTTCAGGCGTTTGGCAACGGAATAATACGAGCGCGGGTCGTCGGGTTCCACGTTTGTGGGGCAGACCACCACATCGGCTCCCACCGCCCGCAGAATATCGATTTTCTCCTTCGACTGTTTGTCGGCCATCGTGAAAATGCACTTGTAGCCCTTCGCAATAGCCGCCAGCGCCAGCCCGAAGCCGGTGTTACCGCTTGTGCCTTCGATGATGGTGCCGCCGGGCTGAATAATTCCCGCTTTCTCCGCGTCTTCAATCATCCGGATGGCGATCCGGTCCTTCACCGAGTTACCGGGGTTAAAATATTCGACCTTGGCCAGCACCGTTCCCCGAATGCCCTTGGTTACTTTATTAAGCTTCACCAGGGGCGTGTTGCCGATGGTATCTATGATGGAATTGTAGTAGTTCATGGCCGTGTGGTTTAGTGACTGCTTAAGAATGTAACGACTTGCCGGTGGAAATGGTTGAACGAACGGGACTGCCGTGCGAGTTCGTCAAAGTCGGCTTTTTCGGCGATAGCCTGGGTCACTTCTTCCATTTTCCACTGCTTGGCTTTCTTATCTCCGTAAACCAATGCTTTTAAGTCGTCCTGATGTTTGCTTTCAAGGCTGTTATTGGTTGGACATTTCCCCGCATCCAATTTATATTTTTGGTAAGCCAACCAATGTTCAATCGCCTGGACAGGCACATAAAACTTGATTTTGTCACCATATCTATTTAGTATCTGTTTAACAGAGCCCTCAAGCTTCTTAAGCTCTTTTGCGTGTTGACTCTGTTCGGGTGTATGGTCAGAATCGTCCAAATCAACACCGATCAAGCACAAAGCGGCACCATCCTGAAAAGCGCTTTGCCCTAGCTTTGCAGCTTCAGCATAGACCTTGGATTTGCTCGGTTGCTTTTTTAAGAGGTCAATTTTACTTCGTTTGACCTGTAATCCGAGTGACGAAGCCATTCGCTGAAGGTAAACTGGTATAAACTTGTATTCGGAATAACCTTCAGCAATCAATGCATACTTTACTAGTTTCATAATTCTTCGGTGGGCACTCCTCCTAATAAGCCGTACATCCAGTTTTTGCCTAAATCATCAGTAAAATCAATTTCTTCTAACCCCTCTTTTTGGCTACGTTCGTGAGAATCATCAATAATCTTTTTCAAATTACGAACATAAGTAGCCCCCTCTTCATTTTTATCAAAGACAAAAACAGATTCAGGCAGGGATGAAAATTCATTAAGAACATTTTCATTATGAGAAGTTAGTATGATCTGAATATCCTTTTCATCCACAAGCCGAAAAATAAAATTCATTACTTCATGGATTCGACGCGGATGAATACCACGTTCAGGTTCTTCTAAAAGAAGTAATTTAGGAGGATTAGGCTGGTGAATTATACAAAGCAAAGACAAGAAATAAAGTACCCCTTCTGATACTTCATCGGCCCAATAACCGTTTTCTTCTTTATCAAAGAATCGTAACCCTAGCAAACTTTCATTCCCTATTTTTACTGGTGGTGTTGTAAAATTTGAAATCTCAGGGATACATTTTGATAGATCATACCGAATGTCCTTTGCTATCTTTGGGTAATTACTATTTATATAGAAGTAGAAGGAAATAAGATTAGAGCAGTCAGATGATAACGTTGTTTCATCTGCCGAGAACTCGACAGTTTGAGTGAGTTTTGATGGGTCTGGCCTAAAAATCTTGGTCGATATATAATCGAAAAACTCACCCCTATCTCTCTCGTAGGCTTGAAAACTTGTCGTTTCTCCCAATTCATTAGTAAACCAATAATCATCTTTCCATTCTACAAATAAATAAGAGTCGCTATCTTTTATTTCAGCAGTTTGAATATAATGGTAATTTTCTCTATCTTTTTTACCAAATTTTCGAGTCATGTATCCATTCGGACTCTGAACAAAATCGAATTCATACTTGATTTTCACTCTTTGATGCTTGTAAGAAACAGACTCAAGATCCATAATCTTTTGAGATTGTACACCCGTTATCTTGAAAAACTCCAGCGCCTTTAGAAAATTCGTCTTGCCCGAATTATTAGGCCCAATCAATAGATTAACTTTCTGAAGATCGAGTGTAACGTCTTTCAGGCTTTTAAAATTCTGGATGGAAACACGCTTTAGCATAATCAAATATCGGTTAATTCATCAATCCGTTTACTCCCCATTCAGGACGGTCTAATTTCCTGACACAACTCCACCAGAACCCCGTTCGTTTCCCTGGGGTGCAGAAAACAGACGAGTTTGTTATCGGCGCCCCGTTTGGGGGTTTCATTCAGAGGAGTAAAGCCCTGGGCTTTCAGGCGTTCGATTTCAGCGTGAATGTCCGAGACCTCGAACGCCAGGTGATGGATACCCTCGCCCTTTTTTTCCAGAAACTTCGCGATTGGGCTGTCGGGCCGCGTGGCTTCCAGCAGTTCGATCTTGGTCTGGTTGACTTTGAAAAACGAGGTGGTCACGCCCTCCGATTCAACGGCTTCGCTTTTGTACGGTTTTTCGCCCAACAACTTTGTAAACAAGGTATTGGCCTCCACCAGACTCTTTACCGCAATGCCAATATGCTCTACATTCGTCATCATGTTCTCTGCTTACCTCCGCTGCTCTTCGCTTAGCTCCGCGAAACAGCATTCGTTCTTTCGCCCAAGTTAACTAGTTATTTCGCAGAGTTGAGCAGAGAGTAAAGGAGTTCAGCGGAGTTTTTGAAGAAACTTTTCTTTTCGGCCTGCGGTTTTTACCTTAGTGATTAAATACTACGTACTGCTATGGTTTCGGTAACGGATAAAGCCAAAGATAAAATTATTGAACTTCGCCAGAAAGATGGCCTGAACGACGACTACGCCATTCGCGTGGCGGTTCAGGGTGGCGGTTGCTCGGGTCTGATGTACGATCTGCAATTTGATACGGCTCAGCAACCCAACGACCACATTGTGGAAGATAAAGGCATTAAAATTTACGTCGACCGCAAGAGTCTGCTCTACCTGGCTGGCACCGAACTGGATTTTTCCGACGGCCTGAACGGCAAAGGGTTCCAGTTTAAAAACCCGAACGCCAGCCGGACCTGCGGCTGCGGAGAAAGCTTCTCCGTCTAAAATTTTTCTTGATTAGGATTGTTTAAAGGCACCGTCGGCTTCCACGCGGTGCCTTTTTTATGGCCTGGGTGGGAAAAGGATTGGAATATGATAGATTACCGCATACGGTTTTCCCGATGCTGTTGCGGGTTTCCACCTGCGCATGCATCTTACTAATCGAACGGCTTCCTCATCACAGCCGTAACCAATACCTCTCAGTACTCGAACCGTTGAATCAGGAACGTACCCCAATGAATTAATGCAAAAACGAACCAATACCTGCCCCTGAATGCCGTTTTCCCGAGCCGCTTTCGGATGGCGCTGGTTCTTTTTGATGTAGGCCCCCAACGCTTTCATTCCACCCGGGTACTGCGGTTCTGTCATGTCTGGCTCGGTCCAAATGCCTCCATCAACTTCCACCTGCTGTCCGTACGCTGATCCGCTTAGCCAGCACAACCCAATCACTAGTAACAGATGTTTCATTTGTAGCCTTGGTCAGGTATCCAAACCGTCAATCCGGTAATTTCAGTGATTGCCAGGCCACCATCTGCCACTGTGGACCTTTCTTGACATACACGTCGAGGTAGCGCAGTTTGGAATTAATGGTTTGCCCGTTGTTGGTTGCCCGGACGAGACAAATACCGCTGATAATTGCCGTGTTGCCGTGTATCTGAATCTTTTGCTCCTGAACACCAATGGCTTCGTAGCGCTGTTTGCCGTCTTTGAGCGCCTGAATGTACGACTCCTTGGTGTCCTGCAACCCGTTCGAATGGTTGTAGACCAGATCATCGCCCAGCACGTTTTCCAGGACGGCATAATTGCGGGTAACCTGCGCGTCAAACCGTTGCTGCTCAACCGCTAATACGGCTTTTTCCGCAGCAGACCGCTGGGCATACAAAAACGGGCTAACCAGAAGCCCGAAAACGAGCAGAATGAATTTCATGGCAGAGTGGGTTTAAGACAAGTTTCTTACTTACGGCCAGACCGATTCAATATTCCGGATGGTGACCGCCCGAAAACCGTCGCCGAAAAACTCGAAGCCCTGGCTGTCGGGTTTGGGAAAGATCAGATTCGTTGAGGTGACCTGACCGTCATTGACAAACACCTCGACCGACGAGCGGTCCACAAAAATCTGCATTTTGATCCGGCCATTCGCCAGATCCTCCCGCTTCAACGGGGCCACAAACCGCCCGCTAAACTCTTTTTTAAAATCGGTTTTGCCGGAGCGTGTGCGGTCTACGTACACTTCCTGACGGGCGGTGTTGTAACCAATCAGCGTTTCTTCGCCCCCGCCTTTCCGCACTTTAACCCCCACATCGCCCGAAGCCGCGCCCGTCACCTCCGCTTCGAACGTCAGCACGTAAACATCGCCTTTAATGCGGTTTGAGTCCAGGCTGCGGTTTAATTCTTTGGTGTCGAGCCCGCGCCACTGAAAGCTGTCCGACGCGAGCGGACGGATTTCCTTCACCACCTCCTGCCGAAGCTCGTAGCCCTTTTTCATCTGCACGATCTTCAGTTCGCGCGGCAGGGTCATGGCCCCCCGGAACGGATTCGTCGGTATGTCGTTGGCGTATTGCCAGTTGTTGAGCCAGCCCAGGCTGATTTTGCGGGGCGTGTTGTTGTACGTGATGGCCGCGTAGTAATCCTTGCCGTAATCAACAAACCGCACATCACCCTGTTTGAAATCACTACGAAACGCTTTACCGTTGAAATCGCCGATGTAATACTGCATTCCCGAGCCACCGGCGGGCGTTCCGGCCCCGATTGAAATGAACAGCAGCCACTTCGTGCGCTTTGACCCCGCAACCGGTATTTCCAGCAAAGCCGGACACTCCCAGATATTTCCCGGCGTATCGGCCGACGCAAACTCGCCGGTTTTGTTCCACTGTTTCAGGTTGGTAGAACTGTAAAAAAGGGCTTTTTTCTCGGTCGGTAACACAACCGTCATAATCCAGCGTTTGGACGGTTCGTGCCAGAACACGCTCGGATCGCGAAAGTCTTTTTGGCTCAGGTCAATCACCGGGTTGGCCTCGTATTTTGTCCAGGTCCGGCCTTTATCCAGGCTGTAAGCAATGTGCTGGCTCTGATTATTTTCGCGGTGGTTCGTGTAAATCGCCACCATCGGCACGGCGCCGTTTTTGCTAAAACCGCTCGTGTTTTTCGCATCGACCACGCAACTGCCCGAAAAAATCATTCCTTTCTCGTCTTCGGCAATGGCGGGGGGCAGTTCTTTCCAGTGAAACAGATCCGGGCTGACGGCATGGCCCCAGGTCATGTGGCCCCAGCGAATGCCCTTCGGATTGTACTGGTAAAACAGGTGGTATTCCCCCTCGTGGTAGACCAGCCCATTGGGGTCGTTGGTCCAGTTGATGCGGGGCGAAAAATGGTATTGAGGACGGTATGGCTGGTTGTAAGCCGCATCCTGCGCAAAGCCCGACAACGCGTGCAGGGCCAGACCAAAAGCCAGGCCAATCAGCGTGAGTTTCATGGTAATGTGGGTTTAGAGTTCCTTTCTCCACTCCCGAAGGCGCTTTACTCGCTGATAAAGCGCCTTCGGAAAACAGGCAGGCTATTAAAAAATCTCCCGGGCAATTTTGATAACATTATCCGATTTGCCCATCGTATAGAAGTGCAGCCCCGGTACACCCGCTTTGGTTAGTTCCCGGCACTGCTGCACGCTCCACTCGACGCCTACCTGCCGCGCCTGTGCATCGTTTTCGCAGCCTTCAACGGCTTTGACCAAATCCTGGGGCATTTCGAGGTGAAACAACCGCGGCAGAACCTGCAATTGTTTGCGGGTACTCAGCGGTTTCAGGCCCGGAATGATGGGTACCGTAATGCCCGCATCCCGGCATTTCTGAACGAAATCGAAATACTTCTGATTGTCGAAAAACATCTGGGTCACGATGTAATCGGCCCCTTTATCGACCTTTAGTTTCAGGTATTTAAAATCGGTTTCGTGGTCGACGGCTTCAAAGTGTTTTTCGGGATAGGCGGCCACCCCAATGCAGAAGTCGCTGGGAGTCATCGTGTGGTCGCTCTCGTGCAGGTACACGCCCCGGTTCATGTTGGCCACCTGCTCCACCAGTTCACTGGCGTACGAATACCCATTGTTTTTGGGCTTGAAGGTATCGAACGGTTTAGCCGGATCCCCCCGCAATACCAGCACATTATCAATGCCGAGGTAATTCAAATCAACCAGAAAATCCTCGGTTTCGTCCCGCGTAAAACCGCCACAGAGAACATGCGGAACCGGGTCAACGCCAAATTTATGGAGAATAGCGGAACAGATGCCGACGGTACCGGGCCGTTTGCGGGTGATGATTTTGCTGATGGTGCCATCGGGTTCGGGCCGCTCGATGTACTCTTCACGGTGGTAGGTGACATCGATGAACGGCGGCTTGAACTCCATCAGGGGTTCAATGTTGTCCAGCAGATTTTTGAGATTGTCGCCTTTGATGGGGGGGATAACTTCAATTGAAAAGATCGTTTTTCCGTTTGCCTGACGGATGTGATCAGAAACTTTCGCCATGTGGTGTTGTTTTGGAACAGTAGTTACGACACGGACTGCTCCGCGCCGAAGCCGAATGAAAACAATGTACGGCCGTAGTTACCACCCAGCCGTACACCGGTACAAAAGTACAGTAAAAATTGGAGATAATCGGCTTATAACTTCACCAGGCCCCAGCGAACGGCCGTCATGGCCATGCCAACCCGGCTTTTGACCTGCATTTTCTGAAAAATTGCCTCCCGGTACCCGTCAACGGTCCGCGCGCTGACGCACATTTTGTCGGCGATCTCGGCGTAGGTCATATCGCTGCACGCCATTTTCAGGAAGGTCCGTTCCCGTTCGCTGAAATGATAATACTCCAGCGGTATTCCCTTGGCCGCTCCGTTCAGACTCCGAATAATCCGGTTGGTCATGAACTCGGAATAGCGATCGTTTTTGGTGCGGAGATGATCGAGGGCTTCGCGCAGGTCGGCCGGTCGGTTGCCTTTGGGCAAATAACTTCGGGTACTGCTTTCACCCCGGTCCCGCATCGACAACGCCAGCACTTTAATGGCGGGATGGCGCTCTTTCAGGTACTTGGCCGTTTCATACCCATCCATATCGGGCATGCTGATATCCAGCAATACCATGTCCGGGAGGGTTCCGCGGCCCAGGTACCGAATCAGGTCGCGCCCATTTTCGGCGACATAGCGTACTTCATACGTTTCAAACTCCTGGATCAAGTCAGACAGCGCCTGGGCCAGCAAGTGATGGTCTACGACAATTACGATAGAAGTTTTCACATGTATAGAGATTGAACTGTTTGAGTTAAGGCGCTGAAAATTAAGACAAATATCACCATATATGCAAGCCTTATTTTCCTAGTTCTCAGACAGTAATTTTACCTACACGTTGTCAAATTCACCGTTAAATAAAAACCTCATTTTGTCTTTTTGGTGGTAAATCCGGTTGATTGGCGAAACGTGCGGTTTCAACCAAAAAAATTGCTGCCAGATAATAAATTATGAATACACTGATTTGTCCGATAAATTACCTTGCAACGCATTTCATTTAAGTTCCTTCTACCTTTCAATCGTTTATACCTCAAACCATTTCGGGAATGACTACCTCATCCTTTTCACTTCGCTGGCTGCTGACGCTAGTGATTGTCGGAAGCTGCCTGTTCACGGTTACAAGCTGCCAGCAGCTCCTTCAGGACCACCAGTTTCCTAACCCCATGACCTTAACGGCAGCCCCCGGACCACCGGTAGCCGCCGGATTGCTGTCGCCCATCGGCCTGGCCGAAGACGACAAGGGCAATTTGTGGGTTACTCAGGCCGGGAGCGGCACGGTCAACAACGGGCAGGTATCGGTAATCACCCCAACCGGAACCTTCACCGCCATCGCCGGTTTTGCTTCGGCCATGAGCCCCGAGAATTCGCCGGAAGGACTTAACCACCTGGCTTACAAAGACGGTAAACTGTACATTCTGCACGGCACCGAAGATAAGCTCTACATTGTGGACGTTTCCGGCTTTGTTCCCGGCAGCAGCGCTCCGATTCAGGCCAGTTCACTAGCCGGCATCGACCTGGGAACCACCATTCGCAGTTTTCACCCCAACGCGCCGGACCCCGCGGATTCGAACCCGTATGATCTGACATTCGGGCCGGATGGCGATTTGTTTATCACCGATGCGGGCGCCAATGCCATCATCCGCCGGGACAAAGACAACGGCGCACTGAGCGTTTACGCCGTCTTCCCGGACGTTCCGAATCCGACCCCGGTGGGCCCGCCGACCATCGATGCCGTACCGACCGGGATTGTTTTCAACGGTACCGACTTTTTGGTCACCACCTTGGTAGGCTTCCCGTTCCCCACCGGTTTGTCAGCCATTTATAAAGTAAGTGGCAGTGCAGCGGCTCCCGTTACACCCATGGTTTACCAGGACAAATTCTCGGGCCTGACCAGCATCGCGCTGACGCCCGGCAACAAGCCCATCGTAACGGAGTTTGGTTTTTCGACCCCATCGCGCGTGGCCAACGGCGAGATGGACGGGGGCAATGCCAGCGGAAATTTGTTTTCGCCGGGTCTTCCGCCGTATGTCACCGCTGTTGACATTCTTTCCAGCAGCACCACAGACACCTACTATGCGCTCTATTATGGCCCGGGAATAATTGTAAAATTAACGGCTACGCACTAATTGAAAATAACTAAAGCGGCCACCCCAAATCGTTGGAGTGGCCGCTTTTTTATGGTATAATTTCCCGCTTTCCAAGACCGTTTTTCTCACGGTCATTCTAACCAGATGTTAAAACGTTACCAGCAGGCCCACTGATGCGTAGTTGATCCAGGTAAATGTGTAAATTTCCTGCGTATCGGCCCCGCCTTCCACCACCCGGTAGCCCGCTTTTAGAGACAGGGCAGGACTGAGTTTGTAAGCCGCTCCCAGAAAAATATCTTCCGCCCGGCCCGCCCGCGCACCCAGCGCGTCGCCCTCCAGCAGCACCGTCAAACGATCTCCGGGCGTGTATGCCGCGTAGAAGTTGACCAGCGGAACAAACCCGACGTTATCGTAACCCGTCTGCCGCGATTCGCCTTCAAACCGCACATTTGCATCCCGGATTTTCGCCGTAAGCCCCGCCCCTACCCGCCAGCGGTCGCGGGTCACAAAATCGTAACGATACGTCAGCCGGTACGAATTAAACTTGTAGAAAACCGTCGTCGGCTGGTTTGCCGGAAAAACGACGTTGTTGTAATTGATATCCTGGTTGAACCGCCCCTCATAACGAACTGTCAGCGGAGCGTACAAAACCGAAACCGTGTGCCGGTTGGCAATGGTGTAGCCCAGCCGGGCCCGGTAAAATACCTTGGGGTTTGTGCTCAACTGCTGAGCCAGATCAACGAGCGTACCGCCCTGATTCGGAATCCTGACATCCGTGTAGGCCGTTCCGAGTACCAGACCCGATTCAACGTCGAGCCGAAACTGGGCCTTAAGAGGCAGTGCGATCAGCAGCAGCAACACCGGCGCGATCGTTCGGGAGAGAAAAATACGGTTCATAAGCTAATTAAGCGTGGACATCGGATTAACTCGTCCGCCTTCAAATAGTTTTCTACAAACCGTATTCAGCTTCAGCGGGTCAGGCGGTACAGCAGCAGGGCGGCCCGCTGAATCAGCAAGGGATATTGCTTCAGGTTGATATCTTCCTCAATGCTATGCGCTCCCTTGCCCGACGCGCCCAGACCGTCCAGACAGGGCAGGTACTGGGCCACAAACGAAACGTCGCCCGCTCCCCGCGAACCCGGATCCCCCGATTGAACCGGCCCCAGCCCCATGTCCCGGCTGATCTGATCGACCACCTCCCGCAGCTTCTCGTTTTTTTCGGCCGGTTCCATAGCCGGAATACCGTCTTCAAACGTAATGGTGGCTTTGGTAATGGGCAGGCTTTTTTCCACGATTTCGCGCATCCGGGCGCGGGCGCTTTCTTTTTGTTTTTCCGTGATAAACCGCAGGTCGCCCTTCACCAGCGCCAACGGTGCCACAATGTTCGTCTTTCCCGTGGTTTCCCCTTTGGCGGCCTTGTCGTCGTATTTGATGTCTGATCCGCCGATAATCAGGCCGGGGTTGAACGTCAGGTATTGCTCCTGCCCCAGCACGCGCCGGAATTCGTTCAGAATGCGGGCGGTTTCGAAAATGGCCCCGTAGCCCAGATCGCTGAAGACCCGCGATGAATGGCCCGTTCGGGAGACCACCTTGAGCGTCCAGCTGCTGGAACCGCGCCGACCCGTTGTTACCGTATTCAACCCCTGCGCTCCTTCAAACGCCAGCGCAACGTCGCACTTGCGGGCCCGTTCAATAAAATCCCGGCGGCTCTCGCTGCCACCGCTGCTTTCTTCGTCGCCCGTAAAATAGGCCGTAATCGAAACATCGTCCAGCAAACCGTGCGCGTGAAGGGCTTTCAATGCCGCCAGAATCAGCACGTTGCCGCCCTTGATGTCGTTGGCGCCCTGCCCCGTGGCCGTCGAATCGTTCACGCGCGTAAAGGGTTCAAACGGCAAACTTTTCTCAAAAACCGTATCCAGGTGTCCAATCAAAAACAGCTTTTTCCCGCGTTTGCCCTGCCGGGTTGCCACCAGGTGTCCCGCCCGGTTGAGCGAATCCGGCAGCGCAATCCATTCCGTTTTGAAGCCTAGCTTCTCAAACTCAGCCGCGAGCAGTTTGCCATTTTCCCGCACGCCTTCCAGGTTGAGCGTCCCGCTGTTGATGTTGACGGTTTTCTCGAGAAACTTCTCCGTATCGGGCTGGTTCTGCCGCACGGTCTGGATAATTTTCTTTTCGACGGGTGCTAACGACTGGCTCCGGACGAGACAATGTCCCCCCAGGAGTAGCAAGGCACTCAGGTAAAACTTGATCATATCGAAAAATCTTCAGGTTGGTGGTCAAATTAAGAAGCTATCGGCAAAAAACCGCTTTTCTGCTCAATAAACGGCCGTCTAATGTAGGAAAGTGGCCCAATGCGTCCTGGTTTTCTACCAGAAATAGCAACAATTTGCCCCTGGAGTAGAATTATTTAGCCATCAATAACCATCTTCGCACTTAACCCGGTCGCACCTGCCTACTGTTGGGATTCAGGACCGGTACTCATCCCCTATCATGGAAACCTTAGTCTGCACAACGCCCGGCCAGTTTGAATACCGTTCCGGCCAGAAACCGGAAGTGACGCCGGGCCATGCCATTGTCAAAATCAAGCGCATCGGTATCTGCGGAACCGACCTGCACGCCTTTGAAGGAACGCAGCCGTTTTTTGAATATCCCCGCATTCTGGGCCACGAGCTGGCGGGCGAACTGGTTGATTTCGACAACGCCCCCGGTTTCGAAAAGGGCGAACAGGTTACCATCATTCCGTACTTCTACTGCGGAACCTGCGTGGCCTGCCGGGCCGGAAAAACCAACTGCTGCGCCCAACTGCGGGTTTCGGGCGTCCACATGGACGGGGGCATGGTGGAATACCTGAGCGTTCCGTCGTATTCGCTGGTGCACGGCGACGGGTTGAGTCTCGACGAACTGGCCCTGGCCGAACCGCTGTCCATCGGCGCACACGGCATTCGGCGGGCGGCTGTTCAGGCGGGTGAATTTGTGCTGGTGATTGGTGCAGGCCCCATCGGTCTGGGCGTGATGGAATTTGCCCGTATTGCGGGCGGGCAGGTAATCGCGATGGACATCAACGAAGCCCGGCTGGACTTTTGCCGCACGAAGTTACGGGTACCGTACACAATTGACGCCCGCTCGACCGACGTAACCGAGCAGCTCCGCAGCATCACCAACGGCGATATGTCCACGGTTATCATCGACGCCACCGGCAACCTGAAAGCCATCAACAACGCGTTCCAGTATATGGCCCACGGCGGGCGGTATGTGCTGGTCGGTTTACAGCGGGGGGAGGTCTGTTTGAGTCATCCGGAATTTCATAAGCGGGAAGCCACGCTGATGAGCAGCCGAAACGCAACCCGCCAGGATTTCGAACACGTTCTGAACTCGCTGAAACAGGGGCTGATTGACCCCATAACTTACATTACACACCGGGTGCAGTTCGGCCAGGTAAAAGACCAGTTTGCCGACTGGCTGAATCCGGCCAACGGTGTTATCAAAGCAATGGTCGAGCTGGATCGTTAAACCGTTCGCGGGAAGTTCTTTAAAGCCGTTCCGTCCAGCCGCGAACGGCTTTTTTTTGGAAGCTTTCGGCAAACCAGTGAAACGACTTTATTTTTTGGAAAGCCGATGGAGCGGTATCAGAAACCGGACAATCAGCCGTTTATAAAGCATACGTTGATCTCTTACGGTTCCTCCTATGAAAAGGTTTCTACTCCTGTTTTGCTGTGTAGGCTTTTGTCTGGCAACAGCATCGGATGCACTGGCAACGCACGTTCGGGCGGGCGAAATCACCACCCGCCGGATTTCCTCAACGGCACTGACCTACGAGATTACCCTAACCGTGTATTACGACGTTACGCGCGGGTCCGGCGGTGGGTATGATGCCGCCCTCGCCCAGCGGGATGTCAATTTTTGCTTTGGAGTCGGGCAGCAAATGCGCCGGGTGCCGCGCGTCGATGCCGAAACCCGGAACATCAATTCCAACACAACCATCAATATCTACCGAACCACTTACACCTACCCCGGCCCGGGCACTTACGATATAAGCTGCACCATCGTCAATCGAAACGAAGGCACGCGCAACATTCCGAACTCCGTACAGACCAATTTCAAACTACGGACAACCATCGTGGTTAACTCCGGTCTGGGTCTTAACAGCACCCCGGTTCTGCTGAATCCTCCCTTAGATTCGGCCCGCGTCGGCCAGAAATGGTGCCACAACCCGGCCGCTTTCGATGCCGACGGCGATAGCCTGGCTTACCGGCTATACGTTCCTTCCGGAAGGCAGTTTGAAAACGACGACGCTTCCTGCAGCCCGCTGCCCGTGGCCGGTTATACCGATCCGGCAACTATTGGTCGCAACCCCACCACCGAAGCCGGTACTGGCCCTGCAACGCTGACCGTTAACCCCATCACCGGCGATGTCTGCTGGGATTCGCCCGCCGAACAAGGCCAGTACAACATTGCTTTTATTGTGGAAGAATGGCGGGATGGCGTCAAAATCGGTGAAATCGTGCGGGATGTGCAGATCATTGTCACGCCCTCCATCAACAAACGACCCGAGTTGAAGGTACCGGATGAGATTTGCGTAGAAGCCGGAACGCTCATCAACGAAACCATCACGGCTACCGACCCCGATGGCAACCGGCTCGAACTAACTGGTTACGGCGGCCCGTTCAACAAAGGTGCCGATGGTACGACCCTCAACCTGGTTGCCAATCCAACCGCCACGCTGACGCCCTCCGGCGTTCAGAACAACCCCCTCACGGGCACGTTCCGCTGGCAGACCAACTGCGCCCACGTCCGCGCAGAACCGTATGACGTTATTTTCCGGGTTGTTGATTTCCCCCACGCTACCCAAACGCAACTCGCCACGCTGGGTTCTTTCCGGATCCGGGTTTACGCGCCCAAACCGCAGAACCTGACGGCCCGGCCCACAGCCGATGCGGCCGGACGGGCCATTGCCTTGTCGTGGTCGGCTTACACCTGCGGCAATACCGCACCGCCCGCCAACGCCCAGATGGTGATTTACCGCAAGGAAGGTTGCACTACCCTGACACCGGATGTTTGCGAAACGGGCATTCCCGCCGGATCGGGTTACGTGGAAGTGGGCCGGGTACCCATCGGTCAAACCAATTTTACGGATAACAACAACGCAGCCGGGCTGGCACGCGGGGTGGCATACAGCTACCGCATTGTGGTGCAGTACCCCCGCCCCGGCAGCGGACAGAGCGTGGTTTCCGATGAGGTCTGTATTTCTCTGCCCGAACAGGTGCCGCTCATCACCCACGTTACCGTCGATTCAACCGATGCCGCCCGCGGGGTCGTTACCGTCCGCTGGACGCGCCCGCCCGGTATCAACCCCAACGATGGCTCCGGGCCCTACCAATACCGTCTGCTGCGGGCAACGGGCCTGACTGGCACCGATTTTGCGCAGGTTGCCGCCATCAACACCACGCTTCAGGCCGGTGCCGCTGACACGGTATTTACCGACCGGGGCCTGAACACCGTGGCTAATGCGTATCGCTACCGCGTCGAATTTTACATCACCGATCCGGCGTCCGGCCAGTTGCAACGGCTTGATATTACTGAAAATGCCAGTTCAGTCCGGTTGACCGCTACGGCCGGGGTGCGTCGGGTGCAGCTGAGCTGGCAGGCCAATACGCCCTGGAGCAACGACAACCGCGTTCACCGGATTTACCGCAGCAAAACCGGCCCCAACGGTCCATTTAACCGCATTGCTGAGGTTGCCGTGCAGGGCGCGAATACCTATACTTACACCGACACGGGTGGTGACACGTATGCCGCCGACGGAACCGTTCCGGCCACCATGTCTACCGACAGCAGTTACTGCTACCGGGTCGAAACGGCGGGTCAGTATTCCCCGCCCCTCTCGGCGACGCTGCTCTACAATTTTTCGCAGGGCGTTTGCGCGATCCCCATCGATACCACCCGGCCCTGCCCGCCGGTGTTGTCCATCGACCAGCTCGATTGCGCCAGTCTGGCCGATGATGCGTTCTGTAACCAGCCCACGTTTACCAATACG
Source organism: Larkinella insperata (assembly GCF_026248825.1). NCBI lineage: Bacteria > Pseudomonadati > Bacteroidota > Cytophagia > Cytophagales > Spirosomataceae > Larkinella > Larkinella insperata. Next base: position 3,507,968 of record NZ_CP110973.1, on the reverse strand, counting down.
CTGACCTGGCAAAACCCGTCAACGGGCAGTTGCGACCGGAATGTTGTGAAATATAACCTGTATTATACGGCCTGCCAGGACGATGAGCCGCAGTTACTGGCGACGGTCGATGCCGCAACCCTGACATACCGGCACGAAAACCTGACCTCGCTGGCGGGCTGTTATCAGGTTACGGCGGTCAGCCGGAGCGGACAGGAAAGCACGCCCAGCAACCGGGTCTGCAAGGATAATTGCCCATTTTTTGGTATGCCTAACGTCTTTACGCCCAATGGCGACGGTAAAAACGACGTATTCCAGCCGCAGCGGTGCCCGCGATTTGTGGAGTCGGCCGAGCTGACCATTATCAACCGCTGGGGAATGAAAGTCTACGAAAGCAGCGGTGAGGGCCTGCGGTGGGACGGTAAAACCAACCGGGGGCAAGACTTGCCCGGCGGGATGTATTTCTATCAGGTACGGGTAAAATTCAAGCGGCTGGATTGCAACGCCCCGGCGGAAGTTTACAAAGGCTGGGTCGAGATGCTGCGCGAATCCGGTGGAACAAACTAGTTGTCTCACTAAAAACAGACAGGCCCGGGTTGTTCCCGAGCCCACTGAAAAATCATATTTTCTGGATGACGGTGTAATCCATAATTAAACGAACAGGTTTTACTGCGCTTTTTGCAGGGCTTCCAAGGCGCCGGCCAGGTACACCAGCGGAGCGTTCCAGTTGATGGCAATTTCGTTGGAAGCGTACGAGCAGGAAGCATCGATAAACATTTCATCGGCCGATGTAGCCGTGTAGCCCGCGCATTTATCCTGCTTCGGCGCGTTTCCGTTGGGCCCGCCCGACAGCAGACCGGGAACCGGCGCTTCAATGCCATCGGCCACCGAGGGGCGGTGGTGTGGGTTCATCACCGGTTTGTCGCCGAAGCCCGTCACGAAGCAATAGCCGGTAGCGTTGCGGCCCAGCAGGTAATCGAGGTTGGTCAGGGCATTGCGCAGATACTTTTTGTCGTTGGTCAACCGGTAGGCCTGAATCAGCGCAACCCCCTGGTTGGCGGCTACAGAACTGCTGCCCCAGATGTAATCTTGCGCCGATTTGCCCATAACGGTCTGGTACGCCTGTTTATCAACGTCCAGAACCAACCCGTCGGCCAAACTGATCAATTGTTTTTTCAGTTTCGGAAAGTCCTTCTGAGCCAGTGGACTCAGGCTTTTTTCAAAACGGGCCAGGGTATAATAGCCCAGCAACCGAACCTGCGCCCACGATGGCAATGGCATTTTATCGTCGGGAAACAGGTTGACGGCTTGGTAATAGGCATCGTCTTTCGTGGTCACGTAAAGTTCGGCAGCCGCCCAGATCCACTCGTCGCTCGCGTCGCGGTCGCCGTATTCACCGGAGAGCACATCCGGATCAAATTTTTCATTCATTTCGTTCTGCCGGTAGAGCTGGTTCGGGTTTTTGCGGGCCCACGCCCACGCCCGAACGGCCGCCGTCACGCACGAATCCGCCAGCCCGGGCAGTTCCCGGCTGAACGGTTTGAAAATGCGCCCGGCCTGCGCCATCACGGCCGCAAAATCCAGAGCCGCCGTCACACTTTTCTGCACGACATACCGTTCTTTGTTGGCTTTGTCGGGCATGATCATGCCATCGAAGCGGGGATTGGTCAGTTTGTGGTACACCCCGCCGTCGGCCGGGTCCTGCATGGTCAGCATCCAGCGCAGGTTCCAGAGCGACTCATCCAGCAGGTCCGGAACTTTATTACCGCTTTCGGGAATATTGATTTCAAACCGTTGACAGAACTGCGGAAAATCTTCGTACAACGAAAGCAGCGTTCCCACGGTGATGCCCGAATTGACGATGTACTTGTTGTAATCTCCGGCATCATACCACCCCCTCGGCGACGACAGAACCGTCTCCTCCGGACGACCGGGCGACACCGCCGACGGATGCACCCGAACGTGCGTATCTTCCTGGACGTGCCCCGCCGGACGGCTCCACGTTCCGGCGTATTTAGCGGGCAGATCAACCGAAACCCGCTGGTAGTAAAAGCCTTTCAGCGAGCCAATGGCTACGGCGCGGTGTACGTCATTTTTGATTTCAAACGGATACGAGTGGCCTACACCCAGCACCACGACAACAAACGTCCCGGCGGTTTTCAGGCCCGAAAAGTCGGCCGTCCGGGCGGTTTTGCCCGAAATGGCATTTTGCCGGGCCGCGCTCAGTGTTCCTTTAAAAACGACCTTTTTTAAATCCGGCGTCGTTACCTGAAACTCGTCGGATGCCTCGCCCACGACAATGGCAATTTTAGCGGCATTCGGGTAGAAGCCGATCTGATTCAGGCGAATAGCCGGGGAAAGTTGCTGCGCCTGACTAATGACGGTGTTGCTACTCAGGAGCCAAGCCAGCAGAAAGAAAGCTCGAACGGTTTTAGGGAATCGCATTGCGGTAATTTTTCGCTAAAACTACGACGATTCCGGCTGAGTTTTGCCATCTTTCCACGGACGAAAAGACAGAAAAAACCCGCAACCGTTACACTACCTCAACGTACTCTTTCAGATGAGAACGCAGCCTGCGCAGTGACTGCATGATGTGGTATTCGACCGTGCGCTCGGGGATGGACAACGAAGCCGAAATTTGGCGGACAGACTGGTTTTCCAGCCGGTTTAGCCGGAAAATTTGCCGGGTTTTGTGGGGCAGGTGGGCAATTCCCTGCTCCAGCGCTTTGTTAAGATCTTCGTAGGCCAGCAGGTCTTCTGTTTGAAAATCGAGCTCTGCCCCATCGCGGTTCGTGGAAGTCTCGTATTTCTGCCGAATCAGCAGGGCCTTGATATGATTCAGAACCTTGTACTTCACTGCCGCAAACAAATACTTTTTCAAATCCTCAATTTGAAGGGTTTCCCGACGCTCCCACAGATCGACAAACAGATCCTGAATCAATTCTTCGGCGTTTTCTTCTGAATACAGCTTTTTACGGGCTACCGCAAAAAGCGGTTGCCAGTATCTTCGGTAAATCGTCTGAAAAGCCGCTGTGTCTCCTGCTTGCAAGAGCTTTACTAACACAACATCGCTCAAGATTGAGTATTCCATAAAAGGTCGCTAAAGTGGGTCAGGGTACGTACCCGCCAGTATGAAAAGTACTGACGGAAAACAATTTTATATTCTAAGATTCCCATTTTCCAAGGCGACAGCATCCTGTACTTACCTGTGCGTGTTGTTCGGCACCCGCAACCCTCCTGATTTCCGAACCACAGATTGGTGTTTCCAAGTGGCTGGCTATTACCAAGTTGCGATACTGCCCAATTAAGGCAAATAAGACAAAACTCATAAAGTTTCGACATCCGGCCCCCTTATATATAAACATTCTATGATTCAACATAACGATTTGCGGTTTCGCCAGTCAGAATTGACTTAGCTGTATAGTCCCGGCTTTATCCCCAAGCATGCAAACGAATCGCAACGGATTTTCAGAGTTGCTTCAACGCTACATCGACGGTACCTGTTCCGCAGAAGAGCAACAGGTGATGGACTATTGGTATAGCCTATTGGGTTCAGAACCTGCCGGAAAAACCAACGCCCTATCCGACGATCAGCAGGAAGCCCTGCTCTGGGCCAAGATTCAACGGCGGCTTCGGGCTAAAATGGATTCTACTTTGAAGCCGTGGCGAAAGCACGACGGCTCGTAACGCGTATCGAATTACTTACTTATTCCTAACCCTTACTTTCAACCCTTATGCGCCTTCCCACAGCACCGACTGACTAACCACCCAACTCTTTTTCAACAGTGCGTCGGGAGAATCTTTCCCCGCATGCAACATCCCTGCTTCCTACTTTCCAGCAGGCAGTGCAACTGTAACTATCATCTGTTTAGTCCATCCCTTAACAAAAAGAGCAATGAAAAAACGCTTACCAACACGGCCTTTACCGGGCACTTTAAGGAAGGTTTCGCTCACTCGCCTATGCCTGCTTTTACTGGCGATCCTGAGCCTGTCGGTTCGGGCCAACGCGGCCATCGACCGCCCGGTGTCCGGAACGGTGAAAGACGAGAAAGGCGAAGCCCTGCCGGGTGTCAGCATCGTTCTGAAAGGAACAACCCGGGGAACCACCAGCAACGCCGACGGCAGCTACCGGCTCGATGTGCCCGAGAACAATGCCATCCTGATTTATTCATTTGTCGGTTACCAATCGCAGGAAATCAACGTTGGCAGTCGCACTAAAGTCGATGTCCAACTGACCGTCGGCGACCGATCTCTCGAAGAAGTGGTGGTGGTAGGATACGGCTCACAGCGTCGGCAGGACATTACCTCGGCCGTATCCACAATCAGTATGAAAGACATTGGTGAACAACCTTCCAACAACACCAACCAGCTCATTCAGGGCCGGGCTCCGGGGGTAGTTGTCAAGCAAAAAGCCGGAACGCCGGGTGGCTCGTTTGAGGTCCGGGTTCGGGGAATTGGTTCACTGGGGGCGGGTAGTAACCCGCTGTACGTTATCGACGGCTTTCCGGTGGGCACCGATGTGGGGCAAAACCTGAACCCAAACGATATTGAAAGCATTTCCATTCTGAAAGATGCGGCTTCGACGGCTATTTACGGAGCCCGGGGCTCGAACGGTGTTGTGTTGATTACCACCAAAAATGCCAAAGACGGCAAAACCAACATCAACTTTTCCCTGGACTACGGTATTCAGACTGTACCAATGTCGCGACGCGTGAAAATGCTGAACGGGCCGGAATTTGCGCAGTTCAAGAAAGACGTTTTCATGGACCAGATTCGCATTCTGCAGGGCCGCGAACCGTCAATTGAAGAAGTGCCCATTGGTTACCGGTATCCCGAACAAACCAAATATTCGACGGACTGGTATGACCTGATCATGCAGAAAAATGCCCCCTATAGCGACGCCAACCTGACCATATCGTCGGGCGGGGGCCCGCTCAAAGCATTGCTGTCAGTTGGTTACTACAAAGAAAACGGAACCATCAAACAGACTAACTACGATCGGATTTCCGTGCGGACGAACCTGGGCGGTCAGGTCAACAAGTTCATCAATGTCGGTCTGAACATCAACGGTTCCTATACCAAAAATAACCTGGCCAACACCAACGGCCGGAGCGCCCTGGTGGGTGGAGCCTTGCTGATGGACCCGCGCGCTACGCCTTACAACGAAGACGGCTCACTCATCCCGTACATCAACGGGGTTGACGGGGTTTTTGGGTTTCCGAATCCGCTTTTCGTACTGGAAAACGTTCTTCGGCGAAGAAACATCGCAGATGTGCTGGGCAACGGTTTTATCGAAGTTTCTTTTCTGAAAAACTTTAAATTCCGGACTTCGGCCAACATCAAGCTCAACAACAACACCTACAAAGAGTTTGTCCCTTCAACCATTGGTTTGTCGGTAGCAAACGGTACGGCGGGTGCTCCCCCGCGTATTGCCACGCAATCCGATAATACGGAAGAATTGACCAATTACGCCCTTGATCAACTGCTGACCTACACGCCTAAAATTGGGGACAACCACAGCTTTGACGCACTTGTAGGCTACACCGCCCAGCAGGAGCGGGTCCGTGGGTTTACGGGTTCGGGGAATACCTTCCCGGACGATATGGTTCCGTATCTGGGGGCGGCTTCGATCCGCTCGGCAAACTCTTACGAGTTTGGCTGGACAATGCTGGCTTTCCTGAGCCGGGTCAACTATTCCTACAAGGATAAATACCTGTTCTCGGCTTCGTACCGCCGGGAAGGCAGCTCACGGTTTGGCGCGCAAAACAAATATGGTGATTTTCCGGCGGCTTCGGTGGGCTGGCGTATAACGGAAGAATCGTTTATCCCCAAACCCAACTGGCTGACGGACCTGAAAGTGCGGGCCAGCTGGGGGGTAACCGGAAACAACGACATTGGTAATTACCCAAGTTTAGCCTTTGTCACCGCTAATAACTACATTCTGGGCAACGCCTTCGCTCCGGGCAAGGTGGTCAGTTCGTTTGCCAACTCCGGGTTGAAGTGGGAAAAATCCAATCAGTTGGATATTGGTATGGATCTATCCCTGTTCAACAACCAGTTGAACTTCAATTTTGAGTATTACAAGAAGATCACCAACGACATGCTGTTGCCGATCTCGATTCCGGCGGTATCCGGTTTTACCACCAGTTTGGATAACATCGGAAAAGTAGAGAACCACGGTATTGAGCTTGGGGCGGATTACCGCATCAGCCTGGGGGCCCTCAACGTGCGCACAAACGCCAACATCTCCTTCAACCGCAACAAGATTCTGGCAATCAAGGGGGCCAACGACGCGCTCTGGTACGGCAGCTTCTACGGCGGTTACAACGTACAGAAAGTGGGCCGCCCGATCGGGATGATTTACGGCTACCGGAAACTGGGTATTTTCAATACGAAGGAAGAAATTGAAGCCTGGCCGAAACAGGATGGAGCCATTCCGGGCGCTATGAAGTTCTGGGATGCCAACGGCGATGGTCAGATTTCGTACGATACGCAGGATATGGTGGAAATTGGCAACCCAAACCCGGCCTTTACCTGGGCCTGGACTGTAGCTGCCGATTACAAAAACTTCGACTTCAACATCATGTTCCTGGGCGCTCACGATTTCGACGTGTACCGGAACATCGAAGCGTCAACGATGAACATGGATGGCGTGTTCAACGTACTCGACAAGGCCAAAGACCGCTGGCGGTCGCCCTCCAACCCGGGCTCCAACCCGAACGCGAAAAACTCGCAGGGCGGCACAAGCTACTTTAAATGGTCACGGGAGAGCAGCGAGCGGTATGTTTACGATGCAAGTTATACGTGGTTGAAAACCATCACCATCGGCTACACCTTCCCCCGCGTTAAGTCGGTTCTGAGCAATGCCCGGATTTTTGTGACCGGCAACAACCTGTTCATGTTCACGAAATACCCCGGCAACAACCCGGATGCGGGCGTAAGAGGGGGCAACGAACTGAACAATGACGACGAGTCCTATCCGGTTCCCAGAACGATGGCTGCAGGTATTAAACTTAACTTTTAATTGTCACGAAAATGAAAAAAATAACCGTCATAGGTGCGCTTCTGCTTTGCATGACACAGTTTTCGTGCAAGGACGATTTCCTGGTAACCACCGACCCGACCCGGATCGGCACGGACCTATTCTATAAAAATGAAACCCAGTTCCAACAGGCCCTTAGTGGGGTATATGGCCAGTTACAACAAATTACAAGTTCGGCTTATATTTTCCAGGAATTTCCGTCCGACAACACCACGCTCGATTTTAACCCGCTCGACCGCGGGGGAGCCGCCGGTTGGGAAGCCTTCGAATTTTCGACGGTTAACCAGGGAAATGGCGAGATCTCTAACATCTGGAACCTCTACTACTCGGCTCTTTACAACGTCAATTACACCTTGGAGAAGCTGGCAACCAGCTCCCTCGACGCCGGCGTAAAGGGGCCGATCGAAGGTCAATTGAAGTTTCTGCGGGCGTACTTCTATTTCCACCTGGTTCAGTATTTCGGTGATGTGGTGCTCGTTACCTCCACCCTTGCCAACCCCAATCAGGCGTTTGATCTGGTGCGCTCTCCGCAGGCCGATGTCTGGGCCCAGATTGAAAAGGATTTGAAAGAAGCTGTCGCGCTGCTGCCTGCAACGTATCCGGCAGCCCAGGTGGGCCGGATTACCAAAGGCGCGGCACTCGGTATTTTGGGGAAGGTGTATCTGACCCAGAAAAAATACACCGATGCCGTTTCGACCCTGAAAGAGATTTTGCCGCTGGGCTACAGCCTGAATCCGGCTTATGCCGACAATTTCAATCCCGCCCGCAAGAACGGCCCGGAATCTTTGCTCGAAATTCAATACCAGGGCGGTAACGACCTGGGCGAGTGGAGCAACTTTGCCTACGTCTTTGCACCCCGGCTTTCGGCGGGTGCCATCACCGGCTTTGCCAACACGGCCCCTGCCGGACGGAATATCCCGACGAACGATCTGATTGCGGCCTACGAAACCGGTGATCTGCGGAAAGATGTTTCCCTGAAAACCAGCTACACGCTCAATGGTACGGTTGTTCAGATGCCCTACATCATCAAATACACCTACCCCCACACCATTACCGGCCGAACGGATAACAACTGGCCGGTGCTGCGCTACGCGGATGTGTTGCTGATGCTGGCCGAGTCGATTAACGAAGCCACCGGCCCCTCGGCGGAAGCCTTCGACTACCTGAACCAGGTCCGGAAGCGGGCGGGGCTGGCTCCCAAAACGGGCCTCGATAAAGTTGCCCTACGGGATGCCATAATGAAAGAGCGTCGGGTGGAACTGGCCTTTGAGAATCAACGCTGGTTTGACCTGCGCCGGACCAAAACGCCCGCGGAACTGGCCGCTTTCATGAACGCGTACGGGGCGAAGGAAAAAGCCAAACCGACGGTCGACCGGGGTGGAATTGCCTTCAACGCCCAGGATTACGTCTTTACGGAGAATGAATATTACCTGCCGATTCCGGCTCCGCAAATCCTGATCAACGCCAAATTGACCCAGAATCCGGGCTATTAAAGGAAAGTGCAGGATAGTTTATGAGAAAAAATGCACCTTATTGGACGGATTAATGTAAATTTAGGATTGATCCATGCCAGTAAGGTGCATTGATGATTACTTTTTGCTCACTAATTTGATTACAAAGTGACGGTATTAACAGAATCTTTTTGGCTTTGGCAATTTCTCGGCCGTCTGCACCCGCTGATGGTCCACTTCCCGGTCGGGCTGCTTTGTGTGGCCCTGCTGCTGGAAATAATCGGCTGGTCGCGCAAGTCAAACGACATGCGCGCTGGCATTACCGCCCTGATCTGGATTGGGGCCATCAGTTCGGTCGTAGCGGCTATTTTCGGTCTGATCCTGATCAACCAGGAAGAGTACGGGGGCGATACCGTCACGATTCACCAGTGGTCGGGTCTGGCAACGATGGCGCTGGCCCTGCTGACGGTTTTTGCCGTGCAAACCAAGCGGTTGGTCTTCTACCGCAGTCTACTGTTTCTGACGGTTTTTGGCGTAACCATTGCCGGTCATTACGGGGCGCTCCTGACCCACGGTGAAGATTACCTGACCAGTGTACTGCCTTTCAACAAAGAGAAAGAAGCTCCCACCACCTCCGATCCCAACCTCGCTTTCATCAGCAACACCAGCAACCAGCCGCTCAACGCCAAACAGATTGAGGACCTCAACCTGGAAGTGCGCTCGATTCTGGCCCACAACTGCTACAGTTGCCACAGCGCCACCAAAATGAAGGGCGAACTGCGGCTCGATACGAAAGAATTACTCATGAAAGGGGGCGAAAACGGCCCGATCCTGAAAGTAGGCCACCCCGAAGACAGTGATATGATTCGCCGGGTAAAACTGCCCGCCGGTCATGACGACGCCATGCCGACCAAAGGCAAACGGCTCACCGAAAAAGAAATTGCACTCCTCGAATTCTGGATCAAACAGGGCGCTCCCTGGCCCAGTGGGGCGCAAAAAAGCATTTACCGGGTGGCCGCCCTGGAACCCCGGATGCCCGCCGTTCCCGCAGCGACCGGCGACTTGACCAACCCCATCGACCGGTTTGTAAACGTCTACTTCCAGCAGCACAAAACTGCCTGGAAAACGGTTGTCGACGACCGGACCTACCTGCGACGGGTGTACCTGGACGTAGTGGGTTTGCTGCCAACACCCGAGAAAATTCAGGCTTTTGCGGCCGACCCCCGGCCCAACAAACGCGAGTTGCTGGTAACGGAACTGCTCAACCAGGACGACGCCTACGCACAACATTGGCTCACGTTCTGGAACGACGCGCTCCGGAACGATTATTCCGGAACGGGCTACATCACCGGCGGCCGCTTCGACATTACGAAATGGTTGTATACGTCGCTGAAGAGCAACAAACCGTACAACCAGTTTGTGCGCGAACTGATCAACCCCACCAAAGAATCGGAAGGCTTTATCAAAGGCATTAAGTGGCGCGGCACCATCAACTCCAGCCAGAGCACGGAAATGCAGGCGGCCCAGAACGTGGCGCAGGTATTTATGGGTCTGAACCTGAAATGTGCCTCCTGCCACGACAGCTTTATCAGTGACTGGAAACTGGCCGACGCCTACGCTTTTGCCAACGTCTTTTCCGACACCACCCTGGAAATTCACCGCTGCGACAAACCGACGGGCAAGATGGCCAGCCGGGCTATTCTGTTCAAAGAACTGGGAACCATCAATGGCCAGGCCCCTACGGCCGAACGGCTCCGCGAACTGGCCGAGTTCATGACGCAGCCCAAAGACGGACGGCTTTACCGCACGCTGGTCAACCGGATCTGGGCGCAGTTGATGGGTCGCGGGCTGGTTGAACCCGTCGATATGATGGACAACGAGCCCTGGAGCCAGGATTTGCTCGACTGGCTTTCCGCCGATTTTGCCGCCAACGGCTACGACATCAAAAAACTGATGGCCACCATCCTGACGTCGAAAACGTACCAGTTGCCGTCCATCAGCGTGAAGGACCCGGCTCTGCTGACGGCTCCGACCTTTGTGTTTGAGGGCATGGTCCGTCGGCGCATGTCAGCCGAGCAGTTTGCCGATGCCGTTAGTTTGGCCTTCAACCCTATTTATGGCGACTCGGCGCTGGCAACCAAGCTTTTGCCCGAAACCATCAAGCAGGAAATACCATTTCCGCGGGCTTCGCTGGTGAAAAACGACCCGTTTCTGACGGCGCTGGGCCGCCCGAACCGCGAAACCGTCAGCACCAGCCGGACGTCACAGGCCAACCTCTTGCAGGCATTGGAACTGACCAACGGAGCCAAGTTCAACGCGACCCTGAAACGGGGTGCCGAACTGTGGAAAGCCCAATACCCAAGCTCCGAGCAGTTGGTAACCCAGTTGTACTGGAAGGCCCTGGGCCGCGCCCCGCACCCCAAAGAGCTGGCCGTAGCCGAGAAAATAGTGGGTAAAACGCCGAAGGTAGAAGGCATCCAGGACCTGGTTTGGGCCATCAGCCTGCACCCTGAATTTCAATTGATCAACTAGCACAACCAAGACGAATAGCGATATGAAACCCAGATGGAACAGACGCGAGTTTCTGCAGCGCACCAGCGCAGCGACTCTGGCAGCCATGGCGGCCGGTGCTCCAATGGCGAGCCTTCTGTCAGGCTGTAAAACCAAGAAAATCGGTCAGACCAACGGCACCGCCGATACGGTGATTCTGCTCTGGATGGCCGGTGGAATGGCTCATACCGAAACCTTCGATCCGAAGCGATACACGCCCTACGAAAAAGACATGGAGGGCAACCGCGTTCTGAGCACGTTCAAGCCGGTGCCGACGGTGCTCGATGGAATCAACTTTTCCGAAGGACTCGAATCCATCGGAAAGGTCATGGATAAAGGCACGCTCATTCGCTCGTACGTCTCGGCCGATCTGGGGCACATTCTGCACTCGCGTCACCAGTACCACTGGCACACCTGCTACGAACCGCCCCAAACCGTAGCGGCTCCGCACATCGGCTCCTGGATCGCCAAGGAACTTGGTCCCAAAAATCCGGTGATTCCGGCGTTTATAGATATCGGTCAGCGGTTTACGGTGGGCGAAGCTGAAGAACTTAAGGCTTTCCACACCGCCGGTTTTCTGGGCAATGAATTCGGCCCGTTCTTCATTCCGGACCCCAGCCAGGGTCTTGAGAGCGTCCGGCCGCCGGTCGGGATGGACGCCAAACGGTTTGAGCGCCGGAACCAGCTCTACAATGACCTGATCAGCAACAGTCCGTTTGGCGAATTTGGCAGCGATTATCAGAAAGAATCGCTCAAACGCTCAATGGAACAGGCCTACATGCTGCTCAACTCACCGGAGGCCAAGGCGTTCGACCTGAGCACGGAGCCGAAGGAGATTTACGACATCTACAACACCGGCCGCTTCGGGCTGGGCTGTCTGCTGGCCCGTCGACTCACCGAGCAGGGTGCCCGGTTTATCAGCGTCACGACGGAATACGAACCCTTCAAGGGTTGGGACACGCACGAAAACGGCCATACGCGCCTGGTCGATATGAAAAAAATGATCGACGGCCCCGTGGCGCAGTTGGTAAAAGATCTGGACAAAACCGGTCACCTGGACCGTACCATGATTATTCTGGCGAGCGAGTTCAGCCGGGACATGATGGTGGAAGGCCGTCCGGGCGAGAAGGTGAAAGAGCAGGTCAACCAGCCGGATATTCTTTCCGACCTGAAGTTCTACGGCATGCACCGGCACTTCACCGACGGCAGTTCAATGCTGATGTTCGGCGGGGGGATCAAGCGGGGGTTTGTTTATGGCAAAACCGCCGACGAGCGCCCCTGCAAAACCATCGAAAACCCCGTTAAGATCGACGGTATTCACCAGACCATTTACCACGCGCTGGGTGTACCGGAAGACACGCAGTACGAGATCGAGAAACGACCTTTCTACACAACGCCGGATGGCAAAGGAAAAGCAGTCCTGGAACTGTTAACCTAACAAAATCCTAAAATATATCCATTTAATCGAATAAGCACCCTTTTTTGCTAAAACCAGCAGAGTAAAGGACAGTGCTTATTGCATCTTTTTGTTAATTGAATTAATTTCATAATAAATAGAAATTAATAAATACTATTTTCCTAAACCCTTTCTTTTAAATTGTGAAAAACTATCCACGAACAGGCCGTAGTCTACAACTTAATCATCTCTATTATGCCGTAAAGTAATGCCATCACGTATTCACAATGCTGGAATTAATGTGAGCGAACTTTTAATTCATTCCCTGAAGAAGAACAACTGGTTTTAAGCAGGACTTCTCCTAAACCTTTACCAATTATTACCTCATGAAAAAACGCATTACTCGACTGGGTAGCTCCCACCGTATTGCCCAACAGATACTAACTCCGTGTCTGCTTTTCAGTTTGCTGACTAGCCCCGCCTGGACCTACGCAGGCGGTAAAAACCCTGGATTGGAAAAGAAATCAACTACGACGGCCCCGCTGGCAGTGGATGTTATGGGTACAGTAACCGATGAAAGCGGGACTGGACTGCCGGGTGTCAATGTGGTCGTGAAAGGTACCACGCAAGGCACCACTACCGATGCCGAAGGAAAATATAAGATTTCGGTTCCCGACACCCGGGCGACACTCGTTTTTAGCTCTGTCGGCTATTTGAAACAGGAACTGGTTGTAGGTAGTCAGACTTCCATCAACGTCAAACTATCCCCCGACGATCAAACGCTATCGGAAGTGGTGGTAGTAGGATACGGTAGCCAGTTGAAAAAGGAGGTAACGGGAGCGGTGCAAACCGTAACGGCGAAAGAGCTAAAGGATATTCCGGTTTCGCAGGTCACCCAAAAATTGCAGGGTCGTCTGGCGGGGGTTCAGATCAACCAGGCCACCGGTAAACCGGGTCAGGGGATGTCCGTCCGGATTCGGGGTCAGTTATCGGTTTCGGCGGGTAGCGAGCCGTTGTACGTTGTCGACGGTTTTCCAATAACCGGAAGCATTGGCGCCATCAACCCGGACGAGATCGAAGACATTTCCGTTCTGAAAGACGCTTCTTCTACGTCGCTGTATGGCTCGCGGGCGGCCAACGGGGTCGTACTGATCACGACCAAGCGCGGACAGGCCGGCAAAACCAGCGTGAGTTTCAATGCTTTCGCGGGCGTTCAGCAGGTACCGGAAAAGGGCCGTATTAAAATGCTGAATGCCCAGGAATTTGCGCAATTCAAAAAAGAGTATTACGAAGACGATGCAAAACCCGTTCCTGCTGAATTTCAGAATCCGGCGCAGTATGCCGACAAGGACAACGACTGGTTTGGTGCGTTGCTCCGGACGGCTCCGATCCAAAGCTACAACCTGACCATCTCCTCGAACACCGACAAGGCCAGAACGTCGATTGTTGCGGGAATTTTTGACCAGGAAGGCGTTATTCTGAATACGAAATACACGCGTTACTCCCTCCGGATGAACACCGATTACGACGTTTCGGATAAAGTACGGGTTGGATTCAACATTGCTCCTCAGTACGTGTTCGACAATACGCCCCGCACCGACGGCGACCGTGGAACGGGTATTTTGTTCAACGCCCTGCACACCTGGCCCGTGATGCCCATTCGCGATGCCAATGGCGAGCTGACAAAGTTCAATACCTTCCCCAGCAGCACCGGTAACATCTACAACTACCCGAACTGGGTACGAGCCGCTACGGAACTGGTTAATCAGAACAAGCAGACCAAGCTGCTCAGTAATGCCTACCTGCAATACAGCCCCATCAGCGGTTTGCGGTTGAAATCAACCATCAACATTGAGTTTGAAAACAACAAGTTTTTCTTCTTCAATCCTTCGACGGCCACGAGTGCGATGAACGTACCGATTCCGACAACGGCGGTATCGATCCGGCAGGCGCTGGAAAACGTCGGTTGGCTGAACGAAAACACCGCTACTTACAACCGCAGTTTTGGTGATCATAACTTTGAGTTGCTGGCAGGTTATACGAATCAGCGGTTTCGGCAGGAGTTTTCGCGCATTCAGGCCGACACCTATGCCGACGACCGTCTGCCAACTGTTCAGGCAGCGCTCAACATCAACCGGGGAGGCACGCAAAACGGCGTAAACGACTGGACGCTGACATCCCTGCTGTCGCGGCTAAACTACAACTATAAAGGAAAATACCTCTTCACAGCCGCGATCCGTCGCGATGGTTCATCCCGGTTTGGGTCCAACAATCGCTGGGGAACATTCCCGTCCGTTTCGGCGGGTTGGGTCGTTTCGGATGAAGCGTTCCTGCAAGGCACTCCCGAAATATCGTTTGCCAAACTGCGGGCCAGCTACGGAATTATCGGGAACAACAACATCGGTAACTACACCCAATACGCGCTGATCAACAACACCGTAAACTCGGTATTTGGTAGCACTGTGGCGACGGGCGCTGCCGTAACGACACTGGCCAACCCCAATCTGGGCTGGGAAACCACCCGTCAGCTCGACCTGGGACTCGACCTTGGACTGTTCAATGACCGGATTCAGTTTACGTACGACTTCTACACCAAACGGACCACGAACCTGCTCTATGCCGTACAGATTCCGCAGGAAGCCGGATTTGGTACGTTCTGGGACAACATCGGTGAAATTAAGTTCTGGGGTCACGAATTTGCCGTTACCACGCGTAATACCGAAGGCAAACTGCAATGGACGACCAACGCCAACATCTCGTTTAACCGCAATAAAGTCTTAGAACTGGCGCCGGGCATTGACCGCGTATACGGAACCTTCCACATTACGCAGGTTGGTCAACCCTTTGGGATGTTCTACGGCCTGGTGAAGGACGGCTTTTATAGAAGCCAGGAGGAAGTTGACTCATCTCCCATCGTTCCAGGCCGTTCGGCCGTCGGTACCATCAAGTTTAAAGACGTGAACGGCGACGGAATAATCACCAACGGTGGGGATATGGACGACCGGACCATCATTGGCAGTCCGTTCCCCAAATTTACCTACGGTATTACCAACAACTTGAGCTACGGCAAATGGGATCTCTCCATCGTAGGCTCTGGTTCTTACGGCAATCAACTTTGGGTTCGCCACCTATACAGTACCGCTAACCTCGACGGGGTATTCAACATGGTGGAAGGCGTGAAAGATCGCTTCCGGGTTCAAAGTATCCGGAACGCCGATGGTAAAGTCACCAGTAGGACGGTAATCACGGAAGGCAAGGGCATGTATGGCGCTACCAACGAAGGCGGAAACTACACCGGTCTCGAACGCGACTGGAACAGCAGCCACTTCCTGGCCGACGCATCGTTCTTCACCATTAAGAACATCACCCTCGGTTATACCTTTGGCAAGCTTCAGAAGTTCTTCCAATCGGCCCGGGTGTACGCTTCTGTTCAGCAGGCTTATGTGTTCACCAAATACTGGGGCGGACCTAACCCGGAAACCAGCGCCCAGGCTGACGGCGGTGGCGACGGCGGAAACCTGAGCCAGGGTGTTGACTTCTCCAACTATCCGGTTCCGCGTACCTACACGATTGGGGTTAATCTTAACTTCTAAATCAGGTTGACAGTCCACTTTATTTCACCAGACTTTTCTAACAAGTATGAAAATAAAATACATAGCAACTTGGCTTTTGGCAATAGCCCTGACCGGTTGTAAAGAAGACTTTTTAACGGTTACCCCCGAAACCCAGCTCAGTTCCGCTACTTTTTTCAAGTCAGAAGCAGATTTTGTGCAGGCCGTCAACGCCACCTACGCGCCCCTGCGCCCCATGTTCAACGACCGGGCCTGGAAATTGCAGGAATTGCATTCCGATAACGCTTACTATGCCCGGAACATTCTTTACGGGGCGGTGGATCCAACTGAAAACCTCGCTGACTTTGCGGTGCCAACGGCAAACGGCGTAACCGCCAACGATAACGTACTCCAGCAGTATCGCTTGAACTACCAGATCATTGCCCGCGCCAACCAGATCTTGACCACCATCGACGGTGTTGAGTTTGCGGAGGCTTCCAAGAACAATCTGAAAGGACAGGCGCTGTTTTTACGCGCCTTTGCGTATTTCGATTTGATTCGTTTGTTTGGTAAAGTGCCCTTGCATTTAAAACCCGTTCCGAATCGCGAAGAAGCCGCCCTGCCGCTATCAACGGCAGATCAGGTCTACGCACAAATCGAGGAAGATGCCAAAGCAGCCGCTGCGCTTTTGCCCAAAAAGGCGACTCAGGAAGCAGGTCGGGCCACATCCGGTGCGGCTAAAACCCTGCTGGCCAATCTGTATATCACCCAGAAGAAATGGCCCCAGGTGGAACCATTGATGAAGGATGTGGTCAACAATGACACGTACCAGTTGATGACGGATTACAGCGAAGCTTTTTCGAACACCACCAGCAATAAAAACAACCTGGAATCGGTTTTCGAAGTCCAGTACATGGAAGGAGCCGCCGGATTTAACGGGAACTTCATGTACCAGTTTATCCCCTCGCCTGTTACCATAGACGAGTTGAAACCATTGACGGGAACCTCCAACACCCAGCCTACGTCGCAGGAAAGCAATAACATTCCAACGCCGAACCTGATCAGAGCCTACGAAACCGGCGATAAGCGTAAGGATGCAAGCATTGGTTACATTACGTTAAGCACCAGCTTGCGGACGGATAAGAAGTTTCCCTACATCAAGAAATACTCCCGGACTCACTCGCTCCACGGCAATACCGGCCAGAACTGGCCAGTTTACCGGTTCGCGGAAGTGCTGCTTTTCTTAGCCGAATCGCTGAATGAACAGGGAAAGACCGCCGAAGCAGCCACGTATCTCAACCGGGTTCGCACCCGGGCAGGTTTGCCCGCAACAACGGCAACGTCGCAGACGGACATGCGCGAAGCCATCTTCAAAGAGCGTCGGGTCGAGCTAGCGTTTGAAAACAAACGTTGGTTTGACTTGACCCGGACAGGACGGGTGAAGGAAATTATCACGGCTTACGGCGCCGAAGTTAAAGCGAATCCGGCGGCTTATTATTACCCGGATGGGGCCGTTCCCCCGCCGAATGCCTTCACGGTTCTGGACGATTACTACGGTCTGCCGGCGGTTGAGTCTGCTCTGACTCCGCATTTTTAATGACCCGAACCCGGCTGGCTCCTCTGGCAACCAGCCGGGTTTCAAACGATTACCCGGTTTGCCCGAACCTTTCTTTGGCAGGCAATCAGTAAGAAGCCCTTCCTTTTAACTTATCAGGCGTATGAATCAACTTTTATTTAAATAACAACAGCCTTTATATGATCTGCAAACCCATACCCGTTAACCGTCTCTAGCCAATCGATTCAAAATCTTTAGCCGGGTCAGTACAGCGCCGGACAATGATTTCAAAGGATATCAACTATTTTACCATTTCATTGAATTTATAGCACTTACTCGTTAACAGCTTTTCTCAGCTTTCGGGTCGACGAGCATTTTTTTACTGTATAAACCCAATTAACTTATGTTTTCAACGTACCGATCGGTTAAGTTGTTTTTATCAGTTTCCGCACTGGCGCTACTCGGAGCATCCTGGGTGACGATGCAGGTTTCGGAAACGGATAAAAATCCGCTGGCCGACAAATCCAAAATCGACAAGCTAAAGCTGCTGCCTGGTTTTAAGGCAGAGCACCTCTACAGCCCGTCCGAAGACGGAAACGGATCGTGGGTCGCCATGACCTTCGACAGTAAAGGCCGCATGATTACCTCGGATCAATATGGTTCTTTATACCGTCTGGAGTTACCGCCGATCGGGTCGGGTGCCAAACCCAAGATTGAAAAACTGAACATCAAATCCGACACCGCCAAGGTGAGTATGGGCTACGCACAAGGCTTACTCTACGCCTTCAATAGCTTGTACGTTATGGTTAATAACCGGGCCAGCCAGCGTTTTCCAAAACCCAGCGGCCTATACCGTTTGCAGGACACCGACGGCGACGATCAGTTTGACAAAGTTACGCTGTTGCGGGAATTGCAAGGGGAAGGCGAACACGGTCCGCACAGCGTCGTGTTGTCACCCGACAAAAAATCGCTTTACGTTGTGGCCGGAAATCACACCGACGTTCCGAAAATGGACGCCTATCGGCTTCCGTCCAACTGGCAGGAAGATAACCTGTTCCCACTGATCAAAGATCCCCGCGGCCACGCTAACGACCGCATGGCACCCGGCGGTTGGGTGGCAAACATCGACCCCGAAGGAAAGCGCTGGGAACTGATCGGAGCCGGTTTCCGGAACGAGTTTGATGTGGCCTTCAACGAAGCCGGTGATATGTTCACCTATGATTCGGACATGGAGTGGGATTTTGGTACGCCCTGGTACCGCCCGACCCGGATTTGTCACATCACGAGCGGCTCTGAATTTGGCTGGCGCACGGGGAACAGCAAGTGGCTGCCCGGCAATCCCGATAACCTGCCACCGTTGCTAAACATCGGCCAGGGGTCTCCAACCAACGTCTTTTACGGAGCGAATGCCAAATTCCCGCAAAAATACCGTCAGTCCCTGTATGCCTTCGACTGGAGCTTTGGAATTATTTATTCCGTTCACCTGAAACCGAAAGGCGCTACGTACGAAGGCGAACGGGAGGAATTTATCTCGGGTTCACCGCTGCCGCTGACCGACGGTACCATTGGCCCCGACGGCGCCATGTACTTCCTCACCGGCGGCCGTCGGCTGGAATCCGACCTGTACCGGGTGTATTACAACGGTTCTGAATCGGCTTCGGCTGCGACAACGGCAGCCAACATCACGCCGGAGCATAAACTTAGAACGAGCCTCGAACAATACCACGGCGAACCGAATCCGGCCGCTCTGGATGCCGCCTGGCCGAACTTGAGCCACCCCGATCGTTTTGTGCGCTACGCAGCCCGAATTGCCGTTGAACACCAGCCGGTTGATCAGTGGCAGGCCAAAGCCCTGGCCGAAACCAACCCGCAACGGGCCACGCAGGCCATTGTGGCGCTGGCCCGTCAAGGCAAAGCTGACGCCAAAAGTGGTGCCATCAATACGCTGCTGAAAATAAACTATGCTCAACTTCCCGAATCACAACAATTCGATGTTCTGCGCGCGTTTGAACTGATTTTCCTACGGATGGGTGCGCCCGAAGCCGGTGATAAATCGAAGATCACTGCGTACCTGAACCCGCATTATCCGGCCAAAACCGCCTTGTTGAACCGGGGCCTGAGTAAAGTCCTAATCTACCTGGAAGCACCGGGCGTTGTTGCTAAAACGCTGGCGCTGATGGAGAAAAAAGAAGAACCTGGAATGGACGCGCTCAATCTAACGCCTTCGACGGCTTCTTCCGACTTGATCCTGCGCAACCCGCAGTACGGCTTAGACATCGCCAAAATGCTGGAAAAAGTACCACCGCTGCAACAAACCTACTATGCCGTGATGCTGAGCCGTCAGGAAACCGGCTGGACGCCCGAACTGCGGAACAAATACTTCACCTGGTTTGGCAACGCCTTCAAATACCAGGGTGGCCGTAGCTACGTCGGTTTTATCGACCGTGCCCGCAAACTGGCCTTAGCGCACGTTCCGAAAGACCAGTTTGAAAAATACAACAAAATGTCAGGATCGGAGCTGCTGACTACTTCGGGCAACGATCTGGCCATGGGATATGCGCCAAAAGGACCGGGTCGGCGCTGGCAGTTGGATGATGCCGTGGCCGCCGTTGGCAACGACCTCAATGGCCGGAATTTCGAGCAGGGTAAGAAAATCTACGGGGCCATTCTGTGCAGCCGGTGTCACTCTGTTCAGGGTTCAGGTGGAGACGTTGGTCCGGATCTGACGCAACTCGGCACCCGGTTTTCCAACAAGGATATTCTGGATGCCATTATCAACCCGAACAAAGCAGTTTCTGATCAATACGCTTCTACGATCTATTACCTGAAAAACGGTCAATCCGTTGTCGGTCGCCAGTTGTCGGAAGATAAGGTAAGCTATACGATCTCGCAAAACCCGTTTGCAACCGACCAAACCCGTAAGATTCCGAAGAAAGACGTAACCTCAACCAAATATTCATCGGAATCCATCATGTTACCCGGCCTGATCAACGCCCTGAACCCGGATGAACTGAAGGACCTAATGGCGTACCTGAAAGCCGGTGGCAACCCGGATAACGAAGTTTATAAAACCAATGGAGGTGCCGCTAAAGGCAAATAAGTAACGAACAGAACCGTAACTCTCCGCTTCGGCCGGAGGTTACGGTTCTTCGTTTTTGCAAACGTTCACGCGCTAAAAATCAAACAGTACAATGTTGACAAAAACAGGATTAAAACTCCTTCCAGTCGGGCTGACACTGGCCGCGTTGCTAGTGAGCGGTGTCACAACGACCAGCCTGGCACAGGGGAAAAAGAGTAAAAAAGAGAAAGGGTTTGTATCCATCTTCAACGGCAAGAACTTGGATGGATGGGACGCCGACCCCACCTACTGGCGGGCCGAAAACGGTGTACTGGTGGGCGAAATCACCCCAACAACCCTCCTCAAAACCAATAACTTTATTATCTGGAAAGGCGGACAACCCGCTGATTTCGAATTGAAAGGCGAATTCAACATTACCGAATCCGGCAACTCCGGCATCAACTACCGTAGCGAACAGCTTACCGACATTCCGTTTGCCCTGCGCGGTTACCAGGCCGACATCGACGGCAAGAACAATTACACCGGCCAGAATTACGAAGAACGCAAACGAACCACATTGGCCTACCGCGGTCAGAAAACCACCATCAAACCGTTTACCGGACAGGCAACGCCCGAAGGAATCCGCGCCAACGTCAGCCGCAACGCCTGGAACGGCTTGAACGTGACGGGTTCGCTGGGCAGCTCCGACTCGCTGAAAACCCTGATCAAGAGCGGAGACTGGAATTCGTTTCATCTGATTATAAAAGGCAACAAACTGCAACACTACATCAACGGCGTGCTGATGAGCGAAGTTACCGACGAAGATACCGTCAACGGAGCCGCCAAAGGGATGCTGGGCGTTCAGGTACACGTTGGCCCGCCGATGAAAGTGCAATACCGGAACCTGATGTTGAAGCAATTGTAAAAAAGTATCGATTTGACACCCCCAACCTGGCAGAATAAACTCTCCCACCCGTCGCAATGGGGCGGCATCGAAACCGCCGTTCTCGACAACGGCTCCGGCCGGGGCACCCGAATTGCCTGGATCAACACCGGAACGGGCCTGCGCTACAAAGTAGTCATTGACCGGGCGATGGACATCGCCGATGCGTTTTACAACCAGCACGGGCTGGCCTGGATCAGCCAGATCGGCGTTACAGCCCCGCAACCCTTGTCGGACCGGGGGATCGACTGGCTCCGTACCTTCACCGGCGGTCTGCTGACCACCTGCGGCCTGACCCACGTCGGCGGTCCCGAATCCGACGAATACGGCCAGCGTGGTCTGCACGACGAGATCAGCAACCTCCCGGCCGAAATCGAATCCATCATCCAGCCCGACCCATTGCGGGGCAAGTTCGACATGAGCATTACCGGCATCATCCGGCAGACGCGCGTGTTCGGCCCCAGTCTGGAACTCCGGCGCACGATTTCGGGCACGCTCGGTCAGCCAACGATCCGGATTCACGACGAGGTGATCAACCGGGCCAACACGGCGGCTCCGCACATGCTGCTGTACCACTTCAACTTCGGCTGGCCGCTGGTCGATGAAGGAACCGACATCGTCTGGCAGGGAAGCTGGCAACCCCGGCACCCGGGACCGAACAACACGATTTTTATCGAAGGCAACGACTTCCGTAAATGCCCGGCCCCGCTGGAAGACCACAACGGCGCGGGCGAGGAAGTGGCAATCATCGATCCCACCGCCGATTCGGACGGGGTCTGTACGGCCGGTTTATACAACGCGGCCCTCGGTTTTGCGCTGGCCCTGCGGTTTCGGAAAGACCAGCTACCGTGGCTGACCAACTGGCAGCACTGGGGCAAAGGCGAATACGTGACGGGCATTGAACCGGGTACGCATCCGCCCATTGGTCAGGCAGCCGCCCGCGCCCAGCAAACGTTGCTGTTTCTGGAACCGGGCGAAAGCCGGAGTTATGAAGTTGAAATCCAGATTTTGAGTATGGAAGACGCCATTCAGTCCTTTTTAGGAAAATAAGTTTAGCCGATTAAAAGTGAACCCTTCATGGAAACAACCGAGAAAGTAAGTTTAGCTGAAAAAGCACTAGAGCAAGGACAAGGTATTTTACGGCTGGCCCCGACCTGGGTGCCCCGCTCCTTCTGCGTTCCCGGACGCCGGATTAAGTTACACCCCGATGATTATTACGTCCTGGGGGGAGAGCGCGGTGGTATCGACGAACGCTGGTTATCGTCCACCACGCCCGCCAAAAACGGTCCGCTGACCGGCGAAAACGAAGGGTTGAGCCAGGTTGTTTTCCAGGATGGCGACCAGGAAGTGCAGTTTCTGCTAAAAGACGCCGTTGACGAACTGAAAGGCGAGTTGATCGGCGACCGGCTGTGGAACGAATACGGTAGCTGGCCGATGTATTCCAAATTTTTCGACAACATGGGTCCTCTGCCCCACCACCTGCACCACAACGACGAGCAGGCGGCTCAGATTGGGCAGCTGGGCAAACCGGAAGCTTATTACTTCCCCCCGCAGCTGAACAACCACGGCGGTGATTTCCCGTACACTTTTATCGGTATCGCCCCCGGCACCAGCAAGGAGACCATCAAGGAATGCCTGCAAAACTTCACCAAAGGCGATAACAAAATCACGAACTACTCAATGGCCTACCGGCTCGAACCGGGAACGGGCTGGGATGTTCCGCCGGGCCTGCTGCACGCTCCGGGCAGCCTCTGTACGTACGAGCCGCAGAAAGCGTCCGACGTGTTTGCCATGTACCAGTCGCTGGTGAACGAAGCCATTATTCCGGAAGAACTGCTCTGGAACGGTACCCCGAAAGACCGCATTGGCGATTACGACCAACTGATGGAAGCCATCGACTGGGATCTGAACGTCGACCCGGAAATGATGAAAAACCGGTATATGGTGCCGAAACCGGTAAAAGATGAAGCCGAAATGGCCGCCGAAGGATACCGAGAAGTGTGGGTTTGCTACAAATCCGACGCCTTCAGCGCCAAGGAACTGACGGTATTGCCCGGCCAGACCGTCACCATCAAAGACAGCGCAGCCTACGGTTTGATTGTCATGCAGGGCCACGGCAAACTGGGGGTTTGGGACATCGAAACACCCGCCCTGATCCGGTACGGCCAGTTGACAGACGATGAATTTTTCGTTAGCGAAAAAGCAGCGAAAGAAGGCGTTACCATCGTCAACCCGTCTAAAAACGATCCGATTGTTATTCTGAAACACTTCGGTCCGAGCAATCCGGATTTAGTTTTATAATGTCTGGTTTCGGGTAGCGGATCAATGCACGTCAGCTACCCGAAACTGCCAATCAACCACTAATACCTTAAACCAAAAAATCATCATGAGCGCAAATACATTCCCCAAGCTCCACAACGCCACCTGGCCGGGTGTCGTGGGTAAAGGCCCTGACTCCGAACCCCTGATTCCCATTGATACGATGCTGGAACTGACGGCAGGTGCGGAAGTCGACGGTGTGAAGTTCGACGGCGTCGATGTTGGCTTATTCGACCCCAGTATCGACATCAACGACCCCAAGGAAGGCGCTAAAAAATTAGCCGACAAAGTAGCGGCCCACAATCTGGTCATCGGTTCGCTGGTGGCGCCAATCTGGGGCGGCCCCATCCTGGGCAGCAAAGAAGACCGGGCCGTGTTTATCGACATGGTGCGCAAAGCCTGCGAATACGGCCAGTTGCTGAAAGAAAGCGGAATTCGTCCGTACGGAGTGATTCGGATCGACTCGGCCAGTTCACCGGAACTCTGGTCGAAAGACCCGGCGGGCAGTACCAAACTGATTGCCGACACGTTCCGTGAAGCCTGCGATGTTGCCGCCGGATACGGCGAGAAGCTGGCGGCCGAGGGCGAAATCTGCTGGGGCGGTATGCATAGCTGGAAAGCGATGATTGACACACTAGTGGCGGTGGATCGTCCGAACATGGGCTTCCAGGCTGATATGTCGCACACGTTGCTGTATATGCTGGGTTACAACAGCCCCGAAGACCGCATCCTGCCCGCCGACTTCGACTGGAGCGACCGCGCGGCTTTGGAGGAGGGTCTGAAAAAAATGACGGCCGCCCTGCGCCCCTGGACCATCGACTTCCACATTGCCCAGAACGACGGAACCGTGCACGGAACCGGCTCGCACGACAAAACCGGTCGCCACTGCCTGGCCACCGATCCGAACGGTAAACTCGACATCACCAAAGACGCCGGCTACTGGCTGCGCGACGAAAACGGCAACCTCACCAAAGCCTTCAAACACATTTGCTGGGATGGCTGTATGTTCCCGAATGAGGTCATGCATAAACAACAGACCTGGAATGACATTCTGGCGGCCATGATCAAAGTTCGCGAGCAGCACGGCTGGAGTGAATAATTACCTTTTCGGTTTCGGTACCCACAAACCGGCGGGCGCCCCCTGCAGGCCATGGGTACCGAAACGAAACACCGTACATCTGTAAAACCCGTTACCTCTAACAATGGCAGCTAAAAAAGAAATACGAATTGGATTGGTCGGAACCGGTTTCATGGGCCGCACGCACTCCAACGGTTATAATCGCGTTCCTAATTTCTTCCCCGATCTGGCCTACACGCCGGTTCTGAAAGCCGTTTGCTCACGCAACGCCGAGAAAGTACAGGCCTTTGCCGACCAATGGGGTTACGAATCCATCGAAACCGACTGGAAAGCCCTGATTGCCCGCGACGACATCGACGCCGTCGATATCTGTACGCCGAACGATACCCACGCCGAAATCGCCATTGCCGCGGCCGAAGCGGGCAAAATGATTCTCTGCGAAAAACCGCTCGCCCGCAGTCTGGCTGAAGGCCAGAAAATGGTCGATGCCGTCAACAAAGCCGGGGTTGCCAACACGGTTTGGTACAACTACCGTCGTCTCCCGGCCGTCACGCTGGCGAAGCAGATTGTGGCTTCGGGCAAACTGGGCCGGATTTTCCACTACCGCGCCAACTTTTTGCAGGACTGGACCATCAACGCCGACGTTCCGCAGGGTGGTGCGGGTACCTGGCGGATGGACGTGGAAGCTGCCGGTTCGGGGGTAACGGGCGATTTGCTGGCGCACTGCATTGACACGGCCATGTGGATCAACGGCGGCATCACGGACGTGTCGGCCGTCACCGAAACGTTCGTGAAAGAACGGATGCACGCCGTGACGGGTAAAGTGCAGCCGGTGGGCATCGACGACGCCTGTATTTTCCACTGCCACTTCGAAAACGGTTCGCTGGGTCTATTTGAATCAACCCGGTACGCGCGCGGCCACAAGGCCCTGTACACGCTGGAGATCAACGGCGAAAACGCTTCGATCCGCTGGGATCTGCACGACTTGAACCGCCTGGAATACTTCGACCACAGCGATGAGTCGGTGGTGCGCGGCTGGCGTTCGATTCACGTCACGGATGGGGATCAGCCCTACATGGACAAATGGTGGGTGCCGGGTCTGGGCATCGGCTACGAACACGGTTTTATCCACCAGGTAGCCGACTTCCTGAAAAGCCTGGAAACCGGAGAACCCTGCTCGCCCACGTTCAAAGACGCGCTGGAAACCCAGAAAGTCTGCGAAGCCGTCATCAACTCGGCCAAAGCAAGAAGCTGGCAGGATACCGGCGTCGAGTGGACCGAGAAGTAAGGCGTACTGATACCAATGGACAGCCCACGGTTACAACCGTGGGCTGTTGTTTATCCCCAAATTCGTTCTGAAATCAATTATGCATCCAGATTCCATTCTTACCGTTCGCGGACTCATCAAAACCTTTTCGGGCGTGAAGGCGCTGGACGGGGTTCAGCTGGCCCTGCGGAAAGGCGAGGTTCATGCACTGATGGGCGAAAACGGGGCTGGAAAGTCAACGTTCATGAAAATTCTGGTCGGGCTGCACCAGCCGGATGCGGGTGAAATTTTCTTTGAGGGGCAGGAACTGAAAACCGGGGCCGTCAGCGAGGTGCTCAAAAAAGGCATTTCGATGATTCATCAGGAGTTGCTGGTCGTGCCGGAACTGACCGTTGCGCAAAACATCTTCCTGGGCCGCGAATCGCGCGGGGGCTTTTTTAGCTGGGTCGACGAGAAAAAACTGAATCAGGAAGCGGGAGCGCTCTTGACCCAAATGGGCGTTACGATTTCACCGACGACGAAAATGAAATACCTGAGCGTGGCCGAAATGCAGATGGTGGAAATCGCCAAAGCCATTTCGAACAACGCCAAGGTGATCATCATGGACGAGCCCACCTCCGCCCTCTCCGACAAGGAAGTGGCGACGCTCTTCGGCATCATCCGCGATCTGAAGCAGCAGGGGGTCGCCATCATTTACATTTCCCACAAAATGGACGAAATATTTACCATCTCCGACACCATAACGGTGTTGCGGGATGGCAAATACATCGCCACCCAACCCGCGGCTGACCTGGACAACCAAACCCTCATCAGGCTGATGGTGGGCCGCGAAATTGACAGTTTGTTCCCCGAATCCGTCGCGCCAAAAGGCGAAAAAGTGCTGGCCGTGCGGAATCTGCGCAGGAAAGGGAATTTTGTCGACATCAATTTTGAGGTTCATGCCGGGGAAGTGCTGGGGCTGGCGGGTTTGATGGGCGCCGGTCGCACCGAAATTGCCCGCGCCATCTTCGGACTGGACCCGCTCGACGAAGGCGAAATTTATTTAAAAGGAAAACAACTTATTATCAAGACTCCACAGGATGCGATTCAGCACGGAATTGGTTATGTTAGCGAAGACCGGAAAGGATTGGGGTTCATTCCCGCCTTGTCGGTGAAGCATAACCTAACGCTGGGCAGCCTGTCGAACCACGCCCGGGGGCCGTTTATTCAGGACCAGAGCGAAACGGCCACCGCGACCCGGATGATTACGGATTTGCGGATCAAAACCGCCGGTCCGGATCAGCAGGTCCGGTTTCTGAGCGGGGGCAACCAGCAAAAAATAGTGATCGGCAAAGTCCTGTTGTCGTCGCCGGAGCTGGTCATTCTCGACGAACCGACGCGGGGCATCGACATTGGTGCCAAGTCCGAGATTTATAAACTGATCAACCGGCTGGTGGCCGACGGTATTGCGGTGATCATGATTTCGTCCGAATTGCCCGAAATCCTGGGCCTGAGCGACCGGATTCTGGTGCTGTCGCAGGGCCGACAAACCGCGCTGCTGAGCAAGGAAGAAGCAACGCAGGAAACGATCATGCACTACGCGGTGCATCACTAATTACGCTTGACAACCCGAATGAAGACCCTTTTTAAACCTGAACTGACTACTCCTGAAAAAGCGTCACCCAGGCGCCTGCGCGGCCTGGGCCAGTACGGCCTTCTGATCGCTTTCCTCGTTGTCTGCGTGGTGTTGTCGATGATTACACCCAGGTTTCTGACGGTTTCCAACCTGATGATCATCGTTACGCAGGTTTCGATCAATGCGCTGCTGGCGTTTGGCGTCACATTTGTCATCATCACCGGCGGCATCGACCTTTCCATCGGCTCCACGGTGGCCGTAACGGGGGTCGTAGCGGCTATGTTTGCCCATCCGGACACGTACCCGGTCATCGTACCGGTATTGGCCGGGCTAGCGGCCGGTTTGCTGCTGGGCGCGTTCAACGGGCTGGTGATCACCAAAAGCAAAGTGCCGCCGTTCATCGTCACACTGGGCACCATGACCATCGGCCGGGGCCTGGCCCTGATTCTGAGCAAAGGTCGGCCCGTTTCGAACCTCTCGGATTCGTTCAACTTCATCGGCGGTGGTCAACTCCTGGGCATCCCGACGCCCATCATCATCCTGATTGTTTTCTTCATCATCTGCTCCGTATTGCTCCGGAAAACCGTTCTTGGCCGCTACATGTACGCGGTCGGCGGCAACGAACAGGCCGCCAAAGCATCGGGCATCCAGTTGAGCAAGGTCAAAATGGTGGTCTATACACTCTGCGGAGGGTTGGCGGCTCTGGCCGGAATCCTGCTCACTTCCCGCATCACCACCGGCCAGCCGAACGCGGGCGTCGGTTTTGAACTCGATGCCATTGCGGCCGCCATCATCGGTGGCACCAGCACCTCGGGCGGTACCGGCACCATGACCGGCACCCTGATCGGTGCGTTGCTGATCGGTGTTATCAGCAACGGGCTGGATTTAATGAACGTCACCTCCTACTACCAGCAGGTCGTAATGGGCATTATCATCATCGGCGCGGTGGTTCTGGATAGTTTAAATCAACACAAGAACGGGTAACCGATTCCCTATATTTATTTTATGAAACCAATTATTTTTTATTCCTTTTCCTTACTAATTGCCAGCGTTTTAACCAGTTGCAACCAATCCTCGTCGGGCGAAAACGGCGAGAAAAAACTAACGGTGGGCGTCTCGATGCTCAGTATGCAGAACGAGTTTATCGTCAATGTCCACGACGAAATTGAGAAAAAAGCGAAGGCATCGGATGTGGAACTGATCACCGTCGATGCCGAGCGGTCGGCCCTAAAACAGATCGAGCAGGTGGAGAGCTTCATTGCGCAGGGTGTCGACGCCATCATCATGAACCCCTGCGAAGTAGAAGCCAGTTCCCCCGCCGTAACCAAGGCCCTGGCCGCCAACATCCCCATCATCAACGTCAACTCCGAAACCACGGCCAAACCGTCGGCCTTCATCGGTTCCGACGACGTGGAATCGGCGCGGATTGCCATGAAATTCATTGCCGAAAAACTGAACGGCAAAGGCAATGTGCTGATGATACATGGTTACATGGGTCAGGCGGCTCAAATCAAACGCGAACAGGGCGCGCGCGAAATCCTGAAACAGTACCCCGGCCTGAAACTGATCGCCCACCAGACCGCCGAGTGGGACCGAGCCAAGGCCATGGCCCTGATGGAAAACTGGATTCAGTCGTACGGCAACACCATCAACGCGGTTTTCGCCCAGAACGACGAGATGGGCCTGGGAGCCGTCAAGGCCCTGACCGATGCCGGTTTGAAGGATAAAGTGGTGGTGGTCAGTATCGACGCCATTCCGGATGCCCTGCAGGCCGTTCAGAAGAGCACGCTCGACGCGACGGTTTTCCAGAATGCCGAGCAGCAGGGCGCGCAAGCCATCGAAACGGCCATCAAAATTGCCAAAGGCCAACCCTACGAAAAGCAGGTCTTGATCCCGTTTCAGTTGGTTACCAAGGACAATTTGACTAAATTTATGAAATAGTATTATTATCCCGTGGAATCATATCAGTCCTTAACGCGTTCTTTTTGTTAATTGCTCTTTATTTTGGGAAACAGCCTAGTGACTGTAACCCCGCGAATTCCTAAACCTGAATAGTAAATAATGAAGCGGTTCTCTTATTTGATTGGTGCATTGACCGGCTTTGTGGGAATGATTCAGGCCTGTCAAACGGACTCCACTACGAAGACCGACGACGCCAAACTGCCGGATGAAGTCAGTTATAATTTTGACATCCGGCCCATTCTCTCCGACAAATGCCTGGCCTGCCACGGCCCCGATGCCAACAAACGCGAAGCAGGTTTGCGGCTCGATGTGGCCGAAAGCGCCTTCAAAGCCTTGCAGGAAAACCCGTCGGCCCACGCGCTGGTGGCGGGAAAACCCGAATTGTCGGAAGCATTCCTGCGCATCACCACCCAGGATACGTCCCTGCTGATGCCCCCGCCCTCGTCCAACCTTAAGCTGACCCAGCGCGAAGTCAAGCTGATTGAGAAGTGGATCAAACAGGGCGCCAAATACGAAAAACACTGGGCGTTTGTGGCTCCGAAAAAACCGGCGCTGCCCGAAGTGGATCAGAAAGACTGGCCCAAAAACGAGATTGATTATTTTGTTCTCCATAAGCAAGAGCAGAAAGGGCTGGCCCCCAACGAGGAAGCCGACAAAGAGCGGTTGCTGAAACGCGCAAGTCTCGATCTGACGGGTTTACCGCCGACGCTGGAAATGATGGATCGGTTTCTGGCCGACAACAGCCCGAACGCGTACGAAAAAGCCGTTGATCAATTGCTGAAAAACCCGGCCTACGGCGAGAAAATGGCCCTGCACTGGCTGGACCTGGCCCGCTACGCGGATTCGCACGGCTACCAGGACGACGGCTACCGAACGCAGTGGCCCTGGCGCGACTGGGTGATTCACGCGTTCAACAAAAACATGCATTACAACGACTTCGTTACCTGGCAGTTGGCGGGTGATCTGTTGCCCAACTCGACCAAAGAGCAACTGCTGGCGACGGGTTTCAACCGCAACCACAAAATCACGGAAGAAGGGGGCGTCATCCCGGAAGAATACCGGATTATGTACGTCACTGACCGGACGGATTTGTTTGGCAAGGGCCTGCTGGGCGTGACGATGGAATGCGCGCACTGCCACGACCACAAGTACGACCCCTTCTCGCAGAAAGAATACTACCGGCTTTTCGCGTTCTTCAACAACGTCGAAGAAGTGGGCATTGAGTCGGTGATTGGCGGCCCCGAAACGTACGCCAAAAAACCGTTGATGGAAATCAGCGACGCGGACGTAAAAAACATTCTGACGTTCGTAAACAAACCCGACACCAACCGGCTGATCGTATCGGTCATGGGCGACATGAAGCCGGATACGATGCGGAAAACGTACATTCTGCAACGCGGAAATTACGACGCGCCGGGCGACGAAGTGCAGGCCGGAACGCCCGAATCGATTCTGCCCTTCAACAAAAATTACCCCAAAAACCGGCTGGGACTGGCGCAGTGGCTGTTCGACAAGAAAAACCCATTGACCGCCCGGGTGTACGTTAACCTGCTCTGGCAGGAATTTTTCGGCAAAGGCATTGTCAAAACCTCCGGCGACTTCGGAATGCAGGGCGACCTGCCCACCCACCCCGAACTGCTGGACTGGCTGGCCGTCGATTTCATGAGCCACAACTGGGACATCAAACGGTTGGTGAAACAAATGGTCACGTCGGCCACCTACCGGCAATCGGCAGTTATTTCACCGGAAAAGCTCAAAAACGACCCGGACAACGTCTACCTGGCGCGGGGCCCGCGCTACCGCATTCACGCCGAGTTTGTCAAGGATCTGGTGCTGTCGAGCAGCGGTTTGCTGAACCGTTCCATCGGTGGCCCCAGCGTAAAACCGTACCAGCCCGCGGGCTTGTGGGAAGGTGCCACCTCGGGCCGGGGCTTGCTCTCGACCTACAACCAGGACCACGGCCCCAGCCTTTACCGCCGGGGCATGTACACCCTGATCAAACGAACGGTTCCGCCCCCGTCGATGGCGATTTTCGACGCCAGCAACCGGGATTTGTGCGAAGTCAAACGCCTGAAAACCAATACGCCGTTGCAGGCGCTCGTGATGATGAACGACCCCACGGTCCTGGAAGCGTCGCGCGTACTGGCGGCCCGGTTGTTGCAGGAAAATAGCGCGGACAAGGACAAGATCACCAAGGCGTTTCGCCTGATTGTGGGCCGAAAACCGCGGGAACAGGAAGTCGAAACGCTGACGGCGTATTACGAAAAAGAAGCGAAGGAAATCAAAAAACCGGTGGCCGAAAAAGCCCTCGCCGTGGGGGAATACCCCGTTCCCGAAAAAATTGACCGGACGAAACTGGCCGCCCTGATGCGGGTCGTCTCGACCATTTACAACCTGGAAGAAACCATTACGAAAACTTAATTTCATGGAAAAGGAAATCTTAGAACACGGCTTTAATTTCAACCGGCGTCGGTTCCTGTCCCGGTTAAGTTTAGGACTCGGCAGCGCGGCTTTGGGGTCGCTCATGGTTCCGGATTTGTTTGGGGGCAACAGCGCCGACGAAGAAGGGTTTACGCCCGGCATTCCGCACTTTGCACCCAAAGCCAAACGCGTTATTTACCTGTTCCAGAACGGCGCCCCCTCGCAGCAGGAACTGTTTGATTACAAGCCCAAACTACGCGAAATGCTGGGGCAGGAAATCCCGCCCTCGGTGCGCGGCAACCAACGGCTGACCGGCATGACGGCCAACCAGTCATCGTTTCCGCTGGTGGGCTCGTTCGTCGATTTCAAGCAGTACGGGCAGTCGCGGGCCTGGGTGAGCGACCTGTTTCCGTATACGGCCAAAATCGTGGACGACCTCTGCATTGTTAAGTCGATGTACACCGAAGCCATCAACCACGACCCGGCGCTGACCTTCCTGCAAACCGGCTCGCAGCAGGGCAACCGCCCCAGCATGGGCGCGTGGCTGAGCTACGGTCTGGGCAACGAAAACAAAAACCTGCCCAACTTCACGGTGCTGCTGTCGCGCGGGGTCGGCAACGGGCAGGGCGTTTACTCGAAACTGTGGTCCAACGGTTTTCTGGATTCCATTCACCAGGGCGTGCAGTTCAGCAAGGGCGAAGACCCGGTCTTGTACCTGCGCGATCCGGAAGGCATGGACCGGCACGCGCGCCGGGATATGCTGGACAACCTGGCTAAACTCAACGACATGGCCTACCAGGAGTTCGGCGATCCGGAGATTTCGGCCAAAGTAAAGCAGTACGAAATGGCCTACCGGATGCAGATGGCGGTGCCGGAAGTCATGGATTTGTCGAAAGAATCGGACGACATCGTCAAGCTTTACGGCCCGGACTGTCTGGTACCGGGTACCTATGCCGCCAACTGTTTGCTGGCCCGCAAGCTGTCCGAAAACGGTGTCCGGTTTGTGCAGCTTTACCACCAGGGCTGGGACCAGCACGGCAACCTGCCGTTCGAGATCGCCAAGCAGGCCAAAGACGTGGATCAGGCGTCGGCAGCTCTGGTAACCGACCTCAAACAACGCGGTTTGCTGGACGAAACGCTGGTGATCTGGGGTGGTGAATTTGGCCGGACCAGCTACACGCAGGGCAAGCTAACCGCCGACAACTACGGCCGCGACCACCACCCGCGCTGCTTCACAATCTGGATGGCGGGTGGCGGCATCAAACCCGGCATCGTTTACGGCGAAACCGACGAACTGGGGTACAACATCGCCCAGAATCCGGTACACGTTCACGATTTTCAGGCAACGGTTCTGCACCAGTTGGGCCTCAATCACGAAAAATTGATATTCAAACACCTGGGCCGTCGCTACCGGCTGACGGATGTGTCCGGAAAAGTCGTGCGCGACCTTATTGCCTGAAAAAGTACCCCATTCCTAAACCCGCTGGATTGTTTTTGTGATGACTAAGAAGGTCAAAAGTCTGGCCGAGCAGGCATTGTTTGCTTCGGCCGTCTTCATACTATTTCTATTGCTTTTCGAGAGCCGGATCGTCGTTCCGGCCTGGGTGCAGTCCATTGGGCGTATGCACCCGTTGTTTCTTCATTTCCCGATTGTCATTCTGCTGCTGGCGATGGCGATGGAACTTTTTCGTTTTAATGCTACTTACGCGACTAACGAATTTTACCGGGGTTTCCTGACCAACCTGCTGCTGATCGGGATTCTGTCGGCCGGCATTACGGTGATCATGGGTCTGTTTCTGTCCCAGGAAGACGGTTATACGGGCGAGGTCCTGCAATGGCATAAATGGACGGGCGTCGGGCTTTTTTACCTTTCCGCTTTCATCTACTGGAGCCGCACGAAAAACTGGTACAAGGCTCCGCTGGCCAAATCCACAGCCATCCTGACGGTCTTTCTGCTGGTGGGTGCGGGCCATTACGGCGCGGTGCTGACCCACGGCGACAACTTCATTTCCGGACCGATTATCCAAGAAACTGAACCAGAACCGGTGGCGCTGGATCAGGCAATGGTGTACAAAGACGTCATCAAACCGATATTTGAGCAGAAATGCATCAGTTGCCATAATTCCGAAAAATTGAAGGGTCAACTGAGCATGGCCAGTGAGGAAGCGCTGCTGAAAGGCGGCAAATCCGGCAAGCTCTTCAAACCCGGCGACCCTGATCAGAGCCTGCTGCTCCAGCGAATTCATTTGTCGGAAGAAGACAAAAAGCACATGCCGCCCAAAGGCAAAACGCAGTTGACCACCGACGAAATCACGTTGCTGGCGCTGTGGGTTAAAGGCCGCCCGGATTTTAATGAGAAGGTCGTTGATCTGCCGCCCACCGATTCCCTCCGGCGCATCGCATCGACCCGGTTCAGACCTGCCGATCAGGCCGAAGAGGTTTACCAGTTTGCCGCGGCTGACGAAGAAACCGTTCAGAAACTGAACAACGACTACCGCACGATTGCCCCGCTGGCTAAAGAATCTCCGGCGCTGGCGGTCAACCTCTACAACCGAAGCACCTACTCCGCCGAAAAATTGCAGGAACTGAGCGACATCAAAAGCCAGATTGTGTCGTTGAATCTAACCAAATTGCCGGTGAAGGATGCCGACCTGAAAACAATCAGCCAGTTTGAAAACCTGCAACGACTGGATTTAAATTTCACGGATGTGACGGGCAAAGACCTGAAGGAACTGGCCAAACTGCAACACCTGAAAAGCCTGACGCTCTCCGGCACGAAGGTTACCTACGCCGACTTGCAGAGCCAGATCCGGGATTTTAAAAATCTGCAGACCGTGTCGTTGTGGGAAACCAAGCTGAGCCCCTCAGAAATTCAGCAGCTGCAGAAAGCGCACAAAAACATCACGTTTATTGCCGGTTTCAAAGACGACGGCAGCAATCCGCTCACGCTGAATCCGCCGGAGGTAAAAAACAGTTCGATGGTTTTCGCGCAGACGCTGCCGCTGGACCTGCGGCACCCAATCAAGGGCGTTCAGATCCGCTACACCACCGATGGTACCGAACCCGACAGCATCTACTCGCCGGTTTTCAACAACAAAACCGTGCTGACCGACCGGACAACCATCAAGGCCCGAGCCTACAAAGACGGTTGGTATGGCAGCAGCGTCGCTACCTTCGACTTCTTTCGGTCCGCCTACAAACCCGACAGCATCATCCTGTTGCAGCCGCTGAACCGGGTTCACCAGGCCGAGGGTCCCAAATCATTCTTTGACCAGAAGCTGGGCACGTTTAACGCCAACAGCCCGGCTTGGGCCAACAACTGGACTGGCGTTCGCAACAACGACATGGTGGTGGTTTCGGAGTTCAAAAAACCGATAACGGCCTCGTCGGTCGCCCTGCGCATCATGGTTGAAGAAGCCACCGGCATTTTCCCGCCGGGCACGGTTGAAGTCTGGGGCGGTCCCAGCCCGGATCAGATGAAACTGCTCTCGACCGTTAAACCAAAGATGCCGGTCAAGGGCGAAGAACACTCGCTGACCAACGTAACCTGTACGTTTAAACCGCAAACCGTAGCCTGTCTCAAAGTCGTCGCCAAACCGTGTACCCTGCCCGAATGGCACGGCGGCAAAGGCAAACCGGGGCTGGTGCTGGTGGACGAGATGTTTATCAATTAGCCTGAAAATCAACACATCGCAGGTAGAAAAAGCGGACAAGTCCGCTTTTTTGCGTACATTCCGTTTCCTAATGACCCGATAAAACCGTTCCGGAATCCCATGCGTTACAAACTCCATCTGGTGGGCGCCCTCCTGGCCGTGGTGGTCTTATCCTCCTTTTTGTGGGTGGGGCTGTTTGAGGACAAAGTCGATTTTAACACGCAGATCAAACCGCTGCTCAACAAGCATTGCATTGCCTGCCACGGCGGGGTCAAAAAGGCCGCCAACTTCAGCCTGCTCTTTAAACACGAAGCCCTGGCGCCGGCCAAATCCGGCAAACACGCCATCGTGCCCGGCGATGCCGACGCCAGTGAGTTTATCCGCCGGTTGACACTCACCGACCCCGAAGAACGGATGCCGCTGGACGCACCCGCGCTCAAACCGGAAGAAGTCGAGCTACTGAAAAACTGGATCGATCAGGGGGCCGAATGGGGGGACCACTGGGCCTATCAACCCGTTGAAAAACCGGATGTACCGCAGCTTGGTACGTTCTGGGAACGGCTGGGGCTGGTCGAAAGCGACGAGTTGACGTGGGCGAAAAACGAAATTGATCATTTCATTCTGGATAAACTCAAAGCAGAAAACCTGAAACCGTCGCCCGAAGCCGACAAGGCCACACTGCTGCGCCGGTTATCCCTCGACCTGACGGGGTTGCCACCCACGGAACAGGACGTTGCAGGTTTTCAGCGGGACACCTCAGTTAATGCTTACGAGAAAGCTGTGGATCGTTTGCTGGCTTCACCGGCTTACGGCGAACGCTGGGCGGGTATGTGGATGGACCTGGCCCGCTACGCCGACACCAAAGGTTACGAAGCGGACCTATCGCGCAGCATGTGGCGCTACCGCGACTGGCTGATCAACGCCTTCAACGAAGACAAACCGTTTGACCAGTTCACCATTGAGCAACTGGCGGGTGATCTGCTGACTACTCCCAACGGCGGACCACCAACCGACGATCAGCTGGTGGCTACGGGTTTTCACCGCAACACGATGACCAACGACGAGGGCGGAACGCAGGACGAGGAGTTTCGGGTGTCCGCCGTCATCGACCGGGTGAATACGACCTGGGATGTGTGGCAGGGAACCACCTTTTCGTGCGTACAGTGCCACAGCCACCCCTACGATCCGTTTGTGCACGAGGATTATTACAAGTACCTGGCTTTTTTTAACAACACCCGCGACGAAGATGTGCCCAGCGATACGCCCACACTGCGGTTTTACAAAGGCAACGATTCGCTGAAGGTGAAGGAATTGCAACAGTGGCTCACTAGTCAGTCGGTCCCGCGCCCGACGGTTCGGGAGACGATGCGGCTGGTTCGGGTGGTGGAGCCGAAAATCAATTCGCACAGCTTTGATCAATACGTCAAAGCCTCGCTGATGGGGGCCATGTATACGGCCATCCAGCACGGCGGTTCGGCCCGGATCAAAAACATGGAATTGACGGGCAAAAACCGGTTGCTGATTGCCTGGGGCACCAAAGCCGAAAAAGCCGTGATGTCCGTTCGTCGGGATAGCGCCAACGGACCCGTCTTGCTGACGCAGCCGGTCGCTAGAACCGGCAGCCCGTGGAAAGATACCACCCTGATTTTTGCGCTGCCGGAAGTTTCGGGGCGGCACCACCTGTACCTGACGCTCGACAGTCCGGCGATGCCCCTCGAATGGGTGATGGTCAAATGGGTGGCGCTGCAACCCGCCCTGCCCGGTCAGCCCGCCCACGCGCTCGGACCGATGGACCAGAAGCTGGGCGAAATCCTGAACGCCAAAGCCGAGGTCGTGCCGATTATGTACGAAGGAACCGGCGATCTGGCCCGGAAAACCCACGTCTTTGAACGCGGCAACTGGTTGGTCAAAGGCAAGCCGGTCCGGCCCGATGTGCCCCAATCACTGCCCTCGCTGCCCCCAAATGTACCGCAAAACCGCCTGGGATTGGCGCAGTGGATGGTTAGCCCCCATCACCCGCTCACCGCCCGCGTAGCCGTCAACCGCTTCTGGGAGCAGTTATTCGGCAGCGGTATTGTCGAAACCGTCGAGGATTTTGGTACACAGGGCATCCCGCCGACACACCGCGAATTGTTGGACTGGCTGGCCGTTGAGTTTAGCCAAACCGACCGCTGGAGCATCAAGAAGTTACTCAAAAAGATGGTGTTATCGGCGACCTACCGGCAGCAATCGGCGGCTTCGCCCGAATTGGTAGCCAAAGACCCGTTCAACAAACTGCTGGCGCGCGGGCCGCGGGTGCGGCTGTCGGCCGAGCAGGTGCGCGATCAGGCACTGGCCACGGCGGGATTGCTGAGTCCGAAGGTGGGCGGTCCGAGCGTGATGCCCGCGCAACCGGACGGCATCTGGCAGTCGCCCTACAGCGGGGAAAGCTGGAAACTCAGTTCGGGTGAGGAACGTTACCGACGAGCGTTGTACACCTACTGGAAGCGCACGGCCCCCTACCCGTCCATGATTACCTTCGACAGCCCCAGCCGGGAGTTTTGCCAGTTACGGAGGTTGCGGACCAACACGCCCCTGCAGGCGCTGGTGACGCTCAACGACCCGGTGTACGTGGAAGCGGCTCAGCGACTGGCGGAAACCATGAAATTGCGCGGTAAAACGCCCGAACAACAGTTGCGGGCGGGCTACCGGCTGGTGTTGCAACAGGAAATACACCCCAGGAAACTGACGGTTCTGAACCGGCTTTATCAGAACACGGTGGCGCATTACCGGCAACATCCACAGGAAGCCGTGCAGCTTCTGGCCTGTACGGAAGCGACGCCGGAGCTGGCGGCCCTGACCGTTGCAGCCAACACCCTGCTGAATCTGGACGAGGTAGTGACGAAGGAATAAACCGGCGGTAATCGAGCGGTCTACTCCACAATCCAGCGGTTCAGGTTGTTATAACGACCTTCCAGTACAATTTTGTAAAAACCGGTCGGCAGTTTTGAGACGTCGAGCAGGGCTTTTTCGGCTTTAACGGGCAGTTCGTCCATCAACAGGTACAGATCGCGACCACCTTCCTCAAAATGATTGGTGGTCGAAAGCCAGATTTTGACGGTGCCTTCCGGGTCGGCGGCCTGCCAGGTCAGCGCAATTTTTCCGGCTTCTTTCTTGGCCGTCGGGTCGGTCATCGACAATTTGCCCGTCAACGGAATACCGTCAACTTCGAACGCCTGTTCTTTGGGAATGGAAACGTTCAGGTGCCGGGCCATCGTCGGCATGATGTCCACCACGCCCGGAACCTCCGTTCCGGAAACGGCTTTCTTAAAATACGGGTTCAGGTCTTTGGCGTTGGTCACGATCCAGGTGTTCCGCTCCCGGTCCGACTGCCCACCGTGACCTTTGCCGTTTTCAGGGCTCCGACCGTGGTCGGTTGTGATAAACACCTGCCAGTCTTCACCGTACATTTTCTGCCGCTCCTTGACGGCTTTCCATAACCGGCCCATCTGATCGTCCATTATCCGGATGGCGCGGTGAAATTGTTCGCTATCGCCGTATTTGTGCCCCATGTCGTCCGTATATTCCAGGTACACCCACGACAGATCCGGCCCTTCCCGCCGGATGTAAGCCGCGGCTTCATCGACCACTTTTTCGTCAATTTTGTGGATGTATTCCACCTGTTTGTCGTGCGGAAAATGAATGGTGTCTAGTTCAAAGCCGTCGAAGGAATAATCCAGCCGCAGGTGATCCGTGGCCGCCAGCCCTTCGCCCACCAGTTTGGTCCGGTTGTCGAGCCAGGTCGAGAACAGGGCGGTTCTCTTCTGCGGGTATTGTTCTTTGAAAAACCGGAAGATCGTCCAGTAGTGGTAATTCGGGGCCTTGATGCTGTTGTCCCAAACGTTGTGTTTGTTCACCCACGTACCCGTCAGCAGGCTGTTGTAGCCCACTGCCGAAATGGTTGGCGTCTGCGAATAAGTCCCTTTCTGCCCACCGACGTACGCCCGGGCGTACCCTCCTTCTTTGGCAATTGCGTCCAGATTCGGCTTGGCAATTTTCTCGATTACATCCGACGAAATACCGTCGACAATGACGAAAAGGGCCTTTTTCTTATCGGTCTGCCCCCAACTCATCTGAGCGACTAGGAAACTGGCAACAAACAGCCATACGGTTTTGGAAGAAAACATCGGGATTAGTAGAAATGTGGGTAATAGGTGTTCGTCACGGTGCCGTCCGCGAATAACTCCAGAATCGCGTAACCGGGCGGAGTTTCCTGGTAATAATACGGCCCGGCGGATTCGGCGTCGCCTTTTTCCCACCAGAAACCGCTCACGGCCCCGTTGCAATAATACTGAACGCCGTTGTAAACCGCCTGATCGAGCAGATGCTGGTGACCACTCAGGCAGACTTTCACCTTGTCTTTGTGTTGGTAAAAAAGCGCTTTTAACGCCTTGAAATCCGAATGACCACCGCCCGCCAGCAGGGGCGTTACGCCCAGTATCGGGTAGTGCGACATAAGCAGCACCGGCGTATTGGGCGCCAGCTGGGCCAGATCGTTTCTGAGCCAGTCGAACTGCTCGGCATCCAGCGAGACGTTGGGATTATTGCCGTCAAGAACAACAAAATGCCAGCCCTTGCGGGAAAAACTGTAATACCGACCGGGAATGTTCAGGCGCTTCACCACGTAGTTTTTTCCGTACATTGCATCGTCTTTCGACGGGGCTGCCCACCACGGATCGTGGTTTCCGATGCAACTGTAGACATCGTACGACGCCCGGACGGGTTTCATGCAGTCGTCCCAGATGGCCCACTGCGCCAGCATCTGTTCGCGGGTCACGTCCTTGTAGTCAGCCGCGTGGATGGAGTCGCCCCCGTTCAGGAAAAAATCCACCTTCCGTTTCCGGATATCTCCGAGGACCTTGGTGAACCGTTCCGGTGCCCGGTCGCCCGCACGGATGTGTACGTCGGTCATGTGCGCAACCGTCAGAACGGGCCGGTTGCGGACGGTTGGGGTTTCCGATGCGGTCAGGGCGGCCACACCGGCACTTTTTATCCAATTTCGTCGGTTCATACGGTAGTTACTGCCAGCCAAAAACCGGTCCGGCGGGCGTTGGTCAGCTTTCTGCGGTTTATGAAGTTTCCTGTTGCCCGGATTGAGTGACTTCGACTACCCGGGAACATCGGATTACGGCCCGAAACTTGAAGCGTATAAAAGTCGGGCGCTGCAGCTTCTGCAACGGTCAAAAGCTTTGCCGGGGCCGGTAGATGCGGTAGGTGGCCCAAAGCCCGATCAGCAACCAGGCCACATTGACCACAATACTCTGCCGGTCGTGGGTGTGTAGTGAATTGATAATTAACCCGATGGCTCCAGCTACGTTCAGAAAATGGTAGGCCAGTGTATCGGCGCGCAGGATTCGCAGGGCAAGCAGTAGGTAGGCCGCCAGGTAAGACAGTACCCCCAGCCATCCAGCCAGTTCAATCCAGTAAAACATCATGATAAAACAGGACGGTCGTTGAGAAACGGCT
This sequence comes from Larkinella insperata, assembly GCF_026248825.1. Taxonomy (NCBI): domain Bacteria; kingdom Pseudomonadati; phylum Bacteroidota; class Cytophagia; order Cytophagales; family Spirosomataceae; genus Larkinella; species Larkinella insperata. Next base: position 3,466,623 of record NZ_CP110973.1, on the reverse strand, counting down.
TGAAGATACTCATTTCATCCCGACCGCCGTAGCATTGATCCCATCTTTTCACCAGGTGGCCAATTAACCGCACGCAGGCATCATCCGAGCATACCCAATCCCTACTTTTCTTACTCCGCCAGGTAATTACCAATTCCGACAACAACCGTGGAAAACACCACCGTCGCGATGCCAATGGTGATTGTACGCATGGTCGGGCGGTTGGCACCCCGCCACTCGTGCAGGTACAGCCCCCAGAAGCTGCTGAAAGCGATGATAAAGGCCATGTGCAGCGTCCAGCCCGAGAAACGGTATTCACCCATTTTGCTGTCGCCCATGCCGTAAAAGAAGAATTGCAGATACCAGGTGATGCCAGCCAGGGCGCAGAAGACAATATTCCGCACCGCCGGAGCCGAAACGTTGCGGTAATCACCGTAGGTTTTATTTTTGATGTTCAGGTAAATACACCACAGGGCGTTGGTAGTCAGACCGCCCAGCAGAATGTAAACATAAGGGGCACAATTCATAAAAAGCGGGTCGGCACCGTTCTGCACGGCCAGTTCGGCAATGGGTTGTCCGGCCGTTACGCCGAACGAAAAACAGGCACTCATGACGCCTGAGAATATAGCAACCAGTACCCCCTTTTTGAGGTCGAACTCAGCAACGGCTTCCTTCTTTTTCTCCTCCGTTACCGATTTTTCCTTCATCATCCCGGCAATGCCGCAAATGGCGATTCCCAACACGCAGATGGCCAGACCCAGCACAATCACCTGTCCCGAGGTAGTCCGCATCAGGTCGCCGAACTGCCCCAGCCAGATGGGCGGTACCAGCGTTCCGAATACCGCACAAAGCCCCATGACTACCGCCATGCCGAGCGACAGGCCGAGATACCGCATGGTGAGCCCGAACGTTAGCCCCCCAAATCCCCAGAGTACTCCCCAGAAGTAAGACCACCATTTGGTTTCGGTTGGGGCGGCCGCCAGTACCTCAAACAAGTTCGGTACGGTAACCAGGGCAAAAATCAGGGGCGCCAGCACCCAGGAGAAAACCCCCCCGACGAGCCAATAGCTTTCCCAGGCCCAGCCCTCGACTTTTTTGTATGGCAAATAGAAACTGCCGGAAGCGAACCCTCCGATTGCGTGCAGAACAACACCCCAAATTACAGCCATTGGTTACGGAATAAAAACGTTTGCGGGTAGGTACAATAGTCTAATTTTAACAAAATAGTGTAGTTTGCTGAGAAATACTTTCCTGCTCTCTCCTGAACCTTAAAGCGGTAGAAGAGCTGTTTCTAACGATTTTGCCACCTAACTATTTTAAAAGAGCAGGAGAGCACGGTATAGTTGGATCAAACTAATTTAATAGTATTGTCCTGTAGAATACTATTTCATCATAGGTTAGTAGGATAGGCCTGTTAGATTTCTAATGGGCTTATTTTGTTTTATCCAGACTGCAATACCGTCTCTTTTCAGTCAGCTCCCGTTATCGCCCTTTCGTCTCACTCCTCCTTTTGTTTAACTTTAATTAAACACCACCGACTTTTACAGGTTTCTCTTTGTATGAGAACATTCGATGGAAAAAATATCCTGATTGTGGGTGCTTCGTCGGGCATCGGTCAGGCAACGGCCCAGTTGATTCAAGCTGAGGGGGCAAATTTGTTTACCCTGGGCCGCCGACAGCCGGAAGGAATTCAATCCATACACATCACCTGGGACGCCAGCACAGCGACCGAACCGGACAAAAGCCAGTTGCCCGCAACGCTGCACGGTCTGGTCTATGCGCCCGGTACCATCCGGCTGGCCCCTTTTGGCCGCTTGACGCTCGAAAACTTTCGGGACGACTTTTCCGTAAACGTCCTGGGTGCCATCGCTTTGTTGAAGGCCGCCGTACCGTCCCTCATTCAAAGCAAATCGGCCAGCGTTGTGCTGTTCAGCACGGTGGCGGCCCAGTTGGGTTTCGGGCTTCATTCGTCCATCAGCGTTTCCAAGTCAGCCGTTGAAGGGTTAACCAAGTCGCTGGCAGCCGAGTACGCGCCTTATGGCATCCGGTTCAACGCCGTGGCGCCTTCGCTGACCAACACCCCACTGGCGAGTTCCGCCGGGCTGGTAGCCCCCGACCGAATCCAGGCCGCCGGCAAACGTCATCCCCTGGGCCGCATCGGCTCCCCGGAAGACATTGCCCGGATGGTTACCTTTCTGTTGTCGGACGAAAGCAACTGGGTGACAGGCCAGATCCTGGGCGTCGATGGTGGACTAAGCACCCTCAAGTAAATAACTGTCCTTTGTGGAAATTTACGCACTGGCTCAATCCGTTGTCGGGTCATCTGACCGCACTTTATCCCCGTTGATTTGTTCGTTGCGCCTTTTAAACGTGGTCATATTTTGGTTAATTTGTATAGTTCATCAGCTATACAATGAAAAAAATACGCTATTGCCTGGGGTTCCTGGGCCTGATGGTTGCCCACCTGGCTTTTTCGCAAACCAAACTCGTTGAAACCGTAACCCGTAAGGACGGCGAACTGATTATTCCGTACCAGAAGTACATCCTGCCCAACGGTCTGACGCTCGTTATCCACGAAGATCACTCGGACCCGATTGTGCACGTCGATGTGACCTACCACGTTGGCTCAGCCCGGGAGGAAATTGGCAAATCCGGCTTTGCCCACTTTTTTGAGCACATGATGTTCCAGGGGTCCGACCACGTGGCTGACGATGAACACTTTAAGATCGTCACCGAAGCCGGCGGAACGCTGAACGGAACTACAAACGCCGACCGCACGAACTACTTCGAAACCGTACCCAGCAACCAACTGGAACGGGCGCTGTGGCTCGAAGCCGACCGCATGGGTTTTCTGCTAGATGCCGTTACCCAGAAAAAATTTGAAATTCAACGCGCCACCGTCAAAAACGAGCGCGGTCAGAACTACGACAACCGCCCGTACGGTCTGGTGTACGAATACACCGCCAAAAACCTTTACCCGTACGGCCACCCCTACTCCTGGCTCACGATTGGGTACATTGAAGACCTGAACCGGGTGAACGTCAATGACCTGAAAAACTTTTTTCTGCGCTGGTACGGCCCCAACAACGCGGTTTTGACCGTGGGTGGGGACGTCAATCCCAAGCAGGTTGTGCAACTGGTGGAGAAATACTTCGGCAGTATTCAGAAAGGGCCGGAAGTCACCAAAACCAAGGTACCAGCCGCCGTGATTGATAAAGACCGGTACGTTTCTTACGAAGACAACGTTCGTTTTCCGATGCTGCGGATGGTGTACCCAACGGTACCGCGTTTCCACCCCGACGAAGCTCCGCTGGATGCGCTGGCGCAGATTCTGGGGGGCGGCAAAAGCTCGCTGTTCTACAAAAATCTGGTTAAAACCGAGAAAGCCGTGCAGGCTAATGTCGGCCATCCGGCCCAGGAACTGGCGGGCGAAATCACCTTTACCGTCCTTCCCTTCCCGAACATGCGGCTGGACAGCACCGAAACGATTATTCGCAACACGCTGGCCGAGTTTGAAAAACGGGGCGTCACCGACGACGATCTGGCGCAATTCAAAGCCACCCGCGAGGCCGAAATCATCAATTATTTGTCGAGTGTAGCCGGTAAGGTTTCCCAACTGGCTTCCTTCCAGACGTTTACCGGCTCACCCAACTACCTGCCGAAAGAGATGAAACGGTATCAGGATGTTACAAAAGCGGACATCATGCGGGTTTACAACCAGTACATCAAGGATAAGAAAGCCGTTATTCTGACGGTATATCCCAAAGATCAGAAAGAAATTGTAGCCCATCCGGACAATTACTCCATTGACACAACCGGTTACAAATCGCCCGACTACGGCTATACCGGCCTGAAGTATGCCAAGGCCAAAGACTCGTTTGACCGCAGCAAAAAACCGGCATCCGGCCCCAACCCGGCCGTTAAAGTGCCCCCGTTCTGGACCGATAAACTGCCGAATGGGTTGAAAGTGATCGGAACCAAAAACGACGAAGTGCCCGAAGTGACGCTGGTGTTTTCCGTCAAAGGCGGTCATACGCTGTCGGCCAGCGATCCATCCAAAGCGGGCATTGCCCAGCTTACGGCGTCTTTGATGAACGAAGCCACGCAGAATTTCAGCAACGAAGAGATCAATGCAAAACTCGAAAAACTCGGTAGCAGCATTCAGATTTACGCCAGCACCGAAGAAATTCAGGTGTCGGTGTCGTCGCTGACCAAAAACCTCGACGCAACGCTGGCGCTGGTGGAAGAGAAACTGTTCCGCCCCAAGTTTGCCCAGGCCGATTTCGATCGTCTGAAAAAACAGCAACTCGAACTGATTGCCAGCCAGAGCACGCAGCCGGTTGTCATTGCCAACAAAGCGTACAACAAACTGCTGTACGGCAACGACAACATCCGCGCCATTCCAACCAGCGGAACCGCTAAAACCGTTGAAAGCATCACGCTGGATGATGTTAAAGCGTTTTACGGGAAAAACTTCTCCCCTTCTGTCACGAACCTGGTTGTGGTGGGCAATGTCGACAAAGCTGCGATTTTGCCGAAGCTCGATTTCCTGAAAAAATGGGAAGCCAAACCCGTCACCCTGCCCAAACCGGCAATGGCTAAAAAGGTTGATAAAACCCGGATCTATCTGATCGACAAAGACAAAGCCGCCCAGTCGGAAATTCGGATTGGCTACCTGACGGATCTGCCGTTTGATGCCACGGGCGACTATTACAAAACGGGGCTGGCCAACTACATTCTGGGCGGAGCTTTCAACAGCCGCATCAACATGAACCTGCGTGAAGACAAAGGCTGGACGTACGGCGCCCGCTCGGCGTTCGGCAGCACCAAGACACCCGGACCGTTCACGGCCCAGGCCGGTGTCAAAGCCGCGGCCACGGATAGCTCGGTGGTTGAGTTCATGAAAGAAATTACCAACTACGGCAAGAACGGGATTACCGAGTCCGAACTGGCGTTCCTGAAAAGCTCAGTGGGTCAACGGGATGCCCTGCGGTACGAAACCTCGTTCCAGAAAGCGCTTTTCCTGAATCAGATCATTGATTATGATCTGCCGGGCAACTTCGTGGAGCAGCAAAGCCAGATTCTGAAAAACATCACGAAGAAAGACATCGACGCGATTGCTAAAAAACGCCTGCCCATCAACAACATGATCATCACCGTTGTTGGTAACAAATCGGCCATCAAGCCGGGATTGCAAAAACTGGGTTACGAGGTTGTCGAACTCGACAAAGAAGGCAACCCGGCCGTAGCGGAAGGAACCGCGACGCCAGCCGCTCTGGGCGGTGCCTCGTCGACGAAACAAAATCGATGACATTCGCTCGCATTGAGTTTTTCATAAAGAAAGCCGCTGACGAGCGGCTTTCTTTTTTGTGCCAGTGCCAAAAAGAGAGTGATCATGTGCTTTCTATGCACCGTCGGTATGCACAACTTATAAATAGATTCACTAATCGAATCTATGAAAACGCACCTTAACACCGTATTATTCGTAAGCAGGAGTGCCGAATCGAGTTTAAATGGCCAGATTTTCCGAAGGAAATCGGTGGTAGTAACGGTATTTCGCCCGCCATCGTGGCGGATGCGTTATTGCCGGAGCTGAAAAGTGACACGTACGAAATCTACGTTGGTAACACCGCCAATCTGTCCAAACTTTTTCTGTCCTCAGCCGCCGAAGCGTTGCTGGCGATCAACGACCGGCGCTGAAAGAAGCCGGTTCTTGTCTTTCTGTCAGCAGTTTATCCATATCTTTAGCGGTTGAACAACCTTTGCATTGCGATGGAAAAACCGCTGGTCGATGGCCCGTATCGGCTCGAAAAATTCCAGGGAAAAGGGGGCTGGACCTACGCAGCCCTGCCGGAGGTAAAGCCCGATAAAAAGTCGTACTTCAATTGGGTAAAAGTAAAAGGCCAGATTGATGATTATGAGCTGGTCCATTGCCAGTTGATGCCGATGGGGAACGGACGGCTTTTCCTGGCGGTGAAGGCTGAAATCCGGAAACAGATTGGGAAACAGGCAGGCGATTGGGTGCATATCACGCTGTATCCGGAACAGGCTCCGGTCGATACGCAGCAGGATTTACTGCTGTGTCTGGAAGATGAACCCGCGGCCCATAAAGTCTTTCTGGAGTTTACTTCCGATGAGCAGAAAGCGTACATCGACTGGATTGATTCGGCGAAAACCGAGGAGGCCAAAATTGAACGCCTGGCCGAAACCGTCAACCGTTTGGTGAAAAAGAGAAAGTTGTCCGATGGATAAATCAAAAGCCACCCGAAAAGGTGGCTTTTGACATTCTGGTTTCGAAGTCTGGCCAGCGATTAACCCGCCGTTACTTCGATTTCCTCGCCCTGTTTGTTGTAGAACTTGAATTCATTGATGCCAAACGAGCTGTCTTTTATCAACGTAACCCACGTCTTATATTTCATAAACCACTGCATCTGCTTCGACCACCAGCCTGCGGTATAATAGGCAAAGAGGTACGGATGCAGCATAATTTGGACACCGCGCTCGTTCTGGCGGGTCAGAATATATTCCACGTTCTGCTCAATAACGTCGGTAATCAGGATACTAGCCTGGATGGTACCGGTTCCGCCACAGGTCGGGCAAACCTCTTTGGTAACAATGTTGATTTCCGGACGAACCCGCTGCCGGGTAATTTGCATCAGTCCAAACTTGGTCAGCGGCAGGATGGTAAACTTCGAGCGGTCGGCTTTCATTTCCTCCCGCATCACGTCGAAAATCATTTTCTTGTTGTCGGGCTTCTTCATGTCGATAAAATCGACGACGATGATTCCGCCCATGTCGCGCAGCCGGAGCTGGCGGGCAATTTCTTTGGCAGCTTCCCTGTTAACGCTTACAGCCGTAGCTTCCTGATCTTCCTCAGAATTCGATTTGTTACCGCTGTTGACGTCGATGACGTGGAGAGCCTCCGTGTGTTCAATGATCAGATAACCGCCACCGGGTAGGCTCACTGACCGGCCGAATAGCGATTTAATCTGTTTTTCCAGCCCGAATTGTTCGAAAACCTTCGTCTTGTTGTTGTTGAATAACTTAACGATCTTTTCTTTTTCGGGGGCAATTGTGTGAATGTACGTTTTAATTTCATCATACATCTCCCGGGTGTCGACGGTAATGCTGTCGAATGATTCGTTCAGCATGTCGCGGAGAATGGATGAAGCCCGGTTCATCTCGCCAATTATCCGGTCGCGGGGTTTGGCGTCGCGCAGGGCCGCAATTCCTTTTTCCCATTTTTCGAGGGAATTGGTCAGATCGCGGTCCAGTTCTTCAACGTCTTTACCCTGTGCAACGGTCCGGACAATTACGCCAAAATTTTGCGGTTTAATCGACGACATCAGGCGCATCAGGCGCGTGCGTTCGGCTTTATCCGTAATTTTTTTGGACATATTGACCGTATTGGCAAAGGGTACCAACACCAGATACCGCCCCGCAATGGAGATATCGCAGGATAAGCGCGGTCCTTTGGTCGAGATGGGTTCTTTGACAACCTGCACCAGAATGGGTGCATTCTTGTTCAATACCTTGTCAATCTTCCCGAGTTTGTCAATTTCGGGTTCCAGCTTGAAATTGTTCAGCTTGCCGGTATTGACCCGTTTGGCGATGACATCTTTGGTAAATTTGTTAAGCGAATTAATGTTGGAGCCCAAGTCCAGATAATGCAGAAACGCATCTTTTTCGTAACCAATGTCGACAAATGCGGCATTGAGGCCCGTCACTAACTTCTTAACTGTACCTAAATAGATATCGCCGACGGTAAAGCTGCTGTCCGACTCTTCAACGTGATATTCCAGCAGTCTTTTGTCTTGCAAAAGTGCTATCCGATCACCTTTCTGAGTCGAACTAATTACTAATTCGTTACTCACAAGATGAATGTGCGGTTAAGAGGCCCGAGATAAAGAAAAAGGCCGGGCAATCGGTTCGTTGGCAATCAGGCAATTGCCCGCTGCACAAGCGAATAAGTCCTCCGATTGGCCGGCCTGTATGGTAGAATCCACCCGCAGGTGGCCTACCTTATTTTTTCTTATGGCGATTCTTTCTCAGGCGCTTCTTCCGCTTGTGGGTAGCAATTTTGTGGCGTTTTCTTTTCTTTCCGCAAGGCATAATGGTAAGTATGTTAAATGGTTTTAAAAATGACTGATCGCTTCCCTGTTAGACGGCTGGAGGCTGTTTGCCCGGTGGAACGACTTAACGGTCTTTTCAACCCTCACGCCTTTCCACCATTGGATCACATAACCCCGGTAGCCATTCAAATCAGCAAGCCATTCAGGTTACAAATTCTGCTCGAGTTCTTTGATAGCCGCCTGAATTGTCGGGTCTTTCTCCCGGGCTTTCACCTTGGCCAGCAACTCCCGTGCTTCTTGTTTCCGGCCCATTTCGCTTAAGCTGATGGCCAGATAAAACTGCGCTTTGGTATTTTCCGGATGACTGCTCAGAATAGCCTGGAACCGTTCGACCGCCCGGTTATACTGTCCTGAACGCATCGAGAGCAGCCCCATATTAAAGAGCGCCAACTCGTTGGTTGGGTCTTCCTTCAGCACATCCCGCAGCAGCATAATTCCCTGCATGGGCGTTTCGGTCGTCACATAGGTCATCGCCATGTTTGCCTTAGCCGCCAGCAGATTCGGATTACCGTCGAGGGCTTTCTGATAAAACTCCCGGGTCTTTTTGCCGAGAGTCACCATTTTCTGGTTGTCGGCGGCAAACCCGTAGGCTTCATAATACAAATCTCCGGCCCGCAGCACATTCGCTTCGGTCGGAGCGGCTTGAGCCAGTTTGTCGGCTACGTAAGCTGCACTATCGTAACGACTTACCTTTCGATAAGCTTGGATCAGATCAGCCCCAACGGCCGGTTTTTGTTTATCGTCAACGGCATCAAAACGGCCGCTTAAACGGTTAAGTTCCTTTTGCTGTTCGGGCGTCAGGCTAACCGTGTGCAGGTCGGAACGATCGGTACGCAACACTGCCGTATCCCGAACGGCGGTTTCTGGGTCGGTAGTCCGTTCGTTGGTCAATGTCCGATCTTCGTTTCGAACCACCACGTTTGGCAGACTGTACAGACCTGCCGTCGCCAGTACGCCCAGGCCGATGACGAGAAGAATGGATTTGTTCATCGTATCAGACATGAGAGATTAGGTAAGAGGGGTGAGAATTGTTCTCTTGTCTAATCTCTCATCTCTCTTGTCTTACAAAAGATTAAGCCGAAACGTTCTCGCTGTGCTTAACCTGGGTTTTTACTTGTTCAACAAACACTTTTGCCGGCTTGAAGCTGGGAATGAAATGCTCGTCAATAACCATCGCCGTATTTTTGGAGATGTTCCGGGCCACTTTACGGGCTCTTTTCTTGTTAATGAAACTACCGAACCCTCTCACGTAGATGTTCTCGTTCTTCGCCAGATTGTTCTTAATTACGGTGAAGAATGTTTCAATGGTGTGTTGAACATCTGCCTTGTCGATTCCTGTCTTCTCGGCAATTTCTGCGATTACGTCTGCTTTCGTCACGTTCGTACTAAACTTTAAGGTTCAATCAGTTGTTGAAAAAAAGTCTCTTCAAATTGGAGCACAAAGGTAGATTTTTCCTGTTAGAGAAAAAACACTATTTCGGGTTTTTTCTTCTCAACGACACCTAGTTACAAATTATTTTGGATTGGTTTTCAGACTCAGACGACTTAAAAGACGGTTTTGTCAACCCACTAACGGTATGGTATGAATACCACAAGCGCGATCTGCCGTGGCGCCATACCCGCGATCCTTATTTCATCTGGTTATCAGAGGTTATCCTGCAGCAAACCCGTGTGGCACAGGGCCGCCCCTACTACGAACGCTTCGTAGCCGCCTACCCTACCGTGCAGTCGATGTCAGACGCTGATGAACGGGATTTGCTACGGCTCTGGCAGGGCCTGGGCTATTACTCGCGCGCCCGGAACATGCACCGAACGGCCCAGCATGTAGCCGGTCCGCTGGGTGGTCAATTCCCGGAAACGTACCACGAATTACTGAAACTTCCGGGGGTTGGTGCGTACACGGCTGCCGCCATTGCCTCATTTGCCTTCAACGAAAAAGCCGCCGTTGTTGATGGTAATGTTTACCGCGTACTGGCGCGGGTTTTCGGCCTTGAAGAGGATATCACAACCACGCAGGCCAAGAAGACATTTTCCACCCTCGCCAACCGGCTCATTCAACTGTCTGACAACCCGGCGACGTACAACCAGGCCATCATGGAATTCGGGGCCATCCAGTGTACACCGGTTTCGCCCGACTGCCTGCTCTGTCCGATGCAGCAGCGGTGTCAGGCGTATCTGACGGGCCGCCAGCGCGAATTGCCGGTTAAAAGCAAGAAGAATGCCGTCCGCGAACGGTATTTTAATTACATTGTCATCCGGCAGGGCGACCGCATTGCCATGAAGGAACGCACGCAGAAAGATATCTGGCAACACCTGTACGATTTTTGCCTGATTGAAACCGAAGAACCTATGGAAGCGTTTCGGGAATTACCGGAGGGGGCCCTGTTGAACTGGGTTCTTCAGGAAGGAATTCTGAGGGGGTTGTCCGACGAACGGACGCAGGTTTTATCGCACCAGCGCATCCGCGCGCGGTTCTGGCTGGTGGAGGTTCCGGAAGGTCGAAACGTGTCGCTCCCCGATGGCCTATTTTTTTGTAAACCATCTGATACAGAACGGTTACCAAAGCCAATTTTAGTAGTAGACTATTTGAAAAGTCTCTATTTTTGACTAACTTTACTTGCTTAGATAATATCAATTCATCATCTTATTTACCGTTTTATGGCAAGCATGAACAAAGTGATTCTGATTGGCAATGTTGGTAACGATCCTGAAGTCCGCTACCTTGATGGAGGGTCGGTTGTTGCCAAATTTAGCGTTGCCACTAACGAACGCTACACCACCCGCACCGGAGAGCAAGTGGATCAAACAGAATGGTTCCGCGTTGAAGTTTGGAATGACCAGGCTAAAACCGTTGAAAAATATGTCCGCAAGGGCAACCAGATTTATGTCGAAGGCCGTTTAAAAACCGAAACCTACACCGACCGCGAAGGCAAGGAGCGCTTTTCGCTGACGGTTCGGGCCACTACGTTCCAGTTTCTGGGCGGTGGTCGTCAGGATGGTGCTGAAGGCGGTGATTACCAGGATGCACCGCCGGCGCCCCGTCAGCAGGCAACTCCGCAACCCGTTCCAGCCCCGGCACCCCGTCAGGCGGCCCCCCAACCGGCACCAGCCCGGCCGACGGCTCCGCGGGCCGAAGCACCGGCAGCCCGCAAACCGGAACCCGTTCCCGACGATATGAGTAACGCTGGCGACGACGATCTACCGTTCTAAGCCTGCGCTTTGTTCACTTAGAAATAACTACATGGATAGCGATCCACTCTCGGGTAAGGTGCTCCAGGCTGATGTCTGGAGCACCTATCTTGGTTTTTACGGCCCTTATGCCGCCATTTTGATTGTACTACTGGCTATGGCGGCCATTGTATCGGCTTCCGAAGCCGCTTTCTTCTCCCTTTCGTCCGACGATCGGGCGGTCTGCCGCGTTAGCGACGATGCCGCCGAACGCCGGATCATGCACCTGCTCGACCGCCCCCGGCGGCTGCTGGCCTCCCTGCTCATCTTCAACAACTTGCTGAACCTGGCCATCGTCGTTATCGTGACGTACCTGGTCTGGAAACTCAGCCAGCTCGACCCCAGCTCCGGATGGGTGCTGGCCAGTGTGACGGTTATCGTAACACTAGCCATCGTGTTGTTTGGGGAAATTATTCCAAAAGTGTACGCCAGCCAGAACAGCCTGACGGTGGCCCGGCGAACGGCTCCGCTCGTCGCCCTGGCCTCGGCGCTCTTTCGCCCTTTATCAATCCTGCTGGTTAGCCTGACCAGTGTGATCGACCAGCGTATTCAGCGACGCGGCTACAAGGTGTCGATGGAGGAACTCAACCAGGCCGTTGAACTGACCAGCCGGGAATCCACGCAGGAAGAGCGTGAGCTGATCAAGGGCATTGTCAACTTCAGCAACCTGACCGCCCGGCAGGCCATGCGGGCCCGGGTTGACATAACGGCTTTCTGCGATGATCTGGCCTTTACAGAACTACTAACGCAGATCAATCAGTCCGGCTATTCGCGGGTGCCGGTTTATAAGGAGTCGCTGGACGAAATTGAGGGCATTCTGTATTTGAAAGATTTGCTGCCGCACCTCGACAGTGACGATTCGTTTCGCTGGCAGACGCTCATCCGGCCCGCTTTTTTCATTCCGGAAACCAAAAAAATCGACGATCTGCTCCAAGATTTTCAGAAACGACGGGTTCACATGGCCATTGTTGTTGATGAATACGGCGGAACCCGCGGATTGATTACACTGGAGGACATCATTGAAGAGATTTTTGGCGATATCAACGACGAGTTTGACGACGACGAACCGGTGCCTTTCCAGCGCATCGATGAGCAGACGGTTATCATGGAGAGCAAGATTCTCCTGACGGACGTTTGTCGCGTTCTGAACCTTGATATGACCTATTTTGATGCCGTTAAAGGGGAAAGTGAGTCGCTGGGCGGGTTACTGCTCGAACTGTTTACCCGCGTTCCGGAAACCGGGGAAGAAGTTGGTTATGAAGACTTTACGTTTAAAGTTCTTTCGTCTGACGGTAAACGGATTCAGAGCGTGGAAATTGTAAGGCAGGAAGCAGCCGCCTAGCTAGCCAGGTCATAGCCCGTTTACCAGGCAGAAAACCATCTTTTCGCGACTTGGCAAAAAACGAAGTGACGGCCATATCGAAAATGCGTTTCCCATCGGCCCCCGCTGGCCACAGCCCTGACTGTTTGGCCGAATGCCTCGGCTTCCAGGCTGGTTCTCTGGGGATTGTACATTGGCGTGGTGCAGTTCCGTTTGCCTGCCTGATTTTCTTCTGTGAAATAAACGCCCCAGAATGTATTGCTTTACCAAACCGTCAAACTTCTATTTACGGGCGGTATTCTCTCCATTCTGATTTCGCGGCTGTTCTTCAGCAACGTCAGTTTTTATCGAGTTGGCTGGCCGCTTCGAGTGCCGGTATGGTGGAAGAATATGGAAAGCTGCTGACGGTTCTGGCCTTGATCCACGGTTATTAACTTATTTATAGATCCGATTGTAATTAACGAACAATTGGTAGACTTTCATAGGCTTACGGGTACCAAATCGCTACATTAGTAACTCAACCTAAACGTTACTAACCATGAGAAGACGCCTGTTGCTTTTCAGCGTCCTGACCGGCATTTCCCTCGCTTCGTTCGGCCAAAACGACAAGCCGGATCCGGCCGTAGTCAAAAAAATCCGGGAAGAAGGGCTCAACCGTTCCAAAGTTATGGAGACCGCCTTTTACCTGACGGACGTAAACGGCCCCCGTTTGCAGGGACCGGGTTTTATGAAAGCCGCCAACTGGACGAAAAATAAGCTGACAGAATGGGGCTTGCAAAACGCCCGGCTGGAGCCCTGGGGCGAGTGGGGCAAAGGCTGGGAGGTTGAACGCAGCTACATCGCTATGACGGCGCCGTATTACAAAACCATTATTGCCGTACCTCGGGCCTGGAGTGGCGGAACCGACAAACTCCGGCAGGCCGAAGTGCTGTACATTGATGAGTCGGATACAACGGCTTTGGAGGGATACCGCGACAAACTCAAAAACAAGGTAATTCTGATTCATCAGCCTTTCGCCATCAGGCCATCGTTCAATCCGGATGCCAAACGGTTTACGGAAGCGGACCTCGAAAAAATGGCCAAGGACGATGCGGCACCCCGCGACTCCTCTTACCGCAGCATGATCCAGGCTATGCGGACCCGCAATGCTTTCAACCAAAAAATGCGGAAGCTGGCCAAACAGGGCGGGGCGCTGGCGATTCTGAATACCAGCCAACTCAGCAAAGACGGAACCCTGTTTGTCAGCGGAGACTTTGCCAATGCCGCCAGCGGAACGGCCCACGATGAGCTGGCCGACCTGACCATTTCGGTGGAAGATTACCTGTCGCTGAGCCGGATGGCGAAAGCGGGCGTCCCGATCAAGCTGGAACTGGACGTGAAAACCAAGTTTCACACGACCGATACGAAAGGCTACAACGTGCTTGCCGAAATTCCGGGCACCGACCCGAAACTGAAAGAGGAAGTTGTCATGCTGGGCGCCCACCTCGACTCCTGGCACGCGGCTACGGGAGCAACCGACAATGCCGCCGGTTGTTCGGTGATGATGGAGGCCGTTCGAATTCTGAAAACGCTGGGGCTGAAACCCCGCCGGACGATCCGGATTGCGTTGTGGAGCGGTGAAGAACAAGGGTTACACGGTTCGAAAAACTACGTAACCAAGCATTTTGTGGATCCGGCGACCAACAAATTATCCAAAGAAGGGCAGCAGTTGGCAGCTTATTTCAACGTTGACAACGGAACCGGAAAAATTCGGGGGATTTATTTGCAGAACAACACGGCTGCCGGACTCATTTTTGCGCAGTGGCTGGAACCGTTCCACGACCTGGGAGCCACCACGGTTGCGCCCAAAAGCAGTGGGGGCACCGACCACGTACCCTTTGACCAGGTAGGTCTGGCCGGTTTTGGCTTTATTCAGGATGGTATTGAGTACAGCACTCGCACGCACCACACGAACATGGACACCTACGACCACCTTCTGGCCGATGATCTGAAACAGGCATCAACCATTGTAGCATCATTCGTTTATAACGCAGCCATGCGTGACCAGAAAATACCGCTGAAAACCACGACCGCGGAGTCCGGTCGCTGATGAACGGAGGTGTAACAATCGGCTAGTCAGCTTACAAGCCGATTGTTACGCTTTCTATAAATAAAATTACGAAGGCTACGGTTGTAATGATCAGCCCCCATTCTTTGATGCGGGTCAGCAACTGCCGGTGTTCAACCTGGCTTTGGAAAGACCCTACGATGTGCTCGACAATGTCGGCCGTAGCAAACAAACTGGCGATTTGCAGCAGATGCCAGGCATACTCAAACCCGTCAACGCAGCGTTGCCAAACGAGGGGCTGCACTAAAAAGTAGAAAAGCAGAAGCCATTCTTTGATGCCAAATTGAGTTACACGAACCTGAACGCGGCCAGCGAGATTGATAAAAAGTTGTCTGATCATGGCAGAGTTATACGATGAGCAACTCAAATATAGCAAATATCGGGCTAGATACTCTGACTTCTTTCACAAAAAAGTGCAATTACTTAACTTTTTTTCTGTTTTTTGGTTGGTGCCTCATTAACGTTTCCAGTTCCTGAGTAATCTGCGCCACCGGCATTTTTTCAGTCAGGTAGTAATGGGTGCCGCTTGGGTCATCCTGCCAGCCATTGTTTCCCCCTTTGGCAATATACCGTCCACGTTTCATGCCATAATACGGTTCGGCCCCGCGAATGGCGACCAGTACCGCCGTCTGATCCCAGCTCATCCGACCGTCATTATCTTCCTTCGCCAGGGGCAGGCAACGGGCAAACACATCCTTGACGGGACTTTTCAGCGTCTGATCCGCCACCAGCCGAGAGCCGGTTTTAATCTGCTTTCCGATTTCAAAACCGCTGAATACAATCGGCGTGGGCCAGTTGGTAAAAGCTCTTTCGGCAGCAACCGAATCTTTGAAAACATTGAACTCACGGCCTTCCGGAAAAAGTCCGGCCATCGATACCAGTTCCTTTACTTTCTGTTTGACCAGCTCTTTTCCGTTCAGGGGTGAATACCGATCCGGCTTCGAGTCGAGCAAATTCGCCATGTTGGTGAGAAAACCGATGGTTACGATGGTAACACTCCCGTTGGGTTGCCGGGCCAGCACTTGGCGATACGTCGTTACGGCATCGGGCGCGTCGGAACTCGCGCGTACGGTATGCGGGTAAGTAGCCACCAGCATTTCCGGCCATTTCTGCCAGGCGCCGTCCGTCACGCCGGGACCTTTCGGGACGCCAGTTGGCAGCTCAGGACGGCCGAAATACGTGTTCAGGACGTCGATGGTTGGTACGACCAGTTCGTGCTTATTGGACGAAATAACGGCCAGCGGTCGGGCTTCTCCCCGATCAGCGAGGGCGTGCAGCACCGCCATTGCCCCGACATCATCGTAATCCGGGCCAATGTCGGTATCTAAAATAATGGGAACGGGTTGTTTCGGGCTTTTTTGGGCAAACGAAAAAAGGGCGCAGGCCAGTAAGAAGAGCGTCAAAAAGGGCTTCATAGGAATAGATGCTATTTCGGATCAAGTTCCGAAATTACACCCATAACCCTTCTCCTTTCACAAAATTTCTGCGCATGGTTTCGACATCAGCGGCCGACGTTTTCACCACACCCGCATTTTGCCACTGCCGGAGTCGGATTTGCTCCAGGGGCGATAAATGACCATCGATGAGAAGCGTGAAGAGAAAAAGCCGTTCCACGCCCTGCCGAATCTGACTGGGACAACCGGCCAGTTGTTCAGTAAAACCGTCGGTTCTGACCACGCGCATCTTATCCGGATCCATGGCGAAGCGCGACACCAGGGCCTCAAAAAGCAGCAAATGCGGATAATTACCCGGTTTTGACGAAACCCCCGCCTGACGCATAATCCCCGGGAGTAACCGCCGGAAGGCAGGTTCACGCCCAAATTCCTCGACCAGATCGTTGGTAAATTGCCGGATCGTGAGCGGAACCATCACCCGAATCTGGGCTTGCAGCAAGATCCGGTGGGTAGCCCAGCCGACCCAGAGAGCCGCTACGACGGTGCTGCTGAGCACCATAACGACCGGCGAAACCGGCTGCCCGTACCAGAGTCGAAGCCCCAATTGCACGAGTGCATCGCTCAGGAAGGCCAGCAACAAAACCATTACCAGATAGCCGGGCATGGTCCAGGGCAGTAAAGGGCGCGGGTGCATACGAAGCCGGAATACGCTACGCTGGGGGCAATTCTCCGCCAGTTGATTCAAATGACGGTTGTACGAAGTATCATGAAAACGCGGGAACTGACACGTTACCTCCACGAGCCGAATGGCCCCGTTATGGATCAAAATCAGGGCGTGAACGACCAGATACAGGAGTAAAGCCGCAAAGAGAATGCTGATCAGGGGCCAGTCACCGAGGGCGGTGTGCGTTTCCATAAACCAGCTGGTCCACAAAACGTGTGGCAGGTAGAATACCCAGATGCCCAGCACGACGACGGCCGCAGCCGCCAGCATGGTAAAAAATTTAAGCCGCTGGATCGCAAGCTTTTCCGGACGACTCATCACAAATGGCTCGTCTGACGGATGGACCGTATGCATAGCACGAGCCAGATAACGAAGAGCAGTCCGGCCTGCGGTGGCCTGGTCAAAATCGCCAGTAGAATCGGGGGAATCGGACATGTACGTAAACAGCTTGCTCTTTGTATAACTGATAAAAAAGGTAAGCTGTTTACGTCCTGACGGACTTTAACCCATAAGTTAAGATGCGGAAGCTGAGTATCAGGACCTTTACAGACAAAAGCTTGTATGGACTGGCCCGCCGGGAGCCTTAAACCGGATATTTCCATTCCCCGCGGTACTCACGGCTCAGGAGTTTATTGGCTTCGGCGTCGTTCTTGATCACTTGTTTTTTGCCGTCCCATTCGATGCTACGGCCCAGCTTATACGATAACATACCCAGCAGAGCCATGTTGGTTGAGCGGTGGCCGATTTCGATGTCGCAGGTCGGCAGGCTTTTGGATTTGATGGCTTTCAGGAAATCGTCCCACAGCTGGGCAATGTTCTGATCGTCGGGTTTGTTAAGCTGGGCGTCCTGGTGAATAACCGGCTTTTTGGGGTCAGTTGGATAAAATGTCCAGCCATCAAGCCATCCCATGTGGAAGGTTCCCTCCGTCCCGTAGAAATAAACGCCGACGGCCTGTTGCGGGTGGGTTTTCTCGGCGTTGTTGGCCGCAAACGTGCGGTGCTCCCAAACTGCCGTAAAGTCTTCGAACTCAAAGCTGGTGACCTGATGATCGGGGGCGTCGGTATTATCTTTTTTAATGGCCCGGCCACCGGCGGTAAAGACCTTTTTCGGGTATTTTTCCTCCGTCCACCACAGGATCTGATCCATCCAGTGAATACCCCAGTCGCCCAGGGTTCCGTTGGCGTAATCCAGGTACTGCCGGAAGCCGCGCGGATGCATGGTCCGGTTGTAAGGACGCAGGGGGGCCGGTCCGCACCAGAGATCCCAGTCCATTTCCTTCGGTGCTTCCTCGTCTGGCACCATTTGCCCCGGACCACCGCCGTAGTGCACAAACGCCCGGGCCATCCCGATTTTACCCGCCTTGCCGGATTTGAGAAACTCCATTCCGGACACGTTATGCGGAGAAACCCGCCGGTGCGTGCCCACCTGACACACTTTACCGGTTTGCCGGGCGGTTTTTACCATGGCTTTCCCCTCATTGATCGTGTGGCCGATTGGTTTTTCGACGTACACATGCGCGCCCTGCTTCATGGCTTCGATGGCAATGAGCGGATGCCAGTGGTCGGGGGTGGCTACAATGACAATTTCGGGCTTTTCGCGGGAAAGCAATTCCCGGAAATCTCGGTATAATTTCGGTTTGTCGCTAGTGAGTTTGGAAAATTCCTGGGCGGTTTTGGTCAGTTGGCGCTGGTCTACATCACAAAGCGCCACGAGCTTCGACTGCCCGGATTGCATGGCACTGCGCAGGATATTGTTGCCCCACCAACCGGCGCCAATCAGGGCCGTTCGGTAAGTGGATTGCTGGGCCAGCGTTATTAAGGGGCGGCTCATCACCGCAGCACCGGCCAAGGCCGATGTTTTCAAAAAGTCGGAACGATTCATACGCGCAAGGGAAGAAATAGTGCTGAAAACTACGG
Organism: Larkinella insperata; assembly: GCF_026248825.1. Taxonomy (NCBI): domain Bacteria; kingdom Pseudomonadati; phylum Bacteroidota; class Cytophagia; order Cytophagales; family Spirosomataceae; genus Larkinella; species Larkinella insperata. Next base: position 3,447,821 of record NZ_CP110973.1, on the reverse strand, counting down.
ATTATGGCAGGGAATCACAAACTTTCTGACCAAACGCCCCTACCTTTGCGTAACGAAAGGGCTGAATGGTTTTGAGGATTAAATGGTTAGGTGGGATAGGTAGCTTTGCAGAATTGAAAAGTAGTAGCATGAGGCTCGGCTACCCTTCAGTGTTGAGTCATTCAATCCTTTTAGCGGTTTAACTGTTTAACCATTGTAACCATCTCAGCCCATTTTCAACCATCCAGCCATCCAAGAATTACCATGGCCGTTGTTCCTTATAAAGACAAAAATACCAGCAAGCGCGAGCAGGTCGAAGAAATGTTCGACTCGATTTCGCCCAAGTACGACCTGCTGAATCACCTGCTCAGTGCCGGTATCGACATCATCTGGCGAAAAAAAGCCATCCAATTGCTGCAGCCGGAAAAGCCCCGCAGAATTCTGGATATCGCCACCGGTACGGGCGATTTTGCCATTGAAGCCCTGAAACTCAATCCCGAAAAAATAACCGGCGTCGACATTTCGGAAGGAATGCTGAAGATTGGCCGGGAGAAAATTCGGAAACTGGGCGTGGAAGACAAAATAGAGCTGCGCACCGGCGATTCGGAAAGATTACCCTTTTCAGACAATGTTTTCGACGCCGTGATCGTTTCGTTTGGTGTACGCAATTTCGAAAATCTGCTCAAAGGACTAACCGACATGCACCGTGTGACACGGCGGGGTGGCACGTGTATGGTTCTGGAGTTTTCGAAGCCGCGCAAATTTCCGTTTAAGCAATTTTTCAGTTTTTATACCAATCGCCTGCTGCCCCTGATCGGTCGGCTGGTGTCGAAAGATACTTCGGCCTACACGTATCTGCCCGAGTCAATGCAGGCGTTTCCGGATGGCCCGGATTTTGTCCGGGTTCTGGAACAGGCAGGATTTACGCAAACACGATGGATACCTCTTACATTTGGCATTTGCTCTATTTACATCGGAAAAAAAGTATAGCGGTTGGTTTGTTGCTGACGTTACTCATCCCCGACCTGCGGGCGCAGTCGTCGATGCGTTACCGCCGGACTCACCTGGAAGACTACGAAGACAGGACCATTCGATACGGCTTTCTGTTTGCGGCTCCCATCACGCGCTTCAACATTAAATACAGCGATGCCTACGTGAATGCCGATTCGGCGTACCAGCTTTATTCTCCCAACAAAGCCGGGTTTCGGGTTGGTTTTATCCTGAACACCATCATGAGCGAGCGTTTCGATATTCGAGTAACGCCCGCCGTATCGCTGTATTCCCGCTCGGTGGAGTCCAGATACCCAGGCGGAGCTACTAAAAGTGAAGTACGCGAATCAACCTGGGTTGACTTCCCGGTTTTGTTAAAATATAAGTCGAAACGCCGGAGAAATTCACGAATGTACATGGTGGGGGGCGCGTCGCTCGGCTTGGAAACCAACGTTCGCCGACGCGAAGTAGCCGGTTCGAGCCGGCTGCTAACCAAAAACAAGGACTTGGCGGTTGAGTACGGTATCGGATTTGAGCAATTCTTCGAATTCTTCAAGTTCGCTCCAGAAATTCGGTTTTCGCACGGCCTGGTCAATTTATTTGAACCGGTTCAGGGAAATACGGCTAATATTGGCCTGCAAAAACTGCGTACCCACACGGTCACGCTTTATCTGAATTTTGAGTAAAAAAGTTTGCATTCAAAAGTCACTGAAGCTGAACGCCTTGAAAAATATTTTGATTTTTTTTGGTTAAAAGCTTGCATAAAGCCTCCAGAGCTATCTATATTTGCACTCCCAAACGACGGAAAATAGTCAGCGGGAAAATAGAAAAAGGGAGTTTAGCTCAGCTGGTTCAGAGCATCTGCCTTACAAGCAGAGGGTCGGCGGTTCGAACCCGTCAACTCCCACCCTGAAAATCAAGCACTTATCAGAAATGGTAAGTGCTTGTTTGTTTTTAGGTAAAGCGTTAGGTAAAACAATTAAGAACATTCATTGTTCGGGAAAACTGAAAACTAACTTTTTCTATAGTGTATGAGAAGGATTTCTTTAGACACTCTCATGCCATAAAGCAATCACAAAAATGCTTTATATTGAATTATCATCTATTTTTTCTCTATCTGTCTGGTTTCCTACATATTCTACAAATCTTAATGTGTTTTCATGTTTAAGTAAAACATCATCCTTCTGAGGAAGTTGCTTAAGTTTTTGGCGCTCAGTAAAGCACTTTTCAATATCACTCCGATAATTATCGTGTAACCAAGTTCGAGGCCATTTCACCACATATTCTTTACGACTTTCTGCTTTATATGGAACCTCATATTCAATCAAATAATCGGCAAGCAGGCTGTCCGTCCTTTCCTGAGAAGACTGCTGAGTCATATAATGACCAAGTGCTCTCTGAGTGACCACACAGCCCATCCATTGTTGTTCTTTTTCTATCCTGTAAGCCTCAACTATTGCCTTTCCATAAATCGTAGACTGGTCTACCATTAATAAGGGGTGTGTGATTCGGTAATCCACAAACGAAAGCTCGCCGACTGTAATAGCACCCCTCAAGGCTACATGAGAATAATAAGCTTCGAAATTCATCAAAAAGCTAACGGTTTTAACTATTTCATGAAAGCTCTCTTCTGAATCGTCATTTGACCAGAAAATCAAAGTGTCAGAAAGCAATAATGAATTTAGCTTCGCTTCATAAAGATCAGGTGTAAAGCCATAATGAGATAATCGCATTTTTGTTTTCCCCACTTCTGTTGAAACCATGCTATTTTGAATGTCCCTAATTAAAAAATCTACAAATGTGTCCAGTTCTTCCTGTGTGTTGTTCTCAACTATATCCGAAAATCCCAAAATATCTAGAAAGGCTATATACTTTAAACCTGCTCTGTTAGTAGAGACAGGAACGCTGGAAAGCACACCTATGTTATAGGGCTCCAACCATCTTCGTAACTGGCTGACATATCGGCCCCTATCTAATTCAACCTTGTTCTTATATGTAATTGTAAACCCTTCATAATTGGGAGCGTTTACTTCTTGGTTGGCTTCGTCAGGATTGGCAGACAGGTGCTTAAGTTCTTTATTACACTCGGCTATTTTACGAAGGTTATAGTCAATCGGATTCTCTTGTCTTTCCATATTTTTTGCAGTTTAATTTTGCTTATTAATCTTAACTTATAAAAGGTTGGTTATACTTCATCTCCTCAATACAAGTCATTAAAAGTGTAATAATTAGCTCTTAAGTTGTAACCGAGTGTATATATACCGGAAGGGCTAAAAAATCACACACAAACTTCATTGAACATATCAGGAGGGAAATTATCTTGAAGCTCCTTTAAAGCCGAAACTCTTGCCCCTGTCGCATAATCAACCAATATGAATTTAGATACAGTGGGTACCTGATCAAACTCTTCATCAGTCATTGGCTTACGGGTGCCATCCAAAGTAATCAGATATTTTACCGCTTCTACAGTATTGTAAACCGCCCAGCGGTAAGGAGACTGAATTTGCTCCTGTTTGTCTTTGTATGCCTGTAATGACTCTGTTCTACCTATAAAGAAATCTGCAAGGAGTTGGCGTTTACTGTTGATCTTAGCGTAGTTCATGGGGTTAATCTCGATAGTTATCCGGTATGAGAATTAATATGCTTTCTGTTTTTGCCAAGATTTCGCTGTAGGTAAGTAGCTCTGTTATCATGGTTCCACTTCTAAGGGGGTATAGCTTGCTTGAACAGGTTCAGCGCTCAACTCATCAGGCATCCGGTCAACGATTACAATCCCGGTAATACGTCGCTGTTCCTCCTTTAAAGCCCATAAGCCATTTGTCTGTCCTTGTAAAAGCTGGCTTAACAAAGCACGTTTGTCCGGTTGCTTCATGGTTAAATGTCTAAGACAATACAGCTACAGCCGTAGTAAATTGGATCGTTTACAAAATCTCTATAGAGTATCTTTTTGACGCTCCCTCCATGCCGTGGCCGGACCTCAACCCAATCCGTTGGTTCCGGGTCTCTTCCATCTGTAACGACCATAAACCAGGCGTCGCGCTTTTCTTCCCTTAGCTGTTTTATAGCTTGCTGGCTTGGTCTCCCATTTATCAACTTTGAAAGAAGGGTAATCTTTTCAACTCGTTTCATACAATGCTCTTTTGTCTGGCTGATCAGTCTTATCAAGAAGGGTTCGATTCAAAGGAAAGCAGAAGCAAAGGGTACAAATCAAAGGCTGATGCACTTTGATTAAAATAAAGGCGGAGGTCAGCGACAGTGCCGCCTTTCAGGTAGCGGTTTGAATAATTACGATAGCGGATCTGAATAGAATCTAATACTGCCGCATCGAACCTATAATCATCAATATCGATACTCCCGACAGCGCTATAAGGGTAGCAAGGGTACTTGATCGTATCAATTTCATCAAATCGGCGTAAGCAGTCCCTTAGTGGTATATAATCCTTTCGGTTATGATTTATGATACTTGCGGTTGGTATCACCAACACATCTAATAGAAGCGGAGAACATTGGTGAATGTTAACGAACCCGTAAACCTCAAGAAATGGCATCGCCTTCTTCTGACGTTCACAGTGCAATTCTCTCAACTTTTCATTGTTTCCCTCCAAAAGGTTCTCCAGGACTTTTAGTTTTTCGGTCCGGTTCATAGTCTGTTACGTACGGTAAACGATTCGTCCATCCGGGTAACGGTCATAACTCTTGCTAGTGCCGTCGCGATAGATTTCAATGTGAAATGTCGGCTGGTCGGGGTCTTGCAGCTGTGGACGGGCCTCATCGCCTAAATTTAAGGTCAGATAGATGGGTTCCTGGCTTTGGCGAAAATCAGAAATCTGCTTTGGCGTCATCGTGCCTTGCAATGCGCTAGCTAACAGCTTAATCTTTTCGGACCTAGTTAGCAATGGCATGGCGGTATCTACCTGCATGTGCTCTTAGTTCCTCATCAGTCATTGCTTCGAAGTCAGGTAAAGGCGGAGGCATGATACCGGTTTCTCGATATATCTTTTTCCTGATTCGTTCGTGCTCTGCTTTTATTTCCGCATCCGTCATTTTGGAGAAATCGCGTATCCGGTTCTGGTAAAGGCTGCGTATCGGGGCAGATCTCCCATTCACCAATTCATGCAAAATCTTCACTTTTTGCGAGCGGCTAACCTGTGCTAATCTCATGCCTAATCTAGCTTAGCCATTGCCTTGTCTAATAGCGCGTCAATCTGCTCATCCGTCAGCGTGGATAGATCTATTTTCTGTTCCCGCTGTTTGGGCAATACATACTCGATAAATTTTAGGTAAGCCATTACTCGGTCTTTTGGTTCGAGCAATTCTAGATCAGCTTGAATCGAATCAAACTGATTGTCGATAAGAGTAGCTATCCGATTTTTTAAATCCGTGCTGGTTCGGTTGGTGCTTCCCAGCTTGCGACCCCCGGTTTTTTCGCGTCCTTTTTCAAATTTCATAACCCTTCTATTTTTACTCTAATTTAGAGAATATAAGGATAAGAAAGAAGTTAAACGGAGAGCCAGTATATTACAGATAAATACTTTAAAAGTATTTCATTTTAAATGATAATATACGGTTTTAGGGATTGTCAAAGGCAGGAATTCCCGGCGCTACCGTTCAATAGAATTGTTAATGCTCAATTACTTCCGTCAGCCCAGATATTGAGTCAGCCTCGTCTTTAGAGATACCATATTTTTTTCGCAAATTTTCAATATCCTGGTATAATTCAGTTATAGTTGCGAATTTTTTCTGATTTCTTTGTCTGTCTTTATAAGCTTTTACTATTTCATTGAAACCTTGCCCCCAAGCTGTGAAATCGTAACGAGTTCCGCATTTTGCCCTTACATCCGCAGGGCAGAGGCAAAGCCAAATGAAATCATTGATTTCTGTCCAATTTATAAACTTATCTGTATTGTTTATATTATTACGTTCTGGACTAAAAAGAATTGGTCTAATTTTCACATTTCCAAAATTTGTTTCTAAAACTTTTGTTGAACGAAAATTCTTTAGCTGCGAATTTTCTACAGGTTGAACAAGTATATTTAGCTCAATTGCTATATCGTCAATATTGTTGTCAGAGAAGAAGCCTGTCCATCGAAGAAGCTTCTGCAGAGGTTCAAGACTACCTCTTTGCTTTAAGCAGTCGTTGAATTGTAAAGGTTTTCCTATGCTTTTCACTTCTGCTATAATGATGTCAATATTTGAAGAAAGTTCTAGAAAGTTTGACGAGTTATGTTCTGTGTCATCTTGTTTGTGTAATGGAAAACGTACAGCTACAATATCAATTTCACCTTCAATTTCTTTTTCATCAGAATGAATTATGTAACCAGTAGTAAAATATCCATTTAGACGAAGGTATAAGGCGGCAAGTTGTTCTTGAATTGTTGACTTTTCTTTATTTGTCATTTGTCGTTAAGTATATAAAGGTTTCTGTTAACAGTTTCACACCCCGCAGAAAGGACTTTTGGTAATAATTTTCAATAGAAAACAACAGTTTTTTAATTAAAAAACTGTATAGAATCTTGTTAACCTCCATTGCGGAAGAACCTAATTATCAGCTACTCCTCTGTTTTTCATGTGGCTATCTGTCCTTTGTGATAACTCCGTGCGAAAGCATGGAAGCTATTTTAAAAATTTAACTTGAGGTTTGAAATATGCAGTTTTGTAAATGAGCCTTTAAAAGCATTTGTCTACTATTTAATGTTCACTTCAACTATTTTACTAGTATCAATTCCCAAGATGTCCACCACCTTTACCATTACCTTGTATTTACCTGCTTTCTTGTATTTGTAAGCAATACTTGTGAATTCAAGCTTTGGATTCTTCTTGGTGCGGAAACTCTGCCACTCATTTTCAAACAGGTAATTGCCTGTCCAGTGTTCTTCGGTTTCGCCCTCTTCGTTTTTTACTTTGATGATTTCTTTCTTGTCTTCGTAGTTAAAGTCAATTGCCCAATAGTCAATCCAGTCATACCAGTTTTCAGTAAGTAGTGTCCGGTTTATGATGCCGCTTTTGTCTTTCTCTACTTTGATGATTTGACCATCTTCAATGACTACTTTGCTAACCGGTCTCTCTGACTTTTGCAATTCTTCAATGTCATCTTGGGTGTAGTGGGTAACAAAGTCGGTAAGTTCAATGGTGATAGATTCTCCGTTAATTTTCTCTTTAGTGTTCAAATACGCTACATCAAAGAATTTCACCTGACCTTTTTCAACTGCTCGTTTGTCAAACACATCCTTAGGAATGTATTTGAGCGTAATTGCAACGCCTTTTTCCTTGAGATCCTGAATAAATTGTGGTGTTAAGCCCATTTCAAACTCAAAGCCCAATACATCAACCTGTGTATAGAGATTTTTGCGGCATTCTGCAAAAATCTCCGCCAAACGGCTTTGAGTAACCGGAACATCTAGAGGGCCAACATGAATAAACCGGCCTGTTTTTTGACCGTGCAAAGCAGTATGCCCGTCTATTCGTTTGGCTTTATAGGCTTCCAAAATCAAGTCTACATACAAAGCTTCTTTGGCTTTTCGCTTCCCATTGCTCAGGTCGTCCATAAAGAACTGTCGCTCATACTTGCCTAAGTTGAGAATTTCGAATGCTCTGAAATTTTTTCCGCTGGCCTGCAATTCACGCTGCACACCAATTAGACGTTTACGGGCCGTGTGGACAGAGAAACGACCTAAATCAGTAGTTATCCACTTTCTGCCCAGCTTTTCTGCCACTGCTGCCGTGGTTCCACTGCCACAGAAAAAGTCTGCTACTAAATCACCTTTATTACTGCTTGCTTTAATAATGCGTTCTAAAAGTGCTTCGGGTTTTTGGGTAGGATAATCTAATCGTTCAATAGCTTGACTGTTTACAACTGGAATATCCCAAACATCATCTTGTGGTGTGCCTTCCGATTGCTCCTCTGTCATTTGAGTAACTTGTCTAATTCCATTCAAAAACTCTACTTTGCTTTTCTTTCCTTGCCATCTTTTGTTAGTACCTTCTGTGAGCTCTTGTAATTGAACATTGAAAATTCTTTTATCGGATTTCCCATAAAGATGTATAATATCATGCATTTTCTGGAAGTTGCGGCTTTTTGAGGGCCACCTTTTGTAATGCCAAGCAATCTCATTTATGAAGGATTCAACACCAAATATGTCATCACAGATAATTTTTAAATAACTGGACATCCTCCAATCACAATGCACATAAATACTTCCATCTTCTGCCAATAAAGTATGCATCAATTTCAATCGCTCATACATCATTGACAAATAGGATGAAATCCCTTTGCCCCAAGTATCCCGGTACGCAATTTCTTCAATTATACTTTGTTTTTTTTCTGCTTTTTCTCCGCCTATTTCAATTTCAAAACCAAAATCAGCACCTACGGCAAAAGGTGGATCAATGTAAATTAGTTTGATGCCCCCTTGCTTTTCAATTTCTTCTCTGATTGGTCCATTCGCCAAAGATGATAGGATGAGTTTGTTATCTCCCCAAATCAGTTTGTTTGTCCAGCCTTTGAGTTGTCGTCCACGAGTGTCAAACATTTCAAACATATCACCCACCTTTTTTTCTTCTCTGCGTGGCTCGTCAATATGCTCGATACTATGAAAGGGTAGAGCTACATTGGTAACATCTTCTTTCCTTCCGTTCCAAAATAGGAATACATCTTCTTCATCTGAAAAAAGTTTGTAGATGTACTCCTTAGGCAGTTTTTCTCCTGCCTTTATTAGCTCAATGATTCTGCCTTTATCGTTATCGTTCAAGTTCATTAATCAATTGGATTATTTATAATTAAGTCAGGAATGTGGTCAAAATCACCCGTATTCCTTGTGATTAGTTCAGTGCAGTGCAATAAAGATGTTGCAGCTATAATTGCATCAGCGGATTTCATGTTCCGCTGTTGCCTTAATTCCGTGGCTCTGTTAATTACGGTACTTGTAATAGGTAAAATTGTAACCAATGAAAAAACAGCATTAAAATATTCTTCGGCTTCATCAGTCAAACCGTGATAGCCCAATACTTCAAGTTTGGTCAATTCAGAAACAGCTAAGTCGTCTTGCTCCAACAATTCCTTTAATACTGTATATTCAAGCTTTGCAGCGTAAATCAATATATTGCTATCTATCAGTCTCATAGCCCATTGATTTTACGCTCCGTTCTGTCTTTCTTTTGCCATTCTATCGGGTCGCCAAAGCTTGATACATCAGCACCTTTTTTAATGAGTTGAATGGCTTCTTCTTTAGAAAGTTTCTTGCCGAAATCCTTTATGAAAAACACAGAAACAAGGTCCTTAAATGATTTCAGATTGTTCTTCAAGTCATCCCATTTTTCCTGCTTTACATACACAGAGTTGTAAGTGTATTCACTTTGTACATTGTTGATGTCTTTACACCAAGTTAACAAGCGTTTAATTTTTAATAAGTCATCTAAATCTTCTCTGCCTTTAGTTTCAAGAATGTAAAAAGTATTAGCTCCTGTTTTTACAAAGAAGTCAGGGAAATATTCGCGAATATTTCCGTCTTGTGCTTGATATTCAATTTTGAAATTTATCCCACCTTCGCCCATTGTGTTTTTGGCATAGGCAATTACATCTGAAAAACGATTTTCAAGAAATGATGCCACTTCCATTTCAAACGGACTATCACCAATGATTTTGTTGAATACCGATTTTTTCGGAACAAGGAAAGGCTGGTTTTCGGCAACCTTCGGTTTTGTCAGTTTCAGCGATATGTAGTTTTTCACTTCTGCGGTTCCTTTGTCGGTAACAGTCAGGTCATCAATAGCTTTTTTGAAAGTAGCTCGTAAAACTTCTTTTGGTTTTACTTCCGAAAGGTTTCTTAATGTTTGTGGGTCGCTCAATTCAACTTCATTGGTAAAAAGTTGATACTTGATGAAGCTTTCCACTTTTGGATAAAGGATACTGAAGCCACTTACCAGTCGGCTATCTTTTAAAATAGAAGAAGTGAAAAATCCGATTACATTTCGATAGTCGGGAACAGTGTCTTTGAAAATGGTTTTGTGAGAAAGATTACCTTCAATGTCATTAAATACAATCTCTTTCAATTCGTCTGAACTGAATTTTTTTATCGGAACTTTTTCGTTTTGGAACTTGCTCACATCAATGAATTCCAAATTCTTAAACTCACGGTAAATTCTTGGACTCATTTGTGGAATGGGAATGTCTAATTTGTCCAAATCTTTGTCTGGATTCTCTTTATCCACCTCCACAATAATTGGCGATTTGCCTTTTGTTCCCTTACCCATTGGGCTGTATTGGAATTCAACGCCTTCGGTTTTCAGTTCTTCTACAAATTCCAAAAACTTAGGCGTTCCAACGATTACCAATTTTTCTGGTGTTTCAAGTGAAAACATTTTTCTCAATCCACGACCTATGGTCTGTTCGGGTAAAACTTTTGAATCTGCACCATAAGGGCGAAGTCCTACAATGGTGGCAACATTTCTAACGTCCCAGCCTTCACGGAGCATTAAAACCGAAACAACAGCTTTGTAAGGAGAATGGTCTTTGTCTATGTCGTCTGCTGCCTTGCGTAATTTCTCTAATTCTTCTTTGTCCTTTTTGCTTGATGCTGATTCTTTGATTTCACCTGATGTATTGGTGTGAATGGTCAACACTGAATTTCTCATTTTCGGGTAATTGGCTTCCAAAAAAGCTGCCGCATGGTCGGCTTCTTTAGTGTTCATTGTCATAATGAACAATATTGGGGTTTTATGATTTTTAAGTTCTTCATATTGTTGTTCCCATTCCAAATAGCCCAAATGAATGTAATCACGGTATCGCTCAACAAAATCGTTGCTGTCTTTTTCCTGGATTTTTTGCCTTGAAGCTTCGTCAGGCAGAACAGGCGACTTTACAACGTTGTGTTTTATAGCTTCTACCAACGGATAATCGCAAATGGTCTGAACGAATATTGCTCCGTTGTTATGTCTGGGTGTTGCTGTATAGTCAGCCTGTAAACTGATTCCATTGCCAGTTTTCAGTTTGATTTTGTTATTAATATCTTCTATGCTTTTGAACCAAGCCAATGAACTATCGTGAATGTGATGGGCTTCATCATTCAACACAACCAGATTTTTAACTTTATCGCTTCTTAAAATTTTGCCAAGGTCTAAGCCTTTTGATTTGTCCGCATCAGGTTTTGGCTTCACACCCAAAAAGGTTGTTTCAAAACTCTGTTCAGGGTCTTCATTGAAGAATACTCGGTGAATATTGGTCAGGAAAATATTACCCGATTCTGTAATAGGTTTAAGGTCGTCCTGAATGTGAAGTGTTAATTGAAAATCGTTTTTCCAGTCTTTGTCGTCAAAGCCATTATCAGGAATGAATGGCTCGTCAAAAAACATTTTCAGTCCATCAAAATCTTTTCTCAAACGATTTAATACAATTATATTGGGTGCAATCACCAAAAAGTCTTGTGACAATGTGCTGTCGGCTTCATAGAGTTTGTGAAAGTATGACCAAACCAAAGTCAAACCCATAACTTTCGTCTTACCCGCACCAGTCGCCATTTTCACTACATAACGGGTCCAATTTTCGTCAAACATACCCGTGCTGATACGACCTGATGAGTCAAATTTCATCAATTCGTATTTGTCCTTTGCATTGGCTATTTCATACAGATAAACAATGGACTCAATCGCTTCCCGTTGAGAAAAGAAAAAACTGAATTTGGTCTGTCCGATTAAATGCTCTTCATTAAACCAAAAATTCAAAAGTGATTTTGTAGTATCGGATGCACCTATATAATTGTCGTCACGCCATTTTGCAACGGCGAGTCTGATTTTATAAACCAAAGGCGGCAACAACTTTTCATAGGCGTTCTGAAAAGCGTCCAATTGGCTTTGTGTCGGTGCCCACCTTTCGTTGGGTGACAATATTTTAAACGGATCTGAAAACTTCATTTACTTATTTTGAATTCATTTTTATACTTCGTAGAGGTAACTTTGTCCACCAATCAGGTAGTAGGGTTACAAATCTAAAATTTTACGCGACTTTTCCGGTACCTCTCGGATGAATTAACTTTCATCTTCATTTCCGTTCTCCCGTTTTGTTTCTGGTAGCGACGCTAAACCAAGCTGATTGAACGGCGGGTAGGATCGCTGCCATTCAAAGAAGTTGATTGGATTAAACGGCGTACCAGAATCAGCCGGTACGTGAGGATCTTCTTTTTGAATGATCTGAACTCTCGGTGCGGCATCCCGAATAAAATTGGCTTTCGTTGTCTTATCTGGTTTGATTTCAGTTACGACGGAACGGGGTAGGTCTTGCGGCTCATCTATCGGTTTTGCCAATCCATAGCCAATACCATCACGAATGGTTTTTTGGGACTTGCCAAAGTTAGGCCACTCACTTGCTACGGTCTCCAGGGCGTAAACGGCGGTTTGCTCATCCATCTGGCCGGTGGCTACATATCCGCCCGCAAGAATGGCGGCTTTCAAAAGCGTTTCGTGTCGCTGGCCTTCAGCGGCATTTTGGGTGTAGCGAACCAGGCGGGTTACTAAATCATTTTGATCAACGGATTTCGTTGGTCGGTCCAAAAACGTTCGGCAAGCCGGTTTTGGGGAAGGGGTGTAAGTCCCTTTCATCACGGTAGCGTTTTCATTGAGATACGGTTCGACATCATAGCTGACAAACCGTAAATCAGTTGGGTTGCCTCCTTTGCTGGCATCAAGCTTAATCCCAAACCGGTCCCGGAAAACCTTTTGTAAATACCGGAAGTGAGTCGCCAACGTTTCCGGCGTTTGGGCTTCCAGCAACCGTACCACAAACCAGAGTCCTCCTCGCACCGAATAGGCACAAAGCAGCACATACGGCAATCGAGCCATGTGCTTTTTCAATTCACCCATATCAATACCGGGATTATCTTTCCGGTCAATATCCCCCATTAGCATAGGCCATTGCTGTTTAATCTTTTGGGCAAACGTCGTATCGCGTCGGCGGTGATAAAGCAGAGCTACGGGCGTAATGGCGGGTAACTGCTTCTTTAGCTGGTCCTGCCGGGTCGGATCGGTTTCGGTGCGGATAGCTTCAATAGTGGAACGGTAATATCTTGTGGTTATAATTCTCCGTAAGGTAGTTTCCTGGGATGGCGTATTGGCAAAGTGATTGCGCTGATGATCGTACTCAAAAAAGCTAATCGGCACGTCCAACAGATTCGGACGTAGGGCGTTCGTTTCCATGCTGGTAACTGCTAAAGTAGGTGCTGAAATGATTTTGGCAGTGATAGAGTTTAGTGCTAACTGCCAGCAGCCCTAAAAGGGGTTTAGCAGTTAGCACTAACGTTAATCGGCGCTTTCGGCCTCCTGGACTTCCTCCAAAGGCTCCAGACGGTAGAACTGCTGTTTGCCTTCCCGGTATTCGCCCAATTTCACGGAGACGCCCTGTTCGTCGGTCATAAAGGGCTGCTCGGTGATCACTTGTCTCAGGCGTTCTCTAATCGTGGCATTTTTGGCCCCAAACTCCGCTTCCAACGTTTTAATCACCTCTCCTTTTGTCATAGGACCATCAGCCAATAAACTCGTCAGGCGGTCGGCAATATCCTCAGCGTCGGCTTTATATTTTCGGTAGTTCATATGACTGGCGATAGCATCCGTGTCCGCTAACCGCAGCCCGTTCCATTCTTTGCTGAATTGCAAATACAGGGGTTCAGGTTTTTTCCCGTAACGCAGTTTGAGATAACGAAGCTTAATCAAGTCCGTGTCGTTGCTGTTGGCATCTTTCTCAATCCCAATCTGAAAAACCGTACTGGCTTTGTTGGCGGCTTCTGTTCCAGTATGCCCTCTGGCTTTTTCGGTGCCGGGGTTCTGATGAATGACTAAAAGAAACGTCGCGTCGTAATTATCACAGAGGTTGCCTAAAAAATCGAATAATGTCATGGATTCTTTGGGATCGTTGAAATCTCCAATGGCATCGGTGACAACATCAATCAGGCAGAACAAATGCAAAGAGGCATTTTTGCGAACGTTATGGATAAACGTTTCGATAGCTTTGAACCGGTCGCTGCGTTTTTCTCCTTTGATGGAAGTAACCCGAAACTCCTTTGGCATTTCGTCTAACTGATAGCCCGCCCGTTGTTTGATCCCCTGAATGGCAAAGGGGAGTTCTTCTTTCTGGTTGCGTTCGGTATCAATGTAACAGACGCAAAACCGCTCCAGGGGTGCGCGAACGAAACCCAAAAATTTGGGGTCGCTGATCTCGTTGGCCGTTAGCATTAGAGAAGCTAATAATTCAGCAAACCGGGATTTATGTGAGCCAAAAGCCCCCTGAATAATATTGACCGTACCACGCCCAATAATTCCTAGTTCGTCCCGGCTAATCAGCGGAGGGCTAAACACCACGGATTTAGTAGCAGCTTCTGCCAAAGCCTGTTCTTTAGCTAACAACCGCTCTAAAAGAGGTGTTTTTGCTTCGGGTTGCTGCTGTGCAGGTTCTTGTTCTTCTGCCGTAAAGGGAATGTCAGCGGTTTGGGCCAACTCCTCATCAGTCATGTTGAAAATTGGCGGCTTTTTCGTATCTTTATTCTGTTCTATAGGCATTTCAGAAAAGTTTTGAACAGGGCCGATGCTGCGGGGTATCGGCCCTGTTAGTTAGTGGAGGGATTCAAAAAGGCGGGGTTAGAAATTCGACTTTGAACCAGTCGTAAAATCCCTGAAAGCTATCAGCCACATACACCCAGGCTCCGGCTTGCTCAAGCTGATGAATGGTTTGTTTTTGCACATCGGAAAGCCGGTCTTTTCCAACTTTCACTTCGACAAAAACGGCTCGACCGTCAACCACTCCAAACACATCCGGTAATCCAGCCCGTTGTTGAGAATGGACAAACTTTTGCAGGTCGGCGCGGTAGGTTCCCGTACTGGCAAGGCGGGTGCCAAAATGGCCTGATAAGTTGAGGTAATCCACAATGCACCGCGTCAAACCATTGGCGTCGCGGTCACTGTACTTGCTTGATGGTGTGTATTTAGCCGGAAAGCTGGGGTGTCTAGCGGCCTTGTGTTGGTCGGCCAGGGCGTTGAGGTGTTGAAAGGCGGTCACGATTCCAGCCCTCCTCTCTCCTGCCGGTTTCCCTGCTCTACCCAGGCTATTAGCTCGGTGCGGTTGAAGTAAAGCCGGTTTCCGCGTTTCTTGTGGGGAATAGCCCTTTCCGATACAAGTGTGTAGATACGGGCTTTGCTCAGGCGGGTAATCTGTGCAGCTAGCTCTATGCCGCCGATTTGGTCAGATGCAGACTGATTGGGACTCCGCAGTAGCTGAAGAACTTCTAATGTCAACGCTTCCAAATTATTCAGCCGGGCGTTGATCGGCTCAAATGGATTGTTCATTGCTTACCGTCGTTTGGTTTGACGGTAGCAAGGTTATTCGGGGTCCAAGTGTGTAACCGGTTATACCTAGTTACGGAAATTAGCGCGAATCGTTTCTATTTCGCTCTGAGCTTGTTTCTTCTCCGTCTCGGTAAGGTAGGGCAATATTTTTTCGATTGACCGAATTAGTGAGTTAGCTTTTCTTTCGGAATCATTCGGATAACGTATCCGGTCACCAGGGCGGGCAAATTTCATATAGTCGGCATACCCTGTTTGCCCCCTAACAATTGCTGGTTTCTGTTGGTAACAGTGAATTAAAACTCGTTCTCTTTCCGTTAATAGCTGACTTTCAATAGTACTATTCTTATTATCCGTTTGCGGAGGGAAGTATTTTAATATTTCATTCTCAGTACTTTCAATCACATTCAGCATTGAAGCGTAAGGATTATATTCTCCAAATCTCTCGGTTTCAGCTTTATTCTTTCCATACCATTCTCTATACTGGTTAATCATGGGTAAAAACCTGTCTTTCAAATCAATCCCATAAAAATTTGGATTCGCCAGCTTTCCTAACTCATTCTTCAAAGCAAATCTAAATTCTTCATATAATGTCCTGGCTGATGTAACATGATCTTGGAAGTATACCGAAAATTTGAATCCTGGCCTTACTTCAGCATAAACAGAATCAATAGAATAACGAGTCGCCTGATAAATGAAATCACGCAATCTATTCTCCCACGTCTGAATTTTATCTGAGTTCTTTTCCTCTGCCATAGTCGTTTTCGATTCTATTTCAATCTTAAAGCTATTCAGCGCCTTGATTCTCTCTTTATTCCAGATAAAACTCAATATTCTTCCTGAACGATATGGATCTTCTTTACTTTCACTCTGGAGTTCAAATAGGTGGGTTTTCGTCATTGCCTCTTGAGCATTCTTTATTTCAGCATCAAGATATTCATCAAATTGTTTTTCAGTAAGAATATCCTTGTTCTGCCTTGCCTGAAATACTATTTGATCTTGAATCTTAGTTCGGATTGATTCAAAATGAGGGCATTTAGGGCATAATTCTAGCAGGTCGGCTCTGAAGGTTTTTGAAGTACACTGATTATATGTTTTATATGGAGTGCCTTCCCGAATAGTGACAAGTTCATCATTGACAATTTTAAAGTATTTTTCAATTTCAATAATTTCCTCTGGTCTATCCGAAGGGATCTCGGCCTTCCACCGATCAATATTT
This sequence comes from Larkinella insperata, assembly GCF_026248825.1. NCBI lineage: Bacteria > Pseudomonadati > Bacteroidota > Cytophagia > Cytophagales > Spirosomataceae > Larkinella > Larkinella insperata. The sequence goes on along the minus strand of NZ_CP110973.1, from coordinate 3,431,314 downwards.
TTAGCCTCTTCTTCAAGCCAGTGTTGGCGGAAATCATTAATAAACTGCCTATCACCCTCTAAGTTCGCATTCCATTTCCTCCTATCAACAGCCTCTTTAAGATGCTTAAGATATAGTTCCGCCCTAACATCTTTCATTTTTTCTACATTTCCAGTAGGCACATACGGCTTACCCGTTACTTCGGTTAGTATCTCAACAAGGTCATTCCATAATGGCGATTCTGAACGGGGTATTCTCTTTCCTCCCTTTTCCGGATCCCCATCATAAAAAGCCATACCTCGCTTTCGTATATCTTCTCGTAAGGACTTCTTTATACCATCACTGTCAGTAATATCAAACCATTTTTTCATTTGTGTATCTGCTGCCGTTAGAGTTAGGCTGAGGCCATTGACAAAATCGTCCTACATCCTAGGCAAATGTTCTAATTAGGTAGTATAATAGTCAACCCTAAAGATAATTTAACACCTCCATTCATACGATTCGGGCAGAATATGCATTAAACTTCTGTGATGCACAGCACTTTTATCTATCTTTTCAATCAATTGATTCAATTAATAACCAATCAACTTAGCAGTAAAGAGTTTTTTGCCAAGCTACCTTACCCTAATTTAGCAAGTGCCAGATTAATTTACAGTATCCCAATCCAAGAGTCAAAACCAATGATTGAGTCATTTCAGCTTTCACAGCCTTATTTTTAAAGGTTATTCAGTGTCGGCAAGCACTTTCTTCCGAGCGTCAACCTTTTCATCCTTGCATAGAATTCATCAATAACTATCTCATTCACAGATCAATACTCCTTTACGAATCGCTTAATTCTACATTCTCCTTAAGAAAGGGGTTTTTCCCATTGTTAATTTGGTTGCTAACTTTTTATTTCATATCATACTTAACAAAAATATCAAAAACTATGAAAGAATTTGATTTAGAGCTTACAATCAAGTTCACCGGCGCAGTATTAGATGATGAAGTTACCTTAGAAGAGGTATTTAAGGTGGGAGGAAGATGGAGGTTTAACTCAAGCAAAAAACGATTCGAGAAATCGCTACCTGACTATCAAATTGAAGATGATAGCTTAAGTGTCGCATTACTTATTCAAGGCAAAAACGGAGCTAAGGCCGATATGACTATCAAAATTGACGATAAAGCTGAAGTACCTCTTTCAGCTACAATTACTGGTGGAGTAGGAAAAAACAGCATTAAAATACCTGTATAATATAATGAAATACTTATATCTTATAATATTCATATTAATCAATTGTTCTATAAGCTTTTCTCAAGTGCTTTTAGAATCTCCTCAAGGAGACCCAATTGTATTAAACCCTACTGACCTCAATAAACAGTCATTATTTGGTACTTTTAATGCCACCGAACAAAGTTTAGGATTAAGATTCTTCTTTGGATTCCCTGATGATGATGGGGCACTTCCATCTAAAATTCTATCTCTTGGCGTCAAGGCAAAGCCAACTGATGGAATAGCAACATTAGTTAATGCTGGAAAGCTGAATGTTGGTGCTAACTTCTCTGGTGCTTATACAAAGATTAAGTTGTTTGCAGGCAGGGGAAGATTTATCGACTTCTTAAACATTAATGTAGGAGTTGAAGCGAATAAGTATACATTGTTCAAAGGAGATACAATTTTCAAAAGCCAAACTCAAACTCGGAATTTCAATCCATTCTCTTTTAGTCTAAGCTACAACGGGTTATTAAATGGCGAGCATTTGTTTAGTATTTCTTATGGATATCAAAGAAGAAGCAATTATAACGATTTAACTTCTATTGAACTTCGAGATCAAACCACTTACTTCGACTCAACCTCGAAGGTAACACGTATTAGAGCAAAGATAACTCAAGCAAAAGAAGGTGTCTTTAAAGAGTTTGATAGCTACCCATTTAGAGTAGCCTACTCTTACCTTCCAGCAGATGGAGGCAGTGATATAAAACCTGGCTTTAGCGTTTACTTAAAAAAAGACTCGTCAATTGATAAGCGAATTGTCGACCTTGGAGTCACCTTTTTCTTAACCAAGGATAACAATAGCGGGACTAGGGTACCTGTTATTGGTTTAACCTTACAGGCAAATGACTTTGGAGATATACAGAAAAAAAATAATGGTCTTAATAATAGATTATCAATAGGCTTAACTTCCGTATTCACACTTGTGAATTAGCATAATATCCATCCTATTCCAGTTAAATTATATATTTCCTATCTTACTTATCTTTGGGTGTATATTATTGAATATTTTTTGAAAATAAAATATGCCCGTAAGCGCATACCTCATTAAATAAGTTTTGTGAAACTTATTTTTCTGTTTTTATAACCTTGATATAGCTTAATTTAAAGTTATTACAACAGAGAATCATAAGCTGAATCTACAATCTCTGACGCAAACGAATCCAAATAGACAGCGGTAACGGCCTCTGTCTTATGTCCCATTGCTTGACTGATCACCGCCGTTGCGGTTCCTTTCTGTTTTAACGTAGTAGCAAAGGAGTGACGGGCCACATAAGTGGTCAATGGTGTATTGATTCCGGCACGGCCAGCAAGCGTCTTCAATTCCTTATTCACCTGCCCCAAAACCTTATGAAGCCGGTTATTGATCTGCACTTCCGTAATGTGTGCCGTTGTCTCTAATATCGGAAAAATGTAACTATCAAGAGTATTAAAAGTGAAAGAGCGGTAAGACTCAACAATAGCAACCGCTGGAGGCAGCAGCTTAACGGCAAACTTCCCGCCTGTTTTTTGGCGTATGTAGGATAGCCGCAAATTTCCATCTGCTTCCACGCTGATGTTGCACCAACGAAGTTTTGCCAGGTCAACAAAGTTGATCCCTCCACAATAGAAAGAAAATAGAAATACGTTTTTAGCCAGTTGAAGGCGCTCCACTTCAGCAGTGTTCTTTTGACTAGACCAAGCTCCCGTAGCCGTTCCGACAGGTTGGTAAGCTTCCAGCTTCCGTACATCATCCCGGTTGATGGCCCGTTTTTGGGTTGAGGTATCAAATTTGCCGATACTGAATTTGTGCTTTTCAGATACGTTACGGGCAAAGGGATAATGTTCGGCTTTGGCTACCCCTTCAGCAATTGCTTTATTTAGCACAGCCCTCAATGTTCTAAAACGATTGCTTAAGGTAGTGTCAGAGTTGCCCCGCTGCCGGAAGAAAGTCTCTAATTGATTACAAAACCGTACTGTTACCTCAATAAAGGGCAGGTCAGCACCACGGCTTTTATATTCATCGGTCAAAAAGTCGGCAAGCTGGTTTCTCAAATCACGGTAGATAATGCTATTACCCGTCTGTTTGGCGGCTACCATTCCGGTTACCAACTCATCAATATAAGCCAGTAACCCGATACGACGGGTTTGATTCCGGCCTTCAGCTACTTTGGAAGCAACATCTTTTGAGTCGTAAACCTCATCTGTGTTTGCAAGTTCTTTTTCACCGTTGACATATTTATCTTCCCATTGCTTTAATTTGACCAATAGCTCTTCACGGACTGGTTCAGGATATTTACGGCGAATAGCTTCTTTATAGCCGGTCGCTTTTTCATTCCAGTATTTAGGATGTAGACTTAAGCCGGTTGCAATGTAGGTGCTTTTGCGGTTCTTGGTGATGCGTATCCAAAAAGGATGTGACCCGTCTTTAAGAGTCTTATCAACACGGTAGATAATCTTTACGGTAGCTTTGCCTTCTTTGTGTTCGGTCGTTCTTGCCATTGTGTTTTACCCGCTTTTAGGTAAAGCGTTAGGTAAAACAAATATAACAAATTAAGCTATATCCACAATAAGTAACAACAAAAATATACCTATCAATTGATTGATTTTCAATATATTAAACAAACAACAACAATCTATTCAAAGACACTTCACACCGCCTTACAAGCAGAGGGTCGGCGGTTCGAACCCGTCAACTCCCACGTTGAAAATCAAGCACTTATCAGAAACGGTAAGTGCTTTTTTGTTTTTGGGTAAAACTATGGTTTATCTACCGCTAGAAGTAATCCCTTTTACACTCCATTTGTGGCCAAAATGTTGTCCTTTTAACCAACTGAGTTAAAGAGGATTGAAACTCTTCACCACAGGGCAAAGCTTGGCTCCCTTCTGAACTAACTTGATATGTCACCTACTCCGTCTTTTGCGGTGCTTTAAGTTGCCCAGCGGTAAAGACATTAGACGTATGGGTTTGTAGATACCTAAAAGCAATTGGCTTTTACCACAGAAGAGCCGCAGTGTCTTATCCAGCCGCTAAGCGAGAAGTTAGTTGATAAAAGAAGCACCTCAAGTATCGAGTGCCATAGAATTGGCACCATAAACGTCAGGTTCACCATGACGCAACAACACCTTTCAGCTATTTGAAAAGCTTGCTCCCCGTGCTCTTCAATGAATCGCACACAGTCTCATTTCTACATTCCTATTTAGGTCTATGCTATACGTTATGGCATATTTTTTGCCTTTAATTAGTCAACAAATAACAATAAATAAACATTTGTTAATCAACAGTTACATTGTTGTTTGATAGGGTCATCTACTCTTCCAAACAACAACAACCGATAACCATAATTCATCAACGCTTCAGCCAAGTTTCATGGCCCTTTTAGATTCTTACTCAAAACCATTAACAACTGCCGCTGCCGCCCATCTATTAAGAAGAGCCACCTTCGGACCCACTCACGAAGAAATTAATGACTTTACCGGCAAGACGGCCGCACAAGCAGTTGAACTTTTAGTTTCAAATGCGTCTTATCGGGCAACGCCACCACCGCCTGTCGAACTGGAAGAAGGCCGGGCGGATTCCGGGCAGCCCTTTTTGACCAAACCCTATAGCGAAGACCGGTCCTCTAGTTACTCTTCTTATATTCAATACTGGTGGATTGGCCTGATGACTGAGCAAATTGGTCGTCCTTCCGTTTTGGAAAAACTGACCGCGTTCTGGCAGAATCACTTTGTGACGGCCCATCGGGAAGTGGTCGATTACCGCTGCACAGATCAGTACCTGCGGTTTTTACGGGACAATGCATTGGGTAACTTTAGAAACCTGGTTACCGGAATCACCAAAGATCCGGCCATGCTCGTGTTCCTGAATGGAAAGGATAACAGCAAAGAACAACCCAACGAAAATTACGGTCGTGAGCTACAGGAGCTGTTTACAGTAGGCCAGAAGGATTTTGCCGGAAACTATAATTACACCGAACAGGATGTTAAAGCCGCTGCTCAGGTATTGACCGGATGGCAGGTTAACAACCACAGAAAAACAGGAACAATAGGTGTAGGAGCAGTTTTCAACCCTGACCGGCATGACACTTCCGACAAACTCTTTTCCTCCAAATACAACAACACAACGATTACCGGGCGCAGTGGGGCCACGGCGGGCGATGCTGAATTAACCGATCTGGTAACTATGATGCTGAGCCATCCGGAGACCCCTAAATTTATTTGCCGGAAGCTATACCGCTGGTATGTTAACCCCAACGTGACCCAGGAAATTGAAGATCAGGTCGTCATTCCGTTGGCTGCGTTTTTTGCCAGCCCAGACAACAACTACGCAATCGCTCCTGTACTCAAAAAGCTGTTAACCAGTAATATATTCTTCGACAACCGAAATATTGGCGCTATTGTAAAATCGCCGGCTGAATTCATGATTGGAACGCTTCGGCTGTTCAATCAGCCCGTACCGGATAGTACAAAGGAGTATGCTCCTTTCCGCACCATGATGAATTTTTTGAGTTCTGGCATGACGGCCATGCAACTCAATTTTCTGAATCAGCCTTCCGTTTTTGGATCCATTCCGTACTACCAGACCGGTTATTCTAAAAACTGGATTAATGGTACGACACTGGGGCTACGGGCTAGTCGTACCGATGCGCTGGTCAATCCCTACTTGCAGATCAAACCAGATTATAAATTAGGAATTGATGTTCTGGCCCGGCTCAGGTCAATTCAATCCGGCTTCGATGATGTCTCCGGTACGCCAGCCATTACCTGCGAAGAGGTGCTGGCGGAGTTTTCGAAGAACTTCTTTGCGGTTGAGTTATCTCAAACTCAGAAAGATTTTTTGATTGATTCCATCATGATGATGAACAGCAGCGCCCGAACGACCTGGATCAGAGAGTGGAACGCGTATCGATCCAATCCGACCGATACAACGAAGCAAAACACGATTTTGTGGCGGTGCCGGGCTTTGTTGAAATACATGTTCAGAATGGCGGAATATCAACTCTTTTAATCCATCTGCCATCAGCCGTTCAGAATAAATCCGCTGCGACGTAAGAATGTACCCGATTATCAAACTAAGAAAATTACAGTATTTATATAATACATAACCGATATGAAAAGACGAGATTTCCTTAAAGCTTCTTCATCGATTATGGTACCGGTCATGTTGGGAAAATTTCCGGTAAAATCTTTTACGAAAAACTCAGCCCTGGTCCAATCCTTGAAAACGACTGCGGCCTTAAACAACGACCGAATCCTAGTCATCGTTTATTTGGGAGGAGGAAACGACGGTCTTAACACCGTTATCCCTCTGGAACACTATTCAGCATACAACCAGTTAAGAAGCAACATTTCTATTCCTGAAAACAAAGTTTTACCGCTCGCCGGAACACCAGAGACGGGTCTGCACCCCGCCATGACGGGCCTGCGCGATCTGTATAATGAGGGAAAACTGGCGATTGTCAATTCCGTTTCCTACCCCAATCCGGATTTGTCCCATTATCGTTCCACCGACATCTGGATGACGGGGGTAGATGCCTCGCAATATTCAACATCCGGCTGGGCAGGCCGTTACCTGTCGGACCGCTTTCCAAATTATCCGGAAAATTATCCGAACAGTGAAATGGAAGATCCGTTGGCTGTTCAGATCGGCCAGATCGGTACGACCGCTTTACTGGGTAACCAGCAGTCAATGGGAGTTACCCTACAAGACCCCAGTTCGTTTTATCAGCTTATTGGGTCAGCGAACACCGCTCCGCAGCAGGATCTGCCCTGTTGCGACGCTGGTGAGCTCGTGGCTTTTATTCGTAAGCAACAAGCCTTGTCCGTAGACTATGCCTCGGAAATCAAGGCGGCAGCCGATGCCGGAAAAAATTTGGCGACCTATCCGTCAGCGAACGAACTGGGCGAGCGCTTACAAATCGTTGCCCGTCTGATTCATGGTGGCTTACGCTCAAAAATATACTACGTAGAACTGGGCGGTTTTGATACCCACGCCAACCAAATCGGAACCAGCAGCCTGGAAGGATCACATGCCGAACTTTTAAAGAAACTATCCGACGCCATTGCCGCTTTTCAGAACGACTTAAAACTGCAGGGCACTGAAGATAAAGTCTTGGGAATGACTTTTTCTGACTTCGGTCGCCGGGCGAACTCCAATGCCTCCAAAGGAACCGATCACGGTATTGGCGCGCCAATGTTTGTCTTCGGAACGGGCGTAAAAAGGCAGCTCATCGGCGTCAATCCTGACCTTGTTAATGGGTTACTACCGGCTTCGCCCTCGGCCAAGGAAACCAATCGGGATATTAAAATGCAAATCGATTTCAGACGGGTCTATTCTGATATTCTAAATGATTGGTTTGGAACGCAAAAAACCAAAACCGATGCTCTTTTATTTAAAAACTTCAATACTACGTCGCTCTTCTCGGATACTGTTCACACGGTTGGTTCCGGTGCCTGGCCAAACCCCGAGATCTGGTCGAACGGACGGGTGCCTACTTCAAAAGACATTGTGCAGATCAACACGGGGCATGTTGTGGAAGTAGGGCAAAACATCATCGCCAAAAACATATCGGTCAAAGCTGGCGGAGAATTGAAGTTTTTAGGTGATTACAATGTCCGTATGACCAATTAACACACGCGGGCATTGTTGGCAATTCAAACCCGTAAATCCACCCTGCGGTGTAAGACTTGGGTTTGTTTGCCATCAGTTGCCTGCTAACGTTTGAACTATGAAAAAAAATTACAAACAACTCTTTTTGAGCTGTTTATTGATAAGCATCTCCTGTCTGGGATATGGACAAACGGGTGGCATTATTTTCACTGATCGCTCCGCTCCCCTGGGTGTAGTTAGTTTTCCGGCAACCTTTAAGCTCAGCGCCATTAGCAACACCAACCACATTGATGGCTACGTAAAGCAAAATGGCAATGCACCATTCGTCTTCCCGGTCGGGCATCAGGGACAATACCGTCCCTTCGGTGCCCACGCCGATGGTACGTTGGGGGCTTACTATCAGCAAAATCCGGCTACGGCGTCGAACCCCACCGGAGCGCCATTCGCACTTCTGAATAAAGAGGGCATTCTTGCACAGATCAGCCCCACCGAATTTTGGCACATCAAAGGCACGAACGCTACGCAACTGACTTTAACCTGGAACCAAACGAGCGCTGTTTCGGAATTGACTCAAGCCCAGTTAGCCCTGTTAAGCATTGCAGGCTGGAACCCCGCCAATTCACGCTGGGAAGCTATTTCTTCCTTGGTTGACCCAGTAGCGCTCTTAGGTGGAGAAAGTACATTAACTTCCGGTTCGATTACTACCGTTGAACGAATTGTGCCCAATACGTACAGCGTTTATACCCTGGCGTCCCGCACTTCAGCCAACCTGCCAGCCAGTTACAACGGGAAATTAGAGAAAGTGAGTTGTGCCCAAATTCAGGGCTGGATCTGGGATAAAAATTACCCTAGTTCAACCTTGACCGTCGAAATCATGGAAGGCAACACGGTACACGCAACCGCCCTGGCCGATCAGTCCCGGCCCGACTTGCAACAGGCCGGTATAGGGACAGGAAAGTATGGATTTGGCTTACCCTTACCCACCAGTCTAATTGATGGACAGTCCCATCAGGTGAGTGTTCGGGTCAAAGGCAGCCACTACATCCTCGACGGTGCTAATCAAGTCATCAACTGCGGATACAGTGGTAACCTGGAAATGGCCAACTGTGTAGAAGTCACGGGTTGGGTGTGGGACAAGAATGCCCCTGCGATTGCTCAGACTGTTGAGTTAATCGAAGGCAACACGGTGCACGCCAGCAGCACTGCCAACCAATACCGAGCAGACTTGCAACAGGCGGGTACGGGGACAGGCCAGTACGGATTCCGGTTGCCAATACCGGTCCAGTTGAGAGATGGCAAAGCGCACCAACTGGGCGTACGGATACAAAATATTTCTTATACCCTGCCCAACTCACCCAAGTCTATAAACTGTCCAGTACCAGACTATGTGGGTTACCTTGAATCCGTCACCTGCAACACCATTGGTGGCTTTGTCTGGGACAAGAACAACCCTGCCGCCAGCCAGACCGTTGAGCTGCTGGAAGGCACCACCGTGCTGGCTACCGCCACGGCTAATGGCTACCGCGAAAGCCTCAAGACCCTGGGGGCCAGCAGCACAGGCAACTATGTCTTCAGCCTGCCCACCCCCAGCAGCCTCAAGGATGGTAAGGCCCATGCCCTGAGTGTGCGGGTGAAGGGCTCCAGCCTGCTGCTGACCAACTCCCCCAAGACGTTGACCTGTGCGGTCAACGACTATGTGGGCTACCTCGAATCAGCCACCTGCAACACCATTGGTGGCTTTGTCTGGGACAAGAACAACCCTGCCGCCAGCCAGACCGTTGAGTTGCTGGAGGGCACCACCGTGCTGGCTACCGCCACGGCTAATGGCTACCGCGAAAGCCTCAAGACCCTGGGGGCCAGCAGCACGGGCAACTATGTCTTCAGCCTGCCCACCCCCAGCAGCCTCAAGGATAGCAAGGCCCATGCCCTGAGTGTGCGGGTGAAGGGCTCCAGCCTGCTGCTGACCAACTCCCCCAAGACGTTGACCTGTGCGGTCAACGACTATGTGGGCTACCTCGAATCAGCCACCTGCAACACCATTGGTGGCTTTGTCTGGGACAAGAACAACCCTGCCGCCAGCCAGACCGTTGAGCTGCTGGAGGGCACCACCGTGCTGGCTACCGCCACGGCTAATGGCTACCGCGAAAGCCTCAAGACCCTGGGGGCCAGCAGCACAGGCAACTATGTCTTCAGCCTGCCCACCCCCAGCAGCCTCAAGGATGGTAAGGCCCATGCCCTGAGTGTGCGGGTGAAGGGCTCCAGCCTGCTGCTGACCAACTCCCCCAAGACGTTGACCTGTGCGGTCAACGACTATGTGGGCTACCTCGAATCAGCCACCTGCAACACCATTGGTGGCTTTGTCTGGGACAAGAACAACCCTGCCGCCAGCCAGACCGTTGAGTTGCTGGAGGGCACCACCGTGCTGGCTACCGCCACGGCTAATGGCTACCGCGAAAGCCTCAAGACCCTGGGGGCCAGCAGCACGGGCAACTATGTCTTCAGCCTGCCCACCCCCAGCAGCCTCAAGGATAGCAAGGCCCATGCCCTGAGTGTGCGGGTGAAGGGCTCCAGCCTGCTGCTGACCAACTCCCCCAAGACGTTGACCTGTGCGGTCAACGACTATGTGGGCTACCTCGAATCAGCCACCTGCAACACCATTGGTGGCTTTGTCTGGGACAAGAACAACCCTGCCGCCAGCCAGACCGTTGAGTTGCTGGAGGGCACCACCGTGCTGGCTACCGCCACGGCTAATGGCTACCGCGAAAGCCTCAAGACCCTGGGGGCCAGCAGCACAGGCAACTATGTCTTCAGCCTGCCCACCCCCAGCAGCCTCAAGGATGGTAAGGCCCATGCCCTGAGTGTGCGGGTGAAGGGCTCCAGCCTGCTGCTGACCAACTCCCCCAAGACGTTGACCTGTGCGGTCAACGACTATGTGGGCTACCTCGAATCAGCCACCTGCAACACCATTGGTGGCTTTGTCTGGGACAAGAACAACCCTGCCGCCAGCCAGACCGTTGAGTTGCTGGAAGGCACCACCGTGCTGGCTACCGCCACGGCTAATGGCTACCGCGAAAGCCTCAAGACCCTGGGGGCCAGCAGCACGGGCAACTATGTCTTCAGCCTGCCCACCCCCAGCAGCCTCAAGGATGGCAAGGCCCATGCCCTGAGTGTGCGGGTGAAGGGCTCCAGCCTGCTGCTGACCAACTCCCCCAAGACGTTGACCTGTGCGGTCAACGACTATGTGGGCTACCTCGAATCAGCCACCTGCAACACCATTGGTGGCTTTGTCTGGGACAAGAACAACCCTGCCGCCAGCCAGACCGTTGAGTTGCTGGAGGGCACCACCGTGCTGGCTACCGCCACGGCTAATGGCTACCGCGAAAGCCTCAAGACCCTGGGGGCCAGCAGCACGGGCAACTATGTCTTCAGCCTGCCCACCCCCAGCAGCCTCAAGGATGGCAAGGCCCATGCCCTGAGTGTGCGGGTGAAGGGCTCCAGCCTGCTGCTGACCAACTCCCCCAAGACGTTGACTTGTGCATCACCGCGTCGGTTAGCTGTAAGTAGCGAAAGAAAAACGGATTGGGAACTGAAGGTTTTCCCAATCCCCACAACCGGTAAACTAACAGCCACGTTTACAATCGGCCATCAACAGACAGCCCAACTATCCGTAGTGGATGTGCTGGGAAGAGTGATCTGGCAAAATACAGTCATTGGTACCGGGCAGCAATACCAGGAGACGATTGATTTGAGTCAACAGGCTGAGGGAGTTTATTTCTTTCAGCTAAAGAAAGAAGACTACAGTGAGTCAAAGCGGGTTATGGTAACGAAGTAGCATCAGACCTTTGATGAATACAGAAAGTTGGCCCTGATGAATGTTTATAAACTAGAAAACATTCGTCAGGGCCTGACTACTTTATAACCTTCTTCCTTGGGGTCCTGAACGATGGTCGTCCCTCCAGATCATTTAATGGATCCCATTCCACTGGTTCCATCATTTAGCAGGCCCGTCAGCACGACCCCGATCACCCGGGTGGAATAATGGGCCGCTGCCGAACGAAACAACAGATCAATGGAAGGGCGCCAGCGGTTTTCGCTGGGTCCGTGCCCCAGTTTTACTTCCTCCCGACTTATAATCAGGTGGTGATTCGGTACGGCCACGTAAACATATCCCTTTTGAATAGGCAGACCGTCCATGGCCAGAATGCATTTAAGCTTGGTATGCTCTTGAAGCTTTTGAGCCAGAAAACCGCTGATGCTTTTCGCCGACAAATGCAAAACAATAAAAAAGGCCGCGTCCAGCTCAGGCTTCAGCTGACTTATCAGTTCTATTAAAGCAGTAAACCCGCCCGCTGAAGCACCGATGACTACAATATATTGAGGCTCTTTTTTCATGCAAAGCAAACCAATGAGCCGCTATCTCCGTGGACTCAGTGAAACTCGTCAAACGCGCAGAAGATCAAAGGAATAACCACACGGTTTACTCCTAAGCCGCACCAAGTGGTAACGGATACCGTTGTTTGAAACACTGCTAGGGTAGACAATCGGAAAAGCGAATTGACTGAAACAACCGAAATCTAATGAGTCAATGGTCCACTCCTGCCCGATGCGATTGAATTCATCAGCGGGTTGCCGCATCACTCCCAAACCGACAGGAAAAGAGTCTATCTGCGGCTCTTTTCAAGGCGTTCTAAGTGGTCTACAGCCTGCTGTTTGAGGGATTCCAATCGTTCCAGCGCCTTTTTCTGGTTTTCGATGGTGGTCTTATAATAGGGAATCAGCACCGATTTAGAGTTCAGGTGTTGTGAGTCCTTGGCAACCTCCAATTCATTACTTAGCGTGGACAAAATCTGCCCGAAGTTGTCGATATGTTCCTGAAGCGAGTCGATGTGATGCCGCAGCCAGCTTTGATGCGATTGATTATCTCTACCCATGACAGTCTATACCCAAAAAACCCACCGCAAGTTATCCCGTAAAAGTGACGAACTGCCTCAAAATCAATTCGTGTAAAAAAGGCCCAACCAGAAGTCGAGCCGTTTACGATCTATCGTCAAAAGCCCTTTTGGTTAGAGCTTCTGCTAAAACCTGCTAACCGGGAGGTTGTGTACTTACCGGAAAACAGTAATGAGTAAATGGCCTCTTTGGGGAATAATCTTACCGCAAACTTACCAGACAAGTAAAGATCACTGCCTTGTTTTCATGGACAGTCCCCGGCCCGCAGTTTGCTACTTCTTCATGAATCGTTGGGTCAGGGTCGTTCCGGCGTCAGTGACGCGGATAATGTACGTACCCACCGCCCACACTGAACAATCAAAATTGTAGGTGTGTTGCCGGTTGTTACGCCGACTTAACGGGCGGGTGATCATCGGTTGCCCCAGCATCGAATAAACCGTTACGGCAATGGTTCGGTCGGTTTCATCCGGAGCCTGATACACTACCGTCATCTGGCTGGGCGACGGATTTGGCGTCAGCGTTACAACCGAACGGCCCAGGGCTTCTTCTTCAGCCGCCGTCAACTGAACTGCCAGCGCCCGCGCTTCAGCCACACACCCGCGCTGGGTATTTTGCACCGTATACGTTCCCGATCGAGTGATGTAATAGGTTTGCCCCGTGGCTCCCGCGACGGGATTACCGTTCAGGTACCACTGGTTGGCACCGGGCAGGCTGGAGGTCAGCAACAGGCTGTTTCGGTCGACGGTCGGCTGTTCGGGTGTCCGCAGTTCAACGGCCGTCGGCGACGAGGTGGTTTGGCACCCGCTGGCTTCGGTCACCGTAACGCGGAAAGTCCCGCCGGTTGTTACGCCCAGGGTCGAACTGGTGGCGCCCGTAAGCACCTGTCCGTCTCTTTGCCACTGGTAGGCCAGGTCTACGCCGGTTGGTGCCGACAACGTCAGGGTACTGCCTGCACAGACAAATGCACTGTCGGAGGGCGTCACGCGGGCCTGCACCAACACCGCCCGGTTCTGCACCGGCACCTCCGTCCGGCTAACCGATCCGCAGCCGGTTGACGTCACGTGAAGGTCATAGAAATAGTAATAGTACGTCGCTGAATTCTCGTCGGCCGTATTGCCGGTAATGGCGACAATGCCCGGAATCGTGAAGGGATACCCCGTAACACCACTGTTGTTGCGGTAAATTGTTGCCCCGTCGGCGTAGCTGATGTTGATCTGATAGCGGCCCGGCTGCGGAATGTCCAGCCCCAACGTGTAGACCGCCCCCGGATCGTTCGGATCGTCGGACTGAATACCGGCGGCCGGGCTGGTCCGGGTGGCCGTAACCGGAATCGTGACACGGCTCACCGTGGTTCCGTCGGCCCTGGTAACGGTAAACGTGATCCGGCCCGAATTACCGATATACAACCGGGCGCTTTCCAGCCGGAGCGGCACGTAAGTCGTCACCGTCACGGCAGGTGTAAACTGGTTGTAACCGCCCCCCGGAAAAACCGATTTGGTAGCCGGGCCGACCGTTCCGGAAAAATCATTCAAACCCGCGTAGAGTGTCTGCCCCGTGACGGAAGTCAAGGATGCGGAGCTGCCGACCGCCACCGGCTGGCCGCCCGTTGGTGTAGTATACCAAAATACCGTCCCGTCCGGGTTGGTAGCCCGCAGATTGACCGTCGGGTCTGTTCCGCAGGTGTACGCCGTTGCATTGGCCGAGATCCCGGATGCCGTCGAACGGGCCACCGTCAACTGGTTATTGGACGTGTTCTGATCGTCGGGCAGGTCGGTCGATAGCGTAAACGTATACGTCTGGCCAGCGGGCAGATTCAAGCTCCCGGGAAATACGACAATGGTTTCTTCGAAGGGCTGAACCGTTGCGGTGCTGGTTGATTCCTGCACGAGCGCTCCCTGCGCATCCGTGATTCGTACGCGCACCGGCACAGCGGTCTGCACGGCTGTACCCAGATTTCTAACCGTTACTTCCACCTGACCGGTGTTCTGGCAGAAGGCGTCGGCGGGCGAAAGCAACCCCGTTACGGCCACATCCCGGACCGGACGGACAAAACGAACCAGGTAATCCTGCGTTTCTCCCTTCCCGTAGGTTCCACAAGGGATGATAGTGGCCGCTTCGGTCGTTTCAACGGCTACCAGCCGCAGCAAGGTCAGGCTGCCAATCGGTACGGTACCGGGCACCGTCACCGTAGTTCGGTACGTATCGGTGCCGGTAATCACCTGCGAGATTCC
This sequence comes from Larkinella insperata, assembly GCF_026248825.1. Taxonomy (NCBI): domain Bacteria; kingdom Pseudomonadati; phylum Bacteroidota; class Cytophagia; order Cytophagales; family Spirosomataceae; genus Larkinella; species Larkinella insperata. The sequence continues at coordinate 3,416,313 of NZ_CP110973.1, read as the reverse complement.
CAGCAGTTCGTTGGCGTCGTCAAAATCGCCATCGGCGTTCCAGTCCAGGTAAGCTCTTACCCTTTTCGGATAAGCACCTCCGCACGTTCCCAGCGTCACGTCAAGCGGCACGGTTTGCCCGGGCGACACATCGACATGCTGGTTTGTAAAATCGTTATAAGCCGCACACCCGGCGGCCGTCGTGTTCCGCAATGCCCCAAAAACTACCCCCGTCATCCGGGAATCTTGATCCGACGAAGCCGTTGAAGCACAATAGGCTTTCGGTCCGATCCCACTCACCAGCAGCGCATAGTCCTGCATCGTGTTCTGGAGGGTTCCTTTGTGCGTGATGGTGATGGTGTACGTCTTTCCCGGAATGGCATAAGGAATGTAAACCTGCTCGACATTGTCGCGAATGTTGTCGCCGGTGGTGGCCGCATTTGACGGATTGCTGGGGTCCAGCACCCAGGGCTGAAACGTGGTTTGTCCATCGGTGACCCGCACATCCAGGTCGTTGACTAACTTGGGCGTCCGGTTGTTGAGGTTGGCCGCCGTTGCGGTGGATACCGTTCCTTCGGGGTCTGTCCAACAGATGGTGACCACCAGCGGGCCATTGCCGCTGGCCGTTACAGTGCGGGTAAAAGTTGCGCCCTGCTGAAGCGAATTTTCGGCCAGCAGATGGTTAGTAGCGTCGTTGAGAATCACCTGAGCCGCCCGCCGATCGTCCAGGATCCCCCAGCCGAAGGTGTAATCCGGACCCGCATTTCCGGCATCGTTGGCCGTGTGCAACGCCAGCCCCTTGAGGGTCGAAGCCCGCATGAACTGCCCGTTGTTGCGTTGCTGGTACAACTCCTGAAGCAGAAACAAACTTCCTGTTACGTTGGGAGAAGCCATCGACGTACCGCTGTAGGTAGCGTAGGCACTGTCGGTGGTTGCGATGCTGGAAAACAGGTTGACACCGGCGCCCATCAAATCGGGTTTAATGCGCCCGTCGTCGGTAGGTCCGGTGCTACTGAAGCTAGCAATTTGCACCTGGGAGCCGTCTTCCACCCCGCCCGGCACCAGGTTGGCCGCCCCGACGGTCAGTTGGTTTTTCCCGGTGGCCGTATACGGTATGTTGTCGTAAACCCCGTTTGAGCGCCGGGGCAGCGTGCTGGTGCGGCCGTTGGCCAGACGGTACGACTGCCCGTTGGTAGGGCCGGATGTGCCCCGCGAATTGCCAGCGGAAAAAACCGGCAGGTAATACGGTGCATTGTACGCCACCCGGTCGTAATTGCTGGTTATGGAATTGTAAAACCCAAACTTGTAATCCTCCGTCTGGCTAACATTATCGTCGCCGTACCAGGTCAGGTTGCCCGACTCGTCGTAATCCCAGCCCGCCACACTCCCGTAAGAGTGATTGGAAAGCAGAATGGTAGTCCCGGCGGCACTCATTTCGGACGCATCACTGGTGGAATTCCAAGCTTTCAGGTTTGCGCCGGGTGCCATCCCCTGCGCCAACGGATTGACCCCGCTGGCGATGAGTGTTCCCGAAACATGCGTGGCGTGGTCGTCGGCGGTTCGTTCGTTATCCTGCTGGGTAACGCGCCCCGTCAGCTCCCGGTGAGTCGTTCGAACCCCATCCACCTCCCAGATGCCCAGCCGGCCGTTCATCGCTTCGCTGCCGCCGGTTAAGTTGAGGTTCAGCGAGCCTCCGGCGCGAAGGTCAGTGGTGTGGGTGGTGCGGGCGGCCGATACATTCGACAAACTACGCAGGTACAGCGGTTCGCCGGTTTCGCTGATCCCAAACAAAACGACTTTCCCGCCCTGCGGATGCCGGAAAGCCAAGGGCCAGGCCAGCCGTCGAGCCTGCCGGGTAGCCAGCCGGTAATTTTCGTCGGAGCTATTTTTAAGCGATTTGGATAAACTCTGAAGCCTTTTCTGCTGCTCCGGGCGGTACAGCGGAATGCGCTGGGCGTATCCGATGGATGATCCGACAAGCAGTAAAGCAAAAAAAAGAAGGGATAGCCGTTTAAGCATAGGTACCATCAAATCTATCAATGTACAATCAGTCGTCATTCAGGCCGACAGGATCGCCCGCCGGAATAACCGTGGTCTGCAAAATCCGCACACGCAAGCGGTTCGGGGTTACAATCGGAATGAGGTTGCCCGAAGCTGTTCCACTCCTTAAATAGAAAGCGCAGAAAGGGTCCATTCCCCCGTGTAACAACCGCGCCCGTCCGATGTTCAATACGCTTATTCAGGGGCTCGTCGTTGCGGTTACTTTAAAATAGTTTGGAGGAACCGCCCGCTCAAAGGAAGAAGAGAAGATGGGTTAAAAAGCTGAAAGCCAAAGCTGATCCAATTGAAACGCGTGCTTTTACCAGCGCCTGGTCAGACCGATGTACCCGCCCACGGTATTGTTCAGCAGCTTTCCCTGATCGACCGCCAGCGAGACATGGAGCTGAACACCGGGCCAGTTGCCTATGGGGGCCTGCGCGGCTATCAAACCCGAGAATTGACCGGGCGGCACGGCATACGGGGTTGAAAAAGTACCGTAATTCCGGCTGTAGGCCAGTCGGCTGGTCCAGTTGATGGAGCGAAAAAGCCGACCGCTCACTCCCACGTACCCCATTCTTACGCGGTTGTTGGGAAAGAAAGCGCCACTCTGCGCACGGGGCACCAACTCCCCTCCCGGCGCGACAAACGGGGTGCCCAGGCTCCGGCCCAGGTACGACCAGCCCTCGCGGTATTGCCCGTGGTTGTAGTAATTGTCGTTGCCCTGAAACCGGGCGCCCACCAGATCAAACGTAGGCCCGCTTTGATTTAGGGTACTGAGCACCTCCACAACCACCCGATTGAGCTGGACCACCCCACTGCCCGGCTTGCTTCTCGACCAGCTCAGGCCCGTCAGCCCATCCGGTGCGTTTATCCACAGCAGGCCGGACTGATCTTCGTAGAGGTGCTGGTGGTAAAGAAACCACTCGCCGGCCCGCGTGCTGATTTCAACGGCCAAGTCCATACTGCCGAGGTGGTTACCGATTCGGTAGGCCCCGTCAAAGCTGGTAAAGTCGTCGTTGTCCCAGGCCGTTGGGTTGATGGCCAGAATAACATCGTCGTAGTATTTAAACTGCGAAGGCAGCTTTCCATTAACCGCCACGTTCGATCCGATCAGATAATCGGCCCGGCCGCCCCACTGAACCTGATGGTTTAACCCGGCATGGACCCGTATCAGGCCAGTTGGTTTACCGAACCGCCAGTACAGGTATTTCTGATGCAGATAGGAACCCTGGATGTACGGCACATTAAACCAGCCGTGCGCGTAACCCGCGTTGATCGCCACCCAGTTTCTGAGAAATCCGAAAGGAACGTACCCCCGCGTTGCTAATTGCACTTTGGGAATGGGCAGTGCATTGTCGGAAACAACGACAGAGCCGGAAGAGAGCGTCGAATCACCCAGACCGATGGGTTGCCGCCAGCGTCCGGCCAAAAGCTCCAGCCACCCCCATTTTCCTTTCAGATACGCTTCGCCCAGCAACACCCGCGAAGGTGCCCCCGCATTGACCACCGGGTTCAGGCCAAACCCCCAATCGAGCCGCGATCGGCGTCTGTGAACCGTGTCGGAACGGGAATATTCTTTCCAGACGGCCGCCCGGACCGTAGCCGATGGCGTGTTTGACGGGGCCGTGCCGTATTGGTTCGCGCGCAGCCAGAACGGCTGGCTACGCGCAGTTCCCACCCAAGCACCCACATCAACCTGCGCCCGGATGCTCCGGCTGCTATCCACTCGCTGAGCAAGCCCGCAGGAGCTTATCAGGCCCACGGCCAGCCAACCAGCCACCAGTCCGATGATGATTCTGCGCCGTTGTGGCATCTGTACGGAGGGATCAGGACAAGCGAACGGCATCGGCTTACCAAAAATACGTCAGGCTCAGCCGGGCAAAAAAGGGTGTGCCTGGCGTAAAATGGATTTCTTCCACCGGCTCGGCTTCGCCCTGCAACCGGCTTTCGGTCGCAAACTGCGTTTCTTTCCAACGTACGTTGAATAGATTCTGAACCGTCAGTCCCAGCGTGTAATGGCGCTTGCTGTAGTTGACTTGTAAATCATTGACGAAGTAGCCTTTGGCAACAATGCTATTGTCCTCGTTGGCCGGTCGGTTTGCCAGGTAGCGGTACCGCAACGAACCACTCCAGGGGCCAGCGTTCTGGAGCGATAGCCCGCCCACGGATGTAAACGTGGGCGCCAGCGGCAGATACACCTGACCGGCTTCGGCCCCGATGGCGCGCGGCCGGGTCGTATTTAGGTCCAGATCGGCATACAGCTTTGGGGTCAGTTGGTAACGCATCGACAGGTCGAAGCCGAAGCGACGGGTTTTGCCGCTGGGTTCTACCACGCCTTCGTCGCCCACGTATACGAACTCCTGTTGCAACCATAAATACCAGGCAGCCGCGTTGACAAGCAGTTTGGGAAACGGTTTGAAAATAGCGCCCAGGTCAGAGCCGTACGCCGGGGGCAAAATCTCCCGGCCATTCTGCGGCACAACCACCCGCGCGTCGTTGGAATGGAACCCCCGGCCCGTGTTCAGGTACAACTGCAAACCGGGATTGGCCGTGTAATACAGGTTTAGTTTGGGCGAAAGAACTCCCTGAGTGGCGTGTCTGACCGTGACGGGCGCGGCCCGTAAATCCTCGTACTGGCTGCGAAAAAAGTCGTACCGCACGCCCGCGTTCACGCTAAACCGGTCGGTTACCTGCACGAGTTCGTCGGCGTACAGGGCCGCGTTGATTTCGTTGATGTTGCCGTATTGAATCCGATCCAGCGTCTCCACCCGGTTTCGGGTGTGCGACAATTCGGTTCCCCGCGTCAGATCCTGGCGGTATTGGGCTCCCAGGGTCGTTGTCCACTGGCTCCGGCCAACGGCGGTCTGGGTCGAATAACTGCCATTGTAACCAAACAAGTTTCGGTTTTCTTTCTGCCGAATCTGATCGCCGTTCAGGCTGTCGTTGAGGAAAAAGGTAAAGTTGGAGTACAACTCAAAGTTGTAGTTGCTATAAAAAAACTGGTTTTTAATGGTGTGGTTGCGGGGCGTTACCGTCACCAGTTGTGCATTGACATTCGTCCGGCTGGTTTCGCCCCCCTCCGAGGGGTCAATGGAACCAAACCATCCGATCAGGTCTGATTCTACCGCCCGGTCGGGAATCTGGCCGGAATGATTCCACTTGCTCCAGAAGGTCGAACCCGTCAGCGTCAGGTGGGTGTTCGGCGACAGGTGCCCGTGGTATTTACCCTGAATATTAAACCGTTTGAAGTTTTGCGGGTGCTCGAAGTACGAGTCCGAATAAGAGTACTCCGAAGCCAGGTAAGCCGACTGATTTTTAGCCCGACCGGCCTGCCCCAGCAAGTCCAGCCCGGCTACGGCCCGGAAAGTGCCGTACTGCCCACCCTCCAGTTTGACAAAACTTTTGTCCAAGGTGGTGCGGGTTCGGAAGTTGGCCCAGCCCGCAGTGGTAAAATTCCCTTTGTCGGTCGAGTAAGGACCTTTTTTAAAGTCGACGGCTTCCACCAGTTCAGGAATGACAAAGTGCAGATCGGCGTAGCCCTGACCGTGGGCGTGGGAAACCATATTGACCGGCATGTCATCAACCGTCAGACGGATGTCGGTCCCGTGGTCGATGTCGAAGCCGCGCAGAAAAATCTGTTCGGCTTTTCCGCCCCCCGCGTGCTGGCCGATAAACAAGCCCGGCACCATCCGCAAAATTTCCTGTGAGTTGGTGATGGGCCGCAACCGAATGTCGAGACTGCTGATCAGTTGCTGATCGTGGGCTTTCAGGGCCGAAACCGTTACGGCGTTCAGCGTCACCGGTGCCGTCGACAGGCGGGTCTGGACGTGGGTGGTCTGGTCGTCAAAAACCGTAACGTCCTGCACGAAAGGCCCGTAGCCTACGTGCGAAAATTCGACTTTGTAAGGAGAAGCGACCAGCCCGTGAAACCGGTAGCGCCCCAGTTCGTCGGTGAGGGTGGCTTTTCCAAGTCCCACCAGTTGAACCGTTACCGACCGTAAGGGCAGGCCGGTTGTTCCGTCGACAACCGTACCGGTGAGGGTTCCGAGGTGGGCATATGCAACCCGCGTGATGAGCAGCAGGAAAAACGCGAGAAATGGTGATTTCATGTGTAATCCGTTTGATGACCCAACCGTGGCAATGGCGTGTAAACGACCACTTCAATCAGGCCCTATAGTAGCTGAAGCAGTCCGTGATCGGCAAGCTACCGGAGTAGGAGCCTGGGGTTCAACAATAAGAAGTAAAGGATTGGAAGCTCCCAGCGAACCGGGCCGTAAGTTAGGATGAAAAAGGCAGTTTTCCGGCCGAATTTGTTCGCCAGGTGCAAAATAAAGCCAGCAGGGCCAGCAGCGCCAGCAAGCAAGGAGCTTGGGTAGCAGCCTGTTCAATCCCCCGGGTCAGCGGGTTAACCCGACCAGACACGCGTTCAGCCACCCAGGCCAGGGCTGCCACTGCCGCCAGCAGGGCGCCCGTCAGCCGAACCGCCGGATAAGCCGGTGTACGACTGAGCAGCATCAGCCAGGGAATGGTCAGGACAATTACGAAAAGTTGCATGAGTTCGATGCCCAGGTTGAAACCCAGGATGCTGAGCGCCAGCAGACCGGTTTCCAGGTGCAGATTCGCCAGTGTATCCGCAAAAGCCAGCCCGTGCACCAGTCCGAAACCAGCCGCTATCCCCGTTTCCCGACCGATCGCCGTCCGGTTGGCAAACAGGGGTCGCACGGCGTGGCTGGCCGACACCAGGATGGAAACCGCAATGAGCACTTCAACGGGTTGTGATGGCAGCCGCACCCAACCCAGCGTTCCCAGCAGCAGCGTCAGCGAGTGCCCGAGGGTAAAAGCCGTTATGACCCGCAGCAGGCGTTTGAGGCTGTAACGAACTCCGCCAAACCGGCTCCATCGCCCGTTGTGGATCAAGAGCGGAGCGGGCAGCAGCAGAACCAGCAAAAACAGCAGATGGTCGGTGCCTTCGCCAATGTGGTGGATGCCGAGTTGGACCATCGCCCGAAAACCAGTCCAATTGCTGCCGGGTCCCAGATTGACAACCAGGGGTTCAACCCGGTTATGGACAATATCCAATTCAATGACGCCCACCTGCGCCGGCGTTTCTTCGGCCAACTGCCCGCGCGCCCAATCCTGCTGGACCGAAACCAGAATCTTGTGGGTAATTACCTGGTGGAGCACCGCATCGTAGTGAAGCACAAACCGCCGAACCTCTCCCGCCGACCGGGCAGAACGGCCCGGCGGAAAAAACTGAAGCTTAGCCGTCAGCTCGCGGTACAGGCCGTTGATTGGATTCCGGGTTTCCTGAACCTGCAAAGCCCCGATGGACACCTTCCAGGGCTGGCCAGCGGGCGTTTGAGGACGAACGTGCCGGATCAGGTAAGTCCGTAGGGAAGGTCCCAGCCGCTCCACCAACCGCACAGCGGAATCATGAACCGACTGCCCAATAGCCGCCTGTAGCTCGCTCAGCGGAATTTGCACCTCAGCATCAATGTGGTCGGCATGGACCGTCAGCAGGACTACCGAGTTAGGCATGGGGTGCGCCCGGGTCGTGTTGGGCAGCAGGCCCGCGACCAGACTGGTCAGCAGGAGCATCAGCCATCCGGTCGGACGGCCGATGCGACGAAGCAAGTGTTTCACAATCACTGAGTTTTGCTTAGTTTCCACCGTAGTCCGTGGTACGATCCCGCCAGACCGAGTGCGGATGCGGTACCCCCCGAATCACAATACCGCCCTGGTACGAAAACTCGATCCATACATCAGGCCCGTCAATGCGGATGTAATCGTTCTGGGCCGTCACGGACGTTGTACCCGAATACGCGATGTAGGTATTATCCAACCCCGAGGTGTATCTGGCCAATACCGTCGCGGCCGTTTCACTATCCAGATCATTGACGTAGAGCTTGATGGCGTTGAGCACCAGCGTTTTCTGAGCCGCCGTCAGGCTACCTACTTTCAGGCCCTGTTTGGCGGTTGGAAACTTTCCGTCCTGGCCGGGCCCCAGCAGAACGTCGGAAAACGTGGACGAAAGTTTGGCCGTGGTTTGCTCGCTGCTGCTCAAACCGCCCAGCATAGCGGCAAAAGCCTGGCGTTCTTGCTCAATGGGCTGGTAGGTCCGGTTGTTGGCCGTTACCGTCGCCATCGGTTCCACAGCCCGGAACGAAGGGGTTACCCCGGTTACCTGCCCACCGTTGTAGGTATTGGCAAAGGTGTAGTGGTGGCCGCCAAACTGCAACTCCCACAATCCCGAGGTGCTGGGCGTACCCAGAAAAGCCAGGTAAAAGTTGCCGGCTCCGTACTCCGAACCTCCCCCGTTGGCGTTCAGGTAATCGTCGGCGGCCAGGTCGCCCACCATTTCGTCGTAGCCCTCGTTGGTGGTCCCCTGCGCCAGCACGGCCTGCATCAAGGCCCGGAAAGCCGCCAATTGGGTGTCGCTGAGCGAAGACAGAGCAAGGCCCACCCGGTTTCGGTAAAGTCCCTCGGGTAAATTCGACCAGCGCTGCGCGTTGGATTTGCTGTAGGTTAGCTGCACGCTCGCCAGTTGGCTGGCATCGAGCGTTGTTTTAAAGGCTTCGGCCAGACAAACCACTTTGGCCACGCCGGTCGTGGTGGCGCAACTGGTGGCTGTGGTCGTGGCTGATAATACCTCGGTGATGCCCGACGAAGTTTCCCCCGTGTCGGGCGTCACATCGGAATCATCGCTTGAGTTGCAGCCCACCAGAAGACAGGTGAATAACAGAATGCCGCTCGCGGCTTTACCAATCGTATTCATAAATTTTATTTGAATGAACGCGCAAAGAGAAAGCCTTCGCACATAGTCAAAGTTCGCTCAAAGCCCCGGTAACCGGGAAAATGTGTGGTCAAGCGTTCTGTTTTCGGGGCGACACTGCTGCCTTTGTGGCGAATGGGGTAAAAACAGGGGTGAATCCTACTTTCGGAAGCGGGTAAAAAAATCTTTTTCGTAACTGCTTCCGATGGGAATGTCCTCCTCCCCGATCAGGACCATCTTGTTGCGAACCGCCTGAATTTTGTCGAGCGCTACGATGTAAGAGCGGTGAACCCGGACAAAACTTCCCGCGGGCAGTTTATCCAGCATGGCTTTCATGGTAAGCCGTACGACCAGGGGCCGCTCCTGACTTCGATGAATTTTCAGGTAATTGTCCAGTCCTTCCACAAAGAGAATGTCGGCTACCGCCACTTTCACCAATCCGTAATCGACCCGGAAAAAGAGCTGGGGGAACTCCGGACCTTCGCGTCCTTCGTTGGTGGATTGCCGGAGCGCCCGCAACCGCGTCTGGGCCCGCTGCACCGCCTGACTGAATCGCTCATAAGTAAACGGTTTCAGCAGGTAATCAACGGCTTCCACATCGTAACTCTCGACGGCAAACTCACTGTAAGCCGTGGTAAAAATAACCAGTGTTTGCTGATTGATGGTCTTGAAAAACGCCAGTCCGGACTCGCGGGGCATGTTGATATCCAGAAAGATCAAATCAACGGGATGGTCTTCCAGATACAGCCGGGCTTCGCCGGTACGGGTAAATGTTTTCACCAGATCTACCGAATCGATGCGGCCACAGAAGGCATCGATAACATCCAGCGCGGGGCGCTCATCATCCAGGGCAATGGCTTTCATCGGGACAGCGAGAGACATAAGGTGACGCGGAAATGGGTTAGTGTGTTGTCGATGGTCAACTCGTGCGCATCCGCATACAGAAGCCGTAGCCGCTCCCGGGTATTTTGCAGTCCGATGCCCGTGGATTCTTCCAGCGGACTAACCTGCACCTTATTGTTGGCAACATACAGCCGCAGTTGGTTATCCTGGATGCGGAGGTGAATGACAATCCGCGAATCTTCCTCGGGGTTGACGCCGTACTTGAACGCATTTTCCACAAAAGAAAACAGCAGCAACGGGGCGATTTGCCAGCTCTGCACCTCCCCTTCCAGCTGATAGTCGACCTCAACGGCGTCGCGCAGCCGGGCCTTCTGCAGATCGATGTAATTGGCCATGTAATTGATCTCGGTCGCCAGCGGCACCCTGTCGCGGTGGGCATCGCGAATAATGTACCGCAAAAATTCTGAGAGCTTCACAATCGTGTCAGCCGTGCGCTCATCGTTGCGGATGGCCAGCGCGTAAATGCTGTTGAGGGTATTAAAAAGAAAGTGGGGCTGTATCTGCGCTTTGAGCTGCCGCAATTCGGCCTGCAATTGATCGTTTTCGACCTGACGAAGCCGGGTGGCCGTCTGGACCGAGATCGAAATCAGGGTACTCACGCTGCCAAGCAGGAAAAAAATGGCTAATTTAACCGGTAACAGCAGGGTAAATGGCTGGTTGCGCCGGTGGTTTCCCGGCCGCCTGGCCGAAAAGTGGCCGTCCGGCGAAGCTGGTCTTCTCTGCGCATCCGATGGGTTGACCAAGCGTTGGCGTTGGCTGGTTCGTAAATCGATTGGACGCCCGTAAGGAGGTTCTAACATCATTTCCTCCACAAAAATCTGACGGGCCCAGGCCAGCGGGGTGTTTTCCTGGGGCGGTTTAAAGAAAAACCACTGCTCAATCCGGTAAGGAAGGTAAGCCGCTCCGAACACGCAGCTAATCGCAACAAAAATATACCGCCGGTACTGTTTGTCCAAAAACCAGCTGGGAACGAACGCGGTATGGTTAAAGTACGAGAAAAGAAGGAGAAACAGATACGCTAAACCGTTCTGAATAAGGTGGTCGTGTGGATTCAACGGCCGCCAGCTTACGCCCATGTACGCAAAATACAGCAGAGGAAGAAACGCTAAAGCCGCCCCAACCAATAGGTGTATCCCATACTTTTTCAACCAGCCTGCCATTCCTGAAGAAGATGAGTTACAAAAGTAATACAACCTTCGCACAGGCCGGAACAAAAGTGGTTGATGGGCTGAATGTTGGGGTCAATAAAGAAGAGCGAGATAGGCAATGATATGGGCTAAAAAAGATAAAGCCTCCCGATCATTGCGAGAGGCTTTATACTGACTATTCCTAAACCCTTAACCTTTTCTTTTTTTAAGATTTTACCTTCTCAACTGACCCGTTTGCCAGAATAGTTCTGAAGCAATTGTCTTTAAGACGTGGTGTCGTTGGGGAAGTAACAAACTAAAATCAGAATTCACTAAGTTAACTTAATATTTCCTGATTTTGTTCAATTGCTCTTCTGTTGAAGGACAATGCAAATATCGCAATAAATTTTAAGAGTACAAATTTTATTTTAAAAAATTTCCTATACCGCTAGGGGGTATGCTATTGATTTGTAATTGGTTATATTAGTCTGTATACACTTTTTGAGCGGTATAGTAAAACAAAATACTACAAATTACGCAATTTGACCAAAGGAAATTTTTATTTTCAAAATTGAAAAAATCTTTAATAAATTATATTATTGGTTGAAAAAATTCATCGTATGCTGTAACCCAGAAGTACAAAAACTGATTGCGGCATCTCCCGCCCGGTCAAGGTGCTGGGGCAGTTCCTGCATTTCTTCTTCGGGAAACTGGCCCAACACAAAATCAACCTGACGACCTTTCGAAAAAGCGTTCCCGATTCCGAACCGAAGCCGGGCATACTCCTGGGTTCCCAACACCTCATCAATATTCCGCAGTCCGTTGTGCCCGCCCGGCGACCCTTTAGGCTTCAGACGCAGCTTACCGAATGGCAAATCTTTGTCATCCGTAATAACTAACAGATTTTCAACTGGTATGTTTAATTGCTTGAGGTACGAGCTAACGGCCCGTCCGCTCAGGTTCATGTACGTAGTTGGTTTGATCAGGTGAATGATTTTTCCCTTGTATCGCCACTCCGCTGTATACGCCAGCCGGTTGAGGGAGAAACTAAAACCATGTTGGGCTGCCAGACGGTCCAACACCATAAAACCGGCGTTGTGGCGAGTCAGCATATACTCCGGACCGATGTTGCCAAGCCCGGTAATGAGGAATTTCATGGAAAACTGCGTTAAAATGTCTGTCGATCCTTACCGGATGCAAAGTTCGCAGAAACAATTCAACAAAAAACACCCCTCTAAAACCGAAAACTGGAAACCGACTACTATCTTTCGTTCATGAACCAGAAACGTCTTATCCTCGCCAGCCCGCTATTGGAAATTGTCATCAGCCGGTTGTGCCAGGAACTGATTGAAAATCATCAGGATTTTACTGATACCGTCGTTTTGGGCATGCAACCGCGCGGTATTTATTTCGCAAAACGCATTGTAGCCGAGCTCAATCAAACCTTACAGAACGATATTCCGCTGGGCTCACTGGACGCTACCTTCTACCGGGACGATTTCCGCCGTCGCGACTTGCCACTGCGGCCTAACACGACAAACGTCCCCTTCCTGATTGAAGATAAAAAAGTTATTCTGGTTGACGATGTAATTGCGACGGGCCGGATGGTTCGGGCTGCGCTGGACGCGATGACGGCTTTTGGGCGGCCCCGGTCCGTGGAACTGCTGGTGCTGATCGACCGGCGGTACAACCGTGACTTGCCGATTAAAGCTGATTACATCGGCAAACGCGTGAATACACTCGAATCGCAGCGGGTGCTGGTTGAATGGACCGAGCAAGGCACTGAAACCGACCGCATCTGGCTGATGGAATAAATCCGCTTAGTCGGCGTAGCTCATGGCTTCCAGGGAGAAGCGTCTTTCGTTGGTCTTTAACCAGACGTTAACACCGTTCGAGATTTGTTCGTCATTCAGGGTCGTGCCCCGTTGAATCAGGGTAGCCAGCAATTCGGGATCGGCCTCCATCTCAATAAAGGCCAGTGTTAGTCCGTTGATGACGTTGTTTTTTACCCGGATATGGTATTGCACCAAGCTGTCGATGATGATACCGGAGAATGCTGCCAGCAGAACGATCAGGGAAACGATTAAGTAAGTCATGGTTACGGTGGGTAAGAATGGTTAAAACTAGTTTTGTTAATTCGGCTGCCCCGGGGGAGCGTTACTGCCTGTTGTTAAATGGTGTTGCTGTTGAATTGTGATACCAAATTGGGTAAATCATTTGTCAACACCAAACGGAATACCCCTAAAAGGCATGATTTTAATCATATTCTAATCGCTCCGATCCTGCCTTAATCCTGCTTTAATCGTTTTAGCGCATTTTAGGCCATTTCTGAGCTGGAAACGGCTTTTTAGTGGAGCACACAGATTTCAATACTTAAGTAGTTACCGAACTAAATAATTGAGTAAACTAACTCACTCTTCTTTTAAAATACGGTTACTAGCCAAGGCAATCCCGAACCACGGGCTCCCAGTTTTTTTTCAGTTTTTTTAATACCGCGTAGGGGTCTTTCGCCGGATGCGGGTCATAACAGCATACAACAACAGATACGTTCACCCATTGCTATGACAGCTATGAAATTCTCCACCCTCTTATCCGTATTCTTTATTGCTACGCTGGTTGTACTGACCTCCTGCGACTTTGAGCGCGTCGGGCCATACGAAGAAGATGATCGCACTTACGGCCTGACTAATTTTGACCGGCTCGACATGGGCAGCGCTTTTAATGTGACGGTTCGGGAAGGAAGCAATTTTACCATTGAAGCCCGCGGAAACCGCCGGGATCTCGACGATCTCGATATTTACACCAGCAACGGTACGCTTCACGCCAACTACCGTAATAACCACCGAAACCGCCGGTACGATATGCGCATCACGATCGTCATGCCGACGCTCCGCGGGGTCGATTTCTCCGGAGCCTCCCGTTCGGAAGTATACGGTTTCCAGGGATTGCGCGAGTTGGATATTAAACTGACGGGAGCCTCCCGCGCGGAGTTTGATGTGGATGCTGACCGCACAAATATCGACCTGTCGGGGGCGTCGGACCTGGATCTGATGGGGGCCAGCGGAATTCTGAACGGCGAGTTGTCGGGCGCCAGCAAACTGGAAGCGTTTGATTACCCCGTCGATGAAGCGGAACTGGATTTGTCGGGCGCCAGCTCGGCCCGGGTTCGGGTAGCCAAACGGCTAGATATAACGGCCAGTGGCGCCAGCAGCGTACGGTACCGGGGAACCCCCGAACTGCGGTCCCGTCTGTCGGGGTCCAGCACCGTGCGGCAGGATTAAACCCGTTTTAATAATTTTTTTGTGAACCAAAGCGTTGCTCTTCCCAGGCGGGGCAACGCTTTTTTATTGAAGCTTCGGGATGCGGCAGGGCTAAATTTGGTCAGCGGCCCGGGCTTCACTCACCAGCAGGCCAACCTGAGAAGGATGATCCTGCACCCGTTGCTCGTCGGCTAGGGAGCGCATCAACCACAGGATCATCAGATCACCGCTGGCAGCCAGGGTAAAAAACACCCCCAGCGCTAACAGGATGACGCTACCGGAAAGCAGGGCCACGGCATACGGTATCAGCCCTAGCACAATCAACGGCATAGCCACCACCACCCGGTACGTCTTGGCGGGTAATGCCCTGATAGGATGGCAATAAGGCGTCAGACTCTTCCACTGAACGCCAAACCGAATATCCGACCAGTTTAATCGCCCATACCAAAATGCGGTGAGTCCATGAATCAATTCATGAATGACGCTGCCCACCAAAAATCCCGCGATGAGCAGAGCATACTCCGTGAGCGTCGACGGTTTCAAGGTTTCAAAATCTAGGGACCAGAGCAGATAGAAAGGCAAAACCAGTAGAGGAAGGCCCAGTAGAAAAGCGAGTCCTCCGTAAAGCTGAGCTTTTAACGTGGGAATCATAAGCTGTTGAGTCGACATTAGTTGTGGGGCATTTACCCGGTTATAAAAACTAAAGTACTCAATACTGCTCAATTTACGCGTGAGATGCAGCATTTTAAGGCGTTCTAACAAAGAATGACACCGTACCCTCTTCTCCTAAAAAAAACACCCGGAACCCGCTTGTATTGCGGGTTTCGGGCGTTTCAGTTATTCATGGGCAAACTTAGTCGATGGCTTTCGCGACTTCGAGTTCCTGCGGTTTTTTCGGTTTTACTTTTTTACCGCTGAAACGGGCAATCAGACGGTCGATGACCAGATACATCGACGGCACCACCAACAGCGTGAGGAGCATCGAAGAGGTCAGACCACCGATAATAACCCAGGCCATACCGTTTTTCGTTTCCGCACCGGCCCCGCTGGCCAGTGCAATCGGCAACATACCCAAAATCATCGCCAGCGTCGTCATCAGAATCGGGCGCAGACGCTCTTTACCGGCTTCAATCAGGGCATGAATAACGTCGTGTCCTTCTGCTTTCAACTGGTTGGCAAAGTCGACGATCAGGATGGCGTTTTTCGCCACCAGACCGAGCAACATAATCATACCGACAATCGAGAACACCGTCAGGCTTTCCATCGTCAGCGCCAGGGCCAGCAAGGCACCGACCAGGGCCACCGGAATCGAGAACAGGACGACGAACGGATAGACCACACTTTCATACAGCGCCACCATGATGAAGTACACCAGCAGAATGGCAATGCCTAACGCCAGACCCAAGCTACCGAAGGCATCGGATTGTTGCTGCAACTGACCCAGATACTGGATGGAAACGCCTTCCGGCAGTTTCACCTGTGCCATTTTGGCCTGAATGTCGGTCCCCACCGTACCGACCGGACGACCCACAACCTGGGCGTTAACCGTTACCGACGAAAGCCGGTCGATCCGTTCCAGAACGCTCTCCCCGATTTGTTCCTGCACCTGGGCAAACTGCGACAGTTCGAAGGATTTACCCTGGTTGTTCACAAACGTCAGGCGGCTGATGTCGTTGGCGTTGGTCCGGTCAAAACGGTCCAGACTAATCAGGATGTCGTACTCGTTACCACCTTGTTTAAACTTCGACTGATCATTACCCCGGAAAGCGTTTTGCAGCGCAATCCCCACGTCGGAAGCATTGATTCCCAGTTGGGCCATTTTCTCCCGGTCGAGGTTTACGGTCACTTCCGGCTTCGGATCTTTCACCGAATACTTCACGTCCTGCGTTCCCGGTACGGATTTCGTCACGTTCAGAACCGTGGCAGCCGCTTCCCGAATGTCTTTCAGGTTGGTTCCCTTCACCGCAATCTGGATTGGAGCCTGCTGCGCCCCTACGATACCGACCGGACTTACCGTTACTTTCGTTCCCGGAATCCGGCCAACTTCATCTTTCAGAATCTGACCAAACTCTTCCGTCGAGATCGTACGGTTTTTCTTATCAATCAATTTTACGTTGATATCGGCGATGTTGCTGTTTGACGAAGTGGCAATACCGCTACTGGTGTACCCCACGTTCGTAAAGACATTGGTCACTTCCGGGTGCTTCATGATGATCTGCTCCGCCCGTTGCGCTACGGCATTGGTTTGGTAGATCGAAGCCGTTGGCGCCAGTTCAATGTTAACCGCCATCTCACCCATGTCACTCTGCGGCATGAACGCTCCCCCGATAAAACCGGCGGGTACCAGCGCAATCGAGCCGACCAGCAGGGCAATCGTTGCCAGGAAAATATACCGTTTATGGCCCAGCACCCACGCCAGCACCCGTCCGTACCATTCCGTTAAGCGGCTGATCATGTTTTCGAAGCCCAGGTTCAGGCGGCCCCACAGGGAGTTCCGGCTCAGGATTTCAATTTTACCGAACCGCGAAGCCAGCAAGGGCGTCAGCGTAAACGATACCAACAAACTCATCAGGGTTGAGAACACGACCACCAGGGCAAACTCGCGGAGGATGTTCCCGATCAAACCGCCGGTCATCGCCAGCGGCACGAATACCACCACGTCCACCAGCGTAATGGCGAGGGCCGTAAAGCCGATCTCACTCCGACCGTCCAGGGCCGCCGTACGCTTGTCTTTCCCCATTTCGAGGTGGCGGTTGATGTTTTCCAAGACCACAATCGAGTCATCGACCAGGATACCCACCACCAGCGAAAGGGCCATCAACGTCATCAGGTTCAGCGAGAAACCCATCAGGTACATCAGCGCAAACGTCGGAATCATGGACGAAGGCAGCGCCACCAGAACGAACATAGCCGACCGGAAGCTGTGCAGGAACAGGAGCATCACCACCGATACAATCACAATAGCCAGCCCCATATCGAACACTACCGCATCCGCCGAAGCCAGTGTATAAACCGACTGGTCAGCGGCAATGTTGAATTTCAGGTTGATGTTGCTGTACTGCTTTTCGAGCTGCTTGATGCGCTCCTGCGTCAGCTGGCTCACCGATACCGCGTTGGCATCCGATTGTTTCTGAATCTGCAAACCGATGGACGGCTGGGCATTGATGTGGTTGATGGCCGTCGGTTTCGTGGTTGCATCCACCACTTCCGCTACATCTTTCAGCAATACTTCACTGCCGTTGGTCCGGCGGGCAACGATCAGGTTCCGCATCCGGTTTGTCGTTTCGACCGACGCATCAAAGCGAATCGAAAGCTGCGACTCCCGGGTTTCCAACTGACCGGCTGGATAGCTGGTGTTGGCCGCTGCGATGGCTTGCGACACCTGCCCGATTGACAGACCGTAAGCGCGCAGTTTTTCCTGGTTAACGTTTACTTGAATCTCGCGCTCGTTGCCCCCGATGACGTTCACCTGACCCACCCCCGCTACGTTTGATAACTGCGGTTTGATGTTGTCATCAATGAGGTCATACAAGGCGGTTGGCGACAGGTTGGCCGTCACCCCCATCCGCAGAACCGGAAGTTCGTCGGTCGAAAACTTGTTAATGATTGGCCGGTCTGCCTGGTCAGGTAACAGGTTCAGAACCTGCTCTACTTTCCGCTGCGCATCCTGTTGGGCCAGGGTTGTACTAACGCCATTTTTCAACTGAACAATAACGATAGAAGCACCTTCCTGCGACGTTGACGTCATGCGGTCCAGCCCTTCGAGCGACGACAGGGCATCCTCGATTCGCTTGGTTACGTTGGTTTCTACCTCGTCGGCCGAAGCCCCCCGATAGGTTGTGGCCACGCTGATCACGTTGGCTTCAAACTTCGGCAACAAGTTGTAAGACAACTGCTGGTAGCTCAGCGCACCGAACAGAATCAGTACGATGAAGACCGTAAGGATCAGCAGCGGTCGTTTGACGGCTATTTCGGATATAGACATGATTTTCTTCCTTATTTAGTGATTTGCACGGGTTTGCCGTCACTTAGGTTCAATTGACCGGTGGCCACCACCTGATCCCCAGCCGACAGGCCTTCCAGCACTTCAATGGTATCGCCAAACTCGCGTCCTACTTTAATCTTACGTTGTTTAGCCACATTGCCTTCCACTACGTATACGTACGGGTTTTTGATGCTTTCCACCAGCGCAATACGCGGAATCTGCAAGGCTTTCTGATTGGATTTCTGCGAGAAATCCGCATTGACAAACGTTCCGGCTTTCAGACCGTTCGCTGCCGTCAGCGTGATTTCGACCGGGTAGTTGTGCTCATCCGTTCCCTGCGGAGCGATGTACGAGATCTGACCGCTGAAGGTTTTGCCCGGGAAAACATCCGCCGTAATCCGGACGGGCTGGCCCTTACGCAGTTGGTATACGTCACTTTCGTTCACCAGTACGTTAACTTTCAGACGGTTTACATCCAGGACCGTGCCCAATACCGTGCCCGGAGAAATGTACTCACCCGGTTCAATGTCTTTCTTTACAATCTGACCGCTAATCGGCGCTTTCACGTTGGCATCCAGAATCTGCTTCCGGATCTGCTCGGCCTGATTGACGGCATTCTCGTAATTGAACTTCGTTTCGTTCACCTGAATTTCGGTGGTGGCGTTACCGGCCAGCAGCGTATTGTAGCGGTTCACGTCTTTTTTGAGTTTATCGATGTTCAGCTGCGTGGCTTCCAGCGAAAGTTCTCTCAGTTTGTTGTCCAACTGAACCAGAACCGCCCCCTGGCGAACCTGCGAGCCCAGATCGAAATTAACCTGCGTAACCCGACCGGCCGTCGTGGCCGTAATGTTAGCCTCTTTGAACGGAATCAGGTTACCGGTTTTCACCAGCTGCTGGCTAACCTCACCTTCTTCAACCTGCGTCACGGTCACCGGAATGGCAACATTGGTGTTGGTCGGCTGCTTGTTTTTCTCATCGATGGTCTTCTTATTCGAAGCCAGTCGGAAGCCGATGAGCGCAGTAACGGCCAGGAAGGCCACTACAACGAGGATAGTTGACTTTTTCATGGTGTTTTTCAGTTGTATTCTCTTTATGGTGTATTAAATCAGAGTTGATTATAAAAGGTTAACAACGTGCCCTGTGATTGTTCCAGATCAAGCCGGGCCTGGTAAAAATTAATGAGCGAATTGATGTAGTTCGACTGAGCCTGCCGGTACGAATTGTCGGCGTTGATCAGGTCCGTCAACGGTTTTGTTCCCTGCTTATATTGCAACGTAGTAATGTTGTATACTTCCTGAGCGAGCTTCACATTCCGATCGTCGTTCTGCACGTTGGCCTGCGCGCGCTGAATCTGCGACTGCGCATTGTTAAACTGAAGCTGGTAGGCCGCCGTATTCAGACGCTGCTGTTCTTCCTGCGTCAGTACGGTTAATTTTTGTTGCTGCACCTGCGCATCCCGCTGGAAACCGTCGAAGATGGGGATGTTCAACCGCAAACCGATACTCCCAAAACCAAGGAAGTTCTTGAACGCATTCTCAAACTGATTGGCGAAGTTGAGCGTACCGTAATTCGCCGAGAAGTTCAGGGTTGGCAGGTAACCGGCCCGTATGCGTTGCAATTGCAGGCGCTGTAATTCCAGGTTTTTTTCGCCCTGCTGGAAAGTAACCAGGTTCTTCGCATCAAACTGGCTTTGTTCAAACGCCGGTGCCACTTTCATCAGCAAGGAGTCCGACAGTGTCAGGGATTGATCCTGCGACAGACCCATCTGGTATTTCAGGCGGTTCAGGGCCAGATTCAGGTCATTTTCGGCCAGCGTCAGCTGCGAGCGCGTGTTGTTGAAGCTTACCTCCGTATTGGTATAGTCGACGGGTTGAATCACGCCGTTATCCCGTTGCAGCTTCAGGACGTTCAGCACCTGCTGGGTCCGCTCTAGATTGTCTTTTAAAAGCGCAATTTGCTGCTGGCTGATAAAAACCTGGTAGTAGTTACTGGCGATGTTATAAATAACGTCCTCCCGGGTTTGGCGCGTGTTCAGCTCGGCCAGTTGCTGATTAGGCTTGGCGGCTTTCAAACCCAGTAGAAGCGAACGGTCATAGATCGGCTGGCTCGCCTGAGCAACAACATTATTCTGGTACTTCTGCCCAAAAACAACCCGAATCGGTTCCGGCGTCAACGGCCCCGCTGGTATGATCGACGTTTGCAGCTTGACGTTGTCGGTGAAGGTGGCCGAACCCGACACCTGCGGTAAGTAGAGCCCCAGCGCCTGACGAGCCTGCTGATTAGCATTTTCAACCTGATACTGAGCAATCCGTACAGTCCCGAAGTGCTGAAGCCCGTAGTCGATGCATTTTTTCAGCGTCCAGTCCGTCTGCGCCCAGGCGGGAGCAGCGGCTGTGAGCAGCAAGGAGGCAGCAAAACTAAATAGCCTTTTCATAATTGTACTAAAAAAAGAAAAACTTAAATTGTGGATATGTCAACAGTAGATATGTCAACTATGTATCTAAATAAAAATCAGTTCTCAAGTAAGGCTGTTACTTTCCCCAGTAACTTGAGCAACGTAGCAACCTCTTCGGGCTCAAGCTGGCTGGTTACTTCCTCATCCAGTTGTTTGGCTGTCTCCATAACCTTGTTAATGATGGTCTTGCCCGCCGGTGTCATCTGAATCAAATTCTTCCGCCGATCCGTAACGTCAGGGGTAACCCGGAGGTAACCATCCCGCTCTAACGTGCGAATAGAGCGTTGTATGCCCGATTTATCTTTTTGAAGCAAATTGGCAATGTCTTGTTGCGATAGCGAACCGTCCGTTGAACAACTGACGACGAACAGGACCGGAAGCTGTTCCAACTGCAGAGAAATTCCGGATTTGGCTAAGTCACGATTGGTCTTCTTGGCAAATATGTGCGAGACGTGCGTGATGTTAAACACCACAAACTGGCTCATTTGGCTAAAGATCTTTTCCTTTATGGTACTTTCTTCCTTCGCAATCATGGTCACAAACTTATATTACGTTGATATATCAACCAAATATTCACAAAAAAAGTTTTGCATTTTTTAAGGATGCGGTCAATAGGCTGGATAAACGGTCAGGATGCACAGAAAAGCCGTACGCACAGAGCAAAACCAAGCTTCTGTGCGTACGGCTTCTTGTTGTACTGAAATAATTTATACGACGTACCGGCCGGCGGTCGTGTAATGCTTGAGTTCGATGGTATCGCCCGGGAGTGGTTTGGAATTCCAGTGGTGGTGAATGGCCAGGGCCGCCCCCAGAGCGGTGGCCTGCGCCATCGAAGCGGCAAATACTTCCGTTTGGGGAAAAGCAGCCGCCAGCAGATTCATGTAGATCGGGTTTTTGCTGAAGCCCCCGTCGACAAAAATGCGCTTGACGGGCGAGTTGTCCATTACCAGATTGGTCGAAATCAACTGCTGGGCCACGATGTCCAGCATCAACTGGTGGTAAGCCTCTTCGTAACTGCGGAATACCGACAGATCGCGGTGCCGGAACAGCGACTCCTGGAGCGGGGGGGCTTTCACTTCCTCAAATCGGTTGTCGGCGTTGGGCCGCGAATCCCGCAGGTACTGCACCAGATCCGGGTCGTAATCGACTTGTTTGTAGTAATTATCGGCGGTGTCGAAGTGAGCCGCCAGCCGCTTGGTTTGCTGTTCGTGCTCGTACCCCGCAAACAACCGCGACGCCTTGATGGGCTGCCCTTTGTAGTGCATATAACAAAGGCAGTCATACTGCAATTCTTCGGCCGTCAGCGGGATGGTGTTGAACGGGTTCAGGCTAATTGACCAGGTACCGGTTGAAATCAGCACGAACGGTTCCTGAAAAGAAGCCAGATACGGTATCAGAGCCGCCGAGCTGTCGTGCAACCCAACCCCAACCTTCAACGGGTGGTTCAGCCAGATGGCGTTCAAGACGCTGTCGGACGTAAAAATCGGCCCGAAAAGTTTGTCCAGCTTCTCCTTCATCACCCAGTCGTGGTACTGGTTTTTGGTGTAGTCCCACAGCATCGTGTGGCATCCAATGCTGGTTACATCCGTCAGTACCTGCCCCGTAAACAGAAAACTCAGGTACTGGGGCAGATGCAACGAATACCAGATTTTACGGAATAATTTCGGTTTGTCGTACTTGATGCGGTAGAGCATCAAGCCCGAATTCAGGCTGTCGAGCGCCGGGGATGCGGTTTCCATCGCCAGCGTCGCTTCGTCGCCGTACGTTTTATAGAACTTCTTCCGAACCGGCGCCGGGAACGGTTTCAGGTAGTTATACAAGTGTCCGATTGGACGGCTTTCTTCGCTCAGATAGACAAAACTGGCCCCGTAGGTCGAGAAGTTCAGGGCTTTGATATCAAATTCGGGCAATTCCATGACCTCCCGCAGCAGCGTCTGCACCCAGGTGGTTAGCCGGTTCAGGTCTTCGCAGGGATCGCCGTCCTCATCCACAATGTCGGTAAACGGCTCCGATCGCTCCCAGACGATCTCGTACCGCTCGTTGAACAGAAACAGCTTCTTATTCGTCTTCCCGATGTCAAAAATGGCAATAACTGGCGTCTTCATAGTGAATGAGTGAATGAGCAAATGAGTGAATAGGATCGAAGATCATGCTTTTTATAGCGGCCGCTATTCGCTGCGCCGGCGGCCCGGTTATTCGCTCATTCACTCATTCACAATTTATAATCCTGTTGCGATGGTTTTATGTCCTCGTTCGCCGATGAGTTGCTGGCGGATGTTTAACTGACGGAACAGCGTCAGCGGCTGCAGGGCGCCACCGGCCCGCCGACGGGCTTCGGCCACCAGCGGGCGAACATCCGTCCGGAAAGCTTCCTGCAGAATCTCCTGCGCCCGCACCACATCGTTGGCCTCCCGGGCTTCTTCCAGGGCGGCACGGTCCACCAGCAACGCCTGTGCATAGGCCAGTTGGATGGCTTCGACGGATTGCAACAAATCTTCCAGCGGATCTTTGACGTTGTGGCTCGCGTCGATCATCCAGCCCAGGTCCGTTGCGTGGTTCATGCCCTTGCGGTCCATGCCGTCAATCAGCTCGTTGAAGATCAGGAAAAGCTGGTAGGGCCGGATGCTGCCGACGGTCAGATCGTCATCGCCGTATTTAGAATCGTTGAAGTGAAAGCCGCCCAGCTTGCCTTCCATCAGCAGCAACGCGACAATCTGCTCAATGTTGGCATTCGGCAGGTGGTGACCCAGGTCAACCAGCGTATACGCTTTGGGCCCCAGTTTGTTGGCAAACAGCAGCGATGAACCCCAGTCGCCCACGGTCATCGAGTAAAAGTTGGGTTCGAAGGCTTTGTATTCCACAAACATTTTCCACGGGGCGGTCCCGCCATCGTCGGGCAAAGCCGCGTAGATTTCCTCCAAACTCTCCAGCGTGCGTTCAAACGCTCTCCGGAAATTCAACTGCCCGGGAAAACACGAGCCATCTGACAGCCAAACCGTTAACGAATTTGACCCCAGCGCCACCCCGTGTTTAATCACCTCAATGTTATGCTCGATGGCCTGTTGCCGTACCGCCCGATCAACGTGTTGCAGCGAGCCAAACTTGTAACTCAGCGGCTGGTCGGGCTGATCCTGAAAGGTGTTGGAATTCATCGCATCAAACCGCAACCCGTAGCTGGCGGCCAGGCTTTTGATGGCTTCACCGTCTTTGGGAATATCCCAAGGAATGTGCAGCGAGATGGCCCCGCTCGATTGGTTCAGGGCGTGCAGCAGCCCCACATCCGAGATCTTTTCTTCCAGCGAACGCGGCTCTCCCCCACCCGGAAACCGGCCGAAACGCGTCCCGCCCGTGCCCAGCGCCCAACTCGGAATCGCAATCTGAAAATCAATCAGTTTCTGGATAACGGTTTCCGCGTTGGCGATTTCATCCGTCCAGTAGGAAAGCTTGCGCTGGTGTGCTTCCTGGAGCTTGTTGTTATGATCCGCAATCTGATAAGCTTCGAGCTGCATAGCAGGTTAGGGGTTTAGGTAAGTTGTTTCGCGGAGTCAAGCGGAGGTTCTGCCTAACTCCGCGAAACAACTGAATTTTATCTTACAAACGCCATCGCAACACCGCCGTCGACGTTCAGGACGTTGCCGGTGGATTTGCCTAGCAAACCGCCCACGAAGGCAAAACAGGCATTGGCAATGTCGTCCGGCAGAATAATTTCGTTCAACAACGTGCGTTTGGCGTAATAAGC
The DNA here is from genome assembly GCF_026248825.1 of Larkinella insperata. Taxonomy (NCBI): domain Bacteria; kingdom Pseudomonadati; phylum Bacteroidota; class Cytophagia; order Cytophagales; family Spirosomataceae; genus Larkinella; species Larkinella insperata. Next base: position 3,392,053 of record NZ_CP110973.1, on the reverse strand, counting down.
CGGCAATTCTTCCACGGTCACCCCGTAGGCTTTGGCCCGGCCTTCCGCCCAGGCTCCCGCCCAGATTTTACTGTCGGAGATGACCGCATCCGGATTCACCACGTTGACCCGAATATGGTCTTTGCCCAGTTCGGCGGCATTGAGTCGGCTCAGGTGCAGTTGAGCGGCTTTGGCCGAACCGTACCCGGCGTTGTTAGGACCGGAAACCAGGCCGTTTTTGCTCGCAATGTTGATGACATCACCACCGAGTTTCTGCTTGCGCATGATTTCAACGCCCTTCTGCGTCACCAGGAACTGCCCCTTAACCAGAACGTCGTATAGCAAATCCCAGTCTTTTTCGGTATGTTCCTCAATCGGTTTTGAGATCGACAGACCCGCGCAGTTAACCACAATATCAACCCCGCCGAAGGTGAGCGCAGCCGCGTCAAACGCCTTGCTGATCGTTTCGGCACTCGTCACATCCAGGGTAGCCGCCGTGTGGGTATCCCGTCCGTACTGCTGGCGGAATTCTTCATCGGCTCCTTTCAGCCGCTCAGGGTCGTTGTCGTTGATGACAACCACCGCCCCTTCGGCGACAAATTTCTTGGCAATGGCTTTACCAATCCCGCCCGCGCTGCCGGTTACGAGCGCAATTTTGCCCGACAACGGCTTTGGTTTCGGCATCCGCTGCAATTTCGCTTCTTCCAGCAGCCAGTATTCAATGTCAAAGGCTTCCTGACGCGGCAGTGAAGTATACTCCGAAATGGCTTCGGCCCCCTTCATTACGTTGATGGCGTTGGTGTAAAACTCAGCCGCCACCCGCGCCGTCTGCTTATCTTTGGCAAAGGCAAACATGCCCACGCCCGGCCACAGAATCACGACCGGATTTTTGTCGCGGATCGCCGGGCTGTTCGGGTGCTTGCAGGTTTCGTAATAGTCTTCGTACATGGTCCGGTAGGCTTCGTACGCCGGAGTTAGTCTCTCCTGAATGGCTGCCGTGTTGGTTACGTCTTCGTCCGGTTGCAGATCGAGTACGAGCGGGCTGATTTTGGTCCGCAGGAAGTGGTCGGGGCAAGACGTTCCCAGGGGAGCCAGGCGCTCCAGGTCGTTCGAGTTGATGAATTCCAGCACGCGCTCATCGTCCGTAAAATGGCCGATCATCGATGTTTTATTCGAGCAGAAACCCCGCAGCACCGGAGCCAGCGTTGAGGCTTGTTTCAGACGGGCTTCTTTTTCAAGGCTTTGCAATTTGGCCCCACCGAAAACCGGGCGGTTTTTACCGTAGTTTTCTTCCAGGTATTCGGCGCAGCGCTCGATCACTTCCAGCGTATTGATGTAGCTTTCGTACGCCGTGTCCCCCCAGGTAAACAACCCGTGCGAACCCAGCATGATGCCCCGGATGCCCGGATTCTGCTCCAGACATTCGGCCAGCTTCAGCCCCAGATCGAAACCGGGACGCTGCCAGTCGACCCAGCCGATGGTACCGTTAAATAAGTCCTGCGTGATTTTTTTGCCGTCTTTGGCCGCAGCAATGGCAATGGCCGCATCCGGGTGCAGGTGGTCGATGTGCGCAAACGGCAGAAAGCCGTGCAGGGGCGTGTCAATCGACGGGGCTTTGGACGACAAATCGAAAATGCAGTGGTTGAACAACTCGACCATCTCATCTTCAAATTCGATACCCCGGTAGATGTTTTTCAAACTCCGCAGCCGGTCGACGTACAGGGCGGCCAACCCGCTCCGTTTCATCGTTCCCAGGTCGCCCCCGGATCCTTTGATCCACATCACTTCGGTTTCTTTGCCCGTCAGCGGATCTTTCGCCATGGTTTTGCAGGACGTGTTTCCTCCGCCGTAGTTGGTCAGCCGGAGATCGGCACCTAGAAGGTTAGAACGATAAATGAGGAGGGCCACTTCGTCACCGGCCAGTTGGGCGGCTTTGGCTTCATCCCACAAGTAACTTACATGACGAAACTCGTTCGCCTGCCGTGTGTTGTTCGTACTGAGCATATCGAATTGATGTCGGAACGCCGACGCGATTGAATCTTCAGAGTTTACACTCTTCTCTAAAAGAAGATTTAGCTAATTTATACCCAAAGATAAAAGTGAATGACAGGCTGACTTTCATGCACTGTCCTATCTAAAGTCTGAAAAATAAACTTCGCATCCGTCTGCTTCACCCAGAAATTGCGAAAAAATGGCATTCTGACGCATTTGAACCCTTTTTGCAAAATTGAGTTATTTGAATAAATAGTAAGAAATTTTTATGCTGACCGTCGCCCCCGTAACCATTCAGAAGATTATTCAATCGCATGAGCCTCAGGAACACAGCGATTTGCTGGCCGTGGAAGAACCGCTGGAAATCCGGCTTGGCTTCGGTCCGCTCGGCGACCGCCAGCAACGCAGCGTAGCCGTCACCATGCGGACGCCCGGGCACGACGAAGAGCTGGCGCTGGGTTTTCTGTTCACCGAAAATATTATTCACCACCCGTCGCAGCTCATTTCCGTCCGTCACTGCGTTTCGAATGCCGAGAAAAAGGGCAACGTTTTGCGGGTAGAACTGCAACCGGACGTTGAGGTCGACTGGCAACGGCTTGAACGGCACAGCTATACGGCATCCAGCTGCGGAATTTGTGGCAAAGCCTCCATTGAAGCGGTCCAAACCGTTTGCCACGCCCGCCTGTCGTCCCGCTTTCATATTGATGCAGAAATCATCCACGGTTTGCCCGATAAGCTGCGGGAAACGCAGCGAACTTTCGCCTACACGGGCGGTCTGCACGCAGCGGCTCTCTTCGATGAAGCCGGGCAACTGATGCTGGTTCGGGAGGACATCGGGCGGCACAACGCGCTGGACAAACTCATCGGTGCGGCTTTCTGGCAGGGCTGGTTGCCGTTGAGCCAGTACGGAGTTCTGGTCAGCGGGCGGGTTGCGTTCGAACTGGTGCAGAAATGCTGGATGGCAGGGGTCCCCCTGCTGGCGGCTGTGGGCGCACCGTCGAGTCTGGCGGTCGATCTGGCGAAGGAAGCCGGAATAACGTTGCTTGGCTTCGTCCGCGATAACCGTTTCAATAACTACACCCCGACGCTGACCCCGGCCCTCTAAATAACAGACAATAAGGCACTTCTCTCTTCCAATGACAGTTAGCCAAAAGTTAGTGATCCATCTTTTGAAACCAGGCCGACCGTCCGCTCTGGAAACTATCCTTATTCTCCAGAATTCACGGTCTGCTCCCAGCCACTTAAACCCTACTGAGAAATGGGTTAGAATTAGAAAATAGATAAAAAGTTTGCCCTAAACCTTTTTACCAGACAATAATCTTCTATCTTACCCGGCAAACTTCTTATCTCTCTTTATGAAAAACGTTAACCTGTTAACCCCTCTTGTTGCCCTGCTTGTTTTTCTGGTTACCGCTTGTGAGACCGACACCTTGACCGTCCCGCAGCAAATCCACTCTTCTGCCCGGCAAGCCGCTCCGCCAACGGCCGCGCTGAAAGCCAAACTTACCAAGTTGAAGGCATCCTTGCCCGCCAGCTACGGAGGGAAACTAAAGCCTATTCCGTCCCTTTCGGACAAAGTGGACCTGCACCCGCAGTACCGGGAATTGGTTGCCCGGGCGTTGGGAGCCATTGAAGCCACGCCCTGTGATGCCAATACGAAAATTAACCTGTGGCTGGATGAGCAACTGGCCGACTGGGATAGTGAAACGATCCTTTACGCCTATGAACTGGGGATGCTCGATCTGCCTACTTATTACGCCCTGGTTTTTGAGAACAGTTCTGCCAACCAGACGTTTGGCGTCCAGGGAGAGTACACGCAAAAACTGACAAAAACCTTCAAGGACCTGAAACGGTTCTGGAACATTAATTCCGGTAAGATCGAGTTAGTGGCCATGCACGGAAGTATGCTGAGCGACCGGGCCAAACTCATCAAGACGTATACTGTGGTTTTCGGTCTGTCGCCGGCGCTGGCGGGCGCTTATGCCGATTTGGTCATCGAGGTTCTTACTTATATTCCGCAATACCGAAACGGCAACCACCCCATTTTCACCTTCAACGCCTTTGCCCAGCCGTCGTTCGAGCTACCCGGCGTTGGCCTGATTCCTGACAAGATTGTGATGGGTGACGGCATCATGGCTGCCTATACCGCCATCGGCTACGGTGATGTGGCCGTTCCGGCTATTCTGGCGCACGAATTCGGGCATCATATTCAATTCCAGCTGGGTTTGTTTGGTAGCGAAGCCAGCCCGGAAGAAACCCGCCGGACGGAATTGATGGCGGATGCGTATTCGGCTTATTACCTCTCACACGCCCGCGGAGCGTCTATGCAGTGGAAGCGCGTTCAACAGTTTCTTCAGGTGTTTTACAACATCGGCGACTGCGGATTTACCAGCGACGGTCACCACGGAACCCCCACGCAACGCATGGCGGCTGCTACCTGGGGCTACAACGTGGCCAATAACGCGCAGAAACAGGGGCATATTCTAACGGCTCAGCAATTTACGGCCCTCTTCGAAGCCCAACTTCCCTCTCTTATTACTCAGTAAGGCCTTATTCCGTGGATTTTTTAGCCAAAAAGGGTGAATTTCGGTTCACCCTTTTTTAATACCCTAACGCATCATTTCCTCCCGCTATTTCAATCCTGTTTTTTTTGGAATAGGTTTGTTCCCTTCCTTACTTTGAATTTTCACCCTGATCACGATCGCATGTCTACCGTTTTATTGACCGGCGGGGCCGGTGGCTTAGGCCGCTCCATTACCCAGAATCTACTCAAAAGTGGCTATACCGTTGTGGCAACCCTCGAGCCCGGCGGCCATAAACTGGATGCCCAACCCAATTTGTTTACCCACGAACTCGACCTGACCGACGAAGCGGGCTGTCAGGCACTGGTGCAGCAGGTCGTGACCGAGTACGGCAAAATCGATGCGGCTGTGTTACTGGTGGGCGGCTTCGCGATGGGTTCGCTCAGCGAGACGGATTTTGCCGCCGTTGACAAGATGTACCGCCTGAACTTCCAGACGACCTATCAGGTCGTCCGACCGGTGTTTGAGCAGATGAGTCAGCAACCCGACGGGGGGCGGCTGGTGCTGGTGGGGGCTCGGCCCGCGTTAGTACCGTCGGCCGGGCAGCACATGGTAGCCTACGCCCTGTCCAAAGCGCTGGTGATTCAGTTGTCCGAAATTCTCAATGCCGCCGGAAAAGACAAGAATATTGTATCGACCGTCCTGGTGCCGAGCACGATCGATACCCCCACCAACCGGGAAGCCATGCCCGACGCGGACCCGGACAAATGGGTGAAGCCCGAAGACATTGCCGAGCTGGTCAATTTCGTGACCTTTGGCCCCGGGAAAATACTGCGCGAGCCGGTGTTGAAAGTGTACAACAAGGCCTGACACGGAGCCCGCGCAACTTAGAGTAACTTTTTTGGCCGAGTCGCTTTTAAAACCATGCACTTTCTTATGTTCTGTTCGCGAAAATCCCGTCCGTTTCTCCCAAAAGCCGTCTGGGCGGGTTTGTTCTGGCTGGTTACGCATTCTGTTTCGGCGCAAAAGCCGTCGGCTATCTGGTACCGGCAACCCGCCCGCAACTGGAACGAAGCCCTGCCCGTCGGCAACGGGCGGCTGGGGGCAATGGTATTTGGCCGGGCAACCGACGAGCTGATTCAATTAAACGAATCATCGCTCTGGTCGGGTGGGCCGGTCAACCGCAATCCGAACCCCGGCGTGGCCAAATACCTGCCCGAAATCCGGGAAGCTCTCTTCCGCGAAGATTACAACGCAGCCGAGAAGTTGACGCAAAACCTGCAGGGTCTGTACACGGAAGCCTACCAGCCCCTGGGCGATCTGCGGCTGAAACAAACCCTTTCCGGTCCGCCGACGGAGTATTACCGCGATCTGAACATTACCAGCGCGACCTCGACCACCCGCTTCCGGGCCGATGGCGTTACGTATACCCGGGAAATTTTCGCGTCTGCGCCCGATCAGGTGATTGTGCTTCGGCTAACGGCCGACAAAAAAGGCACGCTGAACGTGACGGCAGCCGCCCAGAGCGTTCACCCGATTACGAAAACCGTAACAGGCCGCGATGAACTGGTGATTCGCGGTAAAGCCCCCGCCCACGCCGACCCGAATTACGTGAATTACAACCCCAAACCGGTTTTTTACGACGACGCCGAAGGTTGCCGGGGGATGCGGTTCGACTGGCGCGTGAAAGTCCGCTCGACCGACGGCACGGTTTCGGCTGATACCGCCGGAATCCGGATTCAGAACGCAACCGAAGCGGTTTTGCTGCTAACGGCGGCCACCAGTTTCAACGGTTTTGACAAATGCCCCGACCGCGAGGGCCGCAACGAAAAACAACTGGCCGACGGTTACCTGAAAAAAGCCGTTGCCAAAACCGTTGACGTCCTGCGCCGGGATCACATCGCGGATTACCAACGGTATTTCAACCGAACCTCGTTCACCCTAAGCAACGCATCGCCGGTTAATCTGCCAATGGACGAGCGTCTGCAACGGTACGCCGAGGGAGCTGCCGACCCGGAACTCGAATCGCTGTATTTCCAATTCGGACGGTATCTGCTCATTTCCAGTTCCCGGCCCGGCGGTATTCCGGCCAATTTGCAGGGCCTCTGGAACCCGATGGTCCGCCCGCCCTGGAGCAGCAACTACACGACCAACATCAACACCGAGATGAACTACTGGCCGGCGGAAATGGTCAACTTGTCGGAACTGCACACGCCCCTGCTCGACTGGATCAGCTACATGGCGGCAACGGGTCGCGAAACAACGAAAAACTTCTACAACGCCCGCGGCTGGACCATTCACCACAACTCCGACCTCTGGGGCACCTCCAACCCCGTGGGAGACAAGGGGAAAGGTAGTCCGTCATGGGCCAATTGGGCGATGGGCGGGCCCTGGCTGTGCCAGCATTTGTACGATCATTACCTGTTTACGGGTGACAAAAAATACCTGCGCGAATACGCTTATCCGCTCATGAAAGACGCGGCTCAGTTCTGCCTCGACTGGCTGGTGCCCGACAAACAGGGCCGTCTGGTTACCGCCCCGGCCACCTCGCCCGAAAATATTTTTATCACCGAACAGGGCGTCAAGCAATCCGTCTCCGTTGCGACTACGATGGACCTGGGGCTCATCTGGGATGTGTTCTCGAACGTCATTCAGGCATCCGAACAGTTGGGCATCGACGCCGATTTCCGGAAAACCGTTGCGGAGAAAAAACGCCAGTTGTTTCCGTTGCAGATCGGTAAACAGGGCAATCTGCAGGAGTGGTACAAAGACTGGCAGGACGAAGACCCGCAACACCGCCACGTGTCGCACCTTTACGTGCTGCATCCGGGCCGGGAAGTTTCGCCCCTGACGACGCCCAAATTGGCCGAAGCCGCCCGAAAAACGCTCGAAATCCGGGGCGATGGCGGCACCGGCTGGAGCAAATCCTGGAAAATCAACTTCTGGGCCCGGCTTCACGACGGCAACCACGCCTATAAACTCCTGCGCGAACTGTTGAAACTGACGGGTATGGAAGGCACCGATTACGCCAAGGGGGGCGGCACCTATCCGAACCTGTTCTGCGCCCACCCGCCGTTCCAGATCGACGGAAATTTTGGCGGCACATCGGGCATCGGCGAAATGCTGCTGCAAAGCCACGACGGTCTGCTGAACCTGCTGCCCGCCCGGCCCGACGCCTGGGCCGACGGCGAGGTGAAAGGACTCAAAGCGCGGGGCGGTTACGAACTGGACATGAGCTGGAAAGCCGGAAAACTAACCCGCGTGGCCGTTCGCTCAGCGTTGGGCGGCAACTGCCGGTTACGGGTGGCGAACGCACTGAAAGGCGACGGCAAAACCCGGCTGCAAACCGCCAGCGGCAAGAATCCGAATTCCTTCTACCAGCAACCGGAAAACCAGTACCAAACCAACTCGCCGGAAACGCCCGCCAACGGCGTCTGGCTGTATGATCTGAAAACCGAACCCGGTAAAACGTACGTCTTGCTGGGGGCCAATTAATTCTAGACAAAAGTGGTAAGACAAGAGAAAAAAGAGTCGGGTCTCACCTCTTTTGTCTTACCGCTCATTTCTTTCTTAAAACTCAAATCTGATTATCCATGAAAACCCTGAAATGCCTGTTGATGCTGTTGTTTGTTGCGGGAAACGTGCTGGCAACCAACCCCACCAAAGATGAAAAGCAAGCCGTGGAGCAGGCCGTTGAAAAGCTGCGGAAAGCCATCATTGACGCCGACAAATCCGCCCTCGAAGCGCTGACCACCGACCAACTGACCTACGGCCATTCAAACGGTCTGCTGGAAGACAAAGCCGCTTTCATCAAAGCGCTGGTGAGCGGAGAGTCGGATTTCACGTCCATCGACTTAACCGACCAAACCGTTACGGTAGTCGACAACACCGCCTGGGTGCGGCACAAGCTGGCGGGCAACACCAACAACAAAGGCGTTCCGGGAACGGCCAAGCTGGCGGTTCTGATGGTCTGGGTAAAGCAGAAAGGTGACTGGAAACTGCTGGCGCGGCAGGCCGTCAAGATTTAAAGCGTTCTGGTACAAAAAAAGGAGGCCGTGGCCTCCTTTTTTTGTTTATAACTAATGGAGCATCAGCTAACTGTTCCACCGTTCCAGACGGCTTTGTCGGGGCTGATAAGCGCCAGACTGCCGTCGCGGTCTTCGGCCATCAGGATCATACCCTGCGATTCGAGGCCCATCATCTTGCGGGGGGCCAGGTTCGCCAGGAACGTTACCTGCGTACCGATCAGCTTCTCGGGTTCGAAATGCTTGGCAATTCCGCTCAGAATCTGGCGCTGGCCGGTGCCGTCGTCCACTTTTAGTTTCAGAAGTTTGTCACTCTTCGGCACACGCTCGGCTTCCAGGATGGTGCCGATCCGGATGTCCATTTTGGCAAAATCGTCGTATTGAATCACCGGTTTGGCTTCCGGTACGGTTTTAACGGCCAGTTCGTTCATGCGTTTGGCTTCGTGCAGTTTAGCGATTTGTCCATTGATCACCTCGTCTTCCAGCTTCTCGAACAGCAAGACGGCTTCGCCCAACTCGTGTCCGGCAGGCAGCAAATCCGATTTCCCCGCGTTGATCCAGTGGAAGGCCGTACCGGTAGCATCTTCCCGCGTTATGTTGGCGGCATTCAGCAGGTTGCGCAGTTTTTCCGCGGTAAACGGCATGAACGGTTCGCAAACGATGCTAAGGTTAGCCGAAATCTGCAAGGCCAGGTTCAGAATCGTATTGACGCGGAGCTGGTCGGTTTTGGCCACTTTCCACGGTTCGGTTTCGGCCAGGTACTTGTTGCCCAGCCGCGCCAGATCCAGCAAATGCGCCAGGGCTTCGCGGAAACGGTATTGTTCGATGGCCTGCCCGATGCGGTCGGGAAACTGCGCCAACTCGTCCAGCACGGCCTGATCGACTTCCGTCAGCGGCCCTCTGGGGGGCACCTTGCCTTCGCAGAACTTCTGGGTGAGCACCATCGCCCGGTTCACAAAATTGCCAAACACCCCCACCAGTTCGCTGTTGTTGCGGGTCTGAAAATCCTTCCAGGTAAACTCGCTGTCCTTGGTCTCGGGGGCATTGGCCGCCAGCACGTAGCGCAGCACGTCCTGCTTGCCCGGTAGCTCGTCCAAGTACTCGTGCAGCCAGACCGCCCAGTTCCGCGAGGTCGAAATTTTGTCGCCTTCCAGGTTCATGAACTCGTTGGCAGGTATGTTATCGGCCAGGATATAGTTATTTTCGTGCATCAGCATCGCCGGGAAAATGATGCAGTGGAACACGATGTTGTCTTTCCCGATGAAGTGCACCAGCTTGGTGTCTTTGTCGCGCCAGTACAGTTCCCAGTCGCGGCCCTGCTGCTCGGCCCACTCCTTCGTCATCGAAATATACCCGATCGGCGCGTCGAACCAGACGTACAGCACCTTGCCTTCCGTGTCGGGCAGCGGCACTTTAATACCCCAGTCGAGGTCGCGGGTCATGGCGCGGGGCCTCAGTCCCTCCTTCAGCCACGACTGGCACTGGCCCATCACGTTGGTTTTCCATTCCGGGTGGCTGTTGACGTATTCTTCAATGCGCGGCTGCATCCGGTCGAGGGGCAAATACCAGTTTTTGGTTGCTTTCAGCACGGGTTTGGAGCCGGAGAGCATCGAGCGCAACGGTTCTTTCAATTCCGTCGGGCTGAGCGTTGAGCCGCAGCGTTCGCACTGATCGCCGTACGCGTTTTCGTTGCCGCAGACCGGGCAGACGCCGATGATATACCGGTCGGCCAGAAATTGTTTGGCGGTTTCGTCGTAGTACTGCTCGGTGATTTCCTCGGTAAAGTTGCCGGAGTTGTACAGATTCAGAAAAAATTCCCGCGACGTTTCGTGGTGAATCGGTTTGGACGTGCGCGAATAGATATCAAACGAAATCCCGAACTCCTCGAACGACCGCTTGATCTGGACGTAGTATTTATCCACGACCTCCTGCGGGGTAATGCCTTCTTTCTGAGCGCGGATGGTGATTGGAACGCCGTGTTCGTCGGTACCGCTGATGAAGGCTACATCCTTGCCCGTTGCCCGGAGGTACCGCACGTAAATATCGGCGGGCAGGTAACAACCGGCGATGTGTCCGATGTGGATCGGACCGTTGGCGTAAATCAGGGCCGCCGTGACGGTATAGCGTTGCGGATTTTCTAGTGACATGTGCTTCGGTTTACGGTTTGCGATTGATGGTTCTGACACGTGAGCCGGGGCCAGAACGGCGGTTGACCCGTGTCTGAACCTTGAACCCAAAACCTAATTTTGGCGCGAAATTAGCAAATCGGCGGCAAACGTTGTTATGTTTACAAATTGGATGATAGGGTTCGTTCAAAGCAAACGCTGAACAACGGGCCGGTTATGGATAACAACAAGGAAACCACGAATAATTTCCTGAACTGGGCTGAATCACTGAATGACTCCCTCACAACCTGACATTACGCTCATTACCGGCGCCAATGGCCTGATCGGTAGCCACATTGTTCGGCGGTATCTCGACGCGGGCCGGAACGTGGCCGCCCTCCGGCGAACCGGCAGCGATCTGCACCTGCTAGCCGACATTCAGGACCGGATTACCTGGCTCGAAGGCGATATTCTCGACATTCCGGCGCTGGAAGAAGCCGTGCAAGCCGTCCAGGCCAGCGGCACCGTGGATGTGATTCACGTAGCGGCCATGATTTCCTACCAGCCTAAAGACCGCGCCCGCATGGATAAAGTCAACGTGGAAGGGACGGCCAACGTGGTCAACGTCTGCCTGGCGAAGGGAGTCCGGAAGCTGGGCTACGTCAGCTCGGTAGCGGCCATTGGCCGGCCAACCATCAAAGGGAATGCGGATAAAACCGTTGTTATCGACGAGGAGCAGCGCTGGGAGGAGTCACCGCAAAATTCGTTTTACGGGCAGACCAAATACCGGGCCGAACTGGAAGTCTGGCGGGGCACGGCTGAGGGGCTGGATGCCGTGATTGTCAACCCCTCGCTGGTGTTGGGTGAGGGCGACTGGACCCGCAGCAGCACGCAACTGTTTAAATACGCCTTCGACGAAAAACCGTTTTATCCGGCCGGTATTGTCAACCTGGTCGATGTTCGGGATGTGGCTGAAGCGGTTTTTCAACTGATGCAGAGCCCAATCACCGCCGAACGGTTCATCTTGGCGGCCACACCCCTGCCCTACAAAACCTTCCTGGATAAGCTGGCGGACGCGCTGGGTAAAAAAAGGCCTCAATACCGCATCCCGCCGAAACTGACGCAACTGTTGTGGCCACTCGAAGCCGTCCGCTCCTGGTTTACGGGCAAGCCCCCCCTCATCACCCGCGAAACGGCCCGCTCGGCTTCGGGCCTCTACCAGTTCGATGGCCGGAAGATTGAAGCCACCCTGCCCTTCCGTTATCGAAACATTGACGAAACGATTCAGCGGATTTGTATGTTCTTCAAACAGAACAAGGGGTAATCTGCCGAGCTTTTTTGGTAAAAACCTGACCGCCAATTCCTGCCGGAAAAGCGCCACAGCCAGTGGCTACATTTTTCGCCGGAATGGTTGCGAAATAGAATATTAGTTGTATATTTCTACTACATTTCCACGCACAAGAGTGGTGTATAGGATATACGTAACCCCTGTAACGATGTGAATATGGAGCAAGAGTTTGAGGAAAGAGAAAGCGAAATAAAAGCCTCTATACAGCGGTTTGAAAGTATGCTGGGAGGTACTGAAACCCAATTTTTCGACCTGGATGTTTACGAGCAAATGGTCGAGCATTACATGGAAGAAGGCGATCTGGAAAAAGCCATGATGGCCTGCGACGCCGGTCTCGGAAACTTCCCTTACTCCCTGGAGTTAATGTTGGACAAAGCCCAGTTGCTGGCGACCAACGGGAAGTTTGAACAGGCCCTGAGCCTTCTCGATAAAGCCGCTCTCTACAACCCCAGTGATGTGGATATTCAATACATGCAGGGAACCATCAGTAACCTAGCCGGTAATTATGAACAATCCATCGAGATCCTGACCGACCTGCTGGAAACCGCCGACGAGAAAGACGACATCTATTTTCAGCTTGGACAGACCTACCAGAACTGGGGCAAATACGAAGAGGCCATTGAGAAATACAAGGCGTCGATTCACCACAACATCAACAACGAAAACTCCCTTTACGAACTGGCGTTCTGCCTGGATCTGATGGGGGAACTGGAAAACAGCCTGGATTATTACCAGCAACTGATCGACCGCGACCCGTATTCGCACAACGCCTGGTACAACATCGGCATTGCCTACAGCAAGCTCGGTCGGTACAAGGAAGCGGCCGAAGCCTACGACTACGCGACGATCATCAAGGAAGATTTCGCGTCGGCGTATTTCAACCTGGGCAATACGTACATGAACCTCAACGAGTTTGTCAAGGCCGAGGAAGCCTACCGCAACACGTTGAAGTACGAAGAAGCCACCGCCGAAACCTATTGTTACCTGGGGGCCAGTCTGGAGAAACAAAACCGGTACGGTGAAGCCATCACACGCTACCGCGACGCCGTTCGGCTGGATAATCTGTGGGACGAAGGCTATTACGGCATTGGCGTTTGCCTGAGCGAATTGGGCAAGTGGCACGAATCCATTCCGTTTCTGCGGAAAGCGGTTAAACTAAACGAGAAAAACGCCGAATACTGGCTGGCGTTAGCCGAAACCGAGTATAAACTGGGCAACGGCGTGTCGAGCATCGAAGCGTTTGAAAAAGCCGTTGAAGCCGACCCGGCCAACATCGATATCTACCTGCAATGGTCGCTGGTAATGTTCGATCAGGGTGATTTTTCCCGGGCGCACGAGATCATTGAAATGGGCATCGAGGAACTGCCGCAGGAAGCCGACCTGTACTACCGCGCGGTGATTTACCTCATTCACGCGGGCCAATACCGCGAAGCACTTGTCAGCCTGGAAGCCGCCCTGACACTCAATTACGACCAGCACGCCCAGTTGTTCGACTTTTTCCCGGAACTGGAAAAACAGAAGGCATTGTACAAGATTATTGAGCAATATCGCAAAAACTAACTGGACCCGTTCCCGTAAAAAAGCTACTCTACTCAGCGTAGCTTTTTTTACGGGCATAGTTTTTGCGCCCAATTCCTACGATCCATCAATACCCTAACGTTATGAAGAAAAAGTTCTTACCTCTCCTCTTTTTCAGCATTTTAGTCGGGCTAGCAACCACCCAGCTATCGGCCGCCCAGAGCCGACTTAAGAAAATCACCTACTCGGATGGCAGCGTACGGCAGTTTTTTTACGATGCGAACGGAAAATTGAGCAAAGAAGAACTCACGCGCGGCAAAGAAGCCGTCGGCCAGGTGCAGCACGGCTACGGCACAGCCGGCAAACTGACCACGTATTCCATGCAGTACGTGCACCCCGAAACTCCCTGGAACGTTGGCTATGCCGAACAATACGTTTACAACCCGCAGGGCCGTCTGAGCGCCAAAACACGTTACCTGCTCCGCAAGAGCGCGACGGAAGGCAAGACCGACAAATCCGTCTTTTTCTCCGACTCGCTGATTTACAACGCCAGTGGGCAGATTGTGGCCCGCCAGCGTTACACCTACGCAGCCGCCCAGGGCCTGACGGGTAAGTCGCCGGTGACGCTGACCAACAACCAGTACCGTTACGACGACCGGGGAAATCTGGTCGAAGAAACCGTGACCACCGTACCGCTGCAACGCAGCGCGGCTGCCTCCTCGCAAACCCGCCGGATTGTTTACGAATACGACAACAAACCCAACCCCTACCGACTGCCCGACTGCCCGATTTTTGATGAGATGAGCTGGTCGAAAAACAATTGCATCCGGGCTTCTACGTATCTGGTCGGCGCGGGCAGCAACCCGGCCAAGCCGTCCGTCAGCGAATACCGTTACGTTTACAGCAACAACCTGCCCGTCAGACGGGTACAGGCCAGCAACTCAACGGTTCTGGAGCAGTACGAGTACGAGACGCTCTAAGCGGGCGGTCCTTCCGAGGATTCGCTCGCCCGCTTCTTGAGGTCGTAGGTGTGCGGTGGAAACATCATCAGCACGTCGTTTTCCCGGAAAGCCTGTTTAACGGCCTTGATGGCTTCGCTGAGCGCTCTGGTAGCATCGCTCTTGGTGGGATCAATCCAGAACCAGACCAGGAACTGCACCATATCGACCGTAACGCCCTTATAATGCATTTCTACCGGTTTGTCTTTCCGGATAAACGGCAAGGCTTTGACGGCATTGGTGGCAACGTTCTGCGCTTTTCCCAAATCATCGAGGTGCGAAACACCCGCCGTTAGCTCGATCCGTTGCAGACCCGTGCGCGAGAAGTTGATGATCGGTTTCTGAAAAACGTCTTTGCTCGGAATCTCAATGGTTTGCCCCGCGCCGTTATCCAGGACCACCGAACGCAGTTTGATGTTAACCACCCGCCCCTGAAAACCGTTGGTTTCCACAATGTTACCAACTTCGATGGGTCGCTGAATGGCGATGATCGTTCCCGAAATAAAGTTGGCGGTCAGATCCTGAAACGCAAAACCAACCGCCAGCGCCAGCACCCCCGCCCCGGCCAGCAGCGAGGTGACGGTTTTCTCGAGCCCCAGCACATCCAGCGCGATAAACAGCCCCAGGGCCAGCGCCAGCAATTGGGCAACGGTGCCGGTCAGATTGATGAGCGAGACGTTCGTGCTGAAGCGGCCGAAACTCCGCACCACCAGCCGTCGGAAATACCGGGAAAAAACGTTGAAGAAAGAAATCACCAGCAGCGCCACGACCAGGTTCGGTACCAACGCCACGGCGGTTGTCGCCCAGCCTTCCAGTTGTCCAAAAATCAGGCGCGCTATTTGTTCCAGATTGAGCATAAGCAAAAAGGTTGGGCCGTTCAAAACCGCTGTCAGGCGAATCAATGTCGGCGGTATCAGGCCAGCAGCGGTTGCAGCAACTGGTCCGTCCGAATTCCGTAGGCACACTGAAAATGCCCCAGCGGACACGCCTTGCGCCCGTGCAAACTACAGGGCCGGCATTCCAGTATTTCCTCGATTTCAACCAGATAAGACGCATCGGCCAGCGGACCGAAGCCAAACTGCGGGATGGTTGAACAGAAAATGGCGGTGGTGGGCGCGTTGACCGCCGACGCCAGGTGCATCGGAGCGGAATCGTTGACGTAATTCATCTGCGCCCCTTTCATCAAAGCCGCCGATGCCAGCAGCGGTAGTTTCCCGGTCAGGTTCACGACCCGTTCGCTGCCGACGGCCTGCCGAATGCGTTCCGTGGCCTCCTGATCCGATGGAGCCCCCAGCAGATAAACCGTCAGGGAAGCGGGGAGCTGCCGCACAAAATCAATCCATTTCTCTTCCGGGTATTGTTTTGTAAACCAGACCGAAGTCGGCGCTACGCAAATGTAAGGCCCGGTCTGGTAAGGTTTCACCTGCGCGAAATCTTCGGGCGATGGGTAAAGCCGGGGCTTAAAAACCGCCCGGTTGGTAAACCAGCTGACGAGTTCGGTATTGCGGTCGATTTCGTGGATGCCGGGTGAAATGCGGTGTTCGATGCGGTGATTGAAAAAACGGGCAAACGGATTCTTGCTGAACCCCACCGTTTCGATGGCCCCCGACATGGCCGTTAGCAGGCCCGTGGCCCCAAACCGCTGCAGGTTGATAATCTTGTCATAACGACGCTGCCGAAGCAGTCCGATGAGCCGGAACAGATCGCGGTATTTGCCGTTTTTTTTATCCCAGATCAGGACTTCATTCAGGTGCGGGTGATTCTTTAGTAAGCTTTCGTTGCCTTTTCGCACCAGAAAATCGATGGTTGCTTCCGGGAAGTGAAAATGAAGTTTTTCAATAAGCGAGGTCGCCAGAATAACGTCGCCAATGAAAGCCGTTTGGACAATAAGAAACCGTTGATGCGGGTACATTCAGCAAAATTTCAGGACAAAGTCTACATCTCAGCGTAATTACATCAATATTATAGCAAAAAAACCGGGAGTCCAAAACCGTTCCTCAGAATACCGCTCCCCGAATTTTCCACCGGCTATTTTCTTCCGGTTTGGCCTTGTCCATAATAGTACATCCCCTGTCCGTTTCTGGACAAATTAGAGACAGAAGCTCGGCCCGAACTATCCTTATCTTACTCGAAACGGGCTTTTCTCTCTTTGGCAAGGCATTTGTTTAGCAAATAATAATCAAATCCATCTGATCATGGGCCGACCTTATCTGGGCGAGTTTGAAGAGCTGGTTTTGCTGGCCGTCGCGGTGCTGGACGGAAGCGCCTACGGAGTTAGCATAGCCGCCGAACTGAAGCATCGCACCGACCGCAGCATAAGCCTGAGCGGAATTCATATTGCCCTGTACCGCCTGGAAGAAAAAGGCTTCGTTTCCTCGACGCTCGGGGGAGCCACTACCGCCCGCGGAGGGCGCCGGAAGCGGTTATTTGCCATTACCGCGGCTGGCAAGGAAACGCTGCGCGACATGCGGCAGATTCGCAACGAACTCTGGGACGCCATTCCTACCCCAAGCTGGTCGTAACCATGAAAGAGCCGCATCAAAATCCTCCGACGCCCCCGGCCTGGGCCGATCGCCTGCTGAGTGCGGTGTGCCCGCCGTATTTGCAGGAAGAACTGCTGGGCGATCTGCACGAGCAATTTGCCGACCAGGTGGCCGAGTATGGCCCGACGAAAGCGCGTCGGCTTTACGTGGTGGAAGTATTTAAATTCTGCCGCCCTTACTTCCTGAAACGCCGGGCTTCCAGCCGGTCTGGAAGCTTGACCCAGCCCGGCTGGAAGCCCGGCGTTTCTTCGAACGATTCTCAACCCTTTTTTCTGCATCCGGACATGCTTCGTAACTACCTCAAAATCGCCTTCCGTAGCCTTTGGAAAAGCCGGGGGTATGCCGCCATCAATGTAGTTGGCCTCTCCGTGGCCTTCTGCGTCTGCACATTTCTGTTCCTGACGGCTTACCTCCAAATGACCTACGATTCGTTTCATAAAGACGGCAGCCGCATTTTTCAGCCTTATTTTTTCGCGAATGATCCGGAAAAAACCGTTCGCAAAGGAGATATGCCCCTTCCGTTGACGCCGGCGTTGAAGGCCGACTACCCCGAGGTGGAGGCCGCTGCCCGGATTCTGTCGGGTCGGAAGAGCCTGGTGCAGGTAAACGGGAAATACTTTGACAAACTGGTGCTGCACACCGATGCGGACTTTTTCAACATTTTTTCGTTTGCCCTGCTCAAAGGCAACCGGGATCTGGCGCTGCGCAGCCTGAGCAATATCGTCCTCAGCGAGAACATGGCCCTGACGGTATTTGGCACCACCGACGTTATCGGAAAATCCGTGCTGGTTGGCAGTGCCAGCGAACAGAAACCGTACATGGTGAGCGGTATCCTGGAAGATGCTCCCAACAACTCGTCGATTCAGTACGACGCGCTGATGCGGATTGAAAACACCGCTCATTACCAAAACGACAAAGACAACTGGAG
This sequence comes from Larkinella insperata, assembly GCF_026248825.1. NCBI lineage: Bacteria > Pseudomonadati > Bacteroidota > Cytophagia > Cytophagales > Spirosomataceae > Larkinella > Larkinella insperata. The sequence goes on along the minus strand of NZ_CP110973.1, from coordinate 3,374,095 downwards.
CAATCATTCGCACCGGGTGTTTATCAAATTGGCGCCCCAGGTTGATCAGGCTACGTTTGAGAGCCGCCTAAAACCGTTTGCCCAAAAGTATTTTCCGGGAACGTTGGCCGATCTCAAAAAGAAGGGTGCCCGGCCCGATCCGGCGGGCGATCTTTTTGCGGTGCGGTTGCAAAAACTGTCAAGCGTTCATTTCGACCGGGAAATTTCCGGCAGCCGGGGTACGCCGATCGCCATCGTTTATACGTTGTTGGGCATTGGCCTGTTCATTCTGCTGATTGCCTGCATCAATTTCATCAATCTGAGCATCGCCCGCTCGTTCACCCGCGCTCGGGAAGTGGGCGTCCGCAAGTCGCTGGGCGCGCTCAAAAATCAGCTTTTCCTCCAGATCTGGGGTGAATCGACGGTGATCTGCTTCATCGGTTTTGGCACCGGTCTGCTGCTGGCTTATCTGTTGCTGCCCCAGTTTAATGCCACCTTCGACGCCCGTCTGAAACTTGACACCATGATCCAGCCGGGCTTTATCGGCCTGTTTCTGGGCTTATTTCTGCTGGTAACGCTGGCAGCGGGCGGTTATCCGGCCTGGCAAATGGCGAAGTTCAATGCCGTGGAGGTTTTGAAAGGCAAACTTTCGATGAAACGGCCCGGCGTTTTGCGTAATTCGCTGATCGTAACGCAGTTTGCGATGGCCTGTCTGCTGGCCTGCTGCACGCTGATTGCCGCGCAGCAGGTTGATTTTCTGCGCAGCCGGCCGCTCGGTTTTGAGAAAGAGCAGGTCATCAGCATTCCGGTGGGCAGCCAGGTAGACGGTCGGCAGGTGCTCGGCCGGCTCCGGAACAAGCTGGCAGCGGACCCGTCGGTGCTGGCCCTAACCGGCACGAACGTCAACATTGGCCGGGGTATAGACCGCGTCAGTTCACGGTCGGTTGTGGGTTTTACCTGCAAAGGAAAAGACGTCCTGACCGACTGGCTGCTGGTGGATTACGATTACCTCAAAACTCTTGGTATGAAAGTACTGGCCGGACGGGATTTCGACCGGGCGTATTCCACAGATTCGGTGAATCGGGTGATTGTCACGGAAAGCATGGCCAAAATGCTGGGCGTATCCAATCCGGTGGGCCAGTTGCTGGGCGATGATACCGACTCATCGGACGCCAAATCGCAGATTATCGGCGTCATTCCGGATTTTCATCTGTACTCGCTGGCGGACGAATCCCGGCCCATTACGATGCATCTTTCCTACTCGGAACCCATTCATTACATTTTCGTCCGCGTCGCTCCGCAAACCCTGGCGGGGTCGATGGAAAAGCTCAAAAACGTCTGGCGGGAAATTGCTCCACAGTCGGAGTTTATCGCTTCGTTTCTGGACGAGAACGTCGATGCCTGGTATCAAAACGAGGAGCGGCTGGCCCAGATTTGCAGCCTGGCTTCGGGCATTGCCATTTTGCTGTCCTGCCTGGGTCTGTTTGCCGTTGCCCTGATGATGATCGAACAGCGCACCAAAGAGATTGGCATCCGGAAAGTGATGGGTGCCAGCGTGGGCAGCATCATCGTGGTGCTTTCGCGCGATTTTGTCAAACTGGTGGTCGTGGCGTTGCTCATCGCCATTCCGCTGGCCTGGTTTTTAATGAACACCTGGCTGGACAACTACCGGGAGCGCATTCAAATCAGTTTCTGGCTTTTCGCCGGCGTTGGCCTGGCTGCCATCCTGATTGCCCTGGTTACGGTTAGCTTCCAGACTATCAAAGCTGCACTGGTCAACCCCGTGCGGAGCTTGCGGAGCGAATAAACGCTCTTTAAGACCGTGCCCGTTTCCTGAAAGGGTTGAGAACTTGTCCTCATTGAACGTTTACGCACTAAAAAACCGGCCAGCGAGCCGGTTTTTAGGCTTGTTTATTGGGTGGACGGCCCTTACGGCTTGAGCACCACCTTGGTGCAATCGTCTTCCTTCTTTTTGAAAATATCGTAGGCGCGCGAGGCTTCCGATAGCGGCAGGGTGTGCGAAATAATATCGTCCAGCACCACTTTCCCCTGCACTACCAGATCCAGCAGCATGTCGATTCGTTCATGGACAAACGATTGCCCGAACCGCATGGTGATACCCTTGTCGAAGATGCGGTGAATCGGGAAGTTGTCGTACGGGCTCCCGTACACACCCACGACCGGTACAATACCGCCCCGGCGTACGGCCTGAAAACAAAGCTCCATGACTTTCGGCGTACCTTTTTCCAGGTTTATAACGGCTTTGGCTTTTTCCAGAAAACTCCGCTCAGCCTCCATTCCCACCGCATCCACGCAGACATCTGCGCCCCGGCCCCCGGTCATTTGCCGAATGGCTTCAACGGCATCCACCTCATTCGGATTGATTGTTTCCACCTTGTTGACCCGCTTGGCCCGTTCCAGTCGGTAATTCAATGGATCGACGGCAATAACCCGGCTGGCACCCTGCAACCAGGCGGCTTTCTGGGCCATCAGCCCCACCGGACCCGAACCGAAAATAGCCACCGTTTCCCCGCCTTTCAACTCGCCCCACTCAATGGCGCTCCAGCCGGTTGGAAAAATATCGGTCAGGAACAACACCTGCTCGTCGGTGAGCTGCTCGGGCACCTGGCGCAACCCGTAGTCGGCGTAAGGCACCCGCACGTATTCCGCCTGTCCGCCATTGTAGCCGCCGTACAGATCGGTGTACCCAAACAAACCGCCCCCTTTTTCGGTGAGCAGTCCGCCGTCGGGACCGTAGTGTTCGGGGTTGGAATTTTCGCAGTGCATCTGAAAGCCGTGCTGGCAGAAGTAACAGGAGCCACAGGCAACGGTAAAGGGCACAATCACCCGGTCGCCTTTCTTCAGGCGACTCACCCCCGACCCGACTTCTTCGACGATACCCATGAATTCATGGCCCAGGACTTCGTTGTTCAGTTGCGGAATAAACCCGTCATAAATATGCAGATCCGAGCCGCAGATAGCCGTAGAGGTAACCCGGACGATGGCGTCGCGGCCATGTTCAATTTTAGGGTCGTCGATGGTTTCGACACGAATGTCGCCAACTTTGTGAAACACCGCTGCTTTCATGGGGTAAGACAGTATCTGGTTTTGAATTAGATATTTCTTTCCTTAACCCGTGTGCGGTTAAATAGTTAGAAAATGCGCTGCCAACAGGAAACTTCAGCCAGAGCCAAGCCGAGACTTTACAGCGCTCGTCCCCGGCAATCGAAAAATTAGGTAAAGAAATCAGCTGCGGCCCTGCGAACAACCGGTGCGGTGTTCCCGAACTGCGGTACACAAACCCGCAGAATTGGATAAAATAGGGGGCAATTAGTCTGGTAACCGGCTGATGCATAAGCACCCTGCCGTGCTTCTTTTGGCATTCGGCACCCCCTGCCCATACCTGAAACCGTGTTTCAGACGGTCGGATGTAAAGGGCTTCCAAGCAAAAAAAATGAGCAGTTGATGCATAAGTCCTTCGGAAAACACATCAACCGTCGGCTGCGTTACTACCGGGCAATCCGGTATTTTTGCTGAATATTCTGGTAAATGCAGGAGCCGAGGGCGTACGAGAAACTGATCAGTCCCGCCGTCCAGGCTCCTCCCCAGACGCTCAGGTAGTTCCATTGACCGGCGCTGGCACTTGCCAGGAACGACATCAGCATCATGACCAGCCCGACCGTCATCAGCATCGCCATCAGGAGCGAATAGCGGTATTCCTGCCGCAAATCGTAGGCTCCGTAGGCTTTGTTGCGAAACTGGAACACAATATCGTCCAGGTCGGCCTGCTGAAGCTGCTTGTCGGCCAGGGTCAGCTCAATCTGGTACGTTTTGCGAAGGTACTTGAACGCCTTGGGGCTCGCTTCAAGCTGCACTTTTTCCAACGCCGTTTCAAACGGAAGGCCGATCCACATGTAGTGCTCCACCTCACAAGCCAGGTGATCGAGGAGTTCTTCAATCAAGGCTTCGTCGGTGCCGTTCCGAAGCAGGTGACTGTACAGGGTGTCTATTTGCTGCGGGCTGAGCTTTTCCATGTTTCTAGCCGGTTTAGAAGTTAGTCATTCGGGATGTTACTGCCCCAGCGATAAAGCCGGTGCGGGTTGGAGAAGGTGCTTCATCACTTCAACAAACCGCTCAAAATCAGAAACTTTCTGAATGGCGGCTTCGTTGCCACGCGGAGTCAGCGTATAGTATTTGCGCAGTCGCCCATCTACTTCCACCGATTCCGTAATCAATAAACCCTCCTGTTGCAATTTATGCAAAACCGGATACAACGCCCCAAAGGTTAGAATCACCTCGCCCTGCGTACGTTCCTTAACGGATTGTGTTATTTCATAACCGTACATCCGGCCCCGCTCAGTCAGCAGTTTCAACACGATCGTTTTGAGGGTTCCCCGCAAAAATTCGTTGCCTGATGGTTCCATTGGCTGAAAAGCTAAATTGTGAATTGATTCGTCCTGAGCAAATATATAAAAGATTCCAATATATCCTACAAAAAAGAAGAACTTTCAGGTGAAAGTTCTTCTTTTTTGTAGGATTACCGACTGCGCAGTGCGCTTATGCGTCGTACGAAAGCACCGGGGCCAGCCAGCGCTCCACGTCCTCAACGCTCATGTTTTTGCGCTGGGCGTAGTTGAGCACCTGATCCTTGTTGATCTTGCCAACGGCAAAATACCGCGAAGCCGGGTGCGAGAAGTAAAAACCGCTTACCGACGAAGCCGGGTACATCGCAAAACTTTCCGTTAGTTCGATCCCAACCTCTCCGGCATTGAGCAGTTCAAACAAAGTCGCTTTTTCGGTGTGATCGGGACAGGCGGGGTAACCCGGCGCCGGACGAATTCCCTGGTATTCTTCTTTAATCAGTTCCTCGTTGGTCAGCTTTTCTCCCGTGGCATACGGCCAGAATTCGGTCCGTACCCGCTTGTGCATCAGCTCGGCGAAGGCTTCGGCCAGCCGGTCGGCAATGGCCTTGATCATGATGCTGTTGTAATCATCGTGGTCCTTCTCGAACTCTTCGATCAATTTTTCAATACCAATTCCGGCCGTCACGGCAAAACCGCCGATGTAATCCGTATGACCCGTTTCCAGCGGGGCCACAAAATCCGACAGGCAGAAGTTGGGCAACCCCGGTGCTTTCTGGTTCTGCTGCCGCAGGAAGTGCAACACGGTTTTGGTGTCGTACATCAATTCTCCAACGGATTTCTGCGCTTCTTTGGCCTCCGTCAGATGGCTGAGTTTGTATTCGATATGCGTGTGCGAGCCGTGCCGTTCGCAGGGAACTTCGTGGGCAATTTCCTCGAACTCGTGCAGCAGGACATCGTCTTCCGCCGAGTTGGCCGGGAAGAACCCAACGACGGCTTTGGCTTTCAGCAATTTTTCGTCAATGACCCGCTGCAAAAGCCGGTTGGCATCGTCGTACAGTTTTTGGGCTTCTTTGCCCACCACGGCATCGTCGAAAATTTTCGGGTATTTGCCGTGTAACTGCCAGGTCTGGAAAAACGGCGTCCAGTCGATATACTCCGCAATTTCTTTCAGCGAATAATCCGGGAAATACCGATTGCCCAGAAACTGCGGCTTCAGCGGCTCAAATGCCGACCAGTCGATGGCGGTTTTGTTTTTGCGGGCCGCTTCAATCGTCAGGTAATTTTTGTCCTGCTTGCGTTTGGCGTGATCGGCGCGCAGCTTGACGTATTCGGCTTTGATTTCCTGAAAAACCTGATCGCGCGTACTTTCCTGCTCGCTGGTGAGTCGTCCGGCTACGGGTACGCTCCGGCTGGCATCCAGCACGTGAATCACCGGCCCGGAGTAGTGCGGGTCAATCTTGACGGCGGTGTGAATGCGCGAGGTCGTGGCCCCACCGATCAGCAGCGGCAACTTGAAGCCCTGCCGCTCCATTTCTTTGGCTACGCCCACCATCTCGTCGAGCGAGGGCGTAATCAAACCGCTCAAACCAATGATATCGACATTGTGTTTTTTCGCTTCTTCCAGAATCTTCTGGGTCGGCACCATCACGCCCAGGTCAATGATTTCGTAATTGTTACAGCCCAGCACCACGCCAACGATGTTTTTTCCGATGTCGTGTACGTCGCCTTTGACGGTTGCCATCAGGATTTTCCCGGCGGCTTTGGCCCCTTCCGATTTACTGGCTTCAATAAACGGCAGCAAATAGGCCACGGCTTTTTTCATCACCCGCGCCGATTTCACCACCTGCGGCAGAAACATTTTACCCTCACCGAACAAATCGCCCACCACGTTCATCCCGTCCATCAGCGGCCCTTCGATCACCTCAATCGGACGTTCAAATTGCTGACGGGCCTCTTCCGTGTCCTGGTCAATGTAATCCGTAATGCCGCGAACCAGCGCGTGTTTCAGCCGTTCAGCCACCGGCTCCAGCCGCCAGCTTTCGTCCTGCACCACGGCTTTCCCCTTGGCCTTGACGGTTTCGGCAAATTCAACCAGCCGCTCCGTCGCGTCGGGACGGCGGTTGAGCAACACATCCTCGCAGTATTCAAGCAGGTCTTTCGGAATATCGTCGTAAACGGCCAGCTGCCCGGCGTTCACGATGCCCATGTCCATTCCGGCTTTGATGGCGTAATACAGGAATACCGAGTGCATGGCTTCCCGCACCACTTCGTTGCCCCGGAACGAAAACGAAATGTTGGACACCCCACCGCTTACTTTCGCCAGCGGCAGATTCTCCTTGATCCAGCGGGTGGCATTGATAAAATCAACGGCGTAGTTGTTATGCTCCTCAATCCCGGTCGCTACGGTCAGGATGTTGGGGTCGAAAATGATGTCCTGCGCCGAAAACTGGACTTTATCAACCAGAATCCGGTAGGCGCGTTCGCAGATTTCAATCCGCCGTTCGTAATTATCGGCCTGACCGGTTTCATCAAACGCCATCACCACCGCTGCGGCTCCGTAACGCTTAATCAGCCGGGCCCGCTCAATAAACATTTCTTCGCCTTCTTTCAGCGAAATCGAGTTCACGATGGCTTTTCCCTGCACGCATTTCAGACCCGCTTCGATTACTTCCCACTTCGAGGAGTCGATCATGATGGGCACGCGGGCAATGTCCGGTTCCGACGCAATCAGGTTCAGGAAGGTGGTCATTACCTCGACCGAATCCAGCATTCCTTCGTCCATGTTGATGTCGATCACCTGCGCCCCGTTTTCCACCTGCTGGCGGGCCACGGTCAGGGCTGCGTCATAATCCCCGGCTTTGATCAACCGCGCAAACGCCTTCGAACCGGTTACGTTGGTCCGTTCGCCCACGTTCACAAAGTTGGTTACTTCCGTGATTTTCAACGGCTCCAGTCCGCTCAGTTTCTGGTACGGTTCGGGCTGCGGTTTCGGGCGGGGTTTGTATTTGGCCACGGCCTGGGCAATGGCCCGGATGTGATCCGGCGTCGACCCGCAGCAACCGCCCACGATGTTGACAAAACCGTCCTGAACAAAACTTTCGATCTGGGCCGCCATCTCATCCGGTGACTGATCGTATTCCCCCATTTCGTTGGGCAAACCGGCATTCGGGTACGCCGAGGTAAAAAACGGCGATTCTTTGGCAAGCGTCTGCACGTACGGGCGCAGCAGTTCGGCCCCCATCGCGCAGTTCAAACCGATGCTCAGCAGCGGCAGGTGCGATACCGAGTACAAAAACGCTTCCGTCGTCTGGCCCGACAACGTCCGGCCCGAAGCGTCGGTGATGGTTCCCGAAACCATGATCGGCAGCGGTTGCTGGCCTTTGTCCGAGAAGTATTTATCAATGGCAAACAGCGCGGCTTTGGCGTTGAGCGTATCCGTGATGGTTTCGATCAGCAGCAGATCGGCCCCGCCCTCGACCAGACCGGCAACTTGCGTATAGAAGGCTTCCACCAACTGATCGAAGGTGATGGCCCGGTAACCTGGGTTGTTTACGTCGGGCGACATGGATGCCAGCCGCGTGGTAGGCCCCATCGCCCCGGCCACAAACCGGGGTTTGTCGGGCGTCAGGCGGGTTACTTCTTCGGCTGCCTCTTTGGCAATTTTCGCCGACTGGTAGTTGAGTTCGTACACCAGTTCTTCCATGTGGTAGTCGGCCATCGCCACCCACGTACCGCTGAAGGTGTTGGTTTCGATGATATCCGATCCGGCGTCGAGGTACTGGCGGTGGATTTCCTTGATAATTTGCGGCTGCGTAATCGACAAAAGGTCGTTGTTGCCCTTCAGTTCGTGCGGCCAGTCGGCAAACCGGGTTCCGCGATACTCTTCTTCCCCCAGCTTATAGCGTTGAATCATGGTACCCATGGCACCATCCAGTAGCAGGATGCGCTGTTGAAGGAGGTCGGTTATTTTTTCCAAGTTATTGTATCAGTTATTATTACGGACCAACGCCCCTGGGCCGTTGGTAACGGAATGGTGCAAATACGAAACGTCAGCTTATCGAAGAAAGGAAGCAGGGTGCAGCTTTCAACTTATCTACCCCCGTCGCCGGGGCGGAATTTGGCACCTTTTTCAAGGGTCTGAATGGTTGCCAAGACTTCATTGGGTCCAATCCCTCCGTCTTTCTCGATAAGCATTTGACAAAAATAAAAAAACCGCCGGTTTTCGCCAAACCGGTTTGATCAGGCAAACAGCCGCACGGGTTAAAAGATTCCGCTACCACGGATGTTCCAGATCGTCTTTGGTATAGGTGTGGTTTCGTTCGTGGTAAAGGGATGCGTTTTTCGGCTGTCGGATCGCCAGCGGATTTTTTTTAGAAAGCCGGTAAAGCCACGCAATAGGCACCAGAACCAGCCCGAACAAGACCGTCAGCAAAACGCGGCTGTTGATCCATCCCAGCCCTTCGGCGAGTTGAAACCAAAGCCAAGCCAGGCCGTTTCCGGCCTTTGGAACCAGCACGCTCAGCAGCCCGACGGCCGCTGCGGCATAGAGCCAGTAAACCGAGTGGAACACAAAATACAGGACGACCAGCCCCGTTACGATTACTAACTGGGCCTTCAGGCGGTCTACTGGGGTCATGGTTTCGTTGAATTACGGTTTTGCGTTTAGTCCAGCACAAATTCGTTCTGCCACTCCTGCTTTTCCGGCCAGTCGGGTTGCTGTTTTTTGTCAAACAGGTAATGGCCAACGACCAGGTAATCCATTTCGGTGCGCATGAAGCAGCGGTAGGCATCGGCGGGCGTGTTGACGATGGGTTCACCCCGCACGTTGAAACTGGTATTGACCAGCACCCCGCAGCCCGTTTGCTTCCTGAACGCGTCCATCAGCTGCCAGTACCGCGGGTTGGTATGCCGGTCAACGGTTTGCAGCCGGGCCGAAAAGTCAATGTGCGTAATGGCGGGCAAATCCGAGCGTTGGTGATACAGTTTATCCCGCAACGAAAATCCGGAATAACCGGCGGGCAACGGCTTGCGACGGTTTTCCCGAACCGGGTGCACCAGCAGCATGTAGGGCGAACGACCGTCGTAGTCAAAGTAATCGGCACACTCCTCGGCCAGCACCGAGGGCGCGAAGGGCCGGAACGACTCCCGGTATTTGATTTTCAGGTTCAGTTTTTTCTGCATGTCGGCGCTGCGCGGATCGCCCAGAATGCTCCGGTTCCCCAGCGCCCGCGGGCCAAACTCCATCCGCCCCTGTACCCAGCCAACGACGTCTTCGTGGGCCAGCAGCCGGGCGGTTTCATCGCACAATTCGCCGAAATCGGCGTAATGGGTATAAACGGCTTTGTGCTTTCTCGCCATCAACTCCACCTCCAGATCCGAAAACGTCGGCCCCAGGTACGAACCGTGCAGGGCGTCGTCCGGGTAATCAATTACGCGTTCCTGCCCGAAGTAAATGTGGTAAGCCGCCAGTGCCGCCCCCAACGCCCCACCCGCATCGCCGGATGCGGGCTGAATAAAAATATTTTTAAAAATACCGGCTTTTTGCAGCCTGCCGTTCGCAACGCAATTGAGCGCCACGCCCCCCGCCAAGACCAGGTTTTCGGCACTGGTCACCCGCTTGGCTTCGCGGGCCATGTTCAGAACCCCCTCTTCCGTTACGCGCTGGATGGCCAGCGCCAGGTTACCGTGCTCCGCCCGCAGTTCCTCCTCGGGCTTCCGCCGGGCCAGGCCGAACAGCGCTTCCCACTTTTTTTCGCGGATCATCCGCAGGCCCGTCGCGTAGTCGAAATACGCCTGATTGAGCCAGATTGAACCGTCGTCCCTGATTTCGGCCAGCTTGGTTTTAATCAAATCCACATACCGATCGACCTCCGGTGAACGGGGGTCGCCATACGGCGCCAGACCCATCAGTTTGTACTCGCCGGAATTGACCCGAAAACCCAGAAAATACGTAAAAGCCGAATACAGCAGGCCCAGCGAGTGCGGGAAATGTTGTTCTTTCAATACCGTGATGCTCTTGCCCTCGCCCAAACCGATGGAAGCCGTTGCCCACTCCCCCACGCCGTCAATAGTCAGAATGGCGGCTTTTTCAAACGCGGAGGGGTAAAAGGCGCTGGCTGCGTGGGACAGGTGGTGTTCGGGAAACAGCAGCTTGACCGGCTTTTTGGGGTCGTAACCCAGCTTGGTCAGTTCGTCGCGCAAAAGCCGTTTCAGAAACAGCTTGTCTTTTAGCCAAACCGGCATGGCCGTCAGAAACGACCGCAGCCCCCGCGGAGCAAAGGCGTAGTAGGTTTCGAGCAACCGCTCAAACTTTAGCAACGGCTTGTCGTAAAAAACAACCGCATCCAGCGCATTGAGCGTGGTTCCGCCGTATTCGAGGCAAAACCGAACGGCATTCGCCGGAAAACGGGCATCGTGTTTTTTCCGGGTAAATCGCTCCTCCTGCGCAGCTGCCACAATTCGCCCGTCTTCGATCAAAGCCGCAGCCGAGTCGTGGTAAAAAGCTGATATTCCCAGAATTGTCATGCAGTGGGTCGGTAGTCGGATTGATTCGCAGCAAAGGTAACCATCCCGAAGCTGAATTTAACAGCTTGTGCGTTCTGAAATCCCGTACCGTAGAAAAGCCGTCTAAATGCGCCTAAAAAACGTAAATTGACTATATTTGGGCCTTTTGGTACTACTTTCCCCAACGCTACCTTGAAAATTGCTGCCATCGACATCGGCTCCAACGCGGCCCGTCTCCAGATCTCTACCGTTCTGCACGTCGACGACGTAATTAGCTTTAAAAAAGTTGAGTACGTTCGTTTCCCGCTCCGGCTTGGACACGATGTGTTCAACTTTGGCGAAATTACGCCGGAGAGCGAAGTGCGCACCAACAAACTGATGCAGGTTTATAAACTGCTGATGGAGTTGCATGAAGTGGAAGACTACATGGCCTGCGCCACGTCCGCCATGCGCGAAGCCGCCAACGGCCAGAAAGTGGCAACCCGGATCAAGGAACTAACCGGCATTGACATTCACATCATCGACGGCCAGAAAGAAGCCGAACTGATCAACAACGTGGTGGTTCAGGCGCTCGACGAGCGCCAGTTTCTGCACATCGACGTGGGCGGGGGCAGCACGGAACTCAACCTGTACCTAAACCGGCAAAAAGTCAATTCCAAGTCGTTTAAAATTGGCTCCGTGCGGCTGCTGGAAGGCAAAGAAACCAAGGGTGCCTGGAATAAAATGCGGGAATGGGTGGAGGAAAATGTGCAGCGCTCCCAGGAGTTGGTCGCCGTTGGAACGGGGGGCAACATCAACAAGATTTTTAATCTTGTTTCGAAAGTAGACGATACAACTTCGCTGGCTGAAATTGAGCGGATGCGGAATTACATCTCGGGGTATAGCCTCGAGGACCGGATCAATAAACTACGCCTGAACGCCGACCGCGCCGACGTGATTGTGCCGGCGGCTGATATTTATATTTCGGTGATGAAATGGGCCGGTGCCGATACCATCATCGTTCCCGATCTCGGTCTGAAAGACGGGATTATCCAACTGGTTTACGAACGCTGGATTAAAAAACAGCAGAAAAAGAAATAACAACGTGGCGTTGCGACGGCTTTTATTTCCCCCCTTTTCCACGCGCCGTGTACACCCTGCTTTCTCTTGAAAATCCGCTTCCGGAGCAGTTCCCGTCGTTTTACCGCGACGGTTTTCTGTTTTTACAGGCCCGGCATCTGCTCCACCAACCCTGCCGACCGCTTCATTACCTGGCGCTGATTAACACCGAAACGGGCCTGGCCGACGCGCGTTGCGCGGTCTACATCCGCGACGGTTGGGTGGTGAGCCCCTGTACGGCTTCGTTTGGGTCGGTTGAATTTTCGGAGAACGTACCGGATGCCGCAGTCGGTCAGTTGCTTGAAGCCGTAGTAATGTCTAGTAAAAAGTTACTATACGCTGATAATAAGTTACCAGATTCTGGCATTCGTCTGGTCAATTATCCGGACTTTTACTCACCCAATCAGGCGCAGCGGCTTCGTCGTCTGCTCCTTAAAGCCGGTTTTACGGTTTGTTACGAGGAACTAAACCAGCATGTTTTGGTCGATAGCCGCCCGTTTGCCGAGCAAATTCAGCCTGCGCAGCGCCGACGGTTACGAAAATGCCAGCAGGCCGGATTTACAACTCAAATTTGGGACAAGCCGGATGTTGACAAATTATTTACGCTTATTCAAAAAGCGCGCCATAGAAAAGGCCTGCCTGTTACCATACAGAGCAAAGATCTTGCCAGCTTACTAAGTAATTTTAGGGATGTTTGTCCGGTTTTTACCGTTCAAAACGGAGAGGAGTTGGTTGCTGCCTGCATCGGCATTCGGGTGACCCCTGACATCCTGTACTATTTCCTGCCCGCCGACCACGAAGATTATCAGCAATTTAGTCCTTCGGTGCTGCTCATCGAATCGCTGTACGCCTATTGCCAGCAACACGGTATGCCGTGGCTCGACCTGGGTATTTCGACCAGCCGGGGCGTCCGGAACGAGGGCTTGATTCGCTTCAAGCGGCAACTGGGCGCGATTGAAACGTCAAAGTTTATCTACGAAATGCGGTTTTGATCAGCGCTGCCGGAACGTCCGTACCCGCTCCCACACCGAACCCGCCAGCCCATTCACATCCTCCGACACCCGTAGCCACAAAACCAGCCCGGCAAACAGCCCAGCCAGAATCAGAGAGCGCAGCGCGATGCTCAGGAGGGTTATCCACAGCGAACCACCCCATTCGGGCAACAACAGCGAAGCGCCGTAGACCAGCGCCAGGACAACAACAGCTTTCACGCCCGAAAATGTAAACGGCAGGATGCGGAAAAAGATCCAGACCATTGCTACCTTGCTCAGGGCGAAAACCAGCGTGGTCAGCGTGGTAGCGATGGCGGCCCCGTCGATGCCGTAGCGGGGAATAAAATAAGAATTGGCTCCGATGGCGAGGCAGGCCATCACAATCATCAGGAACGTTGCGTAACGGAAATACTTGGAATAGTTGATGATTTCGCCGTTTACGCCGGTCGCCATTTCAAACAGTTTCGCCGATGCCAGCAGCAACACCACCATTTTGCCTTGCCTATAGACTTCCGCCTTCGGTAAGATGCTGAAAATACCGTCGATGTTGGCCCAGATCAGCAGAAACACTAGCCCGCCCGCCAGCAACTGATTGAGTGACGATTTGTAGTAGAGCTCCTGAACGTGCGCCATGTCGTTCTGCCGCAGTGAATTGGAAACCAGTGGAGTCGCAATTTGTGTAATGGTTTTGCGCGGAATTTCAATGATTCCGGCAATGTAGGTTGCGATGATAAAAATGGCGGCATCCTTCAGCCCTACTCCGCCGGAAAGCATCGTTCGGTCAATAAAATAGACGACCTGCGTGCCTACCCCGCCCATCACAATGAACAAACCGAAATACAGCATCTGACGGAATAGTCCGCCCTTTAATTGACTAACGTCAAACTGTAGCGAAAATTTACCCAGTTGATAAATGTAGAACAGCAGAATCACGACGGCCAAACCGTGAATTCCGACCACCAGATAGATCATCCAGTCAAAGCTATACCAGCCCAGTCCAAACATCAGAATTACCAGCACGTTCGCCAGTTTCAGATACACTTCGCGGACAAAGGTTGGAATGGCAATCCGGGCGTTGTTGCGGCAATAGGCTTCCAGCACGGAGATGTAAATCCAGAACGTGGTAAACGGAATCACCAGAATATGATACGGGATTAGCTTGGCGGAATTTTCGGCAAAATAGTCTTTAATCTGCTGTTCGAACCCAAGATAGACCGCTACGAATAAACCAATCCCAATCAGCGGAAAGGCGAGCAAAAAGCCCAGAAAACCGTTGTTTCTGGTTTTATCATCCCGAAAATAGCCAAAGAAACGGTCGGCAATGAATGGCGTTCCCAGGTGGGCAAAGGCCGCAAAAAGCATACTGTTTTCCAGCAACAGCCGCGAAATGGCCAGTTGGTCCTCCGACAAAAAAGCGAGTGAAACGTACAACTGGTTGATGATCCCGATGCCGACGCCGATGTACGAACCGACGCTGGCTTTCAGGCTCTGACGAATAACTATTCCCATCTATTCTGTTAATCTCACTTTCGATAAATCGCCACCACCGTCGCGCCGTCGGACATAATTGGCAAACGTTTGGCCAGGAAGCGGGTGCTTTTGTACACCAGCGTGGTCAGCAAATTTCGGCCCAGCGTTTTCTCCAGCCACAACCGGTAGCCCAGGCTCCGGTGCGTGATGGTTGCGGGTTCGTTGCGGGTTTCCACCACGGTCAGGCCCATCAGTTCCCCGGCATACCGCAGGGAAGTCGGGTCCCAGAGCAGCGTGTGGTGGGGCGGCAGGTTGAGCGTGTGATACGGGTCTTCGCGGAAATAATAAGAGGCATTGTTCGGCACCCCGATGGCCAGCAAACCGCCCGGTTTGACGCACTGAGCCGCCTGCCGGAAAAATTCACCCACGTTGTTGACGTGCTCGAACACCTGAAACGCACAGACTACGTCATACTGCCCAGCGTGCTGCTCCGCGTGGATTTTCAAGTCTTCGTTGATGATATTGACGCCGATTTTTTTCCCGTACGCAATTGCATCATCGTTCAGTTCCAACCCCAGTCCGACGGCTTCTTTTTCGGGTAACCGCTTTAAAAAATACCCGTTACCGCTGCCGATTTCCAGCACCTGATCCCCTGACTTGATTCGTTGAAAAACCAGCTCATGTTCCCACTTCCAGGGGCTGTAGTACCCTTTGTAGTGTTGACCCAGATCGGCGTAAAAAGCCGCATCGCCCGCCAGCGAAAACGGATAGTAAAATCGCAGTTTCGACTGGTTGCATTCGTAAATCATCACCTCATCCAGCCCGGTGAAATACCGGCCCACATCCATCCCGAACTGCTCCCGATACCGTTGTTCGATGGTCCGGGCGTTCAGACTCCGAACGGGCGAAACATCCGGGGAATTGGTGAGTGGCGAGCGTACGGTCATAGTTCCAAAATCTGTTTGAGAGCGCTGATGCGGTCGCTCATTTCGTATTCATGAATCATTTTCCGGCGGGCGTTCCGGCCCAGTTCACCGGCCAATTTCGGATCATCCAGCAACTGCACCATATGGTTCGCCATTGCCTGAAAATCCCCTTCTTCGACCAGAAAACCGGTCACACCGTGCTCAACGGCTTCCTTGATTCCGGCGTGGCGCGTGCTGACGATGGGCAGACCAGCCGCCGACGCTTCCAGCACGGTATTGGGCGTCCCTTCCGAGTCACCGTTGACCGGATTGACCATCGAATGCTGCGCATACAGCCGGGCTTTACGGTGCCATTCGGCAATTTCCTCGGCTGGTTTTACCCCCAGCAAATTAACGGCGTATTTCAGTTGCAGCTCAGCCACCAGCTTTTTGCATTCTTCCAGCAATTCGCCGGTGCCAATCATCACCAACTTGGCGTCGGGATGGCGGTCCAGTACTTTATCAAACGCCCGAATGGTCAGTTGCGGGGCTTTTTTCGCCGTAAACCGTCCGACCGACACAATCACTTTATCCGCCTTCTCGGGTTCGGCCCCGGAGAAGAATTTCGTTTCAACCCCGTACGGATTCCGGTGAACGTTGGCCGGATTGGCACCCAATCGGACGAGTTGCTCCACCATGTCGTTGGAAACTGCCACCACCGCTTTGGCCTGGGCGAACAGCTGCCGGTACGGTTCGCCGTACTTCCGTAATGTCTCTTTATCCACCGCGTCAAACCCGTGAAAATGCACGACCAGCGGCACCCCGGCCTTCCGGCAAGCCGCCATCACGGCGCAGCCCGTCGGACCGTATTCGGCCAGCACCACATCCGGACGGTGTTGCTTCAGGTACCGCGTCAGGAAATGGGTATAAAAAGCCGGGTACAGAAACGGTAATCCGCGCTTCACCCCCACCCGAATCGGCTCGGCCAGCGGCATCCGGATGATCGTATCGCCGTCTTTGGTGCGGTACGGCCGCCAGCCGCCGGAGAGCGTCAGTTCCGGCTGCAGGTGTGCAAGATGATTATAAATAAACGTCTCCGAAAAGCTGTTTTTATTCGGATAGGCGATGCAGAGCTTCATAGTTTCCTCCCAACGACCAGGTACGTACACGCGTCCTTGTCCTTCGTCTCCTGCGAGGTCGTTTTATCAAATAAACTGATCGACGCCTGCATGACGAGCGCGAACGGCGGCCACAGCCAGCGCGGTATTTTAAACAGAAAACCGTCTTGAAACAGTTGCAGCCCCATTGCCGACCGCCCGATAATGCCCCGGAACGAAACGATTTCAAAGCCGTTGCGGGCCACGATCTTCTGCAAACCCGACGAGGTCCAGCGCCAGTAGTCGGTGGGGTCGGGGTGATACATCCAGTAGCCGTGGGTGGTCAGCAGCAGCAAACCGCCGGGTTTCAGAATGCGGCAGGCTTCCTGCAAGTAGCCTTCCGGATCTTCGACGTGTTCGAGCACCTGCGTCGACAGCACCACGTCCACCTGCGCGTCGGGCATATTGATGCGGCTGTCGGACCCAATGTAAACATCGGCGTGGGGGTTCCAGTCGAGGTCGATGCCGATGTACTGCACCTGTTCGGGCGGAAAAAGCGAGACGTATGGTTTGGTACCGCAGCCGTAATCGGCCAGTTTGATCCGGCCCGCTTTCGTCATCGGGTCAATAAACGTAGTCTTGGCATACTGCACCAACTCCCTCAGTTTCATGAGGTAATACCGTCGGGGATTGGTCAGTGGAGGTTTAATCCGGTAGTGCTCAGACGGGTCGTCCGGCATCGCTTCAGCGCGGATTGTTGTCATAATAAAGTCTAATCGTCGTGGTACCGCCCGGGTTGCTAATCAACTGATTTCATGGGCACTTGCTGGTAAGCCCGGTGCAAAGATACCACTTTTGTGCAAGTTGGCCCGATTGCTTTTTCGGCGCGGATCGGAATCCTGATCACAAAGAAAGCAGAGACGATGCAAATAATTGAGTAATCTTGCAATTAGTTTAGAAGGTACACGGGGCGGTTTTCGTTTCAGCAATGGGTAACATCCGCTGAAGCAGCCGGCACCAACCCCGTACCGACGGCCCGGTCCATTGGCGCCGGGCGTAAACGGGATACCCACAATTGAAAATGACGCTCGCTCCCATTGTTTTGTTCTGTTATAACCGCGTTGATCACCTGCGCGAAACCATTCAGTACTTAGCGGCCAACCCGCTGGCCAAAGACAGCATCCTGTACGTTTTTTCGGACGGCCCCAAAACGAACACCGCCCGAGAAGATGCCGAACGGGTGCAGAAAGTCCGGGATTACCTGCCCACCATCGAAGGGTTCGCGGACGTTCGCATCAAAGCCGCCGAAACCAATCAGGGTCTGGCCAATTCCATCATCCGGGGGGTGTCGGAGGTGATTGCGCAGCACGGACGCGTCATTGTCATGGAAGACGACATTATCTGTACAACCGATTTTCTCGAATTCCAAAATGCGGCTTTAGACTTCTACGAAAATCACCCGCTGGTTTTTTCAATTTCCGGGTATCTGTATCCGTTCACGATTCCGTCGCCCTATTCCAAAGACGTTCTGCTGCTGCCCCGCGCGTCGTCGCTGGGCTGGTCGACCTGGAAAGACCGCTGGGAGCTGGCCGACTGGTTGGTACCCGACTACGCCGAGTTCATCCGCAATCCGGAAGCGCGCCGGGCGTTTTCGGCCAGCGGCAGCGACCTGATTCCGATGTTCGAAAAGCAGCAGAAGGGTTTGATCAGTTCCTGGGCCATTCGCTGGAGTTACACGCATTTCAAGCAAAAACGGTATTGCCTCTACCCCATCCGGTCGAAAGTGGAACACATCGGCTACGACGCTGGAACCAACTTCGGCCGGTTCAGCCGCCACCACAACACGGCGCTGCACGAAGGAAAAATTCAGCTAACGGCGGACGTGCAACCCGAGCCGGAAATGGTCCGTAACCTGAAACAATACTTCCGCCCCAGCCTAATCCGCCAGGCGATCAACTGGTACAAATACGGCATCTAGCGTCGTTCTGCAACCCCGAAGGACATTGGAGATGACTTTAGTGGCTGGCGGTTTCGATTCTGTGCGAGAGTAACTATTTTTGTCGGGATGCGGGACCACTGCCCGCGCCTTGATTCACTACGGCTTTGACACTAACCGACCGCACATTCTGGCTTAATTACTGGGAATCGAAAGAAGGGTTGATTTTTAAGGTACCGAACAAATATCCTTTCTTACCGCTCATTCGGCAACTGGTAGCGACCCACCCCACCCGTTCGGCGCTGGAACTGGGCGGCTTTCCGGGGTATTATTCGGTCTGGATGAAAAAGCACCTGAACACCGACACCACGCTGCTCGATTACGTGGTGCACCCAAAAATTCTGCACGATCTGGAACGGGCCAACGGACTGCCGGAAGGCTCGGTGGGCGTGATCGAAACCGATTTGTTTCAGTATACCCCCCGGCAAGGATTTGACCTAGTGATGTCGAACGGTCTGATTGAGCACTTCGACGACACAGAAAATATTATTGAAAAGCACGTTGAATCGCTGACCCCCGGCGGTACGCTGCTCATTACGCTGCCCAACTTCCGCGGGCTGAACGGCTGGTTTCAGAAAACCTTTGACCCGGAGAACTACGCCAAGCACAACATCCAGTCGATGGACCTGGACCGGCTGCGAAAAGCGGGCGAACGCCTGGGGCTGAAAAACATCCAGGTTTATTACGACGGGCGGTTTATGCTCTGGCTGGAACGGGAACACGAAAAGCCGCTACTGGGCCGGATTCTACGGAAAGTACTCTGGTTACCACTCAAGGTGTTTTTCAAGCTGGTTCCGGTGGAAACCAAAGCGTTTTCACCTTACATTGTTCTGACGGCCACCAAATGAGGGTTCTTCACCTGAGCACCTACCACCGGGCGGGCGGAGCGGCCATTGCCGCCAACCGACTCAATCAGGCCCTGAACCGGGCGGGTTTGTCGTCGCAGATGCTGGTGGCCGAAACGTCGGTGGAGGAACCGTCGGTGGTTTCGCTGGCCCGGTCGGGGTGGCAGAAACGCTGGGCCACCGCCCGCTTTGCCCTCGACCGCCTGACGTTTGTGCCGTTTGAACACAGCCGCGCCGTACGGTTTGCCTTCTCACCCGCCCTGATCGGGACGGATATCAGCGCCCATCCGCTCGTACAACAGGCCGACATTCTGCACCTGCACTGGACTACCTTCGGCTTTCTATCAACCCGGTCGCTGGGCAGGCTGTTTGCCCTGAAAAAACCGGTGGTCTGGACCCTGCACGATATGTGGGCGTTCACCGGCGGCTGTCACCACAGCGGCACCTGCGAGCGGTATCAGCAGCAGTGCGGCAACTGCCCGTTCCTGCGAAAACCGTCCTCAGACGACCTCTCCCACGGCGACTGGCTCCGAAAACAACGCGCCTACGACAACGCCCGGCTGACGCCCGTGGGTTGCAGCCAATGGCTGGCCAATCGCGCCCGGCAGAGCAGCCTGTTCGGGAAGCTGGCGGTCCAGTCCATTCCCAATCCGCTCGACACGCAGTTATTTTCGCCCCTGGAAAAAACCGCAGCCCGGCAGGAGTTGAAGGTTTCGACGGATAAACGACTCATTCTATTTGCAGCCGCCAAAGTGTCGGCGCTGGGCAAAGGTTTTGCCTACTTCCAGCAAGCCCTGGCCCTGTTGCAGCAACAACTGGCCCAACCTGAGGAGGTCGAATTGCTAATCTTTGGCGGAGGTGATGAAAGTTTGTTGCAGGAGCTGCCGTTCCGGTATCATTTCCTGGGATCACTGAGCAACCTGCGGCAAATCGTGGCCGCTTACAGTGCCGCCGACCTGTTCGTGATCCCGTCGCTGGAAGAAAACCTGCCGAACACCATCATGGAGTCGATGGCCTGCGGAACGCCGGTCGTCGGTTTTGAAGTGGGCGGTATTCCGGAAATGGTGCAGCACCAGCAGAATGGCTACCTCGTCCAATACCGGTCGGTGGACGATCTGGCAAATGGGATGCAGTGGATTCTGGAGCAACCCCAAACGGCGTATAATCAACTGGCCACCAACGCCCGCCAGCACGTGGTCGCGAATTACGACGAAACGGTCATTGCCCGGCGCTACATTGACCTGTACGAGCAGGTTAAAAAATCGTGATGTCGCTTTTTTTCCGGCACAAAACTGCAAAGGCGCTCGGTTTGATTTTCCGCAGCGTCGGCACGGATTTCAAAACCTGCGTTTTGAGCCAGATGGCCCAGAACGTCAGCGTGTTCGGCGCTGAATGCCGGATGGCGGCCGTATCGTAAAAGACGCTGTGTTCCGCCAGGATTTCGAACCCTTCGGATTTGAGCAGAAATTTAAACAGCGAGGGCGTGAAAATGTTGATGTGGCCGTACGACAGAAAATGATCGGTTTTCCGGTCAACAAAAAAGCTGAAGTCAATCGGCACTTCGAAAAACTGATACTCCGAAACCCGGGCAATTTCGCGCAGCAGCAGCCGCGGATGTTCAACGTGTTCGATGACGTGTGAGCAGGTTGCCAGCGGAAACTCCCGGGCGCCGTACGGTATTTTGTAGCCGTCGAAAAGCTGCACGCTCTGCAACGTGGTCAACCCGCGCTCCCGGATTCGATTGGCCCCGCTTTCGGAGATTTCCAGCGAATGCATGGCCGGACAAAACCGGGCCTGATCGAGCTGCTGCAACACCGCGCCGTCGCCCGAACCTACGTCCAGCATCTTGGGAAAGTTGTGGGACTGGCACAGGCGACGAATGGTTTTGGCTTTCATCCGCGCGCCCATATTCCGCCAGGTCCGGTCAGCATCAGCGTATTGCGACCGGTATGCATCCTGAAGTGCCGACGAAGTTGTTGAATTCGTTTCCATTCAGCCGTTGGTTAGCACGTAAAATTACCGTTTTTTTGCAAATTGCCGCCACGCAACCATGCCCATACTCTCAATCATCACTGTCACCTACAACGCCGAACGGTTTCTGGAACGCACGATCCGGAGCCTGCTCGCCAATCAACCGGGCGACGAAGTGGAATATCTGATCATCGACGGGCACTCCAAAGACGGCACACTCGGCATCGTTCGGAACTACGAGAAGCACATCAGCCGCTGGGTTTCGGAGCCGGACCGCGGTTTGTACGACGCCATGAACAAGGGTCAGCAACTGGCTACGGGCGACTACGTCTGGTTTATGAACGCCGGGGATGAGCTTTACGACGCCACGACGATTTCCAACCTGCTGAACCAGATTCGGACGAACCCCGCCGATGTCTACTACAGCGACGCCCTGTTTGTGGATGATACCGGTCAATCGTTGGGCCTGCGCTCGCGGATAACACCCCATACCCTGCCGCACCACCTGACCTGGCGCGATATGGCCATGGGCATGAAAGTGTGCCACCAAGCCTTTATTGCCCGGCGCAGTCTGGCTCCCGATTTCTGGGTAGAAAACCTGAGCGCGGACATTGATTGGGAAATTCGATGCCTGAAAGCCGCCCGAAAAGTGGTCTGGCTCGATTTCATTTTGTGTAAATACCTGGTTGGCGGTCTGTCCGTGCAGCGCCACCGGCAGTCGCTGGCGGATCGGTTTAAGGTGTTGGCAACTCATTTTGGAACCGCAACGGCCTTGTGGAATCACGCCCGAATTCTGGCGAGGGCGGTCCGGTTTCGCTTTGCCAGATGAGAATATGAATCCTATTTTAAAAGCCCATGATGGTGGTCGTGGTCGCGGACATACCTTTTTTGAAGTTACCCAAACGGTTTCAACCGTCTAAATGATGTGCATCCTATGGCTCAACGCTTGCGACTTCTTTTCTTACTCTGGCTAACGGCTTTCCGGCTTTTTGCGCAGACAGCGGGTGATTCCATTCCGACCGAACGACGGTATCCGTTGAAAGCTTTTATCGTTCCGGCGGCCCTGGCCGGGGCAGGAACAGCCCTGCTCGGGCATCCTACCCGCGAACCGTTCACCTCGACCGGCCACGTTAGTGCAGCGGATGATTACCTGCGGTTTGGCCCCTACGGGTTGCGGGTGGCGTTGCAGGCAGCGGGCGTTAAACCGGCGGTCAACCTGGGTGATGAACTGATGGTGACGGTGGTGTCGAACGGGGTGATGGGCGTTGTAACCGAAGGACTCAAACGGACGGTGCAATCGACGCGCCCGGACGGTTCCGACCGGCGTTCGTTTCCCTCCGGGCATACCGCCGTGGCTTTCACGGGTGCCGAGCTGTTGCACCAGGCTTACAAACACAAAAGTCCCTGGATCAGCATTGCCGGTTACGCCATGGCCACGGCCACGGGGGTGTTGCGCGTTGCCAACGAAAAACACCATTGGGCCGATGTTTTGACCGGGGCAGGGATCGGAATCGCGTCGGTAAAGATTACGTATGCGGTTTATCCGTTGGTAAAACGAAAGTTACAACGCCACCGCAGGCGACCGAATAATTGACTACAATCAGTTAATAACCAATCGCTTATTAAGCGTTTATGAATAAGTAATTCGGTTTGAAAGAACGACTTTGGACTTTATGGAAGTATTAAATTCGTTTTTCATTGAGCACATTTGTCGGTTTGTCCGAAAATGAAAATAAATTTGCGGTTCGCAAGCGAAAGGCAAACGATTATCTTTTTGCACACTGAAAATTTAAAATAGACTTTTATCATGAAGCGCGTAGCTGTTTTTACTTCCGGCGGTGACGCCCCCGGCATGAATGCCTGCATTCGGGCGGTTGTCAGGGGAGCAGTCTACCACGGCGTCGAAGTGTTCGGCATCCGTCGGGGGTACAACGGAATGATTAACGGCGATATATTCCCCATGACGTCCCACTCGGTTAGCAACATTGTTCAACGGGGAGGGACTATTCTAAAATCAGCTCGCAGCAAAGAGTTTATGACCCCCGAAGGCCGTAAAAAAGCCTACGATCAACTGATGAGCCACGGCATTGAAGGGTTGATCGCCGTTGGCGGGAACGGGACTTTTACCGGAGCTTTAAAGTTTTTTGAAGAATATCAGATTCCAACCGTCGGAGCGCCGGGAACCATCGACAACGACCTCTACGGAACGGATTATACCATCGGCTACGACACGGCCGTCAACACGGCTTTGGAAGCCATCGATAAAATTCGGGATACGGCCGACTCCCACGACCGGGTGTTCTTTATCGAAGTAATGGGCCGTGACTCCGGCTACATTGCCATTCAGTCGGGAATTGCGGGAGGAGCCGAACTGGTGATGGTCCCCGAAGTCCTGACGCCCATTCCGGAAGTCGTCGAAACGTTGAAACAGGGCTGGAGCCGGTCTAAATCGTCGTCCATCATCATCGTGGCGGAAGGCGACGTAGAAGGCAATGCCGTGGTGCTGGCGGAGCAGATTCGGGAACAGGTTGGGGTGGATATCGATATGCGGGTGACCACACTGGGCCACATTCAGCGGGGGGGCGTTCCCACCGCTTACGACCGGATTCTGGCCAGCCGCCTGGGTCTGGGAGCCCTGGAAGGACTGCTGGAAGGACAGAAAAACGTTATGGCGGGTATCGTCAACAACGAACTGATTTATACCCCTTTCATAGACACCATCAAATTGCCCAAGCCGATCAACGAGGATTTGCTGCGGATGGTACGGATTCTGAGCGTCTAGAGCTCAGCGGTCAATACCGTTGGACGTGGTGCAAACTACGGATAAGCAAGAAGGGAGCTGAAAACAGCTCCCTTTTTATTTACGGTGTATTGTAAAACCAGGCGGTTGTAAGGTTGCGTATTACCCGGAATCCCGGTAAAAACCGCTCAAGTCCCGTGCAGCCTTATTCACTCCGCAAACTCTTCACCGGATTGGTCATAGCGGCTTTGATCGACTGGAACGACACCGTTACAAACGCAATGACCACGGCGGCAACGCCAGCAACGGCAAACACCCACCAGGGCACATCAATTTTGTACGCAAAGTCTTCCAGCCACTGATTCATCCCGTACCAGGCAATCGGTGTGGCAATCAGGATGGCAATCAGAACCAGTCTGAGAAAATCTTTCGACAGCAGGCCCACAATGCTGGTCGTGCTGGCCCCCAGCACCTTCCGGACACCGATTTCCTTCGTCCGCTGCTCGGCCATGAAAGCCGCCAACCCGAACAAGCCCAGGCAGGCAATCAGAATGGCCAGCACCGAGAACGTCAGTACGATCTGACCGACCCGCTGTTCGGCGCGGTACATCGAATCGAAGCTGTCTTCCAGAAACGAGTAATTAAACGGCATACCCGGCGCCATTTGCCGCCATTTCGCTTCCACCTGTTTCACCAGCCCCGGAATATCCTGACCACCGAGCCGGAATGAAATCGATCCCCGGGAAGGTTCCATGAACAAAGCCACCGAACCGATGTTCTGCCGCAGGGACTCATAATGGAAGTTTTTCACAACGCCAATGACGGTGTAGGTTTTGAAAACTTTGCCTTCGTTGTCCACCATTCGCGCCACCCGCTGGCCAATCGGATTTTTAAAGCCAAAAATTTTGACGGCCGTTTCGTTTAGAATAACAGCGGAAGAATCCGCCCCAAACTCCCGCGAGAAATTCCGGCCCTGCGCCAGCTCCATGCCCAGCGTAGGGATATAATCGTGATCGACCGCCCATTGTTGCGACGAAACCGCCTTACTCTGATCAATCTGGCCTTCCGGGAATAGCGCGCTATCACTCCGATCCGACGGCACCGGCAGGTAGCTCGATAATGAGCCCAATACCACCCCCGGCAGTTTGAGCACCTCTTCCTTGAACGCCTGTATCTGATTGCCCAGTCCGTAAGCCTCGTTGACGGTCAGCACCTGATCACGTTTGAAACCCAGTTTGGTCGTCTGAATGAAGTTAATCTGCCGGTAGACCACCAGTGTACCAACAATCAGAATCACCGACATCATGAATTGAAAAACCACCAGACCACTGCGCAACCCGGCGCTTTTCAACCCCAGATTGATTTTTCCTTTCAGCACACTGATGGGCCGGAACGAAGACAGAAAAAAAGCCGGATAACTGCCCGCCAGCAAACCCACCATCAGGGGCAGAGTCAGCAAAACCGGCAGAAACTGCGGAACAAACAGGCTGTCGACGGTCAGTTGCTTGGCCGAAATTTCATTGAAGAACGGCACGGCCAGCGCCACGATCACCAGCGCCAACGCCAGGGCCAGCACTGCCATCAGAATTGATTCGGTCATGAATTGGCCGATCAATTGCCGCTGCACCGACCCGAGCACTTTCCGCACGCCCACCTCCTTCGCCCGGTTGGCCGAGCGGGCCGTCGAAAGATTCATGAAATTGATGCAGGCGATGAGCAGGATAAAAACCGCCACCGCCGAGAAGACGTACACGTACTGAATGTCGCTGTTGGGTGCCAGTTCGATGTTCTGTTTTGAATGCAGGTGAATGTCGGTCAGCGGAATCATCCAGTAATTGATCCGGTTGCCTGCCTGCCGAAACTGTTCAACGGTTGTTCCCAGAAAAGCCACCGCCTGCGGTCCGACGTATTTCTGAATAACGGCTTCGAAGTTACGACTAAACGACTGGGGATCAACTCCTTCTTTCAGCACAATGTACGTGTGGTGGTTGTTACTCAGCCAGTTGCCCCACTGGTAATTGTCGCTCCGCATGCAGACGAAAAAGTCGGTCCGAAAATGCGAGTTGGTGGGCATGTCCCGCATGATTCCCGTTATCCGGCAGGTTAAATTATTGTCGAGCACCAGCGACTGCCCCATCGGATTCTGGCTGCCAAAATGCCGTTTTGCCGCCGACTCACTGATGACAATGGTGTTGGGCTCGGTCAGCGCCCGTTTCGGATTTCCGGCTACCAGCGGCAACGTAAAGACGTCAAAGAGCGTCGAATCCGCAAAAATGATGTCTCTTTCCTGCAGGTTATTGGGTTGCCCGGCGCGTTTGACCAGCCAGGTGCCCCGCCCGTGCAACCGCACGAAATTTTCCACCTGCGGATAATCCTTGAGCAACGTGGGGCCAATCGGGTCGGGCGATACGGCCATGTGCATGTCATTGCCGCCAAACTTGATGTCGGCGTTGATCCGGTAAATGCGGTCGGCTTTTTCGTGGAAGCGGTCGAAGCTCAGCTCATCGACTACGTAGAGCGTAATCAGTAGACAGCAGGCCAGCCCCACGGCCAGTCCGGAGATGTTGATGAACGTAAAACCCCGCTGCTTGCGGAGGTTACGAATTGCGATTTTGATGTAATTGCGTAGCATATGCTGTTAAGAGACTTAAGCGACCGGGCGGTTCAAGATGATTTAGACCGTGTTATTCACTCCGCAGTGATTTCACGGGATTGGCCACGGCGGCTTTTACCGATTGATAAACCACCGTCATCCAGCAAATCAGTAACGTCAGCGAGCAGGCTGCCACAAAGACGCCGACGCCGATTTCGGTTTTGTACGGAAAATGCTGCAACCAGCGGTCCATGGAATACCAGGCCACCGGAATGGCAATAGGAAATGAGAACAGCACCAGTTTCGTGAAATCTTTGGATAGCAGCAGCACCACGTTCGAAACCGACGCCCCCAGCACCTTCCGGACACCGATTTCTTTCACCCGCTGCTCGGTGGTGAACGTTGCCAGCCCAAACAGACCCAGGCAGGCAATCAGAATCGTCAGGCCCGAAAACGCCGTAAAAACCCGACCTCGAAGCTCATCAGCGCGGTAGGCCGATTCAAAATCCTGATCCAGAAACCGGTACTCAAACAAGCGGTCGGGGTACGTTGCCTGCCATTGCTTCCCGATAAATTCCACGGTTTTTTCGGCATTTTTCGGGTCGATTTTAATATGTACCACGGAATTATTCGGTCGATATAGCATAATCATCGGCTCGATGGGGCTGTAGAGCGATTGCTGGTGAAAATCCTTCACCACGCCCACTACCTTCGCCGTGGGCGGAGCAGGCTGGCCGGCTTGCGGCAGTCCGCCCAGCAGCACCTTCTTGCCCAGCGGCTCTTTCCAGCCCATCCGCTTGACGGCGGCCTGGTTGACCAATACGCCGTTGGCGGTATCGGCCGGAATATCGGCGGAAAAATCGCGGCCACTGACCACCTTCATGCCCATCGTTTTCAGGTAATCGTGGTCAATTCCCATCGGTTTGAAACCCATTTCTTTCAATCCTGCGTTGGATTCCACCGCAAAAATGATCCGTCCACCGATGTTGCTGGTGGGCGACGAAGCCGTGCCCACACTCCGAATAGTCGGGTTCGCCAGCAGGGCACTCCGCAGGGCATCGTAACGTGCTCTGGGTTGCCCTCCCTGATAATCGACCGTCAGTACCTGTTCCCGGTTGTAACCCAGATCCTTGCTGCGCATGTAATTGAGTTGCTGGTAAACAATCCAGGTGCAGATGAGCATGATCAGCGAAATGGAAAACTGCGCTACCACCAGCGTTTTCCGGAAAAAACTTCCTCCTTTGGTATTGAACGAACCTTTCAAGACCGTTGCAGGCTCAAACGAAGAGAGGTAAAAGGCCGGATAACTGCCACTCACAAAACCGGTAAAAACCACAATGGACAGCGCGATGAGAAGAAATTGCGGCTGGAGTAATTCGCGGAACTGAATCGATTTTCCGGAAACCGTATTGAAAAACGGCAACAACAACGCCACAAAAACCAAGCTGGCGGTCAACGCTAAAACCGTCATCAGGACCGATTCGGTCAGGAATTGGCCCATCAAAGCGTTACGAAGCGACCCCATCGTTTTCCGCAAACCGACTTCCTTGGCGCGCTTGGCAGAACGGGCCGTGGCCAGATTCATATAATTGATACTGGCAATCAGCAGCATAAAAAACGCAACGGCACTAAAAATGTACACGTAACTAATATCGCCCCCCGCTTCGCCGTCCATTTTAGAGTGCAGGTGAATGTCAGTCAATGGTTGCAGCTCGTACGTAATTTTGATGCCCATGCGCTGGAAAATCGACGCCATATGCTTGTCGTAAAGCTGCGGAAATTTGCTTTCCAGGATCTTCGTATCGAAATGCTCAGGCAGCAGCAGATAACTGACAATGTAAAAACCGCCCCAGCCGTTGGCCTGACGCGCATCCGTGCTGAGCGAGAACAGCGCATTGAAGGTGAAATGCGAATTTTTCGGAACATCTTCGATCACACCGGTTACTTTGTAGAACGTCGTATCGCTGGTTTGCAGCGACTGACCGAGTGCCGGACGGTTCCCGAAGAATTTCTGGGCCGTTGTCTGCGTAAGAACAACACTCCCCGGCTGATCGAGAGCGGTTTTGGGGTCTCCTTCTATGAATTTGTGCGTAAATACCTCAAAAACCGTCGAGTCGGCCGCGTAGACGTCCGTTTCATAAAACCGCTTTTCGCCCTGCCGGAACATCACCCGGCCGTTCGGAAAAAACCGGACGTAGTTTTCGACAAACGGATAATCCTGCTTCAAGGTTTTCACCAGCGGGGGCTGCGTGCTCACCCAGTGATTAATTTTATCCGGTTCCGTGATGTCTGAAACAATCCGGTAAATCCGGTCGCGCTTTTCATGGTGCCGGTCAAAGCTCAGCTCATCGGTCACGTAGAGCAACAGCAGCAACCCGCAGGTGACGCCGATGGTCAGTCCCAGAATATTGATCAGGCTGTAGAACTTATCTTTCAGAATATTCCGCCAGGCGATGGTCAGGTAGTTTCGCAGCATACAAGTTGTCCGAGGAGGTTAGGTCAAAACGGTCGTTCAACTTCTATGCCGACGAAAGTATACCATTGATTTACAGCAATTTATCAAATGAAACAGTACGCCTATGTACGAATTCGGACAAACCACTGTCCGCGGATGAACAAAAATCACAAACTGCCCACCCGATCAGTAAGGACACCTCTTTGTTGACACGCTCCATTTGTTCGAAGACGAAGACAGCTCCTGTATTGGTCAGAGACGGCATAACGATAGCTCATACCCCTGACGGGACCAGTTATTCACTTCTCAACGATTTCACCGGATTCATCAGGGCGGCTTTGATGCTCTGGAAGCTAACGGTGAGCAGGGTGATGGTCAGGGCGCCCGCGCCCGATGCGGCAAAAACCCACCAGGAAATTTCCGTCCGGTACTCGTATTTCTGCAACCAGCCATGCAGACAATAATAGGCAATGGGCGTCGCAATTCCGAAAGCAATCAGGACCAGAAATACGAAATCTTTCGACAGCAGCCCCCACAAATTAAGCACCGACGCCCCCAGCACTTTCCGCACGCCAATTTCTTTGGTCCGCTGCTCCACCACGAAAGAGGCCAGCCCAAACATGCCCAGACAACTGATAAAAATGGCCAGCACCGCAAAACCCGTAGCGAGGGTGCCGATTCGCTCTTCGGCCGCAAACTTGGCCGCAAACTCTTGATCCGCAAACTTGTAATCGAAGGGAGCCGAGGGGATAACCCGTCTAAAAACGGCTTCTATTTGAGCCACGGACTCACTCGCGCTTTTGGCGGGGTTCAGCTTCAGATCAATCCAGTTCACATTATCGTAATCCAGCAGGTAAAAGGATTGCTTAACCGGATCATACGGCGAATCCATGATCATGTCTTTGATGACGCCGACGATCTTAAACGCCCGCGCGTTACTGTCGGCCCCCCACCGCACAACGGTACCGACGGGATCCTTGATGCCCATGAATTTGACGGCGGCTTCGTTGACCACCAGGGAAGCGGAGTCGGTTGAAAAGACCCGCGAAAAATCCCGGCCTTCCTTGAACTGCCAGCCGACGGTTTTCCCAAACTCGTGCGTCACCCAGATGGTCGAAAAATCGGCATCCAGGTTGGGGTCCTTCCCGGCCCATTCAAAGCCCCCGTTGTTTGACCAGACGGAGGTTATCGGGCTGGACGATTCGGCCATTTCGACGATGGCACCGGATTTTTTGAGTTCGGACCGGAGCAATTCAAATTTGCCGTAAAATTCCGGCGATTTCATCTGAATCATCATCAACCCGTCGCGGCTATACCCGATGGGGCGGTTTTTGGAGAACTGAATCTGGCGGTATACGATGATGGTCCCGATGATCAGGGAAACCGAAACCGTGAACTGCAAGACAACCAGAACTTTGCGGGGGATGGAGACGAAACGAACGGTTTGTAGCCGCGATGCCACGGTATTGCCTTTCAGGGCCTTAATGGGTTCGAAGGAAGATAAATACAGGGCGGGGTAACTGCCGGAAATCAGGCCCGTCAGCAAGGTGAAACCGATTCCGAGCAACCAGAATCCCGGATGCGTCCATAAAATAGTCATCCGTTTGTTGGCCACCTCATTGAACCACGGCAAACTGAGCAGAACCAGCAGGAGGGCCAGGACAAAGGCCACGGCAACGACCAGCAGCGATTCGCTCAAAAATTGACCGATCAACTGACTACGCACCGACCCTACCGCCTTCCGAATACCGATTTCCTTGGCCCGCTTTTCCGACCGGGCGGTGCTTAGATTCATGAAGTTAATGCAGGCCAGCAGCAGCACAAAAATCCCGACAATCCCAAAGAGCCAGACATATTCAATGAGTCCGCCCGTCTGCACGCCCTCCTCCCAGTTGGATCGCAGGTGCCAGTCGCGCATGGGATGGAGAAAAATTTGGGCATTGTATTTTTTGTCACTTTCCTCGACGTTGTTATACTTGGCCCGCAGGATGCGTTTGCTGACCGATTCGTAACTGGTCTGGTCGTTGATCTGCGCAAAAAGCTGGTAAGAATTATCGCCCCACTGGTCCCGGGAGCGTTGAATCCACGGCTCCGACGTAGTATACAAGTCCCAGGGCGCAATGAACGTCAGGTCTCTGAAGTACGCATTGTAGGGAATATCTTCGTACACCCCGGTTACTTTCACGTCCAGTTTATTGTCGATTTTCATCAACTTGTTCAGCGGATCGGCCTTGCCAAATACGGCCTTGGCGACCGATTCGGACAGCAGAATGGAATTGGGTTCTTTCAGCCCCTCCTCCGAGCCCTTCAGCAGGGTAAGCGAGAACATCTTGGGCGCATCAGGCTCCATGTAACAACCCGATTTCGAGAATTTCTTGTCGCCGTACGTCAGGATATGTTCCCCTTCCCAGGACGCCATCGACAGGTACTTGAAATCATTGCCGTACTTGGTCCGCAGTTCGCTGCCGAGCGGAAAAGGAATCGCCGTCTGCGTGTAGATTTTGCCATTTGACGTTTGCTGCTGCATCACCTGCGCAATCCGGTCGTAATTTTTATGGTACTTGTCGAACGACAGTTCATCGTACAGCCAAAGACCGATCAGCATTGCCACAGCCATTCCCACGGCTAATCCACCGATGTTGATGAACGAATACACCTTGTTTTTAACGAGGTTTCGGAAGGCGACTTTCAGGTAATTTCGGATCATGACGGGACTTAGAAAAAAGGGTGTTGAATATTCCGTTGCGGACTTACGCCGGGCCAGGGGCCGCAATAATTTCAAGGCACTCAGGCCGTACCGCCAGCGAGCTTTGCGCTCCCCAACGGTTTGGACCCAATAGGCATATAATTCCAGCAAGTCGCCCTGCACTTCCTCCCGTGAATCGGGATGACCGAATGCTTCCAGCAGCCAGGTGGCCCAGCGGGGTGGTTTCATTGGGAGTTAAGAATTATGCGTTATAGATAAAAATTAAAAATTCAGATGTCGGGTGGGAAGGCGATGAGGGTCACGGGTTCCGTTCTTCTTAATGTCCCATCAGTTGCAGCGTTTGCGGGGGCAACGCATCCCACAGCTGCTCCCGAACCTGTTTTACCTCCACCAATGCCCGCCGACCGGCGGCTGTGACGGTAAAAAACCGTTTGCGACGCCCCCCGCGCTCGGCCGTAGCTCCGCTCATTCGCGACGACAGATAGCCTTTTTCTTCCAGCCGTTGCAGCGTGGTATGAACCGTACTGAAGCCCACCGCCCGACCGGTTTTCTGTTCAATCTCCTGCGTGACTGTCACGCCGTAGGCGCTTTCGTCGAGGACGGCCACGGTAAGCAAAACCACTTCTTCAAATTCCCCCAAAAAAGCCCTTTTCATGGCGTTGGTATTTTATACGATAATGCCGAACAAATGGAGTGCCAAGGAAGCCAAACGACCTTTGGCGGGCGTTAAGTCACTATTTTCAAGTTATTGTGTGAAAAATTTGTCCAAAAGCGGACAGCCGGACGTACCAAAGCGGACACCGTCTTGACGTATGGTAAACCGTCTTAAAGCAGAATGACGCGGACTAGTTTCAATCCGCGTCATTCCATTATAGATTATTCGCTCCGCAAACTCTTCACTGGATTTACGAGGGAAGCCTTTATGGATTCGTAAGAAACCGTGACCAAGGTGATCAGGGACGTGAGCAGCATGGCCAGGGCGAAAATCCACCAATCAAGTTCAATGCGGTATTCGTAGCTCCGCAGCCAGTTGCCCATGAGCCACCGGCCCAGCGGGGCGGCCACCAGAAAGCCGAACAAAACCAGTCGGCCAAACTCCCGACCAAACAGCCAGAGCAATTGGGAACGGGTGGCGCCGAGCACTTTCCGCACGCCGATTTCTTTGGTTTTCGATTCGGCAATGAAAACCACCAGCCCGTAAATGCCCAGACAGCCAATCAGAATGGCGACCAGCGAAAAAACCTGGATCAGCACCAGCAGAATCCGTTCGGTCAGGTAAAACTGATTGACCAGCTCATCCACAAACGAAGCCCGGTAGACGTTTTCCGGAAACAGTTCATTCCACGTTTTTTCCACAGCCGCGACCGTTGCGGGCAGGTTGGCCGGGGCCACTTTCAGAGCCGCCATCGTGTTCTCGGTGTGGAGGTTGAGCAGCGCCGTGGGCGGAATACTGCCGTGCATTTCGCCCAGCGAAAAATCGTTGATGACCCCCACGATGGTTTTTTCCAGGCCAAACACCGTCAACCGTTTACCCAAAATCTCGGCGGGCGTACGCAGCCCCAGTTGTCGGATCATGGCCTGATTAACCAGGGCTTCCGCATTCGTCGAATCGTTGGTGCTAAAATTTCGCCCGGCCACCAGTTTCAGTCGGAACAGCGGCCCATACGCTTTG
Source organism: Larkinella insperata (assembly GCF_026248825.1). Taxonomy (NCBI): domain Bacteria; kingdom Pseudomonadati; phylum Bacteroidota; class Cytophagia; order Cytophagales; family Spirosomataceae; genus Larkinella; species Larkinella insperata. The sequence continues at coordinate 3,340,707 of NZ_CP110973.1, read as the reverse complement.
TCTCCAACTTTCACACTGACCGGAAACTTCTCCGGCTCGGCATGGCGGTCGTAGGTGAACGGAACGGGCGGACGCCGGTGCGAAGCGGGCGGATCGCCACCCAGCGCCACCTGCTCAACGCCAGGGATTTGGGCCAGTTGTTCGCGTAGGGTTTGCTGCTTCAGCGGATTTTTGGTCGGGACCGGAACCGTCAGCACCGACTCTTTATTGAAGCCCAGATCGGCCTGTTGCAGGTGCCGCACCTGCCGCGTCATGACAATGGCGCCAATTACAAAAAGCTGCGTAATGAAAAACTGCACGATGACCAGCCCCCGCCGAACCGACAAACCGCCCACCTGTTGGGTCGTCAGGCGTCCGCGCAGAGCCGCCACCGGGTTGAAACGCGACAGCACCACCGAGGGATAAAACCCCGCCATCAAAATGACCCCCAGGATCAGGCCGCCAAACCACAGCAGCGAATCGGGCCGAAATATATCCAGAATGGAAAGATCCGCGTGTAATACCGCCAATGCGCTATTCAAAAGGGGCAGATTGAGTTGGGTCAGCACCAGGGCCACCACGACAGCCACCAATGTAACCAGCGTAGCTTCCGTCAAAAACTGTCCGATTAGTTGCCGGCGCGTGCTGCCCACGGCTTTCCGCACGCCCACCTCTTTGGACCGTCTAATGGCGCGGGCCGTGGCCACGTTGATGAAATTAATGCAGGCAGCCACCACCAGAAACACCCCAACCATGATGAGTGCGTACAAAATTGGCCGGGGGGCACGTCCGCCGTATTGCGGATTATGGTTCAGATCGCTGAGCGGCAGGGCGTGGAAATTCAGCAGTTTAGCCTCCTGGGCGGCCATGTACTTCCGGCGAACGGTCGGGAACGTTTGGACGAGCCGCTCCACGGGCGTTCCTTCCCGCAGCGCCACAAAACACAGCGTACTCGGTCCACTCCACTGCTGCATTAGCTCAGGATTCCCCGTCAACGTAGGCAAGGTGCTGTACGAAATCAGCATCTCCAGGCCCAGCTTGGTATTGGAAGGCGGGTTTTTAATCACACCGGTAACTGTTAGACTCGCCTGGTTATCAAGCCGCAGCGTCCGGCCAATCGGTTCGGCCCCATCGAAATACTTTTGGGCGTACCGTTCCGATAAGACGACGGTGTTCGGTGCCCTCAGCGCGGCTTTCCGATTGCCTTTTGCCCATTCGACATCAAACACATCGAAAAACTGCGGTTCCACAAAACCAACGTTGCGAGACTCTTCAAATTTCTTCGCCAAACCGCCTTTGCCATCCGGCACGCCAATTATTTTTCCAGATGCCAGTTCCATCCGAACGGCACTTTCCACAAACGGATAATCCCGGCGCAGCACATCGCCCAGGGGCCGGGGCGTTGCATCGCTCGGCACCACGTTGTCGTGCTTCACATCGGTTACAATCCAGTAGATGCGGTCGGCCTTGGCGTGGTAGCGGTCGAAGCTGAACAGCCAGCTCACCAGCAGAAAAATCAGCAGGCCACTGGCCAGTCCGACGGCCAGGCCAACCGTACTGAGGGCACTCGAAAGGCGGTTGCGCCAAAGGGTGCGCAGCGAAATTTTGAAGTAATTCGTTAGCATGATTTGGGTTGGAATAGAAGAAAACGGCGACTTGGATCTCCAGACAAACGGTTTAAAAAAACCCAGCACCTCTTGCCAATACTGCATCCGCGCCCGGCGCTCCCCCACCCGCCGGACCTGCCAGGCAAACTCCTCGTGCAGATCGCCCAACACCTCCTCCAGCCGGTCGGGGGCGCAGAACAGTTCGAGCAATCGGTCAGCCAGGCGGGGCGGTTTCATCGTGATGAGTGAAGAGTTAAAAATTAAAAGTTAAGAATAAGCTACCGCAGGATTCATACCTCGTGGCTGCACTAAGGCGTAAATACGTAGGTGAACGGGCCTGATTTATTCGTCATTTTGTCATCCAATGGCTGCCGCAGTGGAACTGCGGCAGTTCCACTGCGGCAGCTTATTTTTAACTCTTCACTCTTCACTTTTAACTGATCACTCCTTATTCCGAGCGCAGCGAGCGAACCGGGTTCATCAGGGCGGCTTTGATGCTCTGGAAACTGACCGTCACCGCGGCTGTTAGGACCGTTGCCAACAGCGCCAGGCCGAAAATGCCGGGGCCGATGTCGATGCGGTACACGAAGTCCTGCAACCAGTGGTTCATGACCCACCACGCCACCGGTGTCGCCACCAGAAAGGCCACGAAGATCAGTCGGAAAAACTCCCGGCCGAATAGCCACAGAATATCGCCGATGCTGGCACCCAGCACTTTCCGGACGCCAATTTCCTTTGTCTTCTGGGCCGCCATGAACAGCACGAGTCCGTATAAACCCAGGCCACCGATAACGACCGCAATGCCCGCGAAGAAATTGACCAGTTTGGCCATCGTCTGCTCCTGAACGTAGTTTTCCTGCAACTGCTCGTCCACAAACTGCGCGCTGAAATAACTGTCCGGATACAGCTGGTTGTATTGCTTTTCCAGCTGATCGATCACCCGTTTGTAATTTCCGTTGTGCAGTTGCAGGTTGGCGGTGTGATAGCTGGTGGCCTGGGTGGTCAGGAAGAGGGGCGCAATGCCGCTTTTGAGGTTATTCTGATTGAAGTCTTTCAAGACCCCCACCACTTCGAGTCCGCGCCCGTTGTGCACGAATTTGCCCAGCACCTCCGTCGGATTTTTTATCCCGAGCGCCTTGACAAACGCTTCGTTGACCAGCACTTCGCGGGAGGTATCGGCGGGTTGGAGATTCCGCCCGGCCACCAGCTTCAGACCGTAGACGTCCAGGTAGTGGGCATCAATAAAGCGTTGCTGGGTGGTGAATTTTTCGGGCTCCGGCCGGGTGTCGAATTTGATCATCGTCTGGCTAATCCAGCCCGACTGGGGCGGTCCCCCGACGGAGTAGCTCACGTTCTTTACCTCCGGAATGGCCATAGTCAGGTTCCGGAATGCGTTCATTTTCCCGACATCCTGCAACGGAGAATCAGGCAGATTGACCGTCAGTATAGCCTCCTGACGGAAACCCAGGTCTTTGTTCTGAATATACTGCAACTGATTGGCAATGACGACCATGCCCACAATCAGCATCTGGGAAATCGCGAACTGGGTAACGACCAGACTCCGCCGGACCGAAAACCCGCCCACCTGCCGGGTCGTGATCCGGCCTGCCAGCGCCAGCACCGGTTTGAAACCGGCCAGCACCAGGGCCGGATAAAGCCCGGAAAGGACAATGACGGTGATGATGAGCAGCACCAGCCAGCCCAGCACGGTTGGGTCGTAGTAGAAGGTAAACCTGAAAACGCCGTGCAGCTTTTCCTGCGCCAGTTGTTGCCCAATCTGAAAAAATAGCAGCGCCAGAGCCGTGGCAGCCAGGGTCAGCAAAGCCGTTTCGCCGATAAACTGCCAGAACAATTGCACCCGCGTGCTACCCAGCACTTTCCGCACGCCCACCTCCCGCGATCGGTTGAGGGCCTGCGCCGTAGCCAGGTTGACGAAGTTGATGCTGGCCGTCAGGATGAGAAAAAAGCCAATGGCCACCAGCGACCCGATCAGGCCCCGACTAACCCCACCCGTATCCGTTGCGAAGTGAATGGCCGACAGCGGCTGCATCAGAAACTGAGTGTCCTTCACGCCGTGCGGTTTGTATTTTTTTACGAAAGCCAGCATCTGCCGGTCCCAGTCGGCTGCGGTGAAGCGATTGTCCAGACTCACAAAGCACTGGGTATCGCCGTTGATTCCATCAAAATCGTCGGGTAACGAACGCCCTTGAAATTCCTTCAGGCTGGCCCAGGAAGCCATAATCGGGTAAGCGAAATCGGTATTATCCTTATAATCCTCAAAAACGCCCACAATCCGGGCATTCAGGATCGCGTTGAGCCGGATGACTTTTCCGACTACCTGGGTCGTACCAAAGTATTTCGTCGCGTTTTCGGCGCTGATCACCACGGTATTCGGCCGGGTCAGTTCCGCCGGTCCGCCCACCAGCCAGCGGTAATCGAAAATTCGGAAATAAGCCGGTTGGACGAAAGCCCCCACCTGATGAGCCTCCTTGAACTTCCGGTCGGGACCATTGCGCATCGGTAGGGTCACCAAGAGGTCCCGATACTGGTCAATCATTGCCACCTGTTCAATGTCGGGGTGGTCATTCCCGAGCGCCTTTCCCAGCGGATAAGGTACGCCAGCGATATCAAAATTACCTTCGGGGGTCACAAACCGCGTGGTTACCCGGTAAATGCGATCGTACTTCTGGTGGTGTTTATCAATGGAATAATGGTAGCGAACCAGCGCAAAAATCAGGAGCGCTGCGCCGATGCCCAGGGCCAGGCCGGTAACGTTGATCAAGGCATAGGTTTGGTTTTTCACCAAGTTCCGCCAGGCGATTTTGACATAATTTTGCAACATAGACGGACTGAATAAAGGATTGGGGGAATGATCATTCGATTTACGCTTGATGGCAAACGGTTTAAGAAACCCCAGCACGTCGCACCAATACCGCAGTCGGGCCCGCCGTTCACCCACCCGCTGAACCTGCCAGGCGAACTCTTCGTGCAAGTCGCCCTGCACCTCCTCGAGCCGGTCGGCAGCGCAGAAAAGCTTCAGAAGTCGGTCGGCCAATTGGGGCGGGGGCATAAGGAAAAGTTAAGAGTTATGAATGATGAGTTTTACGGTATAATCGAGTTTCAAAATGCGTTTATTATTAACTTTTGATTCTTCCCATTTAACGCTCAGCTCCTCAAAGGCTGGTTACGGGTTTGAACGGGTTTAGCAGGCGGGTCCAGAAGCTGGCGCGTACTTCCTGAATTTCTTCCAGCGTCCGCCGACCGTAGGCCGTGACGGTGAACAGCCGCTTTCGACGGCCCCCGCGCTCGGCCGTGGGTTCGCCCATTTCCGACTTCACCATGCCTTTCTCCTCCAGCCGTTCCAGCGCCGAATGAATCTGGTTCAGCCGCACCGAACGGCCGGTTTGCTCAATAATTTCGTGCGTAATGGCGACACCATAGGCTCCCCCTTCCAGCACGGCAACCGTGAGCAGTACGATCTCCTCAAACTCCCCTAAGTAGCTGCGTTTCATCGCGATTAATTAGTTCCATATTTGCTGATCAAATGTCCTGCCAAGGTGATAAAGATGCCTGAATCGCTTTTCTGGGCAGGTTAGCCGAAAACCGTTGTACGATTTCGGACAGTTTTTGTCCGGTTGCGAACGTGGCTTAAAGCCGTTCATGAACAGTATTTTAGCGCAGAATGGGTCTTTTGTTTTTGATTCCAAAACTCCTCCCCTCAACTGATGAAAGCGTTACTCGTGTTTTTTCTGCTCAGCCTTACGGCGGGGTTTGCCCAAAACAAAACCGTTCCCGGCATCGACGCCAGCGCTATAAAAACGGACTCGCTGCCGTGGGATCTGAACGCCCTGAGTAAAGCTCCGGCGGTGGAATGGCTGGATCAAACCGGCCCGGTTCACTCGTTGCTTTATCAGAGTGCGGATTACGAAGGGAAACCCACCCGGGTGTTCGCGTATTATTCCAATCCCGATCTAATTCGGGGCAAGGCCACGGGCAAACGGACGTTTCCGGGCGTCGTTTTGATCCACGGCGGGGGTGGAAAGGCGTTTAAAGAGTGGGTCGAAAAATGGGCCGCTGACGGGTATGCCGCCATCGCGATGGATCTGGCGGGCAAGGGAGCCGACGGCCAGCGACTGGCGCTGGCCGGACCCGATCAGGGCGATGTCGATAAGTTTTTAAAACTGGAAAAAGCCGCTTTAAAGGATATGTGGACGTATCAGGCCGTATCCAGCGCCATTCTGGCCCACTCGCTGCTGCGGGCTCTGCCGGAAGTGGACGCGTCAAAAACGGCGGTCACGGGCATCAGTTGGGGTGGCTACCTGACCTGCCTCGTCGCCAGTCTGGACAATCGGTTCAAGGCAGCCGCCCCGGTCTACGGGTGTGGCTACTACGACGAGTCCGACATTTTCAAAAAACCGATCAGCCAGCTTTCGGCGGGTAGCCGTCGGAAATGGATGAAATTTTTCGATCCGTCGGCCTACCTGCCGTATGCCCAGCCGAAATTTCTGTTCGTTAACGGCAATACGGATCGCTTCTACAACGTGATCCCGTACCACAAAACCTACAGCCTGGTTTCGGCCAATCAGCGGACAATGTGCCTGATTCCAAACATGGCGCACGGCCACGAAGCGGGCTGGATACCGCACGAAATCCGGTATTTTTTCGAAAGCGTGCTCAACGACGGGGTTCCGCTGGTGCAGGTCGCGCCGGTGGTTGCTGACGATTCGACGCTCCGCCTGGCGTACCAGTCGCCCGTATCCATCCTCACCGCCGAGTTTCATTATTCCAACGACACCACTTCGCTCAACGAGCAGCGGGTTTGGTCGAAGCAGCAAGCAACGGTTGATCCGAAAACCCGAACCGTCACCAGTCCGATGCCGAAGGAAGGGTTTCAGTACGGTTTCTTCTACCTGAAAGACCACCGGAACGTGTCGGTTTCGAGTCCATTTCTTGTTAACTGAAGCCTTTACGCTGTATTAGTCAGCAGCTTGCAGAGCCAGATAAATGCCGTTGGTCCAGCCAAAACCATCCTGGTTGGGGTATTCCCCACCACCCGCCGGTAAGCTGGTATCTACGACGTTGTATTTTTCCATCATCTTACCGGTATCCCGAAATACCTTGTCATTGAGCGCCATCCAGCGGTTTTTAATTTCAGTAGCCGTGTCCGTAAAGCCGTACTTCATCAGGCCCTGGTGGGTGATCCATTGCAGGGGTGCCCACCCATTCGGAAAATCCCATTGCTGCCCGCTTTCCAGAACCGTTGAAACCACTCCGCCTTCTTTTAAAAAGCTTTTCGCAATGTGCTTGTGAACATGAGCCGCTTGTTCGTCGGAGGCCAGCCCGAAGAACAGGGGAAACACAGCCGCCAGCGACAAAACCGGTGTTGATTTGTGGGAAACGATGTTGTAATCCATGAAAAAATGCCGTTGTTCGTCCCAGAGATACGTCATGATGGCTTTTCGTCGGGCCTCCGCTTTTTGTCGGAAGTGCTCAAACGGTTCCCGAAACGAACTCTGGAGATAGGCATCCGACAGGGTTATTTCCAGATCGTACAGCAAGCAGTTCAGGTCTACGGGAATAATGTCGGTGGTGTGAATGGTGGCCAGGTGTTCCGGATCGCCAAACCAGCGGCAACTGAAATCCCAGCCGGATTCGCAGGCCGCCCGGATATGACGGTACAACGCACCGGGTGAGACGCCGTAGGGAGCCGCTTCATGCGCCAGTTCAACGTCCTCCCGGTACGATTCAGGGCGGGGGGCCGACGAATCGTCCCAGTACCGGTTTAAGATGCCGCCATCGGGCAACACGACCACGCGCCGGAAAGCCCCTTCGTGATCGTTGAGCCGAAAATACCCGTCCATCCAGTAATTGTATTCTTTCTGCATATGGGGCAGGTAGCGCACCAGCACGTCCGGACCGTCAATTTCAGAAAGCAACCGCACCATCAGCGCAAAAAACGGCGGTTGCGACCGGGTCAGGTAATAGCTGCGGTTGGCGTTCGGAATATGGCCGTAGGTATCAATCAAATGAGCGAAATTTTCGACCATGTCCCGGATCAGTTCATTTTCGCCCGAGACCCGTAGCCCAAGCATCGTGAAGTAACTATCCCAGTAATAGAGCCCCCGAAACCGCCCGCCCGGAACAATGTAGGGCCTGGGAAGAGGCAACATCGAACATAAAGGCTCGGACTGCCGCTTAAAAACCGGCCACATCTGGTTTAAATGCGCGGCCGTGGGCAACGACTGATCGCTGACGTGGCCCGTCTCCAGGTTTTTCGGCAGGTGGAAATAGGTATAGACAAATTCCTCCAACTCAAACCCATCCCGGTGTTTCTCGATTTCATACCGGCTCAGGATTTCTTCCGGCGCCCGCTTGGGATAGCAGTCGGCAAATGTGATGGAATCGGCAAAAACCGGCTTCATCTGTACATCATGAAACAGCGGACCAAACAGTTGGTCAGGGGGTAAAATGGCGGGTACTATACTGTATATTTGGGGAGACTTCTGCGTTGCGTCGGCCATAAAATCACATCAGGTTTAGTTAAGTAAACCCAATGCGATGGGGTTAGTTTACGTTTTTTTCCCCTCCTAATGCCCCAACTACCGGGAAAGAGCCTGATCTCCGATCAAACCCTGCGCTTGCTGACGGCTTCCATCAGCCCCCGCATGTAGCCCAGCGCGTATAAGGTCCCGATGGTGCTGTAACCGGGATGCTGGTTGCTGTCACCCGCCATCGTCGGTACGTGGTCGGGCCGGATGGGGCCTTTAAAACCAATTTCATAGTAGGCTTTCATGGTCTGGTACATGTCGATGATGCCCTCGTCGTGGAAGGTTTCCTCGAAGGCAAACTTGCCGCCCCGCACGTTGCGAAAATGGACGAAATGGATTTTTTTCCGTTTGCCGAAGTATTCAATGAGGCTCGGAATATCATCGTTGCCCATCAGGGCAAAATTTCCCTGACACATGGTGATGCCGTTGCTCGGGCTGGGCTGGATTTCCAGCAGGCGCTTGAAGGAATCGACGGTATTCATGATGCGGGCAATGCCCCGAATGCTGTCCACCTGCGGATCGTCCGGGTGCATCGCCAGCTTCATGCCGACTTTCTCAGCTTCCGGAACCACGGCTTTCAGAAAGTATTCCAGGTTTTTCCAGAGCGTTTCTTTCGACACCTCGCCGTATTGAGTCGGCGGCAGGTTTTTGATGGCTTCGTAATCAAAAGCCGTCACCAGCGCTCCGCCCCGGCCGGGTTTGTCGTTCTGGGTGCGGTACCAGCCAATAACCGGCATCCAGTTGTAGCAAATCGTATCAATTCCGACCTGCGTCAGATTCTTCATCAGGGTGATGAAGTTGGCAATTTCCTCATCCCGGCCCGGCAGACCCAGCTTTGTTTTTTCACCCAGCGCCGGGGGACCTTCAATAACCCGCAGCTTCAGTCCGACGTTATCCCAGGCTGCCTTCACCGCCTGTACAGCTTTCAGTTCCCAGGGTTTGATGTCTTTCAGGCTGACCATACCGGGGTTGATGCCGCCCACCGCCCCAAACACGTCCAGCTGCTTCGTCAGGGCAATTTTCTGTTCTTCCATTCCCCAGAAATAAGCCTCGCAGAGCTGCATACCCGCATCCTTCGCGAGTTCGGCCGATTTCTTACGGTCCAGACTTGGGTCGGCGGCCGGCGAAGCGGCACGGCCCTGAACACCGTTGATCCCGCCGATGGTCAGGGCGGCCAAAGAAGTGCTTTTCTGAAGGAAGGTTCTGCGGGAATTCGGCTTCATTGTCTTGAACGGAGGTGATGCCGATGAAAGGATTGGCGGGAAGCAAAATACTCCTGGCGCACGGTTTATAGCTCCTTTTTAATCCGTGCCATCCTTCTTTAGCTCCTTTTGGCCTTCCAGATGCGCTCAGGACCAATTGTTAAAAAATATTAATTGGTTCGTAGGTGTTGGGCAACGCGCTTACTTTTGGGCATGACTTGGTTTACAAATCTTCCCTCCCGGCTCATCCAAACGGCAAAACGGTTTGATTTTCGGCTGCACTACTGGTCGATCGCATTCACCGTAGCCTTTTTAGGATCGGGTATAACCGGTCAGTCCCAATCCCTCATCAGAGGCCGTATCGTTGATTCGTCCACGGCAAAACCGCTTGCTTACGTCAACATCGGTATTCAGAAGAAAAACATAGGAACGGTTTCCCGGGCCGACGGCACGTTTTCCCTGCAGCTTCCAAACGACCACCTGAGCGACACACTCACTTTTTCACTCGTTGGCTACTCGGAAAAACGCATTTCCATCAATCATCTAACGACCAATTCATCCGTGACGGTTGAACTGACCGAACGCATATCGACTCTGGATGAAGTAAAAATCACGGCGAAAAAGCCCATTGAGAAGAAATTCGGTATTAAAAAACGCAACCTCCTCTTACACTTTACCGATGGAATGTTTTCGCAAAAAGACATTTTTGAGATTGGGCAGCTGATTAAACTGGGCGATGCTCCCGCGCAAGTCACTTCGATCAACCTGCACTTGAATGCAAACAGAAAGGATAGCGCCAGTTTTCGAATCAATTTCTACCGCATGGATGGCGACCAGCCCGGTGAACGAGTTATCGAAAAAAGTATCATTCAGCGCCATCCAATCAAGGAAGGCTGGTTAACGTTTGATCTGAAAGCGTACCGTATCTTCTTAAAGGGGAATTTTCTGGCGGCTATCGAGTTTATTCCGGAAGCCGATTCACCACCGTCCACACCGATCGCTTATGAAGTGAAGCTTGGTGGTGCTTCCCGCAGTTTTTACCGGAAAAATAGCCTCGGCCGCTGGAATACGCCACCGCATCATTACTGTATTTACGTAACCGCCTTAGTGGATCAATCGACTCCCGAAGACGCCGACGATCAGGAAGCCAGACCTGAGTTCAGCTATCACTCCAGAATGGTCAACGACACGTTCTCCATTTTTGTCCAGTTGCCGTCCGACTACAATCAAAACCCCGCCAAACGGTTTCCTGTACTGTATCATCTCGACGGAAACGCTTATTTTGACCATATCCGTTCTTCACTCCGGCGAGTTACCAGAAAGAAAAAACGAAAGACCGAACCCATCCTAGTGGGAATCGGCTACCGGGATGCTTACCAGATGGATTCGCTCCGGGTTCGGGACTACACCTACCCGACGGCTTTACCCGCCGATAGCTTTGCGGTTAGCGGAGGGGGCGAACGGTTTTACAGCTTCATTACCAACGAATTGCTACCCGAGATCGAGAAACGATACCGGGTAGATACGACCCACCGAACTCTGATGGGCCATTCGTTCGGGGGGTATTTCGCGTTGTTTGCTTTATATAAAAACCTGACGGGCACGCCCGTTTTTGATCAGCTGGTGGCCGCCAGCCCTTCCCTGTGGTATCACGACACGTATCTTTTGAAACAGTTTGAGACCGCTTCTGTGTCCAATTCAGCCCGTAAAAACTGTAAACTCTTTTTAACCACGGGCGAGCTGGAAATGGCCGAATACTCGCCCGACACCTTCTCCGACCTGATTCGAAGCCTTCAAAAGACCGACGCCGTACGAGTTCGTTATAAAGCCTACAAACAACTGGAACACATGGGCACGGCCGTTCCTTCGTTCGAAGACGGTATTGAGCTTTTTTCCGGAAAGTAAAAGCGGTTGCTGTTTTGGAAAAATAGCCTGTTGTTGAAAAAGTTGGGTGCCCCCACACTTATTCCGAACGAAGCGATTTTACCGGGTTGGTCAAAGCCGCCCGGATCGACTGGTAGGAAACCGTCAGCAGGGCAATCAGAATGGCCAGCGCACCCGCCAGCGCAAACACCCACCAGTCGATGGTGATCCGGTAGGCAAAATCCTGCAACCAGGTGTGAATCGCATACCAGGCAATCGGCGACGCAATCAGGATGGCGGCCAGCACCAGCTTCAGAAAATCGCGGGAAAGCAGGGCCACAATGCCGCCCACCGAAGCGCCCAGCACCTTCCGAATCCCGATCTCCTTAACCCGGCGTTCGGCGGAAAACGACGCCAGACCAAACAGGCCCAGGCAGGAAATCAGGATCGCCAGCGAAGCCAGAATGCCCACGATTTCGCTCACCTGCCCGTCGGCCCGGTAGAGTTCGGCAAAGTGCTCATCCAGAAACGTGTAGTCAAACGGCTGGTCGGGCGCGATTTTTTTCCAGACGGACTGTACGTGCGCAACAGCCGCCGGAGCGCTCTTCCCGTTGATGCGCACCGAAAGCTCGCTGTAACCCCAATCCTTCTGATTGAAAATACAGAGCGTTTCAATTTTATGGTGGAGCGAATTAAAATTGAAGTCTTTCGCGATTCCCACAATCCGGCCCAGCGCATCCAGTCCGCCGAAGCCGAAGTTCCGCCCGATCAGCGATTGCATGGTGGCTTTGGGCTGGTCTTTCAGCAGTTCTTTCGCCAGCGTTTCGTTAATGATGTAGGCTTTTCCGTTGTCGGTTTGGCTGTCTTTGGTAAAATTCCGTCCGTAAAGAATCGGAATCTTATAAAGCGTCAGGTAGTCGGGGTCCACAATGACCTGGGAAGTAGCCATTTCGCGCACCGGACCGTCGCCGTGAAACCGTACGCCAGTCTGATGCAGATTATTTCCCAGGCGCTGCTGCGACCCCGTCACGGCCGTGATCAGCGGACTGTTCAGCAGTTCCTGTTTGAGGGCGTCGTACTTCGGGTTGGTCAGTGCATTCAGCGGAATAACCATTACCTGTTCGCGGGTAAAGCCCGGATCCTGCTGCTGCATATATTGCAGCTGTTTGACGACAAACGCCGTTGCAATGATCAGAAATACCGCGCCGGTAAATTGACCAATCACCAGTACATTTCGAAAAGAGCCTTTGGCTCGACCGGCTTCCAGCACGCCTTTTAATACTTTAACCGGCTGAAAAGAAGAAAGAAAAAAGGCCGGATAAATACCCGAAAGGATGCCGATACCAACCGCGAAAGCGAAAAATAAAAGCAACAGCAAGGGATTACTAAACAAGGATAATTCCAGGCTACGCTGGCTCAAATCGTTTACGTAGGGCAGAAATAATTTAACCAGCACCAGCGCAAAAAACAGGGAAATAAACGACAGCAGAATAGACTCTCCAATAAACTGAAACGACAACTGCGTTCGCTCGGCCCCGACTGATTTCCGAATCCCGACTTCCTTCGCCCGCCCAGCCGATTTGGCCGTGGAAAGGTTCATGAAATTAATGCAGGCAATCAGCAGTACGATCAGCGCAATCACCGAGAAGATGTACGTATACGTGCGGTCAAATTTGTGAAAATTAAGGTAGTCGTGGGTGATATTCGTGGAATTGGCGTGCACATCGCGCAGCGGCTGAAGGAATAATTCATAGAATTTCCAGCCTTCGTTTTTGATGTGTTTTTTCAGGAAAGCCGGAAATTTTTTCTCCAGCGAGGCAACGTCCGCATTGTCCGCCAGTTCCAGATAAGTTACCAGCCAGTTGCCGCCCCAATTGTTCATAAAATCGGCTTTGGCAAACGTATTAAACGAGAACAAACCGTCGAACTGTAGATGCGAATTCTTCGGTGTATTCTCGAGCACACCGGTTACTTTAAAATGGGTGGTATCCGAATCATAGACCACCAGCGTTTTCCCGATGGGATCATCGTTTCCAAAGAAAGCCCTGGCCCTCTCCTCCGTCAGCACTACGCTGCCCGGATTCTTCAAAATGCTCGCTTTATCCCCCTTGATTAATTTGTAATCAAAGAGCTGTAAAAAAGACGAATCCGCCCACAACATCTGGGGCACTATAATCTTTTTATTTCCATACGTCAGCGGAGCCTTTTCGAATGGCCTGACCCGCACAAAACTGCGAATTTCCGGGTATTCCTTGACGAGCGTAGGACCCATCGGAAACATCGACAGCGCCACGTTCTGCGGGGCGACCATGCCCGGAAACTTCTGGACTTCATCGAGCCGGTAGATGTTCTTTTGGTGAATGCCGTCAAAGCTGTTTTCGTACGTTACGAACAGCATAATCAGGATACAAGCCGCCATGCCGACCGCCAGTCCAATGATGTTGATGGCCGAAAAAACCCGGTTGCGCAGCAGGTTGCGCCAGGCAATTTTGAGGTAATTCTTTAACATGGGGTCGGAAGATAAAAGGTGAGTAGCGGATGATGAGTAGTGAGTACGTTCATTAATCACTCCGAACGGAGGGAGTTCACCGGGTTCGTCAGGGCGGCTTTTACCGACTGCACCGAAACCGTCAGCAGGGCAACCAGTCCGGCCAGACCGCCGGCTAACGCAAAAATCCACCCGTCGATCTCAATCCTGTACGTGTACTCCTGCAGGAAGCGGTGCATGGCGTACCAGCCAATCGGCGCGGCAATGACAAAGGCAATCAGAACCAGTTTGAGGAAGTCTTTCGACAAGAGCGAAACGATGCTGGTAACGGTTGCTCCCAGCACCTTGCGGACACCGATTTCCCGGGTTCGCTGCGTAACGACAAACGACACCAGCCCAAACAAACCCAGGCAACCGATCAGAATGCCGACGGCGGCAAAGAGCGTCAGGAAGTTGGTGATTTTGCGTTCGTCGTCGTAGAAAGCCCGAATGTCCTGATCCAGAAATCGACTCTCAAAATAATGGTTCGGGAAAATCGCTCTCCAGTCCTCTTCAATGTGCCGCAAAGCCAGGGGCTGCTGCCGCAGATCAATGCGGATGCTGGCCTGCTGAAAATTCCAGTCGGCGTAGAGAAAGACGTGCGGCACAATGGACGACCGCAGGCTTTGCGAATGATAATCCTTCACGACACCCATGACCGTAAACAGCTGGTTATCGCCCAGATTGATCCGCTCCCCCAGGGCTTTTTCCGGATTCTGGTAGCCAAAATCCCGGGCGGCTTTCTCGTTGATTACCGCAACGGTATTGGTATCGGCGCGGGTCCACGACCGACCGGCCACCAGCGGAATTTTGAAAAAACGGAAGTAATTCGTATCGACATATTGCATCCGAAATTCGCTCATGCCGTTGGGCAGGTTGGGGTGGTGAACGGTTCGCCACCACCAATTGTGGTTGCTCGACGGCGTGGTCAGCGCAAAGGCCACGTCGTTTATCTCCGGATGCTGAAGCAATTGCCGCCGGAACCGTTCCCGCAGAACACCTTTCCCCCAATCCGGCACATCGACCGTCACGACGGCTTTTTTGTCGAAACCCAGATCGGTTTCGTAAAAATACCGAATTTGCTTGCTGCCGATCAGGGTGCAGATCACCAGCACCTGCGCAATCACAAACTGCGCGACCACCAGCGACGACCGTAACGAAACACCCCGGGGCCGCACCAGGGCAAACCGCCCCCGCAACACCTTTACGGGCTGAAAACCGGACAAGATCAGGGCCGGGTAGAAGCCCGCCAGCACCGTTACGACAACCCCCAGAATCAGGAGAAACACCACGATATTCCCGTCCCAAACCGCCGACTGCGCAACCTGTGTATTCAGCCACTGGTCGGCATACCGGATTAACTGCGTAGCCAGCAAACCACCGAACCCGACAGCGACAAACACCAGCAAAGCCGTCTCACCGAAAAACCTGGCCATCAGTTGCTTCCGACTACTGCCCAGTACTTTCCGAACGGCAATTTCGCGGCTCCGCTGAACGGCCTGCACCGTAGCCAGATTAACAAAGTTGATGCAGGCCAGCAGCACCAGAAACAAACCGATAACGGTCAGGGTATTGAGCATCCACTGCGCAATCACGTAATTGAAGGGGTCGGGATCGCTTTCCGTGTTGCGATGAACGTCCGAAAGCGGCAGCAAACGAAAGCCCGTTGCAGCCGCGTCGTCCTTGCGTTGCCGGGCCAGCTTCGCCAACGCCGTTTCGACGGCAGCCGCCGAAGCTCCCGGTTGCAGGACCACATAGCCGTGGTGCATCGAGTCGCCCCCACCCCAGTATTCTTCGTTGTTGAACTCCTGCCGGATGCGTTTCAGGGTTTCGCGGGAAGCCACTACCTGAAACTGAAATTCGGTATTGACGGGCATTTTGCGAATAATCCCCGACACCACCAGGTCGATCTGGTTATTCAGCCGGATGGTTTTACCCATCGCATCGCCGGTCTTGAAAAACCGCCGGGCCGTGGGCTCGTCGATCACCACCTGACCGGGCTGGTCCAGCGAAGACCGGGCCGATCCGGCGACCCACTCCACATCAATCATTTCGAGAAACTGCGGGGGCGAAAAAAAGACGTTCTTTACGTCAAAGATAGTCGGCCCAACCCGCAAGCCGCTGGACTCCGTACCGTAGACATTGGCCGCATCCTCCACCCCCGGAACCTGCTCTTTCAGCGCCTTGACGACGCCCTGCGGAACGTACGTACTCTGCTCGCCGTAGCGGTTCTTTGAAATGATCCGGTACATCCGGTCGGCCTTCGTGTGGTACCGATCAAAACTATACTCAAACCGGACAATCCAGAACAACACAACGGCGACACCCAATCCCAACGTTAGGCCGGTGAGATTGATGAGCGCATAATTCCGGTTTCGGAGCAGGCCGCGCCAGGTCGTTTTGAGGTAGTTTTGAAGCATAAGTCTTTGCGGTATGTTCTCCTATTATTCCGTCCGTAAACTCTTTACCGGGTTCATCAGGGCCGCCCGGATGCTTTGGAAACTTACCGTCACCAACGCAATGGCGCCCGCCAGCAACCCGGCCACCGCAAACATCCACCACTGAATGTCTACTTTGTAGGCGAAATCCTGCAACCATTTGTCGGTAAAATACCAGGCGATGGGTGCCGCCAGCAGCAGCGCCACAAACACCAGCTTCAGGAATTGCAGCGAGAACAACCCGAAAATATGCGAAGTCGAAGCGCCCAGCGCCTTCCGGATGCCGACCTCCTTCGTGCGCGACTCGGCCATGAAGGCCACCACCCCGTACAAACCCAGACAGCCGATGAAAATGGCAATCCCCGCCAGCAGCCGGAACAGCGAATACAGCCGTTCTTCGTCCGCATAGAAGTTGGCAATGGTTTTGTCGAGGTATTCGTACTTGAACAGAAAATCCGGGAAGGTTTCCGACCAGGCCGCTCCAACGGCCGTCAGCGTCTGCTTCACCTGCCCCGAATTACCCGAGATCTGAACGCCCAAGTTTCCGTACGCGTCGCGGTGCGTGGTCAGGATGCAGGGTTCGGTTTGCTGGTGCAGCGAAAACGTATTGAAGTCTTTGACCACCCCCACAATCGGCAAGCGCCGACCGTTCAGCAGAATGGTCTTGTTTAGAATTTCGCTGGGTTGCCGAAGGCCGAGTTTGGCGATAAACCGCTCGTTGACCACGGCTTCGCGCATGGTGTCCGCCGGTAAGTTGACCCGGCCCGCAATTAGTTTCAGTCCGAATGTCCGGATGTAGGACGTATCGGCGGGACGCATCACCACCGAATAATCTTCTTCTTTCTCGCGGTTTTCGTACTGGAAGCCGGTCCACCAGTTGCCGCGGGCGGAGGGCGAAGAAATACCGAAACTCATGGCGCCTACACCGGATAATCCCGTCAGTTTGGCCCGCAGCGATTCAAGCTGGCCCGGGTTTTTCTCGGGAATTGGAATCATGACGACGGCCTCCTTGCGGAAGCCCAGATCGGCGTTCCGGAAGTAATCCATCTGGTTGTAGACAATCACGGTACCAATGATCAGCGTCTGCGAAATGGTAAACTGCAGAACAATCAGGCTTCGGCGGAGCGTCAACTGCCCGCTGCCGGTGCCCCGAATTTTGCCTTTCAGCGCCAGCACCGGCTGGTAGCCCGACAACACGAGCGCCGGATAGAAACCCGCCAGCACCGTGGTCAACACGGCCAGCACCGCCAGAAAGCCCAGCACCACCGGATCGTTGAACAAAGAAATGGTTAGCTTGATCGCGAGCAGTTGAGCCACCGACGACAGCGAGAAATGGGCGATCAGCAGGGCCAGCACTACCGCCAGGCCCGTCAGAAAGCCGGTTTCGCCCAGAAACTGCCGCACCAACTGCATCCGCGAACTGCCCAGCACTTTCCGGACGCCCACTTCCTTCGACCGCCGGATGGCTTGGGCCGTCGCCAGATTGACGAAATTGACGCAGGCCGTCACCAGCAGAAACAGGCCGATCAGCGCCATCGCCCAAATCATCTCCTTGCCAATGGTCCGCTCGTTGAAGCTCGCCATTTCCGTCGCGTAATGAATTGCCGTCAGCGGTTGTAATTCATACCGTTGATCGCGGGCTTGCTCTTCGTTCAGGTATTTTCGCAAAAAAGGCACCAACTGCTGCTCCATTGCGGTTTTGGAGGTCGTTTCGGGCAACGTCAGGTAAAGCTGAGCACCACTGTAGGAAGAACCCCAGTCGTCCCAGTTGGTGTTGGCCCCAAATTGTTTCAGGGACGAAAAGGAAAGCAACGCCTGGAACGGAATACTGGACGTTACCGGCGGATTCTTCACCACCCCGGTGACCAGAAAATCCATCTTGTTGTTGACCCGCAGCGACCGGCCCATCGGGTCGGACTCGCCAAAATATTTGTGCGCCAGCGCTTCCGACAGCACCACCGTACCCGGCCGGTTTAAAGCCGTTGCCGGATCGCCGTTGACCCAGTCGTAATCAAATACCCGAAACAACTCCGGTTCGGCGAAAGCAACCGTTCCGTTCTCTTCCTGAAACCGGCGCCGATTGCCCTTTGAGCGAACATCTTCGGCCGCCACCATCGGGCTTCGGACATCGTGAATAAAGGTCAATTGCTGCTTCAAGGCCGGGAAATCCGTCCGCAGGGCGGACAGCACCGGCAGCGGAATGCCCACATTATAGCCGTCTTCCGGTTTCGTAAAATGCCGGTATAGTCGGTACGTTCGGTCGGCGTTGGCGTGGTGCCGGTCGAAGCTCAGTTCATACCGAATTACCACAAACAGCAGCAGGCAACACGCCAGGCTGAGCGTCAGACCGATGACGTTGATCAGGGAGTAATTCCAGTTGCGCCGAAACGCGCGGACCGCCGTGAGAAGATAATTTTTTAGCATTGTTGTTTGAGTTATGAAGGAAGAGTCAAGCGTGATGAGTTGGCGGGGGCGCATTTTTAACTCATCACGCTTCATTCTTTATTCCGACCGCAGGGAAGTTACCGGATTGGCCAGCGCAGCTTTGATGGACTGGTAGCTCACCGTCAGGAAGGCAATAAGCACCGCCAGAACGCCCGCCATTGCGAAAAGCGTCCAGGATAATTCGACGCGGTATTCGAACGTACTCAGCCACTTGGTGACGGCCCACTGAGCGAACGGAGACGCCAGCAGGAGCGCCACCAGCACAAGCTTCAGGAAATCGCGGGAGGTCAGCGCCACCAGGCTGCCCACCGACGCGCCCAGCACTTTCCGAACGCCAATTTCTTTTTTCCGTTGCTCGGCCGTGAAAGCCGCCAGGCCGAACAGACCCAGGCAGGAGATGAAGATGGCCAGCGTTCCGAAGTAATTGATGAGCGTATTAACCTGCTGTTCGCTGCGGTACATCCGCTCGTAAGCTTCGTCCAGAAAATGGTATTCAAACGGATAATTCGGGTTGAATTGCCTGGTGATCCGTTCCAACTCACTGATGGCTTCGGTGGTTTTGCCTTTTTCCGTGCGGATGAGCAAGTAACTCGTATTCATGGGAATCAGGGTCAGCACCAGGGGGGTGATGGGGCTGTGCAGCGATTGCAGGTGAAAGTCTTTCATGACGCCGATGATCGGCCCCTTGCCCATCCAGTAACCCACTTGCTGCCCAACGGGATTTTTCATTCCCATGAGTTTGGCCGCAGCTTCGTTGATGATGTACGATGCGGAATCGGCTTTGCGGGCGCTCGAAAAATCCCGGCCGTCCACCAGCTTGATGTTCATGGTTTTGAGAAAATCGTAACCCACCGACATGGTCGAAACATCCTGGTAGTGCACGTTCGGTTTTTTACCGGTCCAGGTCAGGTCGCCCGACGTAGCCTGAATGTTCATGGGTAAACTCATTGTTACCGAAGCAGACGAAATGGACGGGGTTCGGATCAATTCCTGCCGGAAAACCTCCATGCGGTTGTAGGTTTCGCTTTCCAGCGGAACATACAGGACGTTTTCGCGGTCGATTCCTAAATTTTTAGTGCGGATATAGTCCATCTGGTGCGCCACCGCCAGTATCCCGATGATCAGGAAAATGGAGAGCGTAAATTGAAATACCACCAGTGTCCGGCGAAACCAGGTTGCGCCCGCGCCAAACTTCAGGGTTCCTTTCAAAATCCGGATCGGTTGCAGCGACGACAGAAACAGCGCCGGATAGCTCCCCGAAATAAAGCCGGTAATGACCACCAGTACCACCGTTCCGAGCCAGAATACCGGGTCCGTCAGGTTCAGGCTGAGTTGCTTCGAAAAAACCGTATTGAAAACCGGCAGCACCAGCGCCACGATGGCCAGCGCCAGAAAAACCGCCAGCAGACTCGTCATCACCGACTCGCTCATAAACTGCCCGATCAGCGAAGTACGCATCGCGCCGACCACTTTCCGGACGCCCACCTCCTTGGCCCGCATGGCCGAGCGGGCCGTGGCCAGGTTCATGAAATTGACGCAGGCAATCAGCAGGATAAAAACAGCCACCAGCGTAAAAATCCGGACGTACTCGATCTTACCGCCAACGGCTTTTCCATTTTCGTATTCCGCGTACAGATACACATCTTTCATCGGCTGGAGAACCGGCACGGGAAACTCCTTCCAGTCGGTATTCCGGCGGTAAATAGTTTTCATGTTGACCTCGGCTTTTGCCGGTTCCACCTGCTTGTTCAGCCGGACGTAGGTCATGAAGGAGTTGTTTCCCCACTTATTTTTCCAGGTCTCGTCAACGACATCGTAATTGATGATCCAGTCAAACTGAAAGGTCGAGTTACCGGGAATGTTTTCCAGCACCGCCCCCACGGTGTAGTACGTTGCGTTGTTGAATTGCAGCCGCTTGCCAACGGCGTTGGCGGTCCCGAAATACTTCTCTGCTACGTTGCGGGTGATGATGATCTGATCCCGTCTGGAATGCGCCATAAGAGGACTGCCAGCCAGCGTGGGAAAATCGAAGACCTGAAAAAAGTCTTTGGTAGCGTAAAACCCTCGTTCCTTGGTTGACTTATCGCCCACTTTGATCAGGATTTCCTCCGGAAACTGCACTTTCGTAGCGTACACCACCTCCGGCACCTCGCGTTTGATTACTTCCGCCAGCGGCCCCGGCGTCAGCGTTCCGGTGTACGTTGTACCCTCGTACGTGCTGTTCAGCCGTACGAAGAACACGTCTTCTATTTGGGGCAGAAATCGGTCGTAACTCAGTTCGTCTTTGACCCAGAGCCCGATGAGCAGGCTGCACGACATGCCCAGGGCCAGCCCAAAAATATTGATAAAGGAGAAAAGCTTGTTTTTCAGTAAACTCCGCCAGGCAATTTTGATGTAGTTTTGCAGCATGGTTAAGAAGGGTAAAGAATCCTTTCCCTCCGTATCCCAAACGGTATACCAGAAATAACAAGCTTCTAATTACCAATATCTTAACCGAAAGTCAAAGAAATAAACTGTCCGCAAACGGACGGTTCTGCGGACACCTGCGGACAACGGCTGTTTCAGCCCTTCACTTCACCACAAACTCAACCCGGCGGTTTTTCGACCGGCCCGCTTCGGTTGAATTGTCGGCTACGGGCCGGGTGCCGCCGTACCCCCGGGTTTCGAGCCGCTGGCTGGCAATACCGTTCTGGGTCAGGTAGGAAGCTATAACCTTCGCGCGGTTTTCGGATAAGGCCAGATTCAGCCGCGGGTCACCCACGTTATCGGTGTGCCCACCGATCTCAATCTGGAGGGCAGAGTTGCCGGTCATGGCCCGGACCAGCTGGTTCAGTTCCGCGTACGATTCGGGCAGCAGACGGTATTCGCTCTGTTCGAAAAACACCTCCTTCAGCACCAGCTTATCCCCCGTTTTCAAGCCCTCAAACCGTTCTGGAGTGATAACCGGCGCCGGAAGACTGGCAGTCACAGCCGGTGTTTTGTCCGCAACCGCTGCGGCCCCCAACGGGCTCCGGGCGACAATAACGGGCCGGGGTTTGGGTTTCTCCGCAACGGGCTTCGGAGTCGCTTTGGCCACGACGGGTTTGGGTGGCTGGTAGTTGGGCCGGAATAAAAAGTTACTGGAAAGAACCGTATAGGTGGTCTGTTTGGGCGGTACCCAGAATAGCCGGATGCTGCCCCCGTGCACATCGTTGAAATAATCGACCCGGAAGTCGTAATACTGCCCCGCTTTCAGGCTAATTTCGCCCTGGAACGTTCTTGAGTCGTTCAGACGCCAGACATCCATGACCATTTTACCGCCCACCCAAAGCCGAATACCGTCGTCGACCGTCGCGGTAAATCTGTAGACGCCGGTTGTGGGTGCGTACAGTTTTCCGGTCCAACGGACGGAGTAGAAGGAGTGCCCGATTCCCGGCCCCGGCGTTGACCGCCACTCCCAGTCGAAATCGATTTGCGAATCCATCCGGGTGAGGACCTTCCGCTGGTAGTTGGTTCCGTCGAAATACTCTCCTTTCAACCCGTTTACCGTCGTTGATTTCGGCTGGCCGCTGGCGGTTTGCATGATCAACAGCCCCATCATTCCTCCTATCAAACACCACGTGATCATAGCCAATCCGTTATCAGGTTCAGGATAGTGTAAAGTTAAACTTTATGAGGTAATAATGAAGCGTTTACGCCCCGACTTTTCGCTCATTATTCTCCGTCTCTACGTCCTTTATTCCGACCGCAGCGAGGTCACCGGATTGAGCAGGGCGGCCCGGATGCTTTGGAACGAAACCGTCAACAAGGCAATGACAACGGCCAGCCCACCCGCCAGCGCGAACACCCACCAATGCAGACTGATTCGGTAGTCGAATTGCTGAAGCCAGTCGTTCAGGAAATAGGCCGCCAGGGGCGATGCCAACACACAGGCCACCACCACCAGGCCGACAAACTCGCGGGAAAGCAAGCTCCACAAACTGACCACGCTGGCGCCCAATACCTTCCGGATGCCAATCTCTTTGGTTCGCTGCTCGGCCAGCGATGCCGCCAGCCCAAACAGCCCCAGACAGGCAATGAAAACCGCCAGCATGGCAAAGACGCCCGCAAGTTTTCCAAGTAGCTCCTCTTGCCCGAACTTTCGGCTATACTCATCATTGACGAACTGATAATCAAACGGATACGCCGGATTGAATTTTTGAAAAATCGGTTCAATCCGCGACAGGGCTTCGGCGGTGCCGACGTGAGCGGTCAGCCGGAAGATGAGGTATTCCTCATACGGAAGACCCGTCAGCAGCATGAGCGGATGAACGGGCAGGTAAGGCGAATCGATGATCGAGTTTTCAACCACACCCACCACGCGCAGCTTGCGGCCGGGGTCCCAAACCAGGCTCATTTCCTGATTCAGCGGTTCTTTCAGCCGCATGGCCCGCACGGCCGCTTCGTTCAGAATCACCGACAACGAATCGGCACCGGTAGGGCTGAAATTGCGCCCACGTTTGAGCTTGATGCCCATCGTTGCCAGGTACTCCGGCGAAGCCGAGATCAGGTTGAGCCGCATGATTTCGTCGGGCGCTTTGCCGGACCAGTCCACCCGCGTATCGCTCGAAATGGTCGTGGCCGGGCTCGACGCTTTGGTAACGCTTTCGACCGCCCCTGACCCAAGCAGTGCATTCCGCACGGCTTCGTAATTCCGCTGTAAATCGGCGTTCAGCGAAACCGTCAGCAGCCGATCCGAATCATAACCCATCGGACGGTTTTTTGCGTACTGAATTTGCTGGTAAACCAGAATAGCGCTGATGATAAACGCAATGCAAGCCGTAAACTGTACCACCACCAGCACTTTGCGCGGCCAGTTGACCGTCCGACCCGCGTGAACACGGCCCTTCAGCACCCGCACGGCATTGAACCCGGACAGGTAAAAAGCCGGATAGCTGCCCGCCAGAAGACCTGTGATGAAGGTAAAGCTCAATGCCAGCAGCCAGAAACCGGGTTTGGACCACGGGAAGGTGAGTTGTTTTTGCGTAATCCCGTTGAAGACCGGCAGCAGGAGCAGCACCAGCACCAGGGACAGCCCAAACGCCAGCCCGGCCACCAGCAGCGATTCGCTCAGAAACTGCCCAATGAGCTGCGACCGGAACGAGCCCACCGATTTCCGTACGCCCACTTCCCTAGCGCGTTTTTCGGAACGGGCCGTGGCCAGATTCATGAAATTGATGCAGGCAATCAGCAGGACCGCCAGCCCCACGAAGCCAAAAAGCCGCACATACCGGATGAAGCCGCCGGTATTGTGCCCGTTCTGAAATTCGCCGTACAGATGCCATTGGGCCACCGGGTGCAGAAACGCTTCGAAGATCGATTCCGGATTGTGGCGCTTGATGATGCCTTTCAGTTTGGCGTCGACTGCGGCCCGACTGGCGTTTGGGTGCAGTTCAACCAGATAATCGATTAGGTTGTTGTTCCAGTCGGTCCGGGCGGTCTGCACCCAGGGCAGATTCAGTTCGAGGTGCCGGAAAGGAACCAGAAAATCAAAATCCCAGGCGGTGTTGGCCGGTAGTTTTTTCAGAACGCCACTCACTTTCAGATCAAACTGGTTGTCGAGCCGCACCGTTTTTCCAACCGGATCGGCTTCGTCAAAAAGCGCCCGGGCCGTCTCCTCGGTCAACACCACCGAATTCGGGTCGCGCAGGGCCGACTTCCAGTCACCGGACCGCATCGGCAACCGAAACATCGCCAGAAATTCCTCACCGACATTCTGCGCTTTCCGCAGCACTTTCCGTTCGCCGACCTGCAAGGCCGTTTCGCTCTGCATCCTCGACGGCAAGCTTTCCACCACCCGTTTGATTTCCGGCATTTCCGTCCGTAAAACATCCCGCAGCGGCAAGGCTGCATTGGCCTGGGTCGTGGTTGCGCCGTTGGCCGTCCGGTTCTGCATGATTCGGTACAGATTGGCTTCGTTTTCGTAAAACCGATCGAAAGTCAGTTCGTCCCACACCCACAGGCCGATCAGCGTCGCCACGGCCATCCCGACCGCCAGCCCCAGGATGTTGATAAAACTGAACCCACGGTTTTTCCGCAGACTGCGCCAGGCGATTTTCAGGTAATTTTGAAACATGGTTGTCCGTCTTGATTTGCAGCCCAAGGTACGTACAGCCCACTAATTCAGTCCGTTAAAAAAAGTTAAGAATGCAGAGTCAAGAGTAGCGCTGCGGTAGCCAACTCTTAACTCATCACTCTTCATTCCTAACTCATTCCGCCCGCAGGGAAGTCACCGGGTTGGCCAGAGCAGCTTTGATGCTTTGGAAGGAAATGGTCACCAGGGCGATCAGGGTAGCCAGCAAACCGGCACTGGCAAAAATCCACCAGGTCAGGTCCATTTTGTAGGCAAAATGCTGTAACCAGTATTGACTCGCATACCAGGCAATCGGCGAGGCAATCAAAAAGCCGATCAAAACGAGCTTCAGAAAATCCGTCGAAAGCAGCGCCACGATGCTGCCCACCGATGCGCCGAGGACCTTCCGCACGCCAATTTCTTTGGTGCGTTGCTCGGTCATGAAGGTGGCCAGCCCGAACAAACCCAGGCAGGCGATGAAGATCGCGAGCAGGGATGCCGCCATGAAAATCGCGCCGAACTGCTGCTCCGCCTGGTATTGCCGGTTGTAGTTTTCGTCCGCAAAAAAGAATTCGAACGGGTTACCCGGATAAGCCGCTTTGTACAGCCGCTCGAGTTCCGCCATTTTAGCCTGAACCTGATCCGTGGTGAGCTGAATCGTCAGCCAGTTGCCGTGATTCTGGGGCAGAAAAATAATGGGGGCGATGGTTTCCCGCAGCGACTGGTGGTGGTAGTCTTTCACAACGCCGACGATTTCAAACGGTTTTCCCCAGCTCACAACCTTGCCCAGCGCGTCAGTCGCCGAAGCAAACCCCAGGTGCCGGGCCGCCGTCTCGTTCACCAGCAGTTTGGTATTTTTCTCCCAGCCCACTTCCGATTCCGGGGCGGTAAAGTTTCGTCCAACGGCCAGTTTGATCCCGTAGGTAGCCAGAAACCGGTGGTCGATAAAGCCCATCGAATACACTTTCTTGCCGTCGCCGGGCTGCGGGTTTTGCCGGGTAATCCCGTCGGTCGAAAAGTTGTAATAATTGCCGGGCACGGTTCCTGTATTGCAGTAGTTTTTTACGTACGGACGCTGTTCCAGTTCGTGCTCAAAAGCCGCCATGCGCGACGAAAAAGACGCGTCCTTTCCGACCTCCGGCCCCTGAATCACCACCCGTTGCTCCAACTGAAATCCAAGTTTCTGATTTTGCATGAACTGCAACTGTTGGTACAACACAAACGTACCAATCATCAGCACCAAGGAAACCCCAAACTGAAAGACAACCAATGATTTACGCAACGAGCCGCCTTTGGCACTCTTGCCGAAAGCTCCCTTCAGCGTTTGAAGCGGCTGGAACGATGACAGCGCAAAAGCCGTGTAACCGCCCGACGCCACCGCCCCGAAAATCAGCAGGCCCAAGCCCACCAGCCAGAACCGGTTAGACAGCAGCATACGCAACGACAACTCCTTGTTGACCAACCCGTTGAAAGCCGCCTGAAGACCGCTCACCAGCAGCAGGGCCAGCCCAAAACCGAGCAGGTTCAGCAAGAAGGACTCGCCCAGAAACTGCCCGACTAACTGCCCACGGCCCGCTCCCACCACTTTCCGAACGCCCACTTCTTTGGCCCGTTTCAAGGCGCCAGCGGTCGATAAGTTAACGTAATTAAACCAGGCGATTATTAGAATCAGCCCGGCGATACCGCCCAGCAGGTAGATGACGCCCAGGTTGCCGGTGGTTGGGTACGGATCGCTAAGGGATGCGCCCAGGTGCAACTGCGCGGCCGGTTGCAGGTGCATCCGGTTTTCGTCCTGGGGCCGGATTTTCTTTTTCAACTGATCAAACTTCTCCTCCAGTAAGCGGTAATCTGTGCCTTCCGGAAGCTGAAGAAAAGTGGTCAGATAAGCGCCATCGAAGCTGTCGAGCCGCGCCCACTCGTTGCCGTTGAGGTTGGCCGGATTCGCCAGGGTCTGCAACGAAAACACCAGCCCAAACTGCAAATCCGAGTTCTGGGGCATGTCGGCGTAAACCCCCGTTACGGTATAGGGCGTCTGCCCAAACTGATTGTTCAGCATCAACACCTGACCGATGGCTTTTGCCGCTCCAAAATATTTCCGGGCGTAGGATTCCGACAGGGCTACGGTGTTCGGGCGGGTCAGGGCCGTAGCGGCATCGCCCTCGAGCAACGGAAACGTGAAAAGTTCAAAAAAACTGGCGTCGGCCAACGCCAGACTGGTTTCCCGGAAAGCCTTTGTATCCTGCGGATTTTTCGAATTGGTGGTGCTGACAATGCCGGAAATGGAGTTATCGACAATCCGGCAGAAGCGCCGGACTTCCGGAAACTCCTGCTTCATCACCGTAGCCACCGCCGGAGCCATATCCGCCCAGACATCGCCCTGCTTGTTCTGCCAAACCATGCGGTACAGCGTCGGTAAATTCCGGTGAAAACCGTTGACGCTTTTTTCAAAGCTGATGTATTCCAGAATCAGCAGAAATGCAGCAATACCGAGCGCCAGGCCCGCCACGTTTACGCCCGAGAAAAGCTTGTTTTTCAGGAGGTTTCGAAACGCAATTTTAACGTAATTGTAGAGCATACGGGTTATAGAGCTAGAGACAGACAGAAGGATTAACGCAAACGATGCACCAAAAAGAAAGTTACCCTGATAATCAACCGGTTAATGATACCGTAAATCTAAAATGTCCGCAATCGGACGGTTATCATTTTACTTTCGGACAATCCGGCGGAAACGTATATAGGCTAAACCCGCCGTGTTCATTTCTTGACCGAAATCGCTATTTTTAGCCGACATTCGCCATTCTCTTCATCAAAATCCATGATTCAACTGCTCAGATCCACGGCTTTCCATTTCGTACTTCTCGGCTTATGCTTTACGAATCTCCGCGCTCAGGAAACCGTGCCGGTCGACAAACGCTACACCGATGAAATCAAGGCACTGGCGAATCGTCCGGCGGTGAAGGCGGCTTTTCAGACCTTGATGGACCTGGAACCGCAAACCAAACAGGACCTGATTACGCTGACCGAAACACCGGCTCCCCCCTTCAAAGAGGAAGTGAAAGCCCGAAAATATGCCGCCATGCTGAAAGAAGCCGGGGTTGATTCGGTCTGGATCGACGACGTGGGCAACGTGATTGGCAAGCGCAAAGGCCGCTCCGGCAAACGCACCGTTGTGGTGGAAGCGCACCTGGATACGGTTTTCCCGGAAGGCACCGACGTGCAAGTGAAGCAGAAAGGCGACACACTCTACGCGCCCGGCGTCGGGGATGATACCCGCGGCCTGGTCGCCCTGCTGACGGTGTTGAAGGGGTTGGAAAAAGCAAAGATCGAGACCGATGCCGATGTCTGGTTTGTTGGGGCCGTGGGCGAAGAAGGGTTGGGCGACTTGCGGGGCGTCAAGCACCTGTTTAAAACGGCTGGTTCCAAAATCAATTCCTACATCGCCGTCGATGGCGACGGCATCAGCGAAATTGTGCACCGGGGGCTAGGCTCCTACCGCTACCGGATTACATTCAAGGGTCCCGGCGGACATTCGTACGGCGCCTTCGGGATTGTGAACCCGCACAGCGCGCTGGGTAAAGCGATTCATTACTTCACAGACGAGGCCGACAAATTTACCCGCCAGGGAATCAAAACCACCTACAGCGTCAGCGTGATTGGCGGGGGCACTTCGGTAAACGCCATCCCGTTTGAGTCGTGGATGGAAATTGACATGCGCTCCGAAAGCCCCGAGCGGCTCAACGGCATCGACCAGTTGCTGCAAAAAGCCGTTCAGCGGGCCTTGAAAGAAGAAAACGGCCTGAAGCGCAGCGGCCCGGATTTGACGGTAGACATCAAAAAAATCGGCGACCGTCCTTCCGGCAAAATCGAACCGACGGTTCCGCTCGTTCAGCGGGCTATGGCGGTTTCTACGTATCTGGGCGCGAAACCCCGGCTGGAGGTTTCCTCGACCAACGCCAACACGCCGATTTCGCTGGGCGTTCCGGCCATCACCATCGGCAGCGGGGGCACGGGCGGCAACGTTCATTCCCTAAAGGAGTGGTGGCTGAATGACAAAGGGTATCTCGGACTGCAAAACGTGCTGCTCGTGCTGCTGGCCGAAGCGGGGATAAAATAACCTGGGGCCGCGAATAACAATAGAAGCACATTGTTGTCCGTAGCCCCTGGCGGTTACTCCGTTCGCAAACTTTCCACCGGGTTCATCAACGCCGTTCGGATGGTGTGGTAACTGACAGCCGCCAGCGCCACCAGAAAGCCCAGACCGCCCGCCAGCGCAAAGATGGTCCAGTTTAAGTCGATGCGGTAGGCGAAATTAGCCAGCCAGCGGTTCATCAGCCAGGTGGATAGCGGGATAGCCAGACCAAACGACACGGCAACCAGCGCCAACGTCCGGCGGTTTAGAAGCAGCCACAACTGCCCAACCGTCGCGCCCATGATCTTCCGGATGCCCACTTCTTTGATCCGGTTGATGGCCTGAATGCCCGCCAGCCCGAACAAGCCCAGAGCCGCAATCAGCAGGGCAATGCCAGTAGCCAGTTGCGTCAGCGTGGTCCAGCGCTCATAGTCGCGGTAACGGGCCGCCAGATCCTGATCCAGAAAAGAGTACTCAAACGGTTGTCCGTCGGAGAGTTGCGGCCAGTCCCGGGCGATGCGGGCCACTTTGTCGGGCAGGTTGCCGGGGGTCAGTTTCAGGTAAAATACGCCCTGGTACCAAAGCGCAATTTTGTAGTAAGCGGGCAGAATGGCTTTGGTGAGCGGTTCGATGTTGTGGTCGTTCACCACCCCGATAATTGTCCGCCCGTTGAGCGCTTCCAGCGGTTGGTTAAAAACCAGTTCGTCACCCAGCAGCTTCGCCAGCGTCTCGTTGACAACCACGGCTTTCACACTTTTGGCGCTGTCTGAGCTAATTTTTGGCGAAAAAAGCCGCCCCTGCCGGAGCTTGATGCCCATCAGGTCAAAGAAATGATAGTCGATAGCCTGCTCCAGCGCCCAGTATTTCTGGCCTTTGATGGTGGTTCCGTTCCGGTTAAAACCGTCTTCGCCGTAGGCTCCGGCGCTGCTGGCGATCATTACGACATCCGGGTTGGTGGCCTGGTAACGCAACAACCGTTCATACACCAACGAACCACGGTCGGTCCCGAACGGCTGTAAATTCTTGATTTTAAGCACCAGATCTTTGGTCAGGCCCAGGTCTTTTTCCTGGATGAACGTCAGTTGCCGGTGCATGGTAATGCCTGCCATCACGAGCATCAGGGAAAGCACAAACTGCACGCCCATCATTCCCTGAATGACCAGCGGATTGATTTTGTAGGTACGGTTCTGGCCCAGAAACAAGGTGGGGCGAAACCGCGCAAATAACAGCGCCGGGTAAATTCCCGCCAGCACGCTAACCGCCCCGATCATGGCAAGCAGGCCCAGCAGGTTACCGATTTGCAGCACGTCAAAAACCGACAACGTGCGGTCGGTCAGGGCGTTGAACGTGGGCAACAGGACCAGCGCCAGAAAAAGGCTGATTACCGCAGCCAGCCCCACCACCAATACGGTTTCGAGCCAGAGCTGCACCGCCAGTTGCTGCGGAGAAGCCCCCACCACTTTCCGCACGCCCACCTCCTGCAGGCGACCCGCCAGTTTTGACAGCGAGATAATGATATAATTAAGTCCCGCAACGAGCAGAATCAAAACACTGATGGAAACCAGCAGGTAGACGTTGGTGGGCGAAACCGTGCAGTTCCAGCGCTCGTTGAACGAAAAATGCGTATCGACCAGCGGACGAATCGTGAGCAGGAACGGCTTATGGGCCAGACGGCTTTTCTGTTCGGGCGAAGCATATTTCTGTACGTCATCAATCATTTCCTTGAAAAGCTGCGGGCCTACGGCGGCCAGTTTGGCCGTGGTTTGCGGCAGCGACGCCGTTGCTCTCAGTTTGCCCAGGGTGTAAACGTTGCTGGTATTGTAGCGCCGTTCGAGCTGCTCGCGGTACGACGGATCACTTTCCAGCCGCACAACCAGTTCTGCATTCAGGGTGGTATTCGACGGAGGATTCTGCATCACGCCCGACACCGTATAAACCCGCCCGTCGTAGTGAATGGCTTTTCCAATCGGATTTTCGCCCGCAAATAGTTTTTGCCGCAGCCCTTCCGAAATGACGGCATTGTGCAATCCGGCCAGCACCTGTTCGGGTCGGCCAAGGGTGAGCGGAAGCGAAAAGAACGTGAAATAATTGGCGTCCGTGTGCAGAATCGCCTTTTCATAAACCGATGTTACCCCGTATTTCACCACACTTTCGTACGGCCGGGTCATTCGGATAACGTCCTGAAATTCGGGCAGCTGCTGCTTGATTTCCAACCCAAAAATCACCGGAAAAACAAAACTGTGGTTTTCTTCGGCCGAAAAGAAAGGGAGGTTCAGCGGGCGTAAAGCCGGTTTGCCTTCAAAATCAAAAAAATCGGTCGATTCAAACCGGTAAATCCGGTCGGCGTCGGCATGAAAACGGTCGAAGGATCGTTCGTGATTGACAAACGCGTAGGTCAGCAGACCAAAGGCTAGCGCAACGGACAAACCGGCCAGGTGGATGGCAGAATAAACCGGGTCGCGACGGAGGCCGCGCAGAGAAACTTTGAGATAATTTTGGAGCATGGTTCAGGAATATTTGCAGGGACGTTAGAATTGCAGGAGGGCAACACGGTGAAAAGACACACTTCGCAGAGCGACGTTGCATCACGACGTAGCGCAAAACAAGAACCCCGGCGAAAGCGCTACGGCATCCCGACGGGGTTCTTCCAATGTCAGTTTATTACTGCCTATTTCCGGGCGTTCGACAGACCCAGGCTCCGCTCGGTGTCGGCAATGAGCCGCTGCCGCTCGTCTTCGGATTTGCCCTGGACGTTGAGCGTTCGCTCGAAGACGTGTTCTTCCCCGTCCAGTTTGTATTCGTATTTGAGTTTCAGCCGGTTGTTCTCCGAATCTTCGGTGATGGTTTTGGTGTACGGTGTTCCGTCCGGGGCCACAATGACGTTTTTAGGCAAATTACCGTCGTCATTTTTCGAACGGTTGGCGGTGCTGGCGTTTCGGTTCACGACCGCGACATCACCCGATTCGTAGCGGGGAGGCCGGGTGCTGCGAAGGGTGCCCGGGGCTTTCGGCGGGCGCGGTGGGCTTACGGCCACATGCACACCCAGCGAATCCTGAATGTGGCTCACCAGATAGTCTTTTTCCTCCTTGCTCATCCCCGTCGCATCGAATTCTTCGTCGTAATGAACCTCCCGGCCGGCCTGTTCGACATCGATCTTTATACGTACAGTTTTTCCATTATCGCTAATGCTCCGGCTGACCGACGAGCGCTCCTGTCCGACGGCCACGACACTGATTCCCAAAAGTGCGAGGGTAATTGCTGTTTTCATTGTGTTTACTGTTATACCTTGAAGTGGAACGATGGAAGCTTAAACGACTAACCGGAACGGCCAGCGCAATCGCGTATTTTTTATAACCTTTTACTCCTCTATTCAGCGTCATTCAGCCGGTTTCTGGAGCCTTCAGCGTCAGGGCTCTTTCAGGCTATTCACCGGATTCATCAACGCGGCTTTCACCGACTGGTACGAGACGGTCAGCAGCGCAATCAGAACGGCCAAACCACCCGCCCATGCGAAACTCCATCCTTCCAATCCCACACGATACGCGAAATCCTGCAACCAGCGATCCAGCGCATACCAGGCAACCGGCGCAGCAATGAAAATGGCAATGAAAACTAACTTGAGAAAATCTTTGGAGAGCAATAACACCACGTTAACGACGGAGGCACCCAAAATCTTGCGTATCCCGATCTCTTTTGTTCGCTGTCCCGTTGTAAAGGTAACTAAACCAAACAGTCCCAGGCAAGAAACCAGCACAGTTAATGCCGCAAAACCGTTAAAAACCGTCGTCATCAGCCGGTCTTTCGCGTATTGCGCTTCGACCGATTCATCCAGGAATTTATAGTCGAACGGATGCGCCGGGTAATGCCGCTGCCAGATTGCTTTGACCACCGCCAGGTGCTCAGGCTGCATGTTCATCATCAGGCTGCTGGCCGGGAATGTGTTGTAAACAATGACCAGCGGCTCCACCAGGTTGTGCAGGGAACGGTAGTGAAAGTTTTTGACCACGCCGATCACTTTCCCTTTGTGGTCGAAACCGCTGATGGTCTGCCCGACGCCCTGCTTCCAGCCCGCCATTTTGACAAACGCTTCGTTGACGATGAAGCCGCCGTTCAGGTCAGCTTTTGATTGCGACGAAAGGTTCCGGCCGTCCTTTAGCCGGATGTTCAGCAAGGGCAAAAACTGGTCGTCGACAAACAGGTAATTGGTCATGATTTCGCGCTTCCGTCCGTTGCTGGCGATGTTTGTTGAAGCCATTGGCAACAAACCGCCCACCTGCATACCCGACCCCAGCGTGACCCGGTCTATTTCGGTACGGCTTTTCAGGCTGTTGGCCAAAGCGACGGCTCCCGCCCTGGCGGTCGAATCGTCGGGCAGGTAGACGATCAAAATGCGTTCTTTCGTGAAACCCAAATCGTGATTTTGCAGGAAGTTCATCTGCTGCCGGATCACCAGCACCCCCGCGATCATGCCGACGGCCAGGACAAACTGAAAAACGATGACCGATTTGCGCAGCCAGGCTCCTTTGCCGTAGGTTCCGAGCCGGAACGCCGGTCCGCTTCCTTTCAGCGCTTCGACGGGCCGGTAATTCGACAGAACAAACGCCGGATACAGACCGCCCGCCAGCGTGATGAGCCCCCACGTAACGAAAAGCAGGGCAACCGCATCCGGAGCCGCTATTTGCAGCCGCATACTCAGCAGTTCGTTGAAAAACGGCACGGCCGCCAGCCCCAAAAACACCGCTACGCCAACCGCCAGCCCGCTCAGGAGCCACGATTCTAACAAAAACTGCCGGATGAGCTGCCCCCGTTGCGCTCCGTTGGCCTTCCGCACGCCCACTTCCCGGGCCCGTTCGGTGGCTTTGGCGGTGAGCAGATTGATGTAGTTCAGAAGCGCAATGACCAGCACAAACACGGCCAGAAACGCGAATAGATACCCGTACTGTTTGTTGCCTTTGGGCGTATCGACCATTTTGCCCTCGCTGTAATGCACGTCTTTCAGAAGCTCCACCGGGAAGCGGAGCGAATAGCCTTCCGCTCCCATTTTCTTCAGTTCCGGATTGGCGTATTTGTCGGCGATCTGCGCCAGTTTCCGGCTAAAATCGGCCAGATTGGGCTGCTGGCGGAAAAGGACGTAGGTGTAGCACGGAAAATCGTCGTCTACCCACGAACGGACGCCCTTGAATTCGCGTCCTAACAGGGCGCTTACGGGCAGGTCGGTGTTGCTGGGCGCATCGGCCATGATCCCCGTAACCTGGTAAAGCCGTTTATCAAATTCGATGGTCTGGCCCAGCACGTCGGTCTTCCCGAAATATTTTTTAGCCAGCCGTTCCGTCAGAACCACGCTGTTTGGGCTGGCCAGGGCCGTTGCCGGATTCCCGGCCAGGAACGGATACGAAAAAACCGTAACTATGTCCCGGTCAGCGAAATACACATCCGGTTCTTTGAGCAGCTTTTCCCCGTGCCGGACGATCCCTTCAAAAGGCGTCAGCCGCACGGCCGTTTCTACTTCCGGATAATTCTGCTTTAAGGTTGTTGCCAGTGGAACGGGGCTCGACGCCAGCACCAGGGGTGATTCGGGCGTTGTCATGAGGCTGGTGACGCGCACGATCCGGTCGGCGTTGGCGTGAAAACCGTCGTACGAAAATTCGTGGGCTACATACAGCGCCATCAGCAGACAGGCGGCTAACCCAATGGCCAGCCCCCCGACGTTCAAACCCGTGTATAATTGGTTGCGCCAGAGGTTACGCAGGGCGATTTTGACGTAGTTGCGAAGCATCGATTATTGTAGTAAGTTTGATTAAAACACGATGAATTATGTACTTCCCTCCTACCAATCCCCCATCGGTTGTCCATGAAGACTGGGGTGTCTGGGCTCCTGCTGCGCACCAACGGGTTATTGCTAAATTAACCGTTGGCCTGGGTGTGCTCTTTTATCGTGAACACGCCATTTCGCTGGAACCGTTGCCCGAAGCGATGCTGGACGAAGGGAAAGCCAGTCCAGTGCCCGACATTTTACTTCAGGACGATGAGACGGACCAAACGCCGATTATCATTGAAATCTGTCATACCAAAGGACTGAAAGGTGATCTGCAAAAAGTGATTCAACTCATTGATGACGATTTGTACGGTATTCTGGAAGGCTTCGTTTATGATTATAAAGCCAGCCGCTGGTACCGGTATCGCCGGGGTGATGGGGCTATTGCTACCCCCTCATCGTATTCCGACATTTTGCAGTTGGATTTGAACAACTTCCTGTGAGTATCTCCACCAACAACCCGTTTATTCGCTCCGTAAACTATTGACCGGATTCGCCAGAGCGGCCCGAATGCTTTGAAACGAGACCGTTGCCAGCGCAACCACGATCGCCAAACCACCCGCCAGCGCAAACACCCACCACTGAATGGCAATCTTATAGGCAAAATCAGTCAGCCACTGGTTCATCGTGTACCAGGCAATCGGCGAGGCAATGAGCAGGGCAACCATCACCAGTTTCAGGAAATCCTTGGAAAGCAGCGCCACAATGCTGGCAACCGATGCGCCCAGCACTTTCCGCACGCCGATTTCTTTCGTCCGCTGCACCACCACCAGCGACACCAGCCCGTAGAGCCCCAGCCCGCAGATCAGCATGGCAATCCCGGCAAACGTGTTGACCAGCCGGAAAAGCAGGCTTTCGGTTTCGTAGAATTTCGCCAGTTGATCGTCCAGAAACTCGTATTCAAACACTTCATCCGGGTAGACTTTCTCCCATACCTTCCGGATTCGCTGTACGGTTTGCGCCGGGTTCTGCCCCGCAATCCGGATGCCCACGCGCTTGTAAAATTCGCCGTGGCTGGCAATGAAACAGGGGTCGATGGGGTCCCGCAACGAACGCAGGTGAAAGTCTTTGACCACCCCCACAATCGGCAACGAAACCGGCGACAGGTAATACTGCATGGTCTTGCCCAGGACCTTCTGCGGGTCCCGGATGTTCATTTTGCGCAGGAACGCTTCGTTGACCAGGTATTCCCGAATCGTGTCGCTTGGCGAGATGTTTCGACCGGCCACGAGCTGCAAACCGTACGTTTTCACATAACCGGCATCACCAATGCGCTCCCGGAGCGGGAAAGCCGCCCAGTCCGCCTGATCGCCAAACTTGAACGACCCGCCGTTCATCACCTGGGCCGACGGCGGACGATAGCTGGCACTGACGGTTTTGATTTCGGGATAGTGAAGCAACTCGTTTTTGAGCGTTTCGCGCAGGGCTTTTTCTGGTTTCGGCAGCGGCACCACCACCACGTTTTCTTTGTCCAGCCCCAGATCGGCATTCTGAATGTAGCGAACCTGCATCGCCACCACCAGCGACCCGATGATCAGCGCCTGACAAACCACAAACTGCGTGACCACCAGGGAATGCCGAACGACCTGCTGCCCCGGTGATCTGGCCGGCAATTTGCCTTTCAAAGCCGCCCAGGGGCTAAAACCCGATAAAACACCCGCCGGATAGCCCCCCGCCAGCAAAATGACAACGCCCAGCAGCAAGGCAACGAAACCAAGCGTCAGGCCGTCGAGGTGCAGCGTCAGCGGAATGCCTGACCAGCGATTGAAAAGCGGCAAACTCAGCCACGCCAGCAGCAGCGCAAAAACCGTCGCGGTCACGACAATTAAGGCGGTTTCGAGCAGAAATTGCCGGACCAGCTGCGCCCGCGTGCTGCCCAGCGTCTTGCGAATGCCCACTTCCTTGCTCCGACGCAGGGCCTGCGCCGTGGCCAGATTGACAAAATTGATGCAGGCCGTCAGCACCAGAAAGACGCCCACCAGCCCCAGCGACCAGAGCAACGACGGGCGAATGGCCGTAACGCCCGTCGCCAGCCGCCGAACCTCAAAATGCACCTCCCGCAACGGCTGAAAATGAAATTGAATGTATTTAGCCCCTTCCCCAAAATGCTTTTTCGACAAGGCCGGCATGGCCGCTTCCAGGTTGCCAACGGCTTCCGGATTCTTCAGCGTGCAGAAAAGCCGGTAGTTGGAGTTGAGCTGTCCCCAATCGGTCTGGTTGAACTGAGAGTCCAGCGTTTTGAGCGTGGCCATCGAAATAAACAACTGGATGTCTACGTCGGTGGTGCGGGGCGGATCGGCCAGAACCCCCGTAACCCGGGCATCGACCTTATGATTCAGGTTCAGCGTTTGCCCCATCGGGTCGGCGTCACCGAAGTATTTTTTAGCCCACGATTCGGTGATCACGGCGGTGTTGGGTTCGCGCAGGGCGGTTTTCGGATTGCCGCGCACCCACTGATAATCCAGAATCTCGAACAGTTCGGGTTCGGCCAGGCCCGTGCCGCTGTGCTCCTGAAAACGCCGGGGAGCGGTCCGACCGGGTTGCTGCTGGCTGACGACCAGTTCGCGGTTCATGATCAGAAAAGCCGCCTGTTCAACCTGCGGGTAGTCCGCTCGCAAGGCAAGCGCCATCGGCAAAGGGGCTTCGGGGTAATATTCCACCGAACCGTCGTCGAGGTGCATGTCCGTCACGACCCGGAAAATGCGGTCAAACTTGGTGTGGTGCCGGTCC